>DASSLT010000044.1:0-33015 GCA_035689305.1 Solirubrobacterales bacterium | reverse complement strand
CTGGACGCTCGCCGTTCTGACCATCTGGCCGCCCGCCTGCGCCAGTCAACCAAATGAAGGGGAGATACTAATGAGCAGAGCAAGATCTGTGCTCGGCATCGCGGTGCTCTTCGCCCTGGCGCTCAGCGCTTTTGCGGCCTCAGGCGCCTCGGCCAAAGGCACAACAGCGTACACATGCGTGACAGGAGCCGGGACCTTCCTCGGAGATCATTGCCTCACGGCAGGCCAGGGTGGTTCGGGTGGAGAATCAAAACACGTAGCGATTGAACCCAACACGACAACAACAGGAACAGCTACCAACGCCAACACCACTTCAAACACAACGGCACACCGCGTATCCATCCTGAAAGGGGTCATCTCTGGGCTGGCCTCAGAAATCGAATGCACAGAAGTCCACGGTGAAGGAACGTTCGAAAACAGGACAGAAGGCGAAACGATGTATGCCCACGCCGAAGGGAAACTTCACTACACAGGGTGCAAAGTACTGGCGCCGGCCGGGAAAGGCTGTGTAGTCGCTAATGAAGGAACAATTACAACCGAACAGCTGACAGGGCGAACCGAGGCTGAAGGTCATCTGATCAAAATTACACCTAAAGAAGGTGCGAAATTCGCCACGATCACGCTTGAAAAATGCACCCCTGCATCGCTGAATCAGGCGTACCCGGTTGAAGGTAGTCTCAAAGTCGTCGCGACGGGCGCGACACTATCGTCGACTCATGCCGAAATCACAACGCAGGGCACGCTGAAATTCGGCGGCCAGAAAGCGGGCCTCGAAGGCGCGCTGACACTCAAAGCGCATTCCAAAGCCGGCGAGGAAACAAATCCGCTCACCGTTACAACAAGCTAGTAGAGAGGCCGATCTAGACGACGCTCGGGGTTACTCCTGTGTCGGAGCAAGAGGGGCCGGGCTGAAGCTCGGCCCCCTTGCATCGCTCTAAGCCGGGGGCCCTAGCTCAGACCGCGACGTCCTCGGTGTCGAGACCAGGTCCGCGCCGCGCACGTACTATTGGGGAAGCCGAGCTCCTCGGCGGTCGGCCAGACGGCGGCGATCTGGTCGGTGGTGGTGCCGGGGCGGACCAGGTCGATCGCCAGGTCGAGCCATTCGCGGCACTGCTTGTAGGCGTCGAGCTATGCCTGGTTGGTTCCGCCGGACGCTGAAGGCGGGGGTGGGGTTTGCAGCGGTCGCCGGAGACGGCGTTGATCGCCTCGACCTGCTCGGAGCCGAGGTCGAAGAGCATCTTTTGGGCGTCGGCGACGATCTGCTGCTCGGTCACTCCCGGTCGCAGTGAGCGGTAGATCTGGTCGTAGACCGCGTCGACGATCCCCGCCGCGTGGTCGAGCAGGGCGATCTCCTCGCTGGTCTTGATCGCTCGCGCCGAGAGCGTCACTGGGAGCCGTCGGTGACGTGGATGCCGGCCCGCTGCAGCGCCGCCAGCGCGATCATGTCGGTCATGTCGATCCCGTGCTTCTCGACCTTGAGCCCGCGCGTGCGCATTTCGTGCGCGATCCGCTCGCCGAGCGTGTCGGGGGCACCGGGTCTCGTCCGGCATCGCGCCCCGCATCGGCGTCACCCCGGCCTGGAAGTTCTCCGGCGGCAGCCATGACGCGTAGAGCTGATGGTGGTGGGGGGATCCGAAATCCCAGATCGAGCTCGGCGGCGCCCGCATCGTCCGTCCCGGAACCGACCTGACGATCGTCACCGCGATGACCGGTGTCGCCGTCGCCGCAGCCGATTCCCTCGCCGCCGACGGCGTCCACGCCGAGGTGATCGACCTGCCCGTCCTGCGGCCCCTCGATCTCGATACCCCGGCCGAGTCGCTCTCCCGCACCGACCGGCTGGTCTTCCTCGAGGAGGGGCCGCGGACGGGCGGACCGCCACCGCCCTCGCCGAGCTCAGCGAGCACTCCCTCCATCACGTCGACGACGGCTGGCGGATCACCACCGACGACCTCCCAATCCCCTTCGCCCCCTCCCTCGAGGACGCTTGCCTCCCCAGCGCCGACTCCGTCCGCATCGCCGTTCGCACCCGCCTGGGCTCCCCCGTCACCAGCTGATCACCCAACCACGCTCGCTTGGCGTGGCCTTCGCCTGCAGTTAGGGTGGTGCGAGCAGGAGCGACGGGGGGTGAGATGAATGAAGATCAGCGCCATGGGCCATGCAATGCCGCCGGCCTCGACCAAGGGCGGCTAGGTCGCTGTCGCGACGCGAGCGTCAGTCCGCGTCGAAGCTGATTGAGGTGGGATCGCTCTGGCGGCGGCCGATCACGAACCAGATTGCGGTTGCGTCGACGCTGCCGGGGTTGGCGAGACGGTGCGGTTCGTTGGAGTCGAACGAGCAGGCGTCGCCGGGGCCGAGCCGGTACTTCTCGAAGCCGACGGTCAGCTCCAGCTCGCCGCTGAGCACGACGCCGTACTCGCGGCCGTTGTGGCGGACGAGTTTCTCGCTGCCGCTGGAGGAGCTGCCGGGGTGGTAGGTGGTGTGGAGGAAGTCGACGTTGGGGTCGTGGGCGGCGGTCAGGCGGTCCCAGGTGACGCCGGAGTCGAGGTCGAGCGAGGAGCGGCTGGCGGCCGGCTGGACGACCGGCAGCTGTACGTCCTGGCCGCTGCCGTTCGGCGCCATCGAGGCCGCCTCCTCGACCGTGGTCGGCCCCTTCGGCTTCTGCGTCTGGCCACCCGAGTCGGCGAACAGCTGATCCATCGAGAGGCCGAGTTCGGAGACGATCGCGTAGAGCGTCTTCACCGACGGCCGCGACTTGCCGGTCTCGATCTGGGAGAGGGCGCTGGCGGAGATGTCGAGCCGCCGCGCGACCTCGCGCAGGCTGAGGCCGAGCTCTTCGCGGGCGCTGCGCAGGCGCTGCCCGACTTGGGTCGATTCGTCCGCCGCCTCGGTCGCCGACTGTTTAGCGATAGCGCACACTATGAGGCAATAGGTTCCGGCTTGCGAGCCTGATCGGCCTTGCCGGCGAACTCGGGTGGCGCGATTGCAAGGTAGTGGGAGAAAGACCAGTCGATGAAGCGTTTGTTGCCCATCAGCCGGATCGCCGGTCCGAGCAGCCGCGGCGGCACCCGCGGCACCAGCTTCTGAACCCGCAGCATCCACTTGAACTTCCACTCGTGGGAGTCGTTGAACTCGGCGTAGGTCGCGGCCGCCTGCTCGCGGCTCTGGCGCTCCTCGACGACGGCGCGCAGTTCGCGCCCGAGCGCGATCCCGAAATAGAGCGCGGTCCTGATCCCCTCGGCGCTGAGCGGCAGGCAGTGGCCCGCCGAGTCGCCGGCGAAGAAGACGCCGCCCTCGGTCGCCCGCCGCAGTTTGTGCGGAATCCAGTTGCCCTGGTACTCGTTCGGCTCCTTGCCGAGGTCCTCGGTCAGCAGCACCGTCGTGTCCTTGACGTGGAAGCGCGGGTCGAAGGAGCCGACCCCGATCCGCAGCTCGTTGTCGGCCGGGAACGACCAGCCGTAGCCGGCCGGGACGTATTTGCGGTCGATCCAGATCTCCAGGTCTTCGCTGGCGCCGCCCGGGTGTACCTCGAGCCCGCGCGAGAGCGGGGCGTCGGGCGGCTGGTAGCCGTCGCCGGAGGCCAGCACCCGGCGCCAGCCGAGCGCGTCGACGACCAGCGGCGCCGAGATCACACCGCGGTCGGTCTCGACCGCGACCGCGCCGTCGCCGTTGGCGGGAGTGCCGCGGCCGTTGACCTTGGCGGTCTCGAACTCGGCGTCGCAATCGGCCCAGAGCAGCTCGCAGAGCCGCCGGTAGTCGAAGGTGGAGAAGGTCCAGGGGAGCTTGTAGCGGGAGTCCCCGTGCGGCGTGTGCATGACCAGCGTGTCGAAGCGCTGGCACTCGGAGTCCATCAGGCCGAGCCGCCGCAGCCACTCGGTCGGGATCCCGCAAGCGGAGGTCTGGCGCTCGCCGATCTCGTAGCGGTCGATCACCAGCACGTCGGCGCCCGACCCCGCCAGCTCGCGCGCGACCGCGAGGCCGGCAAAGCTGGCACCACATATAAGGACGTCGCGACTTCCATCGAGGGGGGTGCGTTCCTGCCCCCGCTTCGTTGCTCGAACCGGCATCAAGTGCAGCGTATCTGGACCGGCAGCAGGGACGGACAGCGGCCGGTTGATTTCTGCAATTATGGGCGGCCGTGTCCGCGACCGAGACCATGACCCCTGCCCCGTCCGCCACGCCCGTCGAGGGCTCCGGCGGCCTGCTGCTCAACATCGACGGCCAGATCGTCCCCAACTACGCGGCGACGATGGTCGCCTTCGACGAGGGCGACGTAGTCAACGGCAAAGTCGTCCGCATCGACAAGGACGAGGTTCTCGTCGACATCGGCTACAAGGCCGAGGGAGTCATCCCCTCGAACGAGCTCTCGATCCGCAAGTCGGTCGATCCGGCCGAGGAGGTCGAGCTCGGTGAGGTCGTCGACGCCCTGGTCCTCACCAAGGAGGACGCCGAGGGCCGCCTGATCCTCTCCAAGAAGCGAGCCCGCTTCGAGAAAGCCTGGCGCAGCATCGAAGTCGCCGCCGACTCGGGCGAACCGGTGACCGGCAAGGTGATCGAGGTCGTCAAGGGCGGCCTGATCCTCGACCTCGGGGTGCGCGGCTTCCTGCCCGCTTCGCTGGTCGACATCCGCCGCGTCCACAACCTCGACGAGTTCATGGGCCAGGACCTCGAGTGCAAAGTGATCGAGCTCAACCGCTCCCGCAACAACGTCGTCCTCTCGCGCCGCGCCGTGCTCGAGGAGGAGCGCAAGGAGGTCCGCGAGCAGATTCTGGGCCGCCTCGAGCCCGGCCAGGTGGTCGAAGGCAAGATCTCCAACATCGTCGACTTCGGCGCCTTCGTCGACCTCGACGGGATCGACGGTCTGATCCACATCTCCGAGCTTTCCTGGAGTCATGTCAACCACCCCTCCGAAGTCGTCGCGATCGGCGACACGGTGCGGATCAAAGTGCTCGACATCGACCGCGACCGCCAGCGCATCTCCCTTGGTCTCAAGCAGACCCAGGAGGACCCGTGGCAGCGGGTGATCAGCACCCACCGCCCGGGCGACGTGCTCGAGGGACAGGTGACCAAGGTTGTCGCCTTCGGCGCCTTCGTCGAAATCCTGCCCGGCGTCGAGGGCCTGGTTCACATCTCCGAGCTTGCCGACCACCACGTCGAGAACCCGAGCGAAGTGGTCGAGCCGGGCGCCACGCTCAACGTCAAGATCCTCGAGATCGACGAAGAGCGCCGCCGGCTCTCGCTCAGCATCAAGCGGGTCGAGGGCCAGAACATGCCGATGCAGGATCTCGGCGCGCAGATTGCGCAGGCCGAGGGCGACGCCGAGGCTTCTGTCGCGGAGGAGGCCCCCGAGGCTGCGACTGAGTTCGAGGCACCCGCCGCCGAGGAGGCGCCGGCTGTCGAGGAGGCTCCGGCCGAGGTGGCCGAGGAGCCTGCCGAGGAGGCTCCGGCCGAGGTCGCCGACGATGCCGCTGAGCTCGTCGAGGACGCAGCCGTCGATGGCGACGTCCAGGCTGAGGCTGAGGCCGAGGCTGTCGAGGAGGCTCCCGCAGAGGAGGCTCCCGCCGAGCCCGAGGCGAGCGCCGAGCACGGCGAGAACGAGGGCGCCGAGGGTGAAGGGGCGGAGCAGGAGGGCGAAACGGTCGCCGACCGACCCGACTCCCCCGACGACACCGATGACGCGGCTGGCGACGAGTCCGACTCGTCCGAGGAAACGACCGACTCCTAAGGCTCGATGCCGCTGACGATCGGCCTCACCGGCGGCATCGCGGCCGGTAAGTCCGAGGCGTTGGCAGCCTTCGCCCGGCTCGGGGCGGCGACGCTGTCCAGCGACGCGGTCGTCCACGAACTGCTCGAATCGCAGCAGCTGCGCGAACGCCTGGTCGAGCGCTGGGGTCCCGAGGTCGCGCCCAACGACACCGTCGACCGCTCGAAGATCGGCGAGATCGTCTTCGCCGACAGCAACGAGCTGGTCTGGCTCGAGTCCCAGGTCCACCCCCTGGTCGGCGAACGCACCGCCGCCTGGCTGGCGGCGCTGCCGGCGGAGACCGAGTTCGCCGTCGTCGAGGTGCCGCTGTTGTTCGAGGCCGGTCGCGACGCGGTCTTCGACACCACCGTCGCCATCGTCACCGCCGACGAGGTTCGCCGCGCCCGGGCCGAGGCGCGCGGCCACGCCCTCGTCAACGAGCGCGAGGCGCGCCAGCTTCCCCAGGACGAGAAGGCGGAGAAGGCCGAGCATGTGGTCGCCAACGACGGCTCGGTCGAGGACCTCGAGCGGGCGTTGTCCGCGCTGCTCGAAAAGCTGGCGGAATGAAGCGCAGGGTTCGGCGGAAGCGCCGGCGCTGGCCGGTCCTTGCTGCCGGTGCGGTCGTCCTCGGCCTGATCGTCGGCGTCCTCGTCGCCGGCGGCGTCTTCGACAAGGCGATCCAGGAGCTGACCCTGCCGCTGCGCCACGAGGACGTGATCCGCCAGCAGTCGAAGGAAAAGGGAGTCGACGCGGCGCTGATCGCGGCGGTCATCTACTCGGAGTCGAAGTTCAGCGACGCGACCTCCAGCGCCGGCGCCCGCGGCCTGATGCAGATCACCCCGGAAGCGGCCGAATTCATCGAGCGCCAGAGCGGCGGCACCACCTTCAAGCTCGACGACCTCTCCGATCCCGAAATCAACATCCGCTACGGGACCTTCCTGCTGAAGGAACTGCTCGAACGCTACGACGGCGACGAGGCCGCCGCCCTCGCCGCCTACAACGCCGGCCCCGGCAACGCCGACGAGTGGGGCGGCAGTAGCCTCACCGTCGCCGAGATCCCCTTCCCCGAAACCCGTGCCTACGTCGAAGAGGTGCTGGAGAAGCGGGACGAGTATCGCCAGAAGTACGCACAGGAGCTGGGTTACCGGTGAGACTGGGGGCGCCATGAACGCCGCTGCACCCCGACCTCGCGTCGCCGCGCTCGCCCTCGCGGTCGGCCTCGTCCTCGCCGACTCCTCGGTCGTCGTCCTGGCGCTGCCGGAGATCTACCGCGAACTCGACACCAGCGTCGCCGGTGTCACCTGGGTCCTGATCTCCTTCAACCTGGTGATGGCGCTGGCGGCGGTGCCGGCGGCGCTGGTGGCGCGCCGGGTCGGTCCCGGCCGGGCGGCCTCGGTCGGGCTCGCGATCTTCGCCGGCGCCGGCCTCGCCTGCGGTGTCTCCGACCACCTCTCGACCCTGATCGTCGCCCGCTGCGTGCAGGCGCTCGGCGGCGCTCTCGCGGTCACCGCCGCGCTCGAGCTGCTGCCGGCGACGGTCGGCTCCGAGCGCCGGGCGACGCTGGTCTGGGCCAGCGCCGGCGCCACCGGGGCGGCGCTCGGACCCGCCGTCGGCGGCCTCCTCACCGAGCTCGTCTCCTGGCAATCGATCTTCCTGATCCAGATCCCGATCTCGCTCGCCGCCGCGGTGCCGATCCTCGCCGTCGCCCGCCACGAGCAGGCGACCGGGATCATCGAGCCGGAGCTGCGCCGCACCGGCAAACCGCACCTCTGGGCGAACCTCGCCCTGGCGATGGTCTCGGCTGCGATCGCCGCCGCCCTCTTCCTCCTCGTCCTGCTGCTTATCGAAGGCTGGCGCCTGTCGCCGATCGAGGCCGCGATCGTCGTCTCCGTGATGCCGCTGGCGGCGCTCGTCGGCAGCCGCCTCGGCAACTACGTCGAGTCGGCGCGGGCGCGGGCCGCGGCCGGCGCGATCTTCGTCTCCGGCGGCCTCGGCGGCCTGGCGCTGCTGCCGAGCGCCGAGGTGGCGGTGACGGTGCCGCCGCAGATCCTGGTCGGCCTCGGCCTCTCGCTGGTGCTCTCGGCCCTGACCGAGACCGCGCTCGGCGGCCGCGCCCCGCAGGCGATCCACGGCGGCTGGACGATCTCCGCCCGCCACGCCGGCGTCGTCCTCGGCCTGCTGGCGCTGACCCCGATCTTCACCCACGAAATCGCCGAGCAGCGCAAGGACGCGATCAACGCCGGCACCGCGGTGATCCTCGACTCCCCGGTCGAACCACTGCTGAAGATCAAGCTCACGCAGAAGGTGACCGATCGGCTCGACGAAGAGAAGGGCAAGGTGCCGACGATCGGCCCCGCCTTCGAACCGCTGCCCGACGACCCGCGGGAGCGGGCGGAAACGATCCAGCTGCGCGAAGAACTGCAGGACCAGCTCAACCGCGGCGCCACCCACGCCTTCAGCAGCTCCTTCGCCCTCGCCGCCCTGCTCGGGTTGCTGGCGCTGATCCCGATCGCGCTCTCGCGGAGGATCGAGCTGTGACCCGCGCCCGCCTGCTCGTGGTCGGCTCGATCGTCCTCTCGCTTGCCCTGGTCGGCATCTACCTCGCCGCCGGCGGCGCCTCCTACGCGCCGGAGAAGAGCCAGAACCCGTGCAAGCCCCGGCCCTGGACCAACCCCGACAGCCTCCAGGAGATCGCCCAGCAGATCTCGCTCTCGGCGCTCGACGGCGCCGCCTGCCAGCTCGGCGTCACCCGCGAGACGCTGGCCCGGGCGCTGACCACCGAAGAGGCCCGGGACCGCTTCGCCAAGCGCTACGGGATCGACGACGCGAAGCTGGCGGAAGCGATCCAGGCCGGCCTTGTCCGCGCCGTCGACGACGCCGAAAACGCCGGCGCCCTGAGCCCGCTGATCGCCGGCCCGCTGCGCGGCTTCGTCGAAGACGTCCCGCTCGACCAGGCGATCGAACTCGTCAAGGGCGGCAGCTCGCTGGTCGGAACCTTCCGCAACTTCCTCGGCCCCGCCGGCGACCTGCTCGAACAGCTGCTGCCTTAGAGAGGGAAAATTTCCTATCTCAAGTCGTGCCTGGGCGGCTGCCGATACGGCAGTACGCCTATGCACGAACGCGAGACCCTCCTCGAGCCGCAGACCAAGCTGGTGGTGCCGATCGTCGTCGGCACCCGCCCCGAGGCGATCAAGCTGGTCCCGATCATCACCGCCCTGCGCCAGAGCGAGTACTACGAGCCGATCGTCGTCTCCACCGGCCAGCACAACAAGCTGGTCCAGTACATCTTCGAGCTGGCCGGGATCAAGCCCGACGTCACCCTCTGGGCCGGCTCGAACCGGGCGCACCTGAACGAGCGCGTCGCCTCGGTGATGCAGCGCTTCGAAGACTTCTGCGTCGAGCAGTTCGACATCGACCCCGACGTGCCGCCGACACCGGCCGACGTCCTCTGCGGCCGCCACCCAGCCGCCGTCCTCGTCCACGGCGACACCAGCTCGGCGATGGCCGCCTCGCTCTCCGCCTTCCACATGCACATGCCGGTGATGCACGTCGAGGCCGGCCTCCGCACCGGCGGCAACAACCTGATGCCGTTCCCGGAGGAGCTGAATCGCCAGGTGATCTCGACGATCGCGGCGATGCACTTCGCCCCGACCTCGGCCAACATGGAGAACCTGGTCCGGGAGAACATCCCGGTCGGCCAGATCTTCGTCACCGGCAACACCGGCATCGACGCCCTCCACTGGGCCTCGAAGATCGACGTCAAGTTCGCCAACCCCGAACTGCAGGCGCTGCACGACAGCGACAAACGGGTAGTCGTCGTCACTGCCCATCGGCGCGAGAACTGGGGCGACGGGCTGCGCGGGATCGCCGAGGGCGTCGCCCGCGTCGCCGAGGCGCACCCCGACGTCCACTGCGTGCTCCCGGTCCATCCCAACCCGCGCGTGCGCGAGGTCCTGACCGAGCGCCTCAGCGGCCTCGGCAACGTGCTGCTCGCCGAGCCGCTCGGGTACGCAACCTTCGCCCGCCTGCTCGGCCGCGCCCATCTCGTGATCACCGACTCCGGCGGCATTCAGGAAGAGGCGCCCTCGCTCGGCAAGCCGGTCCTCGTCACCCGCGAGACGACCGAGCGCACCGAGGGGCTGGAAGCCGGCACCCTGCGGCTGGTCGGCACCGACTCCGAGCTGATCGCCAGCGAAGCCTCGCGCCTGCTCAGCGACGCCACCGCATATGCCGAGATGGCGGCGGCGCCGAACCCCTACGGCGACGGTCACGCCGCCGAGCGAATCGTCGCCGCCCTCGAGCACATCGTCCTCGGCGGCGAGCCGCCGACCCAGTTCGGGCCCGGCTACAGCCGCACGGCCGTCTCCCTCGCCGCCGGCTTCGCGGACAGTCACGGCTCGGTGCTCGACCAGCTCGAGAAGGAGATCGGCACCGCACCTGCCGCACGGCTGCCGATGCCGCCCGCGCCGGTCGACGCCGAGGGCGAGGTCGAGCCGGAGCCGGCCGAGGAGACCAGCCACCTGGTCGAGGGCTGAGCCGTGGGCACGCCGAAGTGGCCGTTCGAGGGCCTGGCGTTGCCGTGGGAGATCCTCTTCAGCGTCTGTCTTGTCGTCGTCGCGGCGATGTTCCTCTGGTCCTTGTTGCTCTTTGTCCGCGCCCACGCCGCCCTGGTCAAACCGCCGCCGCTGCCGCCGGGCGGCGCCGACGCCTTCTCCTGGGTCTTCCTCGTGCCGGCCCTGAACGAGGAGGTGACGATCGCGGATTCGGTCCAGCGCCTGCTCTCGATTCCGTTGGCGCGCCGCCGCGTGGTCGTGATCGACGACGGCTCCGAGGACCGCACCCCGCAGATCCTCGCCGCCATCGACGACCCGGACCTCTTCGTCCTCCGCCGCGAAAAGCCGAACGCCCAGCAGGGCAAGGCGGCGGCGCTCAACTACGCCTACCGCAGCCTCAGCGGCTACACCGATCGCGCCGGCACGATCGTCGTCATCGTCGATGCCGACGGGCGCCTGCACGGCTCGGCGCCGGCCTTCGCCGCCAGTCACTTCGCCGACCCGCGGGTGGGCGGGATGCAATCGCTGGTCCGGATCTACAACCGCGGCAACCTGCTGACCTGGCTGCAGGACGTCGAGTTCTCCGTCTACGGCCATCTCTTCCAGGCCGGCCGCGACCACTGGGGCACCGCCGGGATGGGCGGCAACGGCCAGTTCAACCGGCTCAGCGCCCTCGACGACCTCGCCGACGCCGAGGGTCCCTGGCGCGACCGCCTCACCGAGGACCAGGATCTCGGCCTGCGACTGCTGGCGGCGGGCTGGCAGGGACGCCAGGATCTGCGCGCGACCGTCGACCAGCAGGGCCTTTCGCACCTGCGGCCGCTGTTCCGCCAGCGCACCCGCTGGTCGCAGGGCAACCTGCAGGCGATCGGGCTGCGGCGCCAGGTGGCGCGAGCACCGGTCGGGCGCGGCGCCCGCCTCGAGCAGCTCGCCTATCTGCTGATGCCGTTCTGGCAGGGGATCATCGGCCTCGGCCTCCTCGCGGCGCTGGTTCTCGCCGTCACCGGCCAGGCGCCGTTCTGGGGCGCCGGCCCGACCTGGCAGCTCGGCTTCTTCTACCTGCTCGCCTTCGGCGGCACCGCGCTCGGCTGCATCGCCGCCCGCTCGGGTCAGGGGCCGCTCGGCTGGCTCAAAGGCTTCCTCATCGCCCAGGTCTACACGCCATACACCTGGTTCCTCTGGCCGGTTCTGCTGCGGGCGACGGCGCGCCAGATCTCCTCCCGCGAGGGCTGGGCGAAGACCGAACGCGAGCCGCTCGGCAGTGAGGGCGAAGCCGGGGAAGAGCCGCTCAGCGGCGTTTTGGCGGCGGGTCGATCTTGAAGTCGCGCCGCTCCGGCGCCCACTGAATTCCGCTGCAGAGCGCTTCGACGTCGGTGTCGAGGGCAGCGGCAAGCTTCGCCAGGATGCCGAGCCGCGGTTCGCGACCGCCGCGCTCGAGCAGCGAGACCTCGGTCCGGTGTAGGCCGGTGCGCGCTCCCAGCTCCTCCTGCGAGATGCCGCTCGCAGCGCGGGCGCGCGAGAGGTTGGCGGCGAACCGTTTGCGTTTGGCGTCCATCTCAGGTCTCAGTCGCGGGTCGCCCGCCAGACCCAGAGCATCGCCAGCGGTTGCAGCGGCAACCGCGCCCAGAGCGCCCAGCGCGGGACCCTGCGCAGGTCGAGGCCCTTGATCTGCTCCGGGTTGACCGCCATGTGGATGTTGGCCGGGAAGACCGCGACCAGCAGCGCCAGCAGCCACCAGCGGCCGAGGCGACGGGTGGCGGGGTGGAGGACGGCGACCCCGCCGGCGATCTCGGCAACGCCGCTGATCGCGTTGATCTCCTGCTTGCGGTTGGCGATCGCCGGCGGCACGATCGCTTCGTAATAGCGAGGTTTGACGAAGTGGTTGGCTCCGGCCGCAACGAAGAAAGCGGCGAGCCCGGTGCGGGAGTAATTCACGCGCCGCATCCTTTCATGTGTCGAGTTTGTTCTGAGGGGTCGAACAAACTCGACACGGCCCGGGTGGCCCGACCGCTATGTTCGATCCGTGCCCGAGTTCCAGCTCAACCCCGCCTACACGCCGACCGCCGACCAGCCGAAGGCGATCGCCGGCCTCGCCGAGGGTCTGCGCGGCGGCGAACGCTTCCAGACCCTGCTCGGCGCCACCGGCACCGGCAAGACCTTCACGATGGCGGCGACGATCGCCGAGGTGCAGCGGCCCTCGCTGGTGATCGCCCACAACAAGACGCTCGCGGCCCAGCTCTGCAACGAGTTCCGCGAGTTTTTCCCCGACAGTGCGGTCGAGTACTTCGTCTCCTACTACGACTACTACCAGCCCGAGGCCTACGTCCCCGCCCAGGACCTCTACATCGAGAAGGACTCCTCGATCAACGACGAGATCGACCGCCTCCGCCACGCGGCGACGGCGGCGCTGTTCGCTCGCCGCGACGTGATCATCGTCGCCTCGGTCTCCTGCATCTACGGGATCGGCTCGCCGCAGGTCTACAACGAAAAAATGCAACTCTTCAAAGTCGGAGCATCGATCGACCGCGACGAGGTCCTGCGCAAGCTGGTGAAAATGCAATACCAGCGCAACGACCAGGTGCTCGGCCGCGGCTGCTTCCGGGTCCGCGGCGAGGTCCTGGAGATCATGCCCTCCTACGCCGAGTCGGCCTACCGGATCGCGCTGTTCGGTGACGAGATCGAGGGGATCCAGCACTTCGACCCGCTGACCGGCGAAATCCTCGACACGATCGACCACGTCTCGGTCTGGCCGGCATCGCATTACGTGACCAAAGACGAGACGCTGGAGCGGGCGGTGGCCGAGATCAAGGCCGAACTCGAATCGCGGACGGCGGAACTGGAGGCCGAAGGCAAGCAACTGGAGTCCCACCGCCTGCGCCAGCGCACCGCCTACGACATCGAGATGATCAAGGAGCTCGGCTTCACCTCCGGGATCGAGAACTACTCGCGGATCCTCGACGGCCGCGAGCCGGGGACGCCGCCGCACACCCTGATCGATTACTTCCCCGACGACTTCGTCGTCTTCGTCGACGAGTCCCACCAGACGATCCCGCAGATCGGCGGCATGTACGAGGGTGATCGCTCGCGGAAGTCGACGCTGATCGACTACGGCTTCCGGCTGCCCTCGGCGATCGACAACCGGCCGCTCAAATTCGACGAGTTCCTCGAACGCGTTCCGCGGCTGGTGATGGTTTCGGCGACGCCGGGACTGTTCGAGAAAGCGGAGTCGAGCCGGATCGTCGAGCAGATCGTGCGCCCGACCGGGATCGTCGACCCGTACATCGAGCTGCGCGAGACGCGGAACCAGATCGACGACCTGATGAACGAGGCGCGCAAGGTCGCCGAGGCCGGCGAGCGGGTGCTGGTGACGACGCTGACCAAGAAGATGGCCGAGGACCTGACCGCTTACCTGCTCGAGTACGGGATCAAGGTCCGCTACCTGCACTCCGAGATCGACACCCTGGAACGGATCCAGATCGTCCGCGACCTGCGGCTCGGCGAGTACGACGTGCTGGTCGGAGTCAACCTCCTGCGCGAGGGGCTCGACCTGCCCGAGGTCTCACTGGTCGCGATCCTCGACGCCGACAAGGAGGGCTTCCTGCGCGGCGAGACCAGCCTCGTGCAGACGATCGGCCGCGCCGCCCGCAACGTCAACGGGCGCGTCGTCATGTACGCCGACCGGGAGACCGACGCGATGCGGGCGGCGATGCGCGAGACCGACCGCCGCCGGACGATCCAGCTCGCCTACAACGAGGAGCACGGGATCACCCCGGAGACCGTTCGCAAAGGGATCTCCGAGATGTCCGAGTTCCTGGCGATGGAGGACCGCGCGCCGGCCAAACGCCGGCGCAAACGCGGCGACGATTTCCAGACCCCGGAGGAGCTGGAGAAGACGATCGTCGCCCTCGAGGAGGAGATGCTCGCCGCCGCCGACGACCTCCGCTTCGAGGAGGCGGGCCGGATCCGCGACGAGCTGCGAGAGCTGCGCCGCGACCTCGACGGGATGACCGCGGGCGCCTAGCGCTGCCCGCTTCTGATTGGGGATCAGGGTTTGGGGAGGGTCCGGTGCCCGTCTACCTTCGCTGGGATTTCTGCCTTTACTGCAGAATCAGTGACGCCCCTGGTGCGACGGGCACCGGACCCTCCAACCGAAGGCTTGATTCCGAATTGAGGAGCTGGCAGGGCGGGGCCGGGATCAGGTTCGGCCCCCCGTTCTCTTGGAGCTTCCAAGGGACGGAAGCTCCGGCGGGGGATGTTCGCGGCCATGCGGCTCACGAAAGCCGCTTGCACCGGGGCTCAGCCTCGATTCGTTGCTCTACGCCGACCCCGGGACCGACGCATCAAGGTGGCTAATCTGACGCCCATGGCTCTCGACGTGACCGAAGCGACTTTCGACCGCGACGTGGTCGACCTCTCGCACAAGACGCCCGTCGTCGTCGACTTCTGGGCGGAGTGGTGCGGGCCCTGCCGGCAGCTGAGCCCGGCGCTGGAAGCGGCCGAGGCGAGCCGCGGCGGCCGCGTGCTGCTGGCCAAGATCGACGTCGACTCCAATCAGGCGATCTCGGCCCGCTTCGGCGTGCAGGGGATCCCGGCGGTGAAGGCGTTTCGCGACGGCAAGGTCGTCGACGAGTTCGTCGGCGCCGTGCCGCCGGCCAAAGTCGAGGCTTTCTTCGACTCGCTGCTGCCCTCGCGGGCCGACGAGCTGCTCGCCGCCGGCGACGAGCTCTCGCTGCGCGAGGCCTCCGAACTGGAGCCGCGCCGCGCCGACATCGCCGTCGCCCTCGGCCGCGCCCGCCTGGCGCGCGGCGCCGACGATGAGGCTCTGGCGGCGGTCCAGGATCACCCCGAGGACTTTGCTGCGCAGGGGATCGCCGCCCGCGTCAAGCTCGCCAAGGCCGGCCTCGGGTCCGACGCTTTCGCCGCCCTCGACCGTGGCGAGCGCGAGGCCGCCCTCGACGCCCTGCTCGACGAGCTGGCTGCGCTCGGCAGCAACGGCGCCGAGGCTCCGGAGGACGCCCGCGACCTGGTCCGCCAGGCCTTCGTCGGCATCCTCAGCGAAGGCGACCAGGCCGACCCCAGCGCTCGTGACTACCGCCGCAAGCTCGCCGCCGCCCTTTAGTCAGGAGTTTTTGCCACAGTTTTGGCATGGGGGCACGCGAGTTCGAGGTGCAGACGGAGGACGGTCGCCGGCTGATCGCCGCGGTGGCGGGGCCGGAGGATGGCGAGCTCCTTCTCTTTCACCCCGGCACTCCAAGCTGTCGCCTGCTCTTCGACCGCCATATCGAGGAAGGCGCAGAACGAGGCCTGCGCCATGTCATCTACTCGCGTCCCGGCTACCACGGATCCGACCGAAAAGCTGAGCGTTCCTACGCAGATTCGGCTGCGGATTCCGCCGCCGTCGCCGATGCACTGGGCGTCGATTCCTTCTACGTGCTCGGTATGTCCGGCGGCGGTGGGCCTGCCCTCGCCTGCGCTGCCCTGCTGCCCGACCGGGTTCAGTCGGCCGCGTCGGTTGCTGCGTTCCGTCCCCGTGCTCCGGGGGAGGATCCTGATTGGCTGACGGATGTGATCGATTCGAGCGTCAAAGAGTTCGATGCGCTGCAACGCGGCGAAGAAGAGTTCCTGGTCTTCCTCCAGGCGGCCCTGGACGGCATGGCCAGGGTCGAGGACGGCCCGCAGCTGATCGCTGCGCTGGAGGAGGCCGAAGCCATCTGCCCGGCTGACCGTGCGTGTCTCGAGGGAGATTTCCTGGATCTCCAGCTCAGTGCATGGCAGAGGACGTCACGCGACTCCATCTGGGGATGGTTCGACGACAACTGGGCGATGTGGAACGAATGGGAGTTCGATCTATCTCAGATCACGGTGCCGGCGAGGATCTGGCAGGGAGGCAGGGACAAGCTGGTCCCGCGCCACCATGGATCCTGGCTTGCCAGAAATACCGCCGGGGCGGAATTCTTCCTCCGCGAGGACGACGGCCATCACTCGCTTTTCCGCAACCACTACGGGGCGATGCTCGACGACCTGATTGCCTCGGCCCGCTCGTGAGCGCCACCGGCCGCAGTCTCAACCCGGCTGATCGACAGTCTCAACCCGGCTGATCGAGAAAGCGCAGCACCGCCAGCACCCGGCGGTGGTCCTCGCTGCTGGCGCCGAGCTCGAGCTTGGCGAAGATGCCGGTGACGTGCTTCTCGACGGCGCGTTCGGTGACGACCAGCTCGGCCGCGATCGCGGCGTTGGAGCGCCCCTCGGCCATCAGCCCCAGCACCTCGCACTCACGCGGGGTCAGCTGCTCCAGCGGGTCGTCGGCGCGGCGGCGGCCGAGCATCTGCGAGACGACCTCGGGGTCGAGCGCCGAGCCGCCCTCGCCGACCCGCCGCACCGCGTCGGTCAGCGCCTCGACGTCGGCGACACGGTCCTTCAGCAGGTACCCGAGCCCCTCGGCGCTCTCGGCCAGGAGCTCGCGGGCGTAGGCGACTTCGACGTACTGGGAGAGGACGAGGACGGAGACCTCGGGCAGCTCGGCGCGGATCTCGCGCGCCGCCCGCAGGCCCTCGTCGGTGTGGGTCGGCGGCATCCGCACGTCGACGACGGCGACGTCGGGCTTGTGGGCGCGGACCTTGCGCAGCAGCTCCTCGCCGTCGGCGGCTTGGCCGACGACCTCGAGCCCGGCCTCTTCCAGCAGCCGCACCAGGCCCTCGCGCAGCAGGGTCGAGTCGTCGGCGACGACTACTCGCACGGGATCCTCGCCGCGATCGTCGTTCCCTCGCCGCTGCGACTGAAGACCTCGAGCTCGCCGTCGAGCGCGGCGACGCGGTCGGCGAGGCCGCGCAGGCCGGTGCCGGCCGCCGGGTCGGCGCCGCCGACGCCGTCGTCGGCGATCTCGACCTCGACCGCGCCGTTCTCGCGCCTGACCCTGACCGTGGCGCCGTTCGCCTCGGCGTAGCGGGCGACGTTGGTCAGCGCCTCGGCGACGACGAAGTAGGTCGCCGACTCGACCGGCGAGGGCAGCCGCTCGACCGGCGTCTCCAGCACCTCGACCGGAACCGGCGAGCGTTCGGCGAGGCCGCCGATCGCCGCCTGCAGGCCGCGGTCGCTGAGGACGACGGGGTGGATGCCGCGGGCCAGCTCGCGCAGCTCGGCGGTCGCCTCGCCGAGCTCGGTCATCGCCTCGTCGAGCAGCTCTGCGGCCGCCGCCGGATCCTCGTCGAGCCTGCTGCGGGCCAGCCGCAGGTTCATCGTCAGCGCCATCAGACGCTGCTGGGCGCCGTCGTGGAGATCGCGCTCGACCCGCCGCCGTTCCGCGTAGCCCGCTTCGACGATCCGGTGGCGCGAGGCGCGCAGTTCGGCGACCGTCGTTTCCAGCTCGGCCGTCAGCTCCGCGTTCTCCGCGGTCAGGGCCGAGCTGACTTCCTCGGCGCGGCCGATCCGCGAGCGCAGCAGCCCGAAGAGGAAGGAGAAGGGGAGGCAGGCGAAGACCGCGATCGAGGCGATGTAGGTGATGTCCTTGACGGTTTCCGAGACGCCGAGCTCGCCGACGATCAGGAGGGCGAGGACGATCAGGAAGGCGAGGCCGCCGGTGAAGACGACCGGGGTCAGGGCCTGCCGCTCGCTCGCCGCGCTGCGGCGCCAGGTGAGGTAGAGGATCGTCACCGCGGCGGCGATTGCGACGATCCCGCCGAGCACCTGGAAGGCGTTGATCGCGTCGGCGATCCCTTCGTGGCCGCCGATCAGGATCGGGTTTTCCGGACATCCGTCGCAGTCCTTCTGCACGGTGGGATCGACGAACAGCGCCCAGACCAGCTGCAGGGGAACGGTGACGAAGTAGGCGAGGCCGACGACGCCGCGCTGAATCCGGCTTTCGAGCCGGCCGCTGGGGAAGCTGACGAGGAGGTGGACGAGGATCGCGTAGGGGACGGTGGAGCCGATCGTCCCGATCGCGAAGAGGACGCCGTCGTTGGACGACTGCAGCGCCTGGAAGAACCAGGTGAAGCCGATCGCCGTCATCAGCGGGCCGATGTTGTTGCCGGGGCGGCGGTCCCAGGCGTAGAGGCCGGTGAAGGCGAAGCCCCAGCCGGCGGCGAGGATCAGCGCCGTCGCCAGCCCGCGCGGGGTGGTGTGGTCGCTGGTCAGGATCAGCGCCGCCGAGCCGAAGCCGATCAGGAGGGCGAGAACGGCGAGCCCGACCAGGGCCCGGCGCAGGCCGCTCATCCGACCAGCTCCGCCAGGGCCTCGCCGCTGAGGTCGGCCTTGGGGATGAAGCCGCGGGCGGGGCTGGCCTCGACGTCGCCGCCGTACTCGGAGCGGTCCCGGCTCGAGGTGAGGACCACTTCGGGACCGTTCCCCTCGAGCGCCGCCAGGCGCTCGGCGACTTCGAAGCCGCTCAGGTCCGGCAGCTGCACGTCGAGCAGGACCAGGTCTGGCCCGAGCTCGCCGGCGGCGGCGATCGCCGCCGCCCCGTCGGCCGCCTCGCCGACGACCGCGTAGCCGCTGGCTTCGAGCATGCGCCGGGCGCTGGCGCGGAAGCTGGGGTGGTCATCGACGATCAGGACGGACTTGGACACCAGCTGATTGTCCTCGATAGCGGGCGTTTCAGGGGTACGGGCAGCCACACCATCGGCTGCGGAGCACCGCACCCCGAGACGCCTGTCAGCCGCATTGGAACGCCACCTGAGCGGTGTGAAGCTCGACCTGTCTCATCCATTCCCAGATCGAGAGGAGTTCCAGATGCAATCGAAGACCAACATCGCCGCCCGGGCAGCGCGCTGGAGCGCTACGCACCGCAAGCTCGCCATCTTCGGGTGGCTCGCCTTCGTCGTCGTCTCCGTGTTCGTCGGCGGCGCTGTCGGCCAGCGCGAACTGACCGACGCGGAAGCCGTCTCCGGCCAGTCCGGCAAGGCCGAGGTCGCACTCGAAGACGCCAAGCTCGACCCCAACAGCGAGGTCGTCCTGATCCAAAGCAAGGAGATGGAGGCCAGCGACCCGGAATTCGAGGCGGCGGTCGCCGACACGACCAGCCGCCTCCAGGCCCTTCCTTCGGTGACCGAAGTCAGCTCTCCGGCCGACGGTGGCGGGCAGGTCTCTGCCGACGGCCACTCGGCGCTGATCGAATTCCGCGTCCCCGGCGACCAGGAGCAGGCCGAAGAAAAGATCGACGCCAGCCTCGCCGCGACCGCGGCGGCGCAGCGCGCCAACCCGGACCTGCGGATCGAGCAGTTCGGCAATGCCAGCGCCGGCAAGGCGCTCTCCGCCGTCTTCGAAGACGACTTGAGCAAGGCGGAGACGACCTCGCTGCCGATCACGCTGATCATCCTGATCCTCGCCTTCGGCGCCCTCGTCGCCGCCTTCGTGCCGTTGCTGATCGGCTTCTCGTCGGTGATCGCGACCCTCGGCCTGTTGGCGCTGCCCAGCCAGCTGGTGCCGATGGACGCCAACGTCTCCGCCGTCGTCGTCCTCGTCGGCCTCGCCGTCGGCGTCGACTACTCGCTCTTCTACATGCGCCGCGAGCGCGAAGAGCGGCGGGCGGGGAGGACCGCTACTGCATCGCTGCAAGCGGCGGCCGCGACCTCGGGCCGCGCCGTCCTCGTCTCCGGCCTGACGGTGATCGCGGCGATGGCGGGCATGCTGCTCAGCGGCGACCCGACCTTCACCTCGTTCGCGGTCGGGACGATGACCGTCGTCGCGGTGGCGATGTTCGCTTCGCTGACCGTGCTGCCGGCGGTGCTCTCGAAGCTCGGCGACCGGGTCGAAAAGGGCCGGATCCCGTTCGTCAACCGCCTGCGGCGTCGCCGCGAAGGTCGCTCGGCCTGGGCCGGCATCGTCGGCTGGACGATGCGGCACCCGGTCGTCTCCGTGATCGGCGCAACCGGCGTCCTGGTGGCGCTGGCGATCCCGGCGCTGAACATGCACACGGTCGTCAGCGGCGCCGACGACCTGCCCCGCGACATCCCCGTCGTCAAGACCTACGATCGCGTCACCGCCGCCTTCCCGGGCGAAGCCGCGGGAGCGACGGTGGTGGTCGAGGCCAATGACGTCGGCTCCGGCCCGGTCGCGGCGGCGATCGCCGATTTCCGCGCCGAGGCCGAGGCCGACCCGGTGGTCGCCGGGCCGGTGACGGTCGAGCGCAACGCGGCGAACACCGTCGCCGCGATCGACGTGCCCACGATCGGCAGCGGCTCCGACGCCGCCGCGACGCGGGCGATGGAAGGGGTGCGGGACCGGCTCGTGCCGTCGGCCTTCAGCGGGGTCCACGGGGCCGAGGTCAACGTCACCGGCGATGCCGCCCAGTCGAAGGACTTCAACGACCTGCTGGCGGAGCGCCTGCCGCTGGTCTTCGCCTTCGTCCTCGGGCTGGCGTTCCTGCTGATGCTGGTCACCTTCCGCTCGATCGTCGTCCCGATCAAGGCGATCGTCCTCAACCTGCTCTCCGTCGGCGCCGCCTACGGAGTGCTGGTGCTGGTCTTCCAGGAGGGGCTCGGTGAGTCCCTGCTGAACTTCCACTCCAACGGTGGAATCAGCTCCTGGCTGCCGCTGTTCCTGTTCGTGATCCTCTTCGGCCTCTCGATGGACTACCACGTGCTGATCCTCAGCCGGGTCCGCGAGGGCGTCGACAAGGGGCTCGGCAGCGACGAGGCGGTGCGACAGGGAATCGTCGCCACCGCCGGCACGGTGACCAGCGCGGCGATCGTGATGGTGGCGGTCTTCTCCGTCTTCGCCACCCTCACCATTCTCGACATGAAGGAGATGGGCGTCGGTCTCGCCGTCGCGATCCTGATCGACGCGACGATCGTTCGGGCGATCCTGCTGCCGGCGGCGATGAAGCTGCTGGGCGACCGCAACTGGTACCTGCCCCGCAGCCTCGGCTGGCTGCCCCGGGTTCGCCACGACGCACCCGCCCCGGAGCCGTCCCGCGCCTAGCGGCGCCGGTCGCCATAACCAGGGACGCGAGGGCCGCGGCATCGCCGCGGCCCTCGCCGCGCTCGGACCAGATAAAAGACATGCCCCTAAGAAGCTTGAGTACTCAGATGTCTACAGAAATGATCGAGCGAACTCCGTTGCCATCTGACCGGGTCAACTCTTAGACGGGAGAAACGATGAGTAGAGGAAAGACCGCCTTCGGAATCGCCGTGCTCTTGGCGATGGTGGTGAGCGCCTTCGCCGTGGCGAGCGCCTCCGCCAAAGGCACAACAGCGTACACATGCGTAAAAGATCCGGAAGGAGACTTGCTCGGCGCACACTGTCTCACCTCGGGTGGGGGGAGCGAAAAATACAAACACGTGGCAATCAAACAGGATGAAACAACAACAACCACAGCGACCAACGCCAACACCGCTGAAGAAACAAAAGCGGCCAGAAAAGCCATCCTCAAAGGAACCCTCTCTGGGGTCACCACGCAGATCGAATGCAGCGAAATCCACGGCGAAGGTTCGCTTGAAAACAAGGTGTCTGGGGAAGAGATGTACCTCACGTCTGGAGGACGGCTTCACTTCACAGGCTGCGTAGTAGGTATCCCCGCTGGCAAAGGATGCAAAATCAGCGGAGAAACAATCACAACGAATGAAATGGAAAGCACGTCCCTGGGGCTGGAACACTCGGTGAAAGTCGGAGGCATGGGCGGCGGAGCCATCGCCGAAATCAAAATCGAAGGATGCACGGTTTCGGCCCTTAACAACACGTTCCCGCTGACGGGCAGCCTGATAGCCATTGGGCCTGGGGCGACATTGACGGCGACCCACTCGGAAGTCACAGCGCAGGGCACGCTCAAATTCGGCGGTTTGAAAGCCGGGGCTGATATTGCGGTGACAGTCAAAGCCCACGGCAAAGAAGGCGAGGAAACAAAACCAATCTCCGTTACAACAGCACCATAGGAGAAGCTGTTCGAGGTGCCGGCCGGGGACGCCTCGGCTGGGATGGAAGGGCCGGATGCAGTCCGGCCCTTCCTGTCGAGGGGAACATCTGTTCGCTTAGCTATATTGGGCTCCAGTGGCTGCCTCTAACCAGATCGTGATCTCGGGGGCCCGGGAGCACAACCTCAAGGACGTCGACGTCGAGCTGCCGCGCGACGCGCTGATCGTGATCACCGGGCTCTCCGGCTCGGGTAAGTCGAGCCTTGCCTTCGACACGATCTACGCCGAGGGGCAGCGCCGCTACGTCGAGTCGCTCTCCTCTTACGCGCGTCAGTTCCTCGGCCTGATGGAGAAGCCGGACGTCGACTCGATCGAGGGTCTCTCGCCGGCGATCTCGATCGACCAGAAGACGACTTCGCGCAATCCGCGCTCGACGGTCGGCACCGTGACCGAGATCTACGACTACCTGCGCCTGCTCTGGGCGCGGATCGGGGTTCCGCATTGCCCCGAGTGCGGTGAGGAGATCACCGGCCAGACCCAGGAGCAGATCGTCGACCGCTTGATGACGATCGAGGAGGGGACCAAATTCATGGTCATGGCCCCGATCGTCCGCGGCCGCAAAGGCGAGTACGGGAAATTGCTCGAGCAGATGCGGCTCGAGGGCTACTCGCGGGTCGAGGTCAACGGCGAGCTGCGCCGGCTCGACGAGGAGATCGTCCTCGACAAGAAGTTCAAACACGACATCTCCGTCGTCGTCGACCGGCTGGTGATGAAAACCGACCTGCGCCGCCGGCTTTCGGAGTCGGTCGAGGCCGCCGCCGGGCTCGCCGCCGGGCTGATCGAAATCGAGTTCGTCGATTCCGACCAGGAGAAGCTGCTGTTCAGCGAGCAGTTCGCCTGCCTCAACTGCGGCACCTCGATCCCGGAGCTGGAGCCGCGGATCTTCTCCTTCAACTCGCCGCACGGCGCCTGCGACCGCTGCCACGGGCTCGGCTTCCAGCGGGTGATCGACCCCGACCTGGTCGTCCCCGACCCGACTCTGTCGCTGGCCGAGGGGGCGCTGCAGCCCTGGAACCGCGGCATCACCGCCTATTGGAAGCGGCTGATCGGCTCGGTCGCCGAGGAGTACGGAGTCGACGTCGACGTGCCCTGGTCGAAGCTGAAGAAGAGCGAGAAAGAGATCTTCCTCTACGGCACCGGCGAGGAGCGCCACCTCGTCACCTACACCAACCGCTTCGGCCGCCGCCGCTCCTACAAAGTCCGCTTCGAGGGGATCGTCAACAACCTCCAGCGCCGTTACGAAGAGACCGACTCGGAGACCAACCGCGAGCGGATCGAGGGCTACATGGCCGAGCAGCCCTGCCCGCAGTGTCACGGCGCCCGGCTGCGGCCGGAGAGCCTCGCGGTCAAGGTCGGCGGCCTCAGCATCTCCGAGTACAGCGAACTCTCGGCCCGGGCCGCCGGCGAGTGGATCCGCGAGCTCGAGATGAACGACACCGAACGGGCGATCGCGCGGCTGATCGTGCGCGAGATCACCGAACGGCTCGCCTTCCTCGACAACGTCGGCATCGGCTACCTCTCGCTGATGCGCTCGGCCCGCTCGCTCTCCGGAGGCGAGGCGCAGCGGATCCGGCTTGCGACCCAGATCGGGTCGCACCTGGTCGGCGTGATGTACGTCCTCGACGAGCCCTCGATCGGCCTCCACCAGCGCGACAACGAGAAGCTGATCGCGACCCTCGACCGTCTCCGCGACCTCGGCAACACGGTGATCGTCGTCGAGCACGACGAGGGGACGATGAAGGCCGCCGACCACCTCGTCGACCTCGGCCCCGGCGCCGGCGAGCACGGCGGCCACGTGATCAGCGCCGGCACCCCCGCCCAGGTCGAAAAGGACCCGGCCTCGCTGACCGGGCAGTACCTCTCCGGCAAGCGGTCGATCCCGGTCCCCGAGGAGCGGCGCCAGCCGCGCGGGGCGCTGGTCGTCCGCGGTGCCCGTGAACACAACCTCAAGGACGTCGACGTCGCGATCCCGGTCGGCGTCTTCTGCTGTGTCACCGGTGTCTCCGGCTCCGGCAAGTCGACGCTCGTCAACGAGACGCTCCACCACGCGGTCGCCAATCGCCTGCACCAGGCGAAGCTGCGTCCCGGTGCCCACGACGGGATCGACGGCCTCTCCCAGATCGACAAGATCATCAACATCGACCAGTCGCCGATCGGCCGCACTCCGCGCTCCAACCCGGCCACCTACACCGGTGTCTTCGACCACATCCGCCAGCTCTTCACCCAGACCCAGGAGGCGCGGGCGCGCGGCTACAAGCCGGGGCGCTTCAGCTTCAACGTCAAGGGCGGCCGCTGCGAGGTCTGCAAGGGCGACGGCCAGATCAAGATCGAGATGCACTTCCTGCCCGACGTCTACGTCCCCTGCGAGCAGTGCCACGGCAAGCGCTACAACCGCGAGACGCTCGAGGTCCGGTTCAAGGGCAAGAACATCGCGGACGTGCTCGAGATGTCGGTCGAGGACGCGGTCGAGTTCTTCGAGAACGTGCCGAAGATCGCCCGCCGCCTGCGCACCCTGCACGACGTCGGCCTCGACTACATCCGCCTCGGCCAGCCGGCGACGACGCTCTCCGGCGGCGAGGCGCAGCGGATCAAGCTTGCGACCGAGCTCTCCAAAGTCGCCACCGGCGACACCCTCTACATCCTCGACGAGCCGACCACCGGCCTCCACTTCGCCGACGTCCAGCGCCTGCTCGAGGTCCTCGGCCGCCTCGTCGACGCCGGCAACACGGTGGTCGTGATCGAGCACAACCTCGACGTGATCAAGACCGCCGACCGCCTCATCGACCTCGGTCCCGAGGGTGGGGAGGAGGGCGGCGAAATCGTCGCCACCGGCACCCCCGAGGAGGTCGCCGCCGTCCCCGGCTCCTACACCGGCCGCTTCCTCGCCGATCTGGTCGAGCCGGCGAAGCCGAAACGCAGCGGCAAGAGCCGCGAGCCGATCGCTGCCTGAGCATCGAACGAGCGGGCGGGACGGGGTGGCCTACTCCACGGACGCCGGTTGGCCATTTCGGAAATTCACTGAATAAATCCAGGGCATTAGGGGTAGGCTCGCCTGGGGAGAGCAGGGTCCACCGAAACCGAGGAGGAGAGATGCTCGATTCAGACCTTTTGAAGCGCGTCGCCATCGCCTGTGCGGCGCTGCTTGCGATCGCCGTCGTGGCGGCTGGTTGCGGCAGCAGCGACGACAGCACCGGCGGCAGCACCGAAGCCAGTGGCAGCGGTGGCGGCGGCGGTGACTTCACGATCGCCCTCCTGCTGCCGGAAAACGAAACGCCCCGCTACGAAACCAACGACAAGCCGGACTTCGAAAAATCGGTCTCGGAAATATGCCCGGAATGTGAAGTCATCTACTTCAATGCCGGCGGCGACGCCGAAAAGCAGCAGTCCCAGGGCGAAGCAGCGCTGACCAAAGGCGCCGACGTGCTCGTTCTCGACCCGATGGACTCGAAATCGGCGGCGGCGATCGCCGAACGGGCGAACTCCCAGGGCGTTCCGGTGGTCAGCTACGACCGCCTGATCGAAAACGCCGAAGTAGCCGCCTACGTCTCCTTCGACAACGAACGGGTCGGCGAACTGCAGGCCGAAACGCTGGCGGAAAAACTGAAAGAAGACGGCCACGCCAGCGGCCCGATCATCAAGATCAACGGCGACCCGGCCGACCCCAACGCTGCCCTCTTCAAGGCCGGCTCGAACAAAGGCTTCGAAGCTGCCGGGGTCAAAATCGCCAAGGAATACGACACCCCGGGTTGGAGCGCGGAAAACGCCCAGCGCGAGGCGCAGCAAGCGATCACCGCCCTCGGCAACGAAGGTTTCTGGGGCATCTACGCCGCCAATGACGACACCGGCGGCGGCGCGATCGCGGCGCTCAAAGGCGCCGGGATCAACCCCGAAGAACGGCCCGTCACCGGCCAGGACTCGACCGTCGCCGGCCTGCAGCGGATCCTCGTCGGCCAGCAGTTCATGACGATCTACAAGGCGATCCCGCCGCAGGCGGAACTCGCCGCCGAATTCGCGGTCGCCCTGGCCGAAGGCGAAGAACTGCCACAGGACAAAGTCACCGAAGAAATCAACAACGGCAAGACCGACGTCCCGTCGGCGATCCTGGAACCGGTCGCGGTGGTCAAAGACAACATCAAGAGCACCGTGGTCAAAGACGGGTTCGTCTCGCCCTCCGAACTCTGCACCAGCGCTTACAAGAAAGCGTGCGAAGAAGCAGGGATCTCGGGCTGAGCATGAGTCCTGGGGCGCCCCTCCTGGAGTTGGAGGGAGTCAGCAAGCGATTCGGCCCGGTCCAGGCTCTGGACCGGGTCGACTTCGCCGTCGGCGCCGGCGAGGTCGTGGGCCTCGTCGGCGACAACGGCGCCGGCAAGTCGACCTTGGTCAAGGCGATCGCCGGGATCAACACGATCGACGACGGCGCGATCCGCTTCGAAGGCCGGGAGGTCTCGATCCACAAACCGCAGGACGCGACCGCGCTCGGGATCGCGACCGTCTACCAGGACCTCGCCCTCTGCGACAACCTCGACGTCGTCAACAACCTCTTCCTCGGCCGCGAGGAGGTCTCGCCCGGCGTCGGTCGGATCTCGCGCCAGCTCGACGAGGTCAAGATGGAGCACGAGACCGCCGACCTGCTCTCGAACCTGGCAGTGACGATCCCGAGCCTGCGCAGCGAGGTCGGGACTCTCTCCGGCGGCCAGCGCCAGCAGGTCGCCGTCGCCCGTTCACTGCTGGGCGAGCCGAAGGTCGTGCTCTTGGACGAGCCGACGGCAGCGCTCGGTGTGCCGCAGACCAAACAAGTGCTGGCGCTGATCAAGCGCCTGCGCGAGCGTGATCTCGGGGTGGTGGTGATCAGCCACAACCTTGTCGACGTCTTCGAGATCGCCGACCGCATCTTCGTTCTCCGCCTCGGCCGCTCGGCGGGCAACTTCGCCGCCAACGAAATCACCGAGGAGCAGGTGGTCGGCGCGATCACCGGGCTCGGCGATCGCGACAAACAGGAGCAACCAGCGGAGGAGGGGAAGTGAGCGCGACCGAGGCAGCCACCGCCGATCAGGCGCCGGGAAAAAAATCGGCTCCAGCCGAGACCTTCCGCCGTCTCGTCCAGGGAGACCTCTCCTCGGTCCGCGTGGTGCTCGGCCTGGTCGTGATCGCGATCATCTTCCAGGTCCAGGAACCCCGCTTCCTCTCGGCCCAGAACCTGACCAACCTGATGCTCCAGATCACCACGATCGGGTTGATCTCGGTCGGGATCGTCTACGTCCTCTTGCTCGGCGAGATCGACCTCTCGGTCGGCGCGGTCAGCGGCCTCTCGGCGGCGGTGATGGCGGTGCTGAGCGTCAACCACGGCTGGAACGCCTATTTGGCGATCGCAGCCGCGGTCGCGGTTGGCGCCACGATCGGCTTCGCGCAGGGCTCGCTGTTCAGCCGCTTCGTGATCCCCTCTTTCGTCGTCACCCTGGCCGGCCTCTTAGCCTGGGAAGGGGCGTTGTTGCAGGTGCTGGGCAAGACCGGCTCGCTCAACATCAACGACCCGAAAATCACCGGCCTCGCCAACACCTTCTACTCCGACACGGTCGGCTGGATCTTCGCGGCGGTGATCATCGCCGCCTACGGCGCGGTGCTCGCGCTCGGCTACCGAAAACGCGTGGCCGCGGGGCTCGCGGACGGCGGTCCGCTGGCGCTGATCGTCCGCTTCGTCTTCCTCTCGGCGCTGGTGATCGGCGCCGTCGCGATCCTCAACTCCGACCGCGGCGTGCCGCTGGCGGTGATGATCCTGCTCGGCTTCGTGGTCGGGATGGAGTTCGTCGCCAAGCGAACCGGATTCGGACGCCATGTCTTCGCCGTCGGTGGCAACGCCGAGGCCGCGCGGCGGGCCGGGATCCGCGTCAACCGGGTGCGCGTAGCGGTCTTCATGATCTCCGGCTCGATGGCGGCGATCGGCGGCGTCATGGCCGCCTCGCGGCTGTTCGCGGTCAACCAGAACTCGGGCGGTAACGAACTCCTGCTGCTGGCGATCGCTGGGCCGGTGATCGCCGGGACCAGCCTGTTCGGCGGGCGCGGTTCGGTCTGGACGGCGCTCCTTGGCGCCTTGGTGATCGGCTCGATCTCCAACGGCATGGACCTGCTCTCGCTCTCCTCGGCGGTCAAACTGATGGTCACCGGCGGCGTCCTCTTGCTGGCGGTTCTAGTCGATGCCATCGCCAGGCAGCAGCGGCAGACCTCGGGTCGGGTCTAGGCCTCTAACCCGCCAGGACGGTGGACAGGTTCTGCCGGTGCACGTCCTCGTAGGGCTCGAAGTAGCGCAGGTCGCCGGCGGCGACCTGGTCGGCAATCGCCTCCCGCAGGGGCAATTCGCGTAGCGCCGGTTCTTCGCGGCAGCGCTGCAGGAAGCGGATGTAGTCCTTGGTGGCGTTGAGCAGGCCCGGCCCGTAACCGCCGCCCGCGATCAGGTCCGGGTCGCCGTGGTTGGGGAGGACGTGCTCGGGCGCCAGCGCCAGCAGCTTGTCGAGGTCGCGCAGGTGAACGGGGAACCCCTGCGGCTCGTCGACGTAGGTGACCGTGTCCTCGGCCGTGTCGCCGGCCAGCAGCGTCGCCGTCGCCTCCTCCCAGACGACGACCGCGTCATCGCTGTGAATTTCGACCGGGATCAGCCGCAGTCGCCGGGCGCCGATGGCGAGCTCGGTCTCGGCGGCCACGGTCCGCGTCGGCAGCACCAACGGCGCGATCGCCGGCGGTCCCTCCAGGGTGCCCGCTTCGATCGCCTCGCGATGCTCGCGCAGGTGCTCCGCGGTCCGCTTGCCGGCGAGGATCTCGCAGTCGGTAAACGCCTCCGTGCCGGCGACGTGGTCGAGGTGCCAGTGGCTGAGCAGGACCGTCAGCCGGCGGGCGCCCTCGGCTTCCAGCGTGCGCCGGATCGCCCGGCCGTGCTCGACCGAGACGTGGGTGTCGTAGACCAGCGCCTCGTCGCCGCCGACGATGGCGTAGCTGGCGATCCCGAGCGCGATCGCTCCCTCGTCGACCCAGTTCGGCTCCGGCCTCACCCGGTAGCCGGGCACGCGTCCGTCGTAGAAGGCGAGCAGGTCCGGAGCGGGGCGGAGGACGCGCAGATGCGCGGTCACGACCGCCCCCCTCAGCGCGCGAAGAGCAGCGAGGCGCCGATCCCGCCGCCGAGGTCGCCGAGCGAGGCGACGCGGACGGCCGGCGGCTTTTCGTCGAGGAAGAGGTGCTTTCGCATCTCCTCCATCAGCGGTTCCATGTAGCGGTCGCCGAAGCGGACGCCGAGGCCGCCGCCGATGATCACCGCTTCCGGGTCGATCAGGTTGACGGCGGAGGCGACGCCGGTCCCGAGCGCCTCGATCGCGCGGTCGATCAGGTGTTCGGCGAGGTGGTCGCCGTGGTCGAGCGCACGCTCCCAGATGCCGCTCGTCAGCCGCGGTTTCTCGTGCTTCTCCATCAGCTTGAAGAGGTCGGTCTTGCGGCCCTCTTCGTGCTGGCGGCGTGCCTCGGCTTCCATCGCCGAGCGGCCGGCGTAGGCCTCAATGCAGCCCTTGCGCCCGCACGGGCACTTGGCGCCGCCGTGTTTGACGACCATGTGGCCGATCTCACCCGCGGCGCCGCGGCCGAGCCAGGGCTTGCCGTCGAGGACGAGGCCGCCGCCGACGCCGGTGCCCCAGAAGACGCCGATCAGGCTCTTGAACTCGCGCCCGGCGCCGAGATGGAACTCGGCCTCGGTCGCGACCTGGACGTCGTTGCCGACCCGGACCTCGGTCCCCAGCGCTTCCTTCAGCGTTGCCGCCAGCGGGAAGCTGCCTTCCCAGTCGGGCAGGTTTTTGGCACTTGAAACCACGCCGGTCTTCTCGTCGGCGTCGCCGGGAGAGCCGACTCCGACCCCCTCCAGGGCGCCGGGCTCGACCCCGGCTTCCTGCGCTGCCTCGCGCAGCGCCTCCGCCATCTGCTCGGCGACGCCGGCCGGGCCGCCGTCGGTCGGCGTCGGCCGCCGCGACTGGCCCAGGACCTCACCGCCAGCATCGACGATTACGGTCTGGATCTTGGTGCCGCCGAGGTCGATGCCGCCGCGCAGTTGTCCGTCGCTGCTCGCCACTAGCGGGCCGACCCTACTGCCGGGGGCTCTGGAAAGCTAGGGGTGTGGCCGATCAACGGGGGTGGCGAGTCTGGTGGCGCAAGCGGCGCTGGTATGAGCGCAACCACCGACGGCTGCGGCGCTGGCGGATCGACCGTCACGCGGCCCGCGGCGGCTTCTACATCCGCCACCCGGTCGAGGGCGAGCTGCTGGAGGCGCTCGACGAGGGGCGGCTGCGGATCGGCGAAGGGACGCTGCTCGAGCCCGGCTGCTGGCTGACCCTGGCGCCGGAGGCCGAAATCGAGATCGGCGCCGGCTGCTTCCTCAACCGGGGCACGATGATCGCCGCCCAGGGTCGGGTGACGATCGGCGACCACGTGATGTTCGCCAACGGCTGCTTCGTCGGCGATGCCGAGCACCGCTACGACGATCCCGACCTGCCCGTCACCTGGCAGGGATTCACCTCGAAGGGGCCGGTCACGATCGGCTCCAACTGCTGGTTCGGCGTCCACTGCGCGGTCGCCAGTGGCGTCACGATCGGCGAGCGCTGCGTGATCGGCGCCAACTCGGTGGTCACCAAGGATCTCAAGCCGGCGACGATTGCCGCCGGAGCGCCGGCCCGCCCGATCCGGAAGATCGAGTTCAGGCGCCCCGAAGGCGCCTAGCTGCTCAGGCGTTCGTCTTCTCGTCCTTCTTGCTGCCGGTGTCGACCTTGCCGGCGTCGATCGTGCCTTTGAACTCGTTGATGCCCTTGCCAAGCGACTTGCCGAGCTCGGGCAGCTTTTTCGGGCCAAAGATCACGAGGGCGATGACGAGGAGGATCCCGATCTCCAGCGGTCCGATGTTGGGCATTGATCTGCTCCGATCAGTTGGGGGAGGGAGCCGGTGGCTTCCACCGGGTTCTAGCACGGCTGGGGGACTTTCCCTCAACTGCGGTGGGTCTGCCCGTCCAGATCACAATCTGCGCGGAACCGGTGACGTCTCTGCCTATACTTGTGGCAGCAAGGCGGCCGTGACCCCTAGGGCATGGACCAATGAACGTAGATCTCCTGATCGGCAATGACCCCCGCACCGATGCGGCCGTGAGCGTGCTCCGCTCCAAGGCCGAGCTCCGCGCTGCGCTGGCGCCCGCGCGCCGGCAGGGGCAGCGGATCGGCCTGGTGCCGACGATGGGCTTCCTCCACGAGGGCCATCTCTCGCTCTTGCGCGCCGCCCGCGCCGAGTGCGACGTCGTCGTCATGAGTTTGTTCGTCAACCCGACCCAGTTCGGGCCGGGCGAGGACCTCGACCGCTACCCGCGTGACGAGGAGCGCGACCTCGCGCTCGCCGCTGCGGCCGGCGCCGACCTCGTCTACGCGCCAGCGGTCGGCGAGGTCTACCCGGACGATTTCTCCACCTACGTCGAGGTCACCGGCCAGCTCACCGGCGTCCTCGACGGCGACCCCGCCCGCCGCGGCGCCGGGCACTTCCGCGGCGTCACCACCGTCGTTGCCAAGCTCTTCAACAGCGTCGGTCCCGACGTCGCCTACTTCGGCCAGAAGGACGCCCAGCAGGCGGCGGTGATCCGGCGCATGGTCCGCGACCTCGACTTCCCGCTGCGGATCGAGGTGCTGCCGACCGTGCGCGAGGACGACGGGCTGGCGCTGAGCTCGCGCAACGCCTACCTCGACCCGGCCGACCGCGAGCGCGCCGTCGCGATCTCGCGCGCCCTCGCCGCGGTCGAGCGCGAGGCGCTGGCCGGCTCGCTCGCCGCCGGGCTCGCAGCCGGGCGGCGGATCCTGGCCGAGGCCGGGATCGAGCCGGAGTACCTGGAGGCCCGCGACGCCGAGTCGCTCGACCTCGTAGAGGAGCTGGGCGCGCGCCCGGTCCTGGTCGCCGTCGCTGCCCCGGTGGGCGCGGCGCGACTGATCGACAACGTCTTGATCGACCCGACCGCATCCCCCGGAGCGGTCCCCAACCACTCCGACTAGCGAAGGGAACGCCAAATGCAGAGGCAGATGCTGAAGTCCAAGATCCACCGAGCGACCGTTACCGACTGCGACGTCGACTACATCGGCAGCATCACGATCGACACCGAGCTGATGGCCGAAGCCGACCTGATCACCAACGAGCAGGTCCACGTCTGGGACGTCGACAACGGCTCCCGCTTCGTCACCTACGTGATCGACGGCGAGCCCGGCTCGCGGACGATGCAGGTCAACGGCGCCGCCGCCCACCTGGTCGAACCCGGCCACAAGATCATCGTCGCCTCGTTCGGCGCCTACGACGAGGCCGACCTCGAGCACTACTCGCCGGTCGTCGTCCACGTCGACGACGACAACAACTCCGTCGCCGTCGACAGCCACCCGGAGGTGCTGCTCAAATGAGCTCCGGCGGCCGTTCCCACACCGCGCCCCCGCCCACCGATCGCCGTCCGGTCAGCCTGCCGCGGCTGTTCGAGATGAAGGAGAAGGGCGAGCCGATCGTGATGATCACCGCCTACGACTATCCCTCGGCGACGGTCGCCGAGGCGGCGGGTGTCGACATCGTCCTCGTCGGCGATTCCGCCGCCAACGTCGTCCTCGGCTATCCCGGCACCGAGTTCGTCTCGATGGAGGAGATGATCGTTCTCGGCAAAGCCGTCCGCCGTGGCCTGAAAACGCCGCTGATGGTCGGTGACATGCCGATGGGCAGCTACGAGTCGAGCAACGAGCTGGCGATTCTGAACGCGCAGAAGCTGGTCAAGGAGACCGGCTGTCA
>DASSLT010000043.1:0-10986 GCA_035689305.1 Solirubrobacterales bacterium | reverse complement strand
TGACCGGCCCATGGGCCGGTCAACTCAACACTCGAACGTCGGTCCGCTCTGGCGGTGGCGCCGATTTGCCGGTTAGCGTTCTTTTTCCTATCGCTCGCCTGCGCTCGCACCTGACCTACGCCAACGTGGTCTCGACGCTCTGCCTCTTCATCCTGCTGGGCGGCGTCGCCTACGCCGGCACCCAGCTGGGCAAGAACTCGGTCGGCACCAGGCAGCTGAAGAAGGGCGGTGACGGGAGCCAAGATCGGTGCCGGGGCGGTCAGCGGCGAAAAGGTCGCCGACGGTTCGCTGACCGGCGCCGACGTCAACGCCGCGACCCTGGGCAAAGTCCCGAGCGCCGCCAGCGCCGATCACGCGAGCACCGCCGGCACGGCGACGAGCGCCGGAACCGCCGCGAGCGCCGCCAAAGCCGCGAACGCCGAAAAACTCGGCGGCAGCAATCCCAGCGCCTTCGGGGCGGTGCTGGTCTCCAGCGCGCCGATCTCCTCCTCGGAAGGGTTCTACGCCCCCGTGACCGGCGCCGGAAAATCCTTGATCGAACCCCCCGTGCTGATGACGCTGCCGAACCAGAAAATGGTCGCGACCGACTTCGCTGTCCGCCTCGAAGGCCCGGCCCAGAGCGGCCAGGAAATATTCATCTCCCTGATGGTCGACTTCGTCCCCCACCAGGTCTGCGTCATGAACGAAGTCCCCGACGTCTGCACGCCGTCGCTGACGATCCCGGTCGACCCCGCCGCCCGCGTCGACTGGCAGGTCTACTCGAACCTCGGCACGGTCGAACTCGAACCGCAGTTCGCCCTGCGGCTAATCCGCGGCTGAGGACGCCTTCGAGTCCGACTTCGACTCGGACTTCGAGGACGAGTCCGAGGAGCCGAAGTCCGAGCTCTTCGACTCACCGGAGCTCTCCCCCGAGGAGCCGTTGGAGTCGCTCGCGGCGGCGGCGCCCTTCTTCTTCTTGCCGTAGTCGGTGTTGTAGAAGCCGCTGCCCTTGAAATGGACCGCGGGCGAGTGCAGGACGCGCTGCGCCGGGGCGCCGCACTCGATGCACTCGGTCAGCGGCTCATCGGCCATTTTCTGCATCACGTCGAAGACGTGGCCGTTCTCGCACTTGTACTCGTAAATCGGCACGGGACTCGAATTATCGCAGCCGCTAGGTTTCAGGCATGGCGAGTGCCGAGCAGGGGACCCCAACGATCGATGTGACGATGGAGGAGATCGTCGCGCTTTGCAAACGGCGCGGCTTCGTCTTCCCCTCCTCGGAGATCTACGGCGGCCTCGGCTCGACCTACGATTACGGCCACTACGGCGTCCTGCTCAAGGGCAACGTCAAAGCCGAGTGGTGGCGGGCGATGCTGCAGGACCGCGACGACATCGTCGCCCTCGACTCGGCGATCCTCCAGCACCCGCGGGTGTGGGAGGCCTCCGGTCACCTCGAGGGCTTCACCGATCCGCTCGTCCAATGCCTCGGCGAGTGCAAGAAGCGCTGGCGCGAGGACCATCTGCGCGAGGCTGTCGCCGCCGAAGGCGGCGACCCCGACGCCGAACTGCGCTGCCCGCAGTGCGGCGGCGAGCTCTCGGAGCCGCGTCAGTTCAACCTGATGTTCGAGACCCACGTCGGCCCGGTCGCCGACCAGGGCTCGACCGTCTACCTGCGGCCGGAGACGGCGCAGGGGATCTTCATCAACTTCAAGAACGTGCTCAGCTTCGCCCGCAAGAAGCCGCCGTTCGGGATCGCCCAGATCGGCAAGTCGTTCCGCAACGAGATCACCCCCGGCAACTTCATCTTCCGCACCCGCGAGTTCGAGCAGATGGAGATGGAGTTCTTCGTGCCCCCGCCCGAAGCCGAGCGCTGGTACCAGGAGTGGATCAAGCTCCGCGAAGCCTGGTACACCGAACTCGGGATCCGGCCCGATTTCCTCCGCATCCGCCCTCACGACGCCGACGAGCTCTCCCACTACTCCTCGGGCACCAGCGACGTCGAATACCTGTTCCCGATCGGGTGGTCGGAGCTGGAGGGGATCGCCAACCGCGGTGACTTCGACCTCACCCAGCACGCCAAGTTCAGCGGCGAGAAGCTCGAGTACTTCGACCAGCAGACCAAAGAGCGCTACGTCCCGCACGTGATCGAGCCGGCCGCCGGCGCCGACCGCGCGACGCTCGCCTTTCTCGTCGACTCCTACGAGGTCGAGGAGGTCGAGGGCCGCCAGCGCACCGTCCTGCGCCTGCACCCGAAGCTGGCTCCGGTCAAGGTCGCGGTGCTGCCGCTGGTCTCCAAGGACGGCCTGCCGGAGAAGGCGCGCGACCTCTTCCAGGAGATCCGCCGCAAGGTCCCGGCCGAGTTCGACGAGGGCGGCTCGATCGGCAAGCGCTACCGCCGTCAGGACGAGATCGGCACCCCCTGGGGCGTCACCGTCGACTACGACTCGATGGAGGACGACACCGTCACCCTCCGCGACCGCGACTCGCTCGAGCAGGTCCGGGTCCCGATCGTCGGCCTCGCCGACGAGCTGGCAGCGCGGCTCGAGCAACCGTGGCGCAGCCCGAAGCTGGGCTGAGCGCCCGCAGCTAGTCAGTGCCGGGGGCAAACCGCATCAGGCCGTCCGAGCCTGAGGCGGCGCCGATCACTTCCGCGGTCGAAAGCCCGTGCGCCGCCGCTTCGCCGGCGAGCCGGTCGACCAGCGAGGAGTTGACGACGTGGAAGGCGTCTTCGTAGAGCTTCGCCATCTCCGCCGCCTCGACCGAAGCGACGACCTCGAGCGCCGGCGCGATCGGCCCCAGCACCGCCCGTGCCTTCTCGACGCAGAGGCCGCCGCCGGCGCCGACGATGCGGGACGAGGCCGCCGCCGTGGGCCCGTCCCGCTCTGGGGAGAAGGCGACGCAGATGTCCCGGCCGATATCGAATTCGGCCTCGGTCAGGGGATCGATCAGAAGTTCGCGGGTGGCACCGACGTGGCTGGTGGAGGTGAGGACGATCGTCTGGCCGCGCCGGGCGAAGCGGCAGACCGCCTCGCAGGCGGCGGCGAGCGGTCCCGGCTCGGCGCCGGCCGCGGTGTCCGCGGCGGGGACGCAGATCACGATCGCGTCGGCCTCGCTGAGCCGCGCGAGGTCGGCGTCGACCTCGAAACGGGACCCCCCGAGCGCGATCACCAGGCGCTCGTGGTCGGCCGGCGAGAGGTCGCAGCGGTGGACCCGGATCGCGGCGAGGCGGCGCTCGGAGGTGTCGAGGCCGAGCACGTCGGCGCCCGCCTGGCGCAGCGCCAGGGCGGTCGGCAGGCCGCGGCCGCCGAGGCCGACGACTGCGATCAGAGGCGCTCGCGATGCCGACGCGGAGCCGGCACGGGTCCGCTGCTCCCCGCGGGGGATCTGCGCCTCATCCATTGACTCCCGCAGGAGCGACTCCATCCTCGTTTCCTCTCTTGCAATCTGACTTGGAAGGCGAAGCTAGGCGCCTACGGGTTGGTCTGGATTAGCTAAGTTGTTAGATCCCCGTTAGTCGACCCATGTTCGATGCCGCCAAGCCTTCCGCCAAGCGAGAAACCCGAGGCGCCCCGTGAAGGCGCCCTGCTCAGCGCCGACCAGCTCACCGAACCGGCTGAGCTGTTCGAGGAGTTCGTCTACGGCCTCGCCCTCGCCGACCGCGACCGGCGCCTGCTCTACCTCAACCGCAAGGCGCGCGAGCTGCTCCTCCCCACCAGCGCCGACGCCCCCGCCGGGCTGCACTGCTGCGACCTGATCTGCAGCCGGCTGGAGCCGGTGCTCGGCGGCGGTTGCCTGACCGAACGAGTGGTCGACTCCGGCGCCTCGCTGCCGGAGATCCGGATGGACATCCGCGGCGAGAACCTCGAGGCCTCGGCCTGGGTGACCGCCTCCTGGGACGGCTCCCGGGTCCTCTTCCACCTCCGCCCCGGCCAGCCCGGCGACCGCCGCCGCCGCACGCCTCCCGGCTGGGCGAGCCAGGCCGACGAGTCGCAGCGGCCGGAGCTGCAGATCTCGACTCTCGGCCGCTTCCAGGTCGAGGGCGCGGCCGGGCCGATCAATGGCGAGTGGCTCTCGCAGCGACCCGGGCAGCTGCTCAAGTACCTGGTCTGCGAGCGACGCCGGCTCGTCACCAGCGACCAGATCGGCGAGACCCTGTGGCCCGAGGCGGGGCCGCAGGAGAGCGGCAACCGCCTCCGCTACAACGTCCACGCCCTGCGCGAGAAGCTCGAGCCGGGGCGCGAGCGGCGCTCGCCGGCGCGCTTCGTCGTCGCCCGCCGCGGCGGCTATGCGATCGACACCGGCAACGTCTGGATCGACGCCGACCGCTTCGAGGTCGACGCCCTCGCCGGCCTCGCCGCCCTCGACCAGGGCCTGACCGAGGCCGCCGCCCTGCACCTGGAGAGCGCGATGCGGCTCTACCGCGGCGAGTTCCTCGCCGGCGACCCCTACCTGGACTGGGCGATCGCAGAGCGCGAGCGCCTGCACGAGCTCGCCTGCCGGGCGCTGCGCGCCCAGGCCCGGATCGCGGTCGAGCTGGGACGACTGGAGGCGGCCTCCGACTACGCCCGGCGGCTGGCCGAGATGGAGCCGTTCGACTCCGACACCCAGCGGCTGCTGATCGAGATCTGCCTGCGCCGCGGCCGCCACAGCGAGGCCCACCGCCGCTACACGCTGTTCGGCAAGAAGCTGGCGCAGTCGTTCGGCAGCAAACCGGACTTTCGACTGAGCGAAATCGAGGATGAGCTATCCGGCCAGGGGAGCGGCAACGTCCCCGATCTCGGCTAGGGTCGCGCAGCCTGCAGAAAGCCGGAATTTCCGGCAAACCACAAACTGGGGAGTCAGATGGCCTACGAGATGAAAATCCGCGGTACCGAGAGCGAGGTCAAGGTCCGCAGCCCGTGGGCCGTCGCCCTGCTGCCGATCATCACCCTCGGCATCTACCACCTGGTCTGGTGGTACAAGATCAACAAGGAGCTGAAGGCCTACGGCGAGGCCAAGGGCTACGACCTCGGTCAGAACCCGACCAACTCCCTGCTCGCCCTCTTCCCGGGTGGCCTGATCATCGTTCCGGCCCTGATCACCTACTGGCGCGGGACCAAGCGCGTCCAGGGCGCCTCCAAGGTCGCCGGCCGGGAGCCCGTCAACGGCTGGATCGTGCTCCTCCTCTACCTGCTGCTCTCGCCCGGCATGTGGGCCTACCTGCAGGTTTCGCTCAACCACATCTGGGAGCAGGAAGCCGATCCGCTTCCCGGCCACGAGGCACCGCCCGCGCACAGCGAGATGCCGCCGCCCGCCCCCTCGCAGGACTAGGCGCTCAGGCCGACATATACCGCTCGACTTGGCGGGCGTCGCGCTCCAGCGCGGCGCCCGCTTTTTTCGTCACCTTGCCGAGCGGTTCGATCTCGACCTTGCCGGCGCGCAGACCCCAGACGGCGACCGCGCGGCCGTCGACGAGGGCGAAGGGGCGAAAGAGGCCGTTGTCGGTGACCAGCAGCTTGTGCGGGCCGACCACCTCCTCGCGCGAGGTCCAGCCGAGCAGCAGCGGGTCGTAGGCGCCGAGCAGGCGCGGCGGCGGCAACGCCTGCGAGCGCTCGACAGCGGCGAGGTCGACGAGCCCATCCTCGCGCTGGTCGAGCTCGGAGGCGATCGCGTCGAGCCCGGCGCGGGCGTCGCGCAGCGGCAGGCCGGCCCAGCGAGCGAGGTCGCGGTCGCCGGCCGGACCGTGGCCGGCCAGGTAGCGGCGGGCGAGCTCCGCCAGGGCGAGGTCGCGATCGATCGGCTGCTGCGGCCCGAGCCACTCCTCGACGAGGACGTAGGCGTGCTGCTTGCCGACCATCGGCCCGCGGACCACGACCCCCTGGATCGCGGCGAGGAAGAAGAGGTGGATCAGCGCCTGGCCCGCGGTCCGCAGCCCGGCCGCGTCGAGCCGGTCGCGCAACTGCTCGCGGGTCTGCGGCCCCTCCGCGGCGATCGTCCGCGCGATCGTCGCCACCGCCTTCTCCGCCATCGCCTCGCTCACCCCCTCCTGTCCCAGCCGACGCCGGCAGGAGGTCATCAGCGGCGGCGTCGTCAGCAACTGCAGCAGCGGGTAGTCCTCGCTGCGGACGAGGTGCAGGGTGCCGCGGTTGACCCAGGTGATCAGCAGCGAGCGCTCCTCGCTCAGCGCCCGGTCGACCTCGGCGGCACTCGCACAGCTGCTGCGGGCCCGAACCGCGAGCCGGGCGCCGCGCGGATCCTGCCCCTGGATCGCCAGCAGCCGCTCGGCGACGGCGACCGGGTCGGCGGCGGGCTCCCCCGACAGGCCCTGGGCGCTGATCCGTTCGGCGAGTACCTGGCGTACACCCACGCCGCGATCATCTCAGCCGCAGCGCGCGTGCAGCTCGGGCAGCAGGGTCGCGAGGTTGGCGTACTCCTCGGCGCAGTGGCGCGCAAGCGCCGGCTCGAGCCCCTGCGGCAGCGCCGCCCGGCGCACGGCCGGACGGTTCAGCGCCCGCGCCCCGAAATTGGCCAGCGGCGCCGGCAGGTAGGGACGGATCGCCGCCCCGAGCCAGAAGTGGCTGCGGAGGACGACGCCACGGGGCGCGACGAGGAAGACGTGCGCCATCACCGTGTGGCGCAGGCGGCGGCGGTCGTCGCCGACCCAGGCGCAGACGATCGTCGCCACCGCCGGGTCGTCGAGCGCGTCGCCGGAGAAGCCGAGCCCGGAGGGAGCGACGAAGGCGATGCGGGCGTGGACGGTGCCGGCGCCGACGTCCTCGACCGGGTGGTGGACGGCGCCCCAGTGCGCCTTCGCTGCCGCCACCGCCGGCGGCTCGACCGAGTTGTCGCGGTGGTCGCGCGGGTGCCAGATCCGGTAGCGGAGCGGCTCGCGCGGATGCCAGTCGAACCACCAGTCGACCATCGCCGCGGTCACCGCCGGCATCTCGGTGCGGACAGCGACGTAGCCAACCCCGTCCTCCAGCCGGCACCAGCCGCTCTCGACGTCGAGCGGCGCCGGATCGAGCAGGCGGTCGAGGTCGGCGCGCCGGAGGACGAAGGCGGGGTCGACCGGGCCGGCCTCGATCGCCGCCAGCACCGCCGGGTCGGGCGGCGTCATCGGCCGCCCCAGGTAGGCCTCCAGCCCGGTCTCGCCGTTCGCCGCCATCAGCCTCGGCCCGGTCGTCCCATCCAGGCGTGGAAGAGGCCGTCGGGGTCGTACTCGGCCCGGATCCGGTCGAGGCGGGCGAGGTTCTCCTCGCTGACGAAGCGCGCCGGCCGCCGGCCGAGGTTCTCGTCGGCGAGCTGGATGCCGCTGGCGAGCGGCGCCATCTCCGCCATCCGCTCCGTCGCCCAGGCGACGTTGGCGTCGTCGTCGGCAGGGTCGCTCCAGACTCCGTAGAGGGCGATGTAGGTCTCGTCCTCGACGCTGTAGGCCATCTCCGGTCGCGGCGGGCTCGGCCCCCAGTTCATCCACAGCATGTGCGAGGGAGCCGCCGGCAGCGTCGCCGCGATCCGCCGCAGGCCCGGCAGCAGCTCCTCGATCGGGGCGTGCGTCCACATGTTGTCGACCGCGTAGCGGTGCCCGTCGGGGTAGGACTCGTGGACCGCCGCGAACAGATCGGGGAGGCCGACCTCGACGTTGGGGACCACCATCTTCGCCCGCTCGCGGACCGGACAGGTATCGAGGATCGCCAGCGCCTCCGCCGCCTCCGCGGCGCTGTCGACCAGAGCCGGCGCCGTCACCGCGATCTCCGGCTCGCCCTCGAGGTCGCGGTGGACGATCACCATCAGCTCAACCGTCCGCGGCACCCGCGGCCCGACCTCGTGGGCCCAGCGGAAGACCTCCTCGAGCACGTCGAGCGGGTAGAGATGGACACCGTTGGCAACGTGACGGGGCCGCGGCTGGAGGCGCAAGTGGAAGCGGGCGACGGCGCCGAAGAAGCCCGGGCCAGAGCCGCGAGCGGCCCAGAAGAGGTCGGGATGGCTGCCTTCGTCGGCGCGGACCAGCTCGCCGGCGGCGGTGACGACGTCGATCGCGGTGACGCTCATGCAGGCCGGCCCGTGGACCCGGCCGTTCCAGCCGAAGCCGCCCTGCAGCAGGTAGCCGCCGAGGGCCACTCCTTCGCAGTGGCCGGCCGGGAAGAAGAGGTCTTGCTCGGCGAGCGCCGCCAGCGCCCGGTCGCCGCGGCAGCCGGGACCGACCGCGGCGCTCATCGCCGCGGCGTCGACCGCGATCGAGTCGAGCCGGGAGAGGTCGAGCAGCATGCCGCCGTCGCGCAGGTGGTTCCCGGCCCAGCTGTGACCGCCGGAGCGGACACCGACCTTCATCCCCTCCTCGCGGGCGAGCCGGATCGCCTCGACCAGGTCCTCCTCGGCCTCGGCGAGCACGATCAGGTCCGGGAAGCGCTGCGGGGTGAGCGCGTTCCAGACCGCGGCGCAGCGCGCCTCCTCATAGCCGTCCTTGCCTCGCCGCAGCGTTCGCCCTCGCATCCCGAGCGAAACTATAGATGTAGTTAACGGATTCGGCTAGTCAGCCAGCTATTCGACTTTGACCATGTCGACGACGAAGATCAGCGTCGCATTGGGCTTGATCGAAGGCGGCGACCCTTCGGCGCCGTAGGCGAGTTCCGGCGGGATGATCAGCTCGCGACGGCCACCTTCCTTCATCCCCTGGACACCGATGTCCCAGCCCGGGATGACGCCCCCGGTGCCGAGTTCGAACGTGAAGGGTTCCCCTTCCCAGGACGATTCGATTTCTTTGCCGCTCTGGTAGTCGACGAGCACGTATTGGACGGAGACGGTGTCGCCGTTTTTCGCCGTTTTCCCGGTTCCTTCGATCAGGTCGACTGCTTTCAGCCGCGTCGGCGGCGGTTCGCTGGGGACTTCGACCACCGGCTTCTTGTTGATCGATTCCTGCGGGGCGCTGGCCGAGGTTTCGGCCCCCGTACCGCTCGACGAGTCGTCGCTGCCGCCGCAGCCGGCGACCGCCAACGCCAGACATACCGCAATAGTCAGAAGAACCCCCCGCATTGGATAGGGATCCTAACCTGACTCGCGAAACGGCGTGTCCTCGCGCTCAGCCCTTGCCGGAGAGACGGTCCCAGGCCCGCCGCATGAAGCTCGGCCCCGGCTCGCCGGCAACGTCATCGGCGGAGACGGTGAGTGCCCCCGGGTTCTGCCCCGGCTTCGGCAGCCTCGCCGCTGCCGCCGCGTCGATCTTGAGGATGACCCCGCGTTCGAAGATCTCGCCGACCTCGGGCGCGTCGACGAAGCGGTGGCCGCCGGGGCCGGCGGTGGTGTCGAAGACGATGCCGTCGAACATGTCGACCTTGGCCTCGGAGAGGACACGGACGACGCGGCCAAGGTTCTGGCCGTCGCTGGAAAAGACCGGTACGCCTTTGTCGACGACGAGGTAGGAGGTGGGCTCGCCCAGATCGTCCATCGCGGCAGCGTAGCCGACCCCGTCGCGCCCGGCCAGAGAGCCCCTAGACTCCGCCGTAGGGAGAACCGGACTGGGGACGGAGGGAAAGATGGGCTTGAACCTGGCAGCGATCGTCAGCGACTCGGCTAGTCGCGCACCCGAAGCCGCCGCCGTGCGCCTCGGCGACACGACCATGACCTATGCCGAGCTCGACGAGCGCGGTGCCCGCCTGGCGGCGCTGCTCGTGGACAAGGGGCTCGAGCGCGGCGACCGGGTCGGGGTGATGCTGCCCAACGTCCCGGAGTTCCCGGTCGTCTATTACGGCGTGCTGCGCGCGGGCGGCGTCGTCGTGCCGATGAACGTGCTGCTGAAGCGACGCGAGATCGCCTTCTACCTCGAGGACTCCGGCGCCAAGCTGCTGCTCGCCTGGCACGGGTTCGCGGAGGAGGCCCGCGACGGCGCCGCCGACGCCGGCGCCGAGCTGATCGAGGTCGAGCCCGCCGCCTTCGCCGAGCTGCTCACCGGCCATGAGCCTGCCGCCGCCCTCGCCGACACCGAGGAGGAGGACACCGCAGTGATCCTCTACACCTCGGGCACGACCGGGAAACCGAAGGGGGCGGAGCTGACCCACTTCAACCTCTCCCGCAACGCCGACATCGCCTCGCGGACGACGTGCGTGATCAGCGAGGGCGACATCGTCCTCGGCACCCTGCCGCTCTTCCACTCCTTCGGCCAGACGGTGAGCATGAACGCCTCGCTGCGCGTCGGGGCGACGCTAACCCTGGTCCCCCGCTTCGACCCCGAGGAAGCGCTGGCGACGATGTCGCGCGACCGCGTCACCCATTTCTACGGGGTGCCGACGATGTATGGGGCGCTGCTCCACCACCCCGGCCGCGAGCGCTTCGACACCTCGGCCCTGCGGACCTGCATCACCGGCGGCGCCTCGATGCCGGTCGAGGTTCTGCGCGGCTTCGAAGAGGCGTTCGGGTGCATCGTGCTCGAGGGCTACGGCCTCTCGGAGACCTCGCCCGTCGCCAGTTCCAGCCACCCGAACATGGAGCGCAAGCCAGGCTCGATCGGGACGCCGCTGGAGGAAGTCGAGATGAAGGTCGTCGACGAGCACGACAACGAGGTGGCGCAGGGGGAGGTCGGCGAGATCGTGATCCGCGGCCACAACGTCATGAAGGGGTACTGGCAGCGACCGGAGGCGACGGCGGAGGCGATGCGCGGTGGCTGGTTTCACTCCGGCGACATGGCCCGCGTCGACGAGGACGGCTACTTCTTCATCGTCGACCGGCTCAAGGACATGATCATTCGCGGCGGGCTGAACGTGTACTCGCGCGAGGTCGAGGACGTGCTGCACGAGCACCCGGCGGTCGCCGAGGCCGCCGTCGTCGCCGTCCCCCATCCGGTCCTGGGCGAGGACGTCGGGGCCGCCGTGGTGCTTCGCGACGGCGCCGAGGCCACCGACCGCGAGCTGCGCGCCTTCGTGCGCAACGAGATCGCCGCCTTCAAGTACCCGCGCTACATCTGGTTCCTCGACGCGCTCCCCCGCAACGCCACCGGCAAGGTCGTCAAGCGCGAGATCGCCGTGCCGCCGGAGGTCG
>DASSLT010000042.1:0-115835 GCA_035689305.1 Solirubrobacterales bacterium | reverse complement strand
ACCGGTGTCGTCGTCTCTATGCAGGACGAGAAGTCCCAGCTCCAGAACAAGGACAAGGCGATGCGGGTGCTGCGCGCGCGGCTGCTCGAGCGCGAGCTCGCCGAGCAGCAGGCCAAGGTCGCCTCGGAGCGCAAGGCGCAGGTCGGCAGCGGCGAGCGCTCCGAGAAGGTGCGCACCTACAACTTCCCCCAGGGGCGGGTCACCGACCACCGGATCAAGCTCACCTCGCACAACCTCGACGGTGTGCTTGGCGGCGATCTCTCCGAGTTCACCGACGCGCTCTCGGCCGAGGAGAAGCGGCAGAGGCTCGAGACCGCTGCCGTGGGTTAGATGGCGGTGGCGGTGCGAGGGACGGCGACGGTCCGCGATGCGCTCGGCGCCTCGGTCGACGCGCTGGCGGCTGCCGGCGTGGAGGATGCGCGGCTCGACGCGGAACTGCTGCTGGGTAGGGCGATGGGGTGCGGGCGGGCGGCGTTGGTGGCCGATCCCGATGCGGAGGTGCCGGCGAGCGCGGCGCGGGCGTTTGGCGAGATGGTCAGGCGGCGGCTGCGGCGCGAGCCGGTTGCCTACATCCTCGGGTCGAAAGGGTTTCGGAGCATCGAGTTGGCGGTCGACCGGCGGGTGCTGATTCCCCGGCCGGAGACCGAGTTGTTGGTCGAACTGGCGCTGGAGCGCCGGCCGCGGCGGGTGCTCGACGTCGGCACGGGTTCCGGCGCGATCGCGCTGGCGGTGGTCGATGAGCTGCCGGAGTGCGAGGTCGTCGCGACCGATACGTCGCCCGGGGCCCTGGAGGTGGCGCGGGCGAACGCAGCCCGCCTCGGCCTCGCCGAACGTGTGCGCTTTGTCGAAGGCACCGTCCCCGAGGACGAGGCCTTCGACCTCGTCCTCGCCAACCTCCCGTACGTCGCCGAGTCCGACTGGCCCCGGCTCCAGCCCGAGGTCACCCAATGGGAGCCCCGCGAGGCCCTCCTCGCCGGCCCTGACGGCCTCGACGCCTACCGCACCCTCCTCGATCGCCGAGGTTGCATAAACCGTCGTCCTGCGTCGGTAAATGCAACCTCGGCGATTTCGGCGCCGATGGTCGCGCTCGAGGTGGGGGAGGGGCAGGGGTTGGCGGTGGCGGAGCTCGTGCGGGGAGCGGGGTTCGGGGCGGTTGAGGTTCGGCAGGACTTGGCGGGGATCGAGCGGGTAGTGGTGGGGGAGCGATGAGCACGCAGGGAGTCGGTCCCGAGATCGTCACCACCGCGAGCGGCGAAGCCGCGGCGGCGCTCGAGCGCTGCATCGGCGCCGGCGGGGTCGCCCTGTTCCCCGCCGACGGCCTCTACGGGCTCGCCTGCGATCCCCTCGACCCGGCGGCGGTGATCCGGATCCACCAGCTGAAGGGCCGCAGCGGCGGCAAGTCCTCGGCCGTCATGTACTTCTCGCCGCTGGCGATGCGGGAGCTGGTCGCCGGCCTCGGCCCGCGCACCGCCGCCGCCGTCAGCGCCCTGCTGCCGGGGCCGGTGACGCTGGTCGTCGCCAACCCCGAGCGGCGCTATCCGCTGGCCTGCCGCGAGGATCCCGAGCGGCTCGGGATCCGCCTGCTCGGCGGGCCGCTGGCCGGGGCGATGTGCCCGATCTTCCAGACCTCCGCCAACCCCAGCGGCGAGGATCCACCCGGTCGCTTCGGGAGCGTCTCCGAGGAGATCCTGGCCGGGGTCGACCTGGCGATCGACGGCGGCGAGCTGACCGGCCTGCCCTCGACCGTCATCGACCTCGGCGCGCTTGACGCAGACGGCTCCTGGGAGATCCTGCGCGAGGGTGCGCTCTCCGAGGGCGACCTGCTCAGCGCCCTGCACAGCGTCGGCCTCGACTAGGTTTCAGCAGCCGGTCTGGCCGCTGAAAGGGAGCCGCACCAGGCGGCGCGAGGTGTTGTCGTCCTCGTTCGACTCGTAGAGCAGGTGCTGGGGGTCGACGATCATTTCGAAGGCGAAGCAGCCGCGCAGGCCGCCGACCTGGATCCACTGTTTGTCGTAGGGGGCGGGGTAGATGTCCGACCAGCCGACCGAGGTGCCGAGCGTGATCCGGTTGCGGTAGGGGTTCTGGTTGCAGCCCGGGTAATGGCGGCTCGACGGCGACCGCTTGCCCGGGCGGGTCAGCTCGAGGTCGCGCAGGCAGTAGTTGAGCTTGGGGCCGACGCGGACGACGCCGCCGAGGCTGCCGTCGTGCTTGACCCGGCGCAGCTCGAAGCGGGCCAGCTGGTGGACCTTCCAGTAGGAGCCGCCCCAGTAGGCGCCGACGTTGGTGAAGCGCAGGCTGGCGTCAGTGCGCAGATCGATGTGACCGCCGTCCTTGCGGTAGATCCGCTGGTTGACCTTCATCGTCCGCCAGCCGTTGCGCTGGCCGTGCAGCTCCATCGGCCCGAGGCCGCGGCTGCGGACGTCGCTGGTCGCCCGCAGCAGGACGCGGCCGTTGCCGGCGTACTGGGTGTAGAGCTCGGTGGGCGGCCCGATCCGCAGGTTCGGGCAGCGGAGTTCATGCGCTGCGGGTTCCTGGCACGGGTTGGGGGCGGCGAATGCGTCAAGGCAGCCATGGGCAAGCCAGATTGCCGAGGCCGCTATCAGCAGCTGACCGAGCTTCCTCATAGGCGCGCAGGCTACCCGCGCGGCGCGGAGCGGGTGAGCCCGCTCTGGTCGGGATCCTCATTGGTAGCATCGCGATATGAGCGACGCAATAGAGGTTTCCGATCCCCGGCTTGCGGAACTGCTCCAGCAAGAGGACGAACGACAGGCACGGTCGCTGTGCTTGATCCCGTCAGAGAACTATTGCTCGGCCGCCGTCCTCGAAGCGAACGGGACTGTTCTCGTCAACAAGTACTCCGAGGGTTATCCAGGGCGCCGCTACTACGAGGGAAACGAGGTGATCGACGAAGTCGAGCGCCTCGCGATCGCACGGGCCAAGAAGCTATTTAGTGCTGAGCACGTCAACGTTCAGCCCTACTCCGGATCACCGGCGAACCTCGCGATCTATCTCGCGTTCCTCGAGCCCGGGGACACGGTAATGGGACTTTCCCTGCCAGCGGGCGGACACTTGACGCATGGATGGCAGGTCTCGGTAACTGGAATTTGGTTCAAGGCAGTTCATTACGGGGTGAGTCGCGACACCGGTTGCGTTGACATGGAGGCGGTCCGGGACTTGGCGCTCGCGAATAAGCCGAAGATCATCTTCTGTGGTGGCACCGCGGTACCTCGCACCATCGATTTCGAGGGGTTCGCCGAGATTGCCCGGGAGGTGGGTGCGCTCATGGTCGCCGATGTCTCGCACATCGCCGGCTTGATCGCCGGCGGCGCACACCCGTCGCCAATTCCGCACGCCGACGTGGTGATGACGACCACCCACAAGACCCTTCGCGGCCCAAGAGGAGCGATCCTGATGTGCCGCGAGGAGCATGCCACCGCGATCGACCGGGCGGTGTTCCCCGGGTTGCAGGGAGGTCCCCACCAGCACCAGACGGCTGCTATCGCGGCGACTCTGGGCGAGGCGCTGGCGCCAGAGTTCGGCGACTACGCCCACGCTGTCGTAGCCAATGCGAAAGTTTTGGCAGAAGCTCTGGTTGAGCGTGGCTTCGACCTCGTTTCGGGCGGAACCGACAATCACCTGATTTTGGTGGACATGACGTCGAAGGGATTGAGTGGAAAGGAGGCCGCCTCCGCTCTCTCTCGTGCGGGGATCGTCACCAACGCCAACTCGATTCCATTCGATCCGCGCAAACCGTTCGACCCCTCTGGCGTCCGCATGGGCAGTCCCGCAGCAACGACGCGCGGTCTAGGCGAGGACCACATGGTTCAGATCGCGCAGTGGATCGAGGAGGTCGTCTCGCAGCCCGATGACGCCGAGACGGGCAAGCGGGTCAAGAACGAAGTTGACGAGCTTATGGGCCGCTTCCCGGCTCCCGGTTGCCGGCCCGCTTTGAGCCGCGACGCCGTCTGACGGCGGGAATCGAGGATGAAACGGGCGCTGCGGCCAAGCAAAGCGCTGTACCGCGATTTTCCGGTTGAGATTCGTCGATTTTACGGGGAACTTGTTCATCTCGATGGTGGACAGCCTCGCAACTGGCATGACACTCATGCGGCGTTGCTGGAGTTCGTCGAAATGACGCTCCGTTTCCTCTGCTCGTTGGCACTGTCCGACTACCGGAGCCGACACCGGCCCGAGCCGAAGGTCGAGGGCCTGTTGGAGAGGCAGGGAAGCAGGAATTTGCCCCTCGGCCGACTGCTCGAGCTCTTCCGCAGCTGCTGCGAAGTTACCCCCGGAGCTTTGCTCCCGCCGCCGGCGCAGTTCCCGCCCCGGCGTCTGGATGGCGTCGCGCGGCTGGTCGCCGCGATCGACGCGATCGGGGCGGCGGTCGGCACGGGGGCGCGGCGCGGGCGCGGCGCTGTCAAGATCGACGTCGAGGGCCAGATCGGCCACCACCTCAACAGCGAGCTGCCTTCGGTTGATTGGTGGACGGGCTGGCAGCGGATTGTCGAATACCGCAACAAGATCGCTCATTCAGGAGAATCCGGCTGGCCCACTCGTAGTAGCGGGTTCTGGGAGGCGATGACGCCGTTGCTCCACGACGCGATCGTCGATCTCTTGACCGACCCGGCGGTGTCAACTGCGATTCTCGACTACCCGATCGTCGCCCTGACCTACCCTCCGGAGCCTCAGGACTCCGGGCGCTTCATGCACTACGTATACGTCGATGACCGGGGCGAGCTGCTCGAGGCGGAAATCGAGGCCGACACCCCGGTGACCGAGCAGTGGGACGGCTCGTTCGGGGAAGCAAATATGGCCTCGTCGTACCTCCTGCAGCGCACTGCCGAGGGTTGGGTGTTCCGCGGAGTGTTCTGGGATCTGGCCAACGGCTTGCCCCCTGCGATCGGAACCACCCCGGGGGAAACGGGCAACTCCACCAGGGATTCGGGTTCTGCAAAAAGGCGGATCCGGAATCAGCGGGAGATGCCCGCCCGAGGCAGCGGTATCGCGCCTGGGACCTGCGGGGAGTTCGCCCAAGGGATCCTGCCCTCCGGCACCCCGTTCCACATCACCTGCCCGATCAACAAGAGCGCGACGGTTTTGGCCGAGCTGCGTCCGGCCAACCAACTTTCCCTCAAAGGCCTCCGCGATGACCATCGCAAGCTTGGTCTGGCGATCGAGAATACGGTCCGCGAGCTCGACCTCGGGCCGGTCGAGGTCTCGATCCGACACTGGAGCGACATCGATATCGGCAAGGGGATGGGGTCCAGCACCGCGGACGTCCTGGCGGGAATCAGGGCGGTGGTCGATGCGGCCGGAGAGGAGTTCGACCCTGCTGCCGAGGGTCGGCTGGCGGCGACGGTCGAGTCGTCGGATGGATCGATGTACCCCGGCATCTCCGTCGTCAACCACCGCACCTGCGAGTTGCTCCGTACCTGGGCGTGGCACCCGGAGTTGGTGATCGTGATGCTGGTCCCGACTGACAGCGTCGACACCCCCTCGATCAGATTCGAGGGCCAGGAAGACCTCGCGGCAGACTACGAGGACATGCTCACTCGGTTCGACCAGTCCATCGCTGAGCGGTCGCTCGCGGGCTTCGCCGAGCAATCGACCCGTTCCGCGCTCCTCAACAACCGTTTCCTGCTGAATCCCTACTCGAGTTACTTCTCTGAGCGCCTCGACGAGTTCGGTGCGCTGGGCATCGACGTCGGTCACACCGGAACCGTCTGCGGACTCTTGTTTCCGAACACCGAGGACGGCCGGGAGCGCGCGAGCGACGCCTGCTTCAACGTCAGGGGCAGATTTCCGGAGTTGAAAGACGTGAAGGTGGTGACGACTCCGGTTTGCCGGTCCTCAGACGATGAGAGCGACTAGGCCAGCGGTGCCGACGATCGCCAGGGCTGCGGCGATCGCCTGATTCAGCCAGCGCAGGCGCTCGGGCCGCAGCTGCGTGCTGACCTTGGCCGAGGCGGTGGCGAGGAGGACGAACCAGGCGGCGGTTCCCAGCGCGACCGGAATCGGCCGCAGCAGGGCTTCCGGCAGCGACAGCGCTTGCAGGGCCGGAACCGAAGAGAGACCGAGCCAAATCGACGCGGTGGCGGGATTGAGGACAGGGACGGTTGCCGCTGCTTTCGCCGGCATCCAGCCCGGCGCCAAGGTCAGCGCGGCCGTGGCCAAGAGGAAGACCGGCGTCAAATGGCTCAACACCTCGACGCCGGCCCGACTTGCTAGGAGAATCCCGGATGCGGCCAACAGCGAGTACGCGGCGTCCGTCAAGGCCGCACCGGTGATCAGCGGCATCGCCCGGCGAACGCCCCCGGACGCCAGCGTCACGCAGAGGGCGGAATTCGGTCCCGGAGGGATGGACACCACAAGGCCGAGAAGCAATCCGATTGCAAGCGCGTCCATGGGGTGACCTATATCAGACTGCTTCCCGGGCGCCATGGCGCCCGGGAAGCAGGTCGTGGCATACCGCAGCGTTCTTGCGAATACTCGGAGAACCCTCATAGGTTCGTCTCTCCAGTTGTAGTTCCGATGGGGGAGGCGTGCATATGTCGTTGGACCTGGGCTCGGTGCCGCTCGAAGTGGCGATCGCGCTCTCATTCGTGTTCTTTCTGCTCAGCGTGATCGCCTCGGCTTGCACCGAGGGAATCTCCTGGGCTCTCAAGTGGCGTGCCACCAACTTGGTCAAGGGGATCAAGGGGTTGGTCGGAGAAACCGAGGGCGAGAACATCCTCAAACACCCTCTGGTCAAGACCGACGTGACCAGCAACTCGAAACGCAAAGAGCCGTCCTACGTTTCGACCCGCAACTTCACCCTGGCGCTCTTTCAGACGGTCGGCGACGGCACCCTGGCCGCGGCGCGGAACATCACCGAGGCGCGGACGGCGATCGACAAAATCTCCAGCGATTCGCCGCTCGGCGCCCAGCTGAAGGCGCTCGTCGACGACGGCGAAGCGGACCTGGCCAAGTTCCGGAACTCAGTCGAAAAGTGGTTCGACGACGGCATGGACCGGGTCTCCGGCTGGTACAAGCGGCGCACCCAGTTCGTCACCTGCCTGCTCGCCGTGGCGATCGCCGTCGGTCTCAACGTCGACGCGATCCGGGTCGGGGAACGGATCGCCAACGACCCGACGGTGCGAGCGACGATCGTCAAGCAGGCCGAACAGGCCAGCGCAGCAGAGGTGGAAGAAGGCGGCGGCACCTCGGAAGGATCGATCGCCAAGACCGGCGAAAAGGCCGAAGGCGCGATCGACCAGCTCGAAGCGCTGCAGATCCCGATCCTCTGGGGGGGCGACAACCAGGGCGTCGACCTGACGACGATCGCCGGCTGGGTGATCACCGCGCTGGCGATCTCGCTCGGGGCGCCGTTCTGGTTCGACGCGCTCGGCAAACTCGCGCGCTTGCGGACCACCGGCACCAAACCGAAACCAGCGAAAGAATCCGACCCCGAATGACGCCGTGACCCGGCACGCATCGTGCCGGCCCCGCTACTAGGGTCGGCACGATGCTCGTCTGGGTCGATTGCACCGCCGCCGCCCACCCGCTCGTCCTGCGACCGATCATCGAGCGGCTGCAGGCACAGGGTCACGAGGTCTTCATCACCGCTCGCGAGTACGGTCAGACCCTTGGCGTCCTCGACCGCCTCGGCCTGCCCTACACGACGGTCGGCGAGCACGGCGGCGCCTCGCGCCTGGGCAAGGCGCGGGCGCTCGGCGGCCGCTCGGCCCGTCTCGCCAAGGTCGTCTGGCGGCGGCGGCCGCAGCTGGCGCTCGGCCATGGCTCGGTCGACCTCGCCGTCGTCGCCGGCTCCTTCCTGATGGCCTCGGTGCAGATGCAGGATTACGAGTTCGGCGGTATCCAGCGGCGGATTGCTTTCCGCCAGGCGCGCCGCGTCCTCGTCCCCGACTCGATCCCGGTCGAACGGCTGCGCAAGATCGGCGCCCGCGGGTCGAAGCTGGTTCGCTTCCCCGGCCTCAAGGAGGAGTACTACCTGGCCGACTTCGAGCCCGACCCGGCGGTCCTCGACCAGCTCGACCTCGACCGCGACAAGGTCCTGGTCGTGCTGCGACCGCCGCCCGAGACCTCCGAGTACCACGCGCCCAGCGACGTCTACGCCCAGACCGTGCAGCGGCTGGCGGGCGACCCGGAGGCGCAGGCGGTCCTGATCCCGCGCACGGCCCAGCAGGGAGAGGCGGCGCGGACACTCGACGCGCCGAACCTGATCGTCCCCGAGCGGGCGATCGACGCCCAGAGCCTGATCGCCTACGCCGACCTCGTCGTCAGCGCCGGGGGGACGATGAACCGCGAGGCCGTCGCCCTCGGCACCCCCGTCTTCACGACCTTCAGCGGCCGCATGGGCGGGGTCGACGAAGCCCTGATCGCCGAAGGCAGGCTGCGGGTCCTCGACGACCCGGCGGCGCTCGCACTCAGCAAGCGCACGACGCCGATCGGCGTCCTCCACCGCCGCGACCCGGAGATCCTGGTCGCGGGCGTGCTCAGCGCCGCCGCCTCCTCCTAGGAGGGTGAAGCGAAACGGCTAGCGAAACGCTTGCCGTTGACTACTGAGCACCCATAGCGTCGCCGGGGTCCAATCAACAAAATGGCCCCGGCGGCGGTGGAACGCCCCGGGGCCGTGGCATAAGGAGCGCTAACCCCTCATGCACGACAACCGTAACGAGGACGCCTGCGCGCAGCGCGCCGTCCTCGGCCTCGTCCTCGACGAACACCCCGCGATCCTCGCCTCAGAGGAGGTAGAGCGGGAGATCGGCGTAGGTGACGCCACCGAACGCGCCCTACGCGACCTGACCTACGTCGGCCTACTGCGCCGAGAGGGAGCGTCGGTCCTACCGACCCGTGCGGCGCTTCACTTCGACCGGCTCGCGGCGTGAAGTTCGAGCAGCGCTTCGCCGAGAACCTCATCACCACCCGCAAGCGGGTCGGCCTGAGTCAGGAACAACTCGGCTTCCGGGCCGGTCTCCACAGGACCGAGATCGGGATGCTTGAGAGGGGAGTCCGGGTCGCCCGCATCGACACGCTGGTCAAGCTGGCGGGCGGACTCGGCGTCACTCCAAACGAACTGCTCGACGGGCTGACGTGGCAGCCGGGGCGGGAACGACTCGGGCACTTCGGAAGTTCGGGCGGCGGCGAGAGTTGACCGCCGCCCTCGCCCGCGCGAGAGCACACGCCAACTTCGTGAGGATCGTCAGGTCGGCGTGCAGCCGGACGCGGTCAAGGCCGCGAACCCGCAGGGGCTTCAAGCCCCACTGATTCTTCAGCCTGCCGAACTCGCGCTCGACTGCGGCGCGCTTGCGGTAGCCCGCCTTCCAGCGCTTCGTGCTGCGAGGGATCAGCGGGTGCAGCCGACTGGCCCCGACCCACGTCGAGGCGGGCTTGCACTCGCCGGTCGGGCATCGCCACTTCGAGGCTCCCCGTTTCCGGTCGGACCCGGCGAAGGTCCAGACCCCGTGATCGCAACACGGCGGCTGATCGTCGCCGCGCTTCACGTCCGGCGTCTGGCGCAACGGGATCAGCGGCAGGCAGTCGCGCTCAGCGCATCGTTCGTAGACGGGCCGCTGGTCGTAGCCCTTGTCCATCGCGGCGCTGGCCGCGAGCAGGCCGCGCCGCTGCGCGGTGTCGATCAGGTCGGCCGCGAACCGGGTTTCGTTCGCCTTCGCGGTCTCGACGGTCCACGCGACCGGGAGGTCGGTGGCGGTGCAGACGGCAGCGTGCAGGCGGTAGCCGAAAAAGCCACCGCCGCGCCGGGTCGAGACTGCCGAGCGGTGGCCCCATGAGGCGTCCGGGTCGGTGTGCCAGTTGCGTTCGGTCTCGCTGCCCTTGGAGACATAGCGCTGGCCATTGGCGTACGCCGGCATGTCGCTCGCGTCGATGGCGAGGTCGGTGCCGTAGCTCGGGAGCTTCGCTTTGAGACCGGCGACTACTGAGTCGATGCAGCGCTGAACCATGTCCCCGTTGGCGCGCAGCTTTTCGCTGAGCCTGTAGGCGGCGTAGACGGACGGCGGATTTCCTTCGCAGCCGAGCGCTCGCTGAAGAGCCCAGTGCTCGCGGACCAGGGCGACCGTCCGGGTCCACGTCGGCAGCGCATAAAGGCTGCGGACCAAGCAGAGGCCGATCATGGTCCTCAGCGGGTACCCCGGCCGACCGGTCCAGCGAGTCTCCTCAAGGTCCGCGATCAACCGCCCAATCTCAGGCGAATCAAGGAGTTGCCGCAGGGTTTGCGGCGCTCCAGCCTCTGTTAACGTCGGCTGCGTCATACGAGCTACACCTCGTGTGGCCTGGCCCTCGGAAGCTGCAACTTCGCGGGGGCCTTCTTCTTGGGTTTCTGGGGGTGACGTTATCGCTCGTATCGGATGCCAAACCCGCTTATAGAGCCAAATTTAGGTAGTTTTCGAGGCCGAAATCAAGGAGAACTGGGGGGTGGGTCGAAGTTGCCAAAACCTGTGGCTGCGACGGACTTCCGAGAGACTGATCTGCTTGTCCCGAACCCGGACGTGCTCGCTGAGCACGCCTACCTCGTCGCCCGCGACGTGCGCCCCATCGCTATCGCCGGGCACTTCCCGACGGAGTCGGCCTCAACCCTGCGGATCGCGACCTTGATCGAGAGCGCCGCACCCGCCGAAGATGTCGTCCCCTTCGTCATCGACCACGGCGACGGATCGGGGAGCTTCGGCTACGCCGCCAACCGCATGACCTTGGACTTCTACGAATGGGCGGTCACGGACCGGTCGATACCCGAGCAGCAACAGCACCGCGTCATCGGCATGCTGCTCGGGTATTCCCCGGTGGCAATCTCCCGCTATGAGGAATCAGGGTGCGGGAGACGGTTTACTCAGGTGGCCCGGACCAGCGTCCAGTGAGCACCCCGCCTGCAACGCGCGCAGGGCGGGAAGATCTCACCGACGCTCAGCGCGATGCGCTCGCCGTGGCAGTCGTTCTGCCAGATCCCGGACCTTGGGCACCGATGGCCGGTGCTGTTCATTGATACTCCTTTGGTTCTTGGTGATCCCCGTTTAGGTACGGCCTGCGCCACGCCAGTAGCTGGGCCGCCCGTCCCGGGGCTGAAGGCGGGACGGTAGAGAGGGAGTCGGACGGCTTCGAAGGGAGCTACCGCCGATAGCGCCTGTAGCGTCCCGGTTGATTCTTGGTGCCCACCGGAGAGGGGTCGCCTTTCGCCACGCCAACCTCTGGGGAGGCGGCCCCTTCAACTCCGGATCTTCTTCTACTCGTCGGTAACGAAGTTGAGCACGTTCGGTGCCGTAATGGACAGCCCTCGGCTTCTTCGAGAAGACAACGCGGCTGACGTTCTCAAGCAGGATTGCTTGGGGTAGCCGCCGTCCGAAAGCGAGGTATCGCCGATGCACCCGACTTCCAGAACCCGCAATACGACTGGGCTAGCGAGTTTCGCTAGACCCTCCTAGCCCGCTGGCGAAAATTCCAGGCCGCGCCACAGTAGCCTGATTCGGCCCTATTTCCCCAGGGCTTCCGCGCATGGGCCCGACGACCACCGATGCCGTCCTCGCCTTCGTCGCCGCTGCGGCGGTGGCCTGGCTGCTGGTGCCCTACGCGGAGAGGCTGGCCTTCAAGGTCGGTGCGATCGACTACCCGAAGGAGCGCGGCCTCCACGACAAGCCGATGCCGCGCCTCTCCGGGCTGGCGATCCTGGTCGCGGTTGAGCTCGCCGGCTGGATCTGGCTGCCCGGCGACGGCGAGAGCCGCTGGATCCTGATCGGGGCGCTGGCGATCGCCGCGGTCGGCGTCATCGATGACGTCCGCGGTCTCTCGGCGCTGCCGAAGCTGCTCGGCCAGATCGCGGCGGCGTCGATCCCGGTCATCGCCGGCGTCCGGGTCGAGAACCCGACGATCCCCTTCATCGGCGGCGTCGACCTCGGCTGGGCCGGCTATCCGCTGACCGTGCTGGGGATCGTCGCCGTCGTCAACGTGATCAACTTCCTCGACGGCGTCGACGGGCTCGCCGCCGGCGTCTGCATGATCGCTGCGGTCACTCTGGCGGCGATCGCTCTCTCGCTCGAACGCTACGCCGCGGGTGTGCTGGCGGCGTTGACGGCTGGCGCCGCCCTCGGCTTTCTCCGCCACGGCTTCCCGCCCGCCTCCAGCTTCATGGGGGACACCGGTTCCAACCTGCTCGGCTACCTGCTGGCCACCGCCTCGGTCCAGGGAGCGCTGAAGACCAACGCCGTGATCGCCCTCGCCTTTCCCCTCGTCGTCCTCGCCGTGCCGATCCTCGACACCGGTTTCGTCGTCGCCAAACGGCTCAAATACCGGCAGCCGATCTACCAGGCCGACAGCTGGCACTTCCACCACCGGATGGCCAACATCGGCTTCTCGCAGCGGCGCACGGTCGCCTACCTCTACGCCTGGACGCTGGTGATGGCGGCCCTCGCCCTCGCCCTGCGCTTCGTCCCCTACAGCGACAACCACGGCCATTTCGACGCGCTCTGGACGGCGGTGATGGTGCTCCTGATCCTGATTGCGCTGGCCTACAGCGTCTATCTCGTCTACGTGCTCGAGATCCTCAAGCTGCGTCGCGGGCGCCTCAATCCGGAGACCGGAGAATTCGAAGCCATCGATCTCGATAATTCCGACAGGTAGTTGAAATCTCCAAATCCAGGGTAGTGACAACCCTCACGAAGTGGCTTCGTAAAGCCAAAAATCCGCCGGTTCGGATATAGTCGCTTCTCCGCCCGCTCGCCCCCGAGACGGGCACATTTATGTCTCCTCCCAAGTACGTCGACCTACTCCTGCTGGCCGCCGGGCTGGTGGTTTTCCTATTGGCCGGATTCCCGCTTCTCGGCTACGTGGTCGCCACCGCCTGCTGGATCGTCCAGCGCGGGGTTCAGATCTTCGCCGCGAAACGGGCGACGGCGGAGCTGCACGCCGGCAACCGGCAGAAGGCGATGGGGATCATCGCCGCGACCACCCTCGGCCGCGTCTGGCTGATGGCGACGGCGGTGCTGCTGGTCGGTCTCTCCGATCGCGAAGCGGGTCTCTCCGCCGCGATCCTCGTCCTCGTCCTCTTCACCGTCTCCTTCGCGGCGCAGGGCCTGGCCCACCTCTTCGGTGAGCCCGAAGGGCAGGGAGCAGCGTGAGCGCCGACAGCGCAGCGGTCGAGGCGCCGAAAGCCGGCGCCGCGAAGTCCGGAGGGCTGAGCACCAAAGCCAAGGTCTTGATCGGCCTCGGCGTCTACTTCGGCATTGCGATCCTGCTGTTCCTGGCCTTCGGCTCGGACGGGAAAAACGAAGCCTTCAAGCCGCAGAACGAGTTCAAGCTCGAAGAGTGGATCGGGATCCACCTCGGCGGTGTCGACCTCAGCATCAACAAGGCGGTCGTCTACCTGCTCCTCGCCAGCGGCCTGACGATCGCGACGATGCTCTGGATCTCGAAACGGATGCAGCAGAAGCCAAACCGGGTCCAGACGGCGATCGAGGTTGCCTACGACATGACCAAGAACACGATCGCCGGCCCCAATCTCGACACTCGCATGGCCGCCCGCTGGTTCCCCTTCCTCGCCGCACTCTTCTTCTGGATCTGGTTCTCCAACATGATCGGCTTCATCCCGTTGCCGACCAACACCGAGCACACGGTCAACATCTTCGGCGCCGAAATCCCGGCCTTCGCGATCTACGCCGCCACCGCCAATCTCTCGATCCCGCTGGTTCTGACGCTTGTCGTCTGGCTCAGCTATCACGTCGAAGGGATCCGCGCCAAGGGCCTCTTCAAGTACCTGGCCAGCTGGCTGCCTCCGGGCCTGGAGGATATGAGCCCGATCGGCAAGGCATTCATCTTCGTGATCGAGGCGATCTCCCACTTCGCCCGGCTGATCAGCCTCTCCGTCCGACTCTTCGCGAACATGCTCGCCGGCCACCTGCTGCTGCTCTTCATGGGCGGCGGGCTCGCGGTTCTGCTCGGCATCGCCGCCCTCGGCGCCCTCACCTTCCCCCTCGCCTTCTTCTTCTTCATCCTCGAGGTCGGGCTTATCGCAACGCTGCAGGCATTCATCTTCTCGATCCTCACCGCTATCTACCTCGGCGGAGCGACCTCCGCCAGTCACTAGAAAAGGAGCACTCTTCACATGGACCTGTCCCCTGTCGTCGCTGCCGTCTCCGACGAAGGCGTTGAAGCCGCCGGCAAGGCTGTCGCCCTCGGCGTCGGTGCCGGGCTCGGCTCGATCGGCGCCGGTATCGGCATCGGCTTCATCTTCGGTAAGGAGATCGAGTCGGTCGCCCGCCAGCCCGAGATGAAAGACGAGCTCCAGAGCATCCGCTGGCTCGGCTTCGCGCTGACCGAGGCCGTCGCCTTCTACACGTTCATCTTCGGCCTGATCGCCTTCTTCCTCTAGGTCGATGGATCCCGTCGGGCTGATAACCACGCTGGTGCTCGCCACCGAGTCCGGTGGGGAGGAAGAAGGCGGCAGCTTCCTCGTCTCACCCGGCCTCGGGCTGATGATCTGGACCCTCGTCCTCTTCCTCTTCACGATGTGGGTCCTGAGCAAGTTCGCCTTCCCGAAAATCCAGGAGGCGCTGGACAAACGGGCGAAGACGATCGCCGAGTCGCTCGACGCCGCAGAGCGCCAGCGCAAGGAATCGGACGAGCTGCTCGAGGAGTACCGCGGCCGCCTGGCCGAGGCCCGCGAGCAGGCCGACGACATCATGGCCCGCGCCCGCAAAGCGGCCGAGACCGCCGAAGCCGAGGCGACGACGGCCGGCAAGGAGAAACGCGAGGAGCTCGTCTCCCAGGCCAAACGCGACATCGAAGCCGAGACGCGACGGTCGCTGGAGCAGATCCGCACCGAGGTCGCCGATCTGACCGTCCTGGCAACCGAGAAAGTCACCCGCAAGACGCTCTCGACCGAGGATCAGAAACGGCTCGTCGAGGAGGCCCTCGCCGAGGTCGACTTCTCGGCCCTCTCCGGATCGGAGAACAACTAGCCGATGGCCGAGGCGGCCCACGTATACGCCCAGGCCCTGTTCGAGGCCGGCAAGGACAAAGGCAAGCTCGACTCGCTGCAGTCGCAGCTTGCCCAGTTCACCGACGCGGTCGACCGCAACCGCGAGCTGCAGGTCTTCCTGTTCAGCCCGTACCTCTCATCGAACGACAAGAAGGACGGGCTGCGCCGGGCGATCTCCGAGGCCGAGCCGGAGCTGATGAATTTCCTCGACCTGCTGGTCGAGAAACACCGGATGCCGGAAATCTTCCGCATCCGCCGCGAGCTCGACGAGCTCTGGAAAAAGGAGAACCGCCGCCTCGACGTCACCGTCGTCAGCGCCGTGGAACTGGACCAGGGGGTCGTCGACAAAATCGGCCAGGAGGTCGAACGCCAGACCGGCGAGGCGGTCGAGCTGTCGAGTCGCGTCGACGACGGCATCCTCGGCGGCATCGTCCTGCAGGTCGGCAACATGGTTTTGGACGCGAGCATCCGCAGTCGCCTGGAGAAACTTCGAAAGACCGTCGCCACCGCGGCGTAAGGAGGAACGAGCACCCGATGGAGATCAAGCCCGACGAGATCGCAAGCATCCTGCGAGAGCGGATCGAGGGTCTCGAGACCGACTCCGCCGACCTGACCGAGGTCGGCACCGTCCTCTCCGTGGCCGACGGCATCGCCCGCATCCACGGTCTCGACAACTGCATGGCGCTGGAGATGCTCGAGCTGCCCCACGGCGTCACCGGCCTCGCCCTCAACCTCGAGGCCGACAACGTCGGTGCCGTCCTCTTCGGCGAGTGGGAACACATCGTCGAGGGCGACACGGTCAAGCGCACCGGCCACCTGCTGGAGATCCCGGTCGGCGAGGCGCTGCTCGGCCGCATGGTCGACCCGCTCGGCCGCCCGCTCGACAACCGCGGCGAGGTCGCCACCACCGAGACCCGCCCGGCCGAGTTCAAAGCGCCCGGCGTCGTCGAGCGCCAGCCGGTCGAGGAACCGGTCCAGACCGGGCTGATGTCGATCGACGGGATGATCCCGATCGGCCGGGGCCAGCGAGAGCTGATCATCGGCGACCGCCAGACCGGCAAGACGGCGATCGCGATCGACACGATCATCAACAACAAGGACAAGGACCTGATCTGCATCTACGTCGCGATCGGGCAGCGGATGTCGACCGTCGTCCAGCTCAAAGAGACGCTGGAGGAAAACGGCGCGATGGAGAACACCATCATCGTCGCCGCTCCCGCCGACGAGGCGGCGCCGATCAAGTACATCGCCCCCTACGCCGGCTGCGCGATGGGCGAGCACTTCCTCTACAACGGCAAAGCCGCGCTCTGCGTCTACGACGACCTCACCAAGCACGCTTCCGCCTACCGGCAGATGTCGCTGCTGCTGCGGCGCCCGCCGGGCCGCGAGGCATACCCGGGTGACGTCTTCTACCTGCACTCGCGCCTGCTGGAGCGGGCGGTGAAATTGAACGACGACCTCGGCGGCGGCTCGCTGACGGCGCTGCCGATCATCGAGACCCAGGCCTCCGACGTCTCCGCCTACATCCCGACCAACGTGATCTCGATCACCGACGGCCAGATCTTCCTCGAGTCCGACCTCTTCTTCTCGGGCGTGCGGCCGGCGATCAACGTCGGCATCTCGGTCTCGCGGGTGGGCGGCAACGCGCAGACCAAGGCGATGAAGAAGGTCGCCGGAAAACTGCGCCTCGACCTCTCCCAGTACCGCGACCTCGAGGCCTTCGCCCAGTTCGGCTCCGAGCTCGACGCGGAGACGCAGAAAGCGCTGACCCGCGGCGAACGGCTGGTCGAGCTGCTCAAACAGAAAGAGCGCGAACCGCTCAGCGTCGGCGACCAGGTCGCCTCGATCTACTCCGGCACCGGCGGCTACCTCGACCGGATCAAGGTCGAGCGCGTCGGTGAGTTCCTCGCCGACCTGCGGGTCCGCCTGCACGCCGAGAACGCCGAGCTGCTGAAGCGGATCGAAGACAGCGGCAAGCTTGAGGACGCCGACGAGGAGGCGCTCGGCAAGGCGATCGCCGACTTCGTCGACGACTTCGGCGCCGACTTCGACGAGAAAGGCAACCCGGTCGAGGCCGGCGAGTCCGACCGAGTCAAGTCAGCTGAGGAGCGGCAAGCTCCCGCTCGCACTGCCTCTGAGGCTGAGTCCGAGGAGGTATCGGTCTAGACAAGCGTTCCGTGACGCCCCGGTTGAGGGGCGCCGAGAACGGAGCCAGTTTGCCCCGCCCGCAGGCGCCCCTCAAGCGGGGCTCCCGCAACCCTTAGACCTAAACCACCATGGCCAGCCAAAAGGAAGTCAAGAGCAGGATCTCGTCGATCAAGAACATCAGCAAGATCACGCGGGCGATGGAGATGGTGGCGGCGGCCCGCCTGCGCCGCGCCGAACAGCGGATCGAGGACCTGCGGCCCTACGCGGAGGGGATGCGGAAGCTGACCCGGACCGCGGCCGAGCACGCCGGCGGCATTCCCCGCGTGCCGGTGATGATCGAGCGCGAGAACGTCAAACGGGTCGGGATCGTCCTCGTCACCGGCGACCGCGGCCTGGCCGGCGCCTTCAACACCAACATCATTCGCGAGGGCATGCGGATGGCGGCCAAAGTCCGTGAGGAAGGCGCCGAACCGTCGTTCGCCGCGGTCGGCAAAAAGGGCGTCTCGGCCCTGACCTTCCGCAAGCAGGAGGTCAGCGCCGCCTACACCGGCTTCACCGACCGCCCCGCCTTCTCCGACGCCCGCGAGATCGGCGAGGAGATGACCGCCCGCTACGTCGACGAGGACCTCGACCGGGTCGAGCTGATCTACAACCGCTTCGTCTCGCCGCTGACCCAGCACGTCTGGCGCCAGACCCTGCTGCCGCTGCAGCAGGCCGAGGTGATCGGCGAGGGCGCCGACGAGGAGCGTGCCGGCGAAGAAGAGGAAACCGAGGCGGAGAAAAAACAGAGCAAATCGGAGTGGGGCTACGAGCCCGACCCCGAGGAGCTGCTGGCCCGCCTGATCCCCGAGTACGTGACGATCTCGGTCTACCGGGCGCTGCTCGAGTCCGCCGCCTCGGAGCTTGGGGCGCGGATGACCGCGATGCGCAGCGCGGCCGAAAACGCGGAAGAGCTTATGGACGATCTGACCCTTGAAATGAACCGGGTCCGCCAGGCGGAAATCACGCAGGAGATCTTGGAGGTCGTCGGCGGCGCCGAGGCGCTGGGCTAGCCGACGTACAAACTTAGGAACACCAGGAAAAGGAACCCATGGCTGAGAGCAACGGAAGCACCGGAACCAACGTAGGCCGCGTCGAGCAGGTGACCGGCGTCGTCCTCGACGTCGTCTTCCCCGACCAGCTGCCGGAGATCTACTCGGCGGTGACGATCGAGACCGACGGCGGCGACGGCGAACCGACCCAGCTGGTCTGCGAGGTGCAGCAGCACCTCGGTGACGACCGCGTGCGGGCGGTGGCGATGGACGCCACCGACGGGATCCAGCGCGGCGCCCGCGTCGTCGACACCGGCGGCCCGATCACGGTTCCGGTCGGCGACGCCACCCTGGGGCGGATCTTCAACCTGCTCGGCGAACCGATCGACAACGGCGCCGAGCTCGGCGGCGACGTCGAGCGCTGGCCGATCCACCGGCCGGCCCCGAAGGCCTCCGACCTGACCCCGACGCAGGAGATCCTCGAGACCGGGATCAAGGTCATCGACCTGCTCGCGCCGTACGCCAAAGGCGGCAAGGTCGGGCTGTTCGGCGGCGCCGGCGTCGGCAAGACCGTGCTGATCCAGGAGCTGATCCGAAACATCGCCGAGGAGCACGAGGGCCTCTCCGCCTTCGTCGGCGTCGGCGAGCGCTCGCGCGAGGGCAACGACCTCTGGCTCGAGATGAAAGAGTCGGGCGTGATCGACAAAACCATGCTCGTCTTCGGTCAGATGAACGAGCCGCCCGGCGCCCGCCTCCGCGTCGCCCTCTCCGGCCTGACGATGGCCGAGTACTACCGCGAGCAGGGCGGCCAGGACGTGCTCCTCTTCATCGACAACATTTTCCGCTTCGTCCAGGCGGGCTCCGAGGTCTCGGCGCTGCTCGGGCGCATGCCCTCCGCCGTCGGCTACCAGCCGACGCTGGAGACCGAGATGGGCGGCCTGCAGGAGCGGATCACCTCGACCGACCGCGGTTCCGTCACCTCGATCCAGGCCGTCTACGTGCCGGCGGACGACTACACCGACCCGGCCCCGGCCTCGGTGTTCGCCCACCTCAACGCGACCACGGCGCTGTCGCGGTCGATCTCCGAGAAAGGCATCTACCCGGCCGTAGACCCGCTCGACTCGACCTCGACGATCCTCAAGCCGGACGTCGTCGGCGAGGAGCACTACCGGACCGCGACCGACGTCCAGGAGGTGTTGCAGCGCTACAAGGAGCTCCAGGACATCATCGCCATCCTTGGCATCGACGAGCTCTCCGACGAGGACAAACAGACGGTCTCCCGCGCCCGCAAGATCGAGCGCTTCCTCTCGCAGCCGTTCTTCGTCGCCGAGCAGTTCACCGGCCGCTCCGGCGAGTACGTGCCGGTGGCGGAGACGGTCCGCGGCTTCCGCGAGATCCTCGACGGCGAGCACGACGACCTCTCCGAGGGCGCCTTCTACATGCAGGGCGGCATCGACCAGGTCACCGAGAACGCCAAAGCCGGCGCCGCCGCGTAAGGAGTCGAGTTGGCCGCCGAGCACATGATCGACGTCGAGGTCCTGACCCCGGAGGGGGAGGTCTTCAACGGCGAAGCGCGCCAGGTCTCGACCCGGACCGAGGCCGGCGAAATCGGCGTCCTCGCCAACCACACGCCGCTGCTGGCGGCGCTGCGGCCGACCGAGCTGCGGCTGAAGCTGTCGGACTCCGAGACCAAGAGCTACGCGCAGGCGCACGGCTGGCTGCAGGTCTACGGCAACCGCGCCCGGCTCCTGCTCGAGGAGGCGATTCCGCCGGAGAACCTCGACGCCGGTGCTCTGAAAGAACAGTTGGCGGATGCTGAGCAGCGGCTCAAAGAGAGCGACGAGGACAGCGCCGAGCACGCTCGGGCGAAAAAAGACAAAGACCGGGCGGAAGCGTTTCTCTCCATCGCGGGCTGAAGTTCACGGGCGTGTGGTTGAGGTTCGTCGCGCTATCCGAGACTAAGCTCAACCACACTTTGTCGGGGGCGGGGAGCCATCGCCGGCGCGACCGTAGAAAGATTCACCGATGAGCGACGAGCTTGTAGCGCTTGCAAAGCGCCTGATCTCCTACGAGACCTCGGAGCCCGAATCCATCATCGAGGCGGCGGGTTTCGTCAAGGGATGGCTGGAGGCGCGAGGGATAGAGACCGAGCACGACCAGGTCCGGGGGCTGCCCGTGATCAGGGCCGAGGTCGGCCCGGCCGAGGCGCCGACGGTGGTGCTCGAGGGGCATATCGACGTCGTCCCCGGGCGTCCGGGGCAGTTCGAGCCGCGGGTCGAGGGCGACAAGCTGATCGGCCGCGGCGCCTACGACATGAAGGGGGCGCTGGCGGCAATGATGGTCGTCACCGCGGCGATGAAGGGCCAGGACGGGGTCCGGGTGCGGCTCGGGATCGTCGGCGACGAGGAGTCCGAGGAGGGCGAGGAGCGCGGCTGCGACCATCTCGTCGACAGCGGCTTCACCGGCGACTTCGCGATCACGGGCGAGCCGACCGATCTCCACATCGGGATCGAGGCCAAGGGAGTTTTGGCTCTGCGCCTGGAGGTGGGGGGGACGGCAGCCCATGGGGCGACGCCTTGGCTCGGCGACAACGCCGTCCTCAAGGCGATCGACGTTTTCCGCAGTATCGAGTCGCTACCGTTTGCCAGGCACAGCTCGGAGCTGTTCGATCGCCCCTCGATCAACCTGGGCCGGATCTGGGGCGGAGACGCGCTGAACAAGGTGCCCGACCGATGCGTGATCGACGTCGACATTCGCTACCTGCCCGACCAGGATCCGGGCGAGATCCTGGCTGCCGTGCGCAGCCTCGACGGGGTCAGCGCCACTTCGCTGCTGACCCGGCCGCCGGCGATGGTCGCGCGCGACTCTCCCTTCGTCCTCGCCCTGCGCGAGTCGGCGACGGCGCACCACGACGGCGAGCCGATGAGCGTCGGCCGCGATGGCGCCTCCGACGCGGTCTCGTTCCTGCGGGTGGGGGTGCCGGCGGTCGAGTTCGGTCCGGTTGGCGCCGGCCATCACGGTCCCGAGGAGTGGGTCTCGATCTCCTCGCTGGAGACCTACCAGCAGGCACTCGAATCGTTCCTGCTGGCGATCCCGGGCCGGCTCGGCGATGACTGAGCCGCTGCTGCCCGGCTGGTCGCCGAAGAAGCCCCCGCCGAGCGGCGACCACGAGCCGGCCCCGAAGCCGAAGCGGTACTGGTGGCGGTTCCTCCTCGCCGGGCTGATCATCGTCACCGTCTCCGCCGCGGCGACCGCGACCGGGGTTCTGCTCTACGTCAACAGCATCGCCGAGGCGATCGGCCACAACGACAAGCTCCACAACAAACTGCAGAGCGCGCTCGCCAAGAACGATCCCGGCGAACCGCAGACGATCCTGATCCTCGGCTCCGACAAACGCGCCGGCGCCGAATTCGAAGAAGATCCCGGCCGCTCGGACACGACGATGCTGTTGCGGATCGACCCCGGCCAGGGCCGGATCGCGGCGATGTCGATCCCGCGCGACCTCGAGGTCGAAATCCCCGACTTCGGCACCGAAAAGTTCAACGCCGCCTACACCTACGGCGGGCCGAAGCTGACCCTGCAGGTGGTCAAGGAACTGACCGGCCTGAAAATCAACCACGTCGTCAACATCGACTTCCTCGGCTTCGTCCAGGCCGTCTACGCGATCGGCTGCGTCTACACCGACGTCGACCGCCGCTACTACCACTCGAACGAAGGCCTGCCGGCGTCGGAGCAGTACGCCGAAATCAACATCCAGCCCGGCTACCAGCTGCTCTGCGGGAAGAAGGCGCTGCAGTACGTGCGCTACCGCCACACCGACACCGACATCGTCCGCTCGGCCCGCCAGCAGTCGTTCATCAGCGACGCCCGCCACCAGGTCTCGCTCGAGGACCTGCTCTTCCCCGGCGGTCAGAACAACCTGGTCCAGATCTTCACCGAATACACCAACTCCGACATCAACCAGGGCTCGGAACTGCTCGAACTGATGAAGCTTGCGGTCGGCGCCCGCAACGCCTCGATCGACCAGATCCACTTCCCGGCCGAACTCGGTCCCAGCTACGTCTACTCGAACGAAACTGCGATCCACGAAGCGGTCGAAGAATTCCTCGGCGAAAGCGAAGGCGGCGGCGGCGAGTTCCCGGAAGAAAAGAAGGCGAAGAGCTCGAAGAAGAAGGGCAAGAAGCAGGGCTCGAAGTCCAAGGGCGCCAAGTCGAAGAAGGAAAAGAAGAAGAAGGAAAAGCCGATCGTCGAATCGAAGCCGCCCGGCTCAGACGGCCTCGTCCCGGCCCGCGAAGCGGGCGAAGCGGAGGCGAAGATCGTCGCCCGCAAGGTCGGCGGCGGCTTCCCCGTCTTCTACCCGACCCGTCTGCCGCCCGGCGCCTCCTACGTCGAAAGCAACCCCTATGAACGCATCCAGGACCCGCGCGTCTACCACCTGCGGGAGGGCAACATCAAGGACCTCGGCGAACGCCACCCTGCCTACAGGATGGTCGGCGAGTACCAGCCCGAATACGAAGTCAACTACTTCGGGATCCAGGGCATCGGGGGCTGGGAGGATCCGCCGATCCTCGACAACCCGAGCGAAACGCGGACGATCCACGGCCGCGAGTACGAAATCTTCGTCGACGGGGAAAGCGTCAAGCTGGTCGCCTGGCACCGAGGCGAAAACACCTACTGGGTGTCTAATAGCCTGCAGCAGTCGTTGACCAACGACCAGATGATGGGGATCGCGCGCTCGGCGCACGTGATCCTGCCCAAGCGCAAGCACAAAGCCAAAAACGGAGGGAAATCAGGATGAGCGGGGAGCGTCAGGCAGTCGGAGTGATCGGGGTCGGCTGGGTCGGCTTGGTCACCGCTACCTGCTTCGCCGAGCTCGGCCACGAGGTGGTCGCCCGCGACATCGTGCCCGAGAAGGTCGAGTCCCTCTCACGCGGCGAAACCACGATCCACGAGCCCGGGCTCGAAGAGCTGCTGCAGCGCAACCGCGAGCGGATCACCTTCACGACCGACATGTCCGAGCTGCTGGAGCGGGCGCAGCTGCTGTTCGTCTGCGTCGACACGCCGCCCACCTACTCCGGCGACGCCGATCTCTCGCGGGTCCGCGCGGTCGTCGAGGAGCTGCCGGCCGGCGGTGGCCACGCGCTGGTGATGAAGAGCACCGTGCCCGCCGGCACCGGAAACTCGATCCGGCGCGACATGCCCGACCTCGCCTACGTCTCCTGCCCCGAGTTCCTCAAGGAGGGCTCGGCGGTCGAGGACTTCATGCACCCCGATCGGGTCGTCGTCGGCGCCGACCCCGGCGATGACGAGGCGGCGGCCGCGGTCGAAGCGCTCTACCGACCGCTCGGCGGCGAGATCCTGCGCACCGACGTCGCCAGCGCCGAGATGATCAAGCTTGCCTCCAACGCCTTCCTCGCGACCAAGATCTCCTTCATCAACGAGATCGCCAACGTCTGCGAGGAGGTCGGGGCCGACGTCGGTGAGGTCGCCAACGGGATGGGCCTCGACCAGCGGATCGGCTCCTCGTTCCTGCGGGCCGGGATCGGCTACGGCGGCTCCTGCTTCCCCAAGGACGTCAGCGCCCTGAAGATGCTGGCCGGCAACTCCGGCTACCACTTCCAGCTCCTGAACGCCGTGATCGAGGTCAACGAGCTGCAGAAGCGCCGCGTCGTCAACAAGCTAGAGAAACATCTGGGCTCGCTGCTCGGCAAGCGCATCGCCCTGCTCGGGCTTGCCTTCAAGCCCCACACCGACGACATGCGCGAGGCCTCGAGCCTGGTCCTCGCCTCGCGTCTGCAGGGCGAGGGTGCCGAGGTCGTCGCCTATGACCCGGTCGCCTCCGAGCGCGCCGGCGAGCTGCTGAGCTCGGTCGAGATGGTCGATTCGGCGGTGGCGGCGCTGGACGGCGCCGATGCCGCGGTGATCGTCACCGAGTGGCCCGAGTTCGCCGAGCTCGACTGGAGCGCCGCGGCGGCGCGGATGGCGCGGCCATTCGTCGTCGACGGCCGCAACTTCCTCGACGCCGAGATCCTTCGAGCCGCTGGCTTCGAGTACGAGGGCATCGGCAAGCCGCAGGTTGCGGCGGCCGCGGCCTCGACCAAGTAGAACTCGGCCACCATGCAAGCAATTGTCTTGGTCGGCGGCGAAGGCACCCGGCTGCGGCCGCTCACCGACTCGACCCCGAAGCCGGCGCTGACGCTGGTCGACCGCCCCTTTCTCGCCTACATGGTCGAGTGGCTCGCCGGCCATGGAGTCGACGAGGTCGTGCTCGCCTGTGGCTTTCTGCCCGACCAACTGCAGGTCGCCCTCGGGGGGCACGAGCACGATGGGGTCGCCATGCGCTACGTGACCGAGCCCGACCGGCGCGGCACGGCGGGCGCGATCCGGTTCGCCGCCGAAGCGCTCGGCGACGAGCTCGGCGAGCGCTTCCTCGCGCTCAACGGCGACGTCCTCACCGATCTCGACCTGACGGCGCTGCTCCGCGCCCACGAGGAGCGGGCGGCGCGGGCGACGCTGGCCCTCTACCCGGTCGAGGACTCCGCTGCCTACGGCCTCGTCAGCTGCGGCGACGACGGCGCCGTCGCCGCCTTCACCGAGAAGACGGGCGAGGCGGTCCCGGGTGAGATCAACGCCGGCGCCTACGTGCTGGAGCGCTCGGTCCTCGACCTGATTCCCGCCGGGCGCGAGGTCTCGATCGAGCGCGAGGTCTTTCCCCGCCTGGTCGGGGACGGCCTCCACGCCCTCTGCCTCGATGGCTACTGGATGGACATCGGCACCCCCGACCGCTACCTGCAGGCAAGCTGGGACATCCTCGAGGGGCGGGTCCGCACCCAGGTGACCCCGACCGCACCGGGCCTCTTCGTCGGCGCCGGGGCGGAGGTCGCGACGGGGGCGACGATCGGGCCGCGGGCGGTGCTCGCCCCCGGTTGCACCGTCGCCGCCGGCGCCGCCGTCCGCGGCTCGGTTCTGCTCGATGGCTGCACGGTCGCGGCCGGCGCCCGGATCGAGGACTCGATCCTCGCTCCCGGCGTTAACGTTGCGGCCGGGGCAACCCTCACCGGCGAGGTCGTCGGGCAGGATCAGGCTGTGCCCGCCCCAGAGATGACCTGATGATCGACGACGTCCTCGGCATTCCGGACCAGCTTCGCGACGCGCTCTGGCGGGTCGAATCGGCACGCCTGGAGCCGGCCGACGCGGCCGGTCTGCTGGTCTGCGGGATGGGCGGCTCGGCGATCGGCGGCAACCTCGCCAACGCCGCTCTCGGCGACCGCCGGACGAAGCCCCTGATGGTCATCCGCGGCTACGCTCTGCCGAGCTGGACGACGCCCGAGTGGACCGTGCTCTGTTCGAGCTACTCCGGCAACACCGAGGAGACGCTCGCCTGTTACGCCGCCGCCGAGGCCCTTGGCGCCCGGCGGATCGTCGTCAGCACCGGTGGCGCCCTGGTCGACCAGGCGCGCGAGGCCGGCGTTCCGGTGGTCGGGCTGCCGGGCATCTTCCAGCCGCGGGCGGCGATCGCCTACATGTTCACCGCCGCCGCCGAGGTGGCGGCGCTGTCTGGTGCGGCGCCGCGGATCCACACCGAGATCGACGCCGCGGCTGCCTTCCTTGCCGAGCAGAGCGACGCCCTGCGGGCGCTTGCCGCCGACGTCGCCGCCCAGCTCGAGGGCAAGGTGCCGGTCATCTACGGCGTCGACCTGACCGGGCCGGTGGCACGCCGCTGGAAGACGCAGGTCAACGAGAACGCCAAGCTTCCCTGCTTCTACTCCGAGCTTCCCGAGGCGGATCACAACGAGATCTGCGGCTGGAACGAGATCGCCGCCGAGTCGAAGCTGGCCGCCGTCTTCCTCGAAGACTCCGATCAGCACCCGCGCGAGCGGCGCCGGATCGAGCTGACGGCGGCCGCCGTCGGCGACGCCGACGCCACCGCGATCCGGGTCGAGACTGCCGGCGAGACCCGCGTCGCCCGTCTCCTCTGGGGGACGATGCTCGGTGACCTCGTCTCGCTCGAGCTGGCCGAGCGCCGCGGCGTCGACCCCTTGCCGGTCGAGCCGATCGAGCGCTTCAAGGAAGCGATGGGGCGGCCGTAGCCGCGCTGGGGGCGCTCGCCGCCGCCGTCCGATAGCGTCCGGCGCGATGCGCGCGATGATCCTCGCAGCCGGTCTCGGCACCCGCCTGCGCCCGCTCACCTACGAGATGCCGAAGCCGATGGTGCCGGTCCTCAACCGGCCGGTGATGGAGCACATCGCCCGCCTCCTCTCCCGGCACGGCTTCACCGAGACGATCGCCAACCTGCATTGGTTCCCGGAGTTGATCGAAGCCCACTTCGGCAACGGCTCCGAGCTCGGCATCGAGCTCTCCTACAGCTTCGAGGAGCAGCTGCTCGGGACCTCCGGCGGCGTCCGCCACGCGGCCGAGTTCCTCGGCGACTCCTTCCTCGTCATCTCCGGCGACGCCCTCACCGACATCGATCTGACGGCGATGCGCCGTGCGCATGAGTCCCACGACGGGGTCGCCACCCTGGCGACCAAGCGAGTCGACGACACCAGCCAGTTCGGGGTCGTGATCACCGGCGCCGACGGCCGCGTCCAGGGCTTCCAGGAGAAGCCCGACCCGGCGGAGGCTCTTTCCGACCTGGCCAACTGCGGCATCTACATGTTCCGCTCGGAGATCTTCGACTTCTTTCCCGCCCCGGGCACCAGCAAGGCCGCCGGTCCCGGCGATCCGCCCGGCTTCGCCGACTGGGCGATGGACGTCTTCCCGCGCCTGCTCGAGGGCGACGTGCCCTTCTACTCGCACGAGATCGACGCCTATTGGAACGACATCGGCAACCTCGAGGAGCTGCGCGAAAGCACCGTCGACGCGCTCACCGGCGCCGTCGTCGTCGAGCGCGAGGGCGAGCTGGTCGACGGCTTCCGCAGCGGCACCGCGAGCGAGGACGAGGGGGCGCTGATCGGCCCGGTTCTGATCGCGCCGGGAGCCGAGATCGGCGACGACGTCCGCATCGACGGCCCCTCGGTGATCGGCGACGACGTCCGGATCGGCGCCGGCTGCCGCCTGCGCGAGGTGATCGCGCTGCCGGGCTCCGAAATCGGCGCCGGTTCGGTGCTGGTCGGAGCGATCGCCGGGGCCAGCCGGTCCTGAGTGCCTTTCGCCGGCAAGCTCTGACGCTTTCTTGACAAAACGCGAGCAACGCGTGCGCCGGCGGCGGGCAGGATCGGCGCATGGAGACCCTGCGCATCGCCGCGGGCGGCCTGTCGCCCACTCTCTGCGTCGCCTGCGGGCGGTTCTGCCGCCCGCAGGCGGTCGTCTGCACCCGCTGCGGGAGGCGTTTGGCGGATGCCCGGCCGCTGCTCGGTCGGGGCCCGGCCGGCCTCGACCGCGTCTGGTCCTCGGCTTCCTATGAGGGCGTCGTTCGCGATCTCGTCGCCGCGCTCAAGTTCCGGCGCCTGCTGCCGGTCGCCGACCTGATGGCCGACCGGATCCAGTGGCTGGCGCCGGCCCACATGCTGAGCGGCACGATCGTGCCGGTGCCGCCGGCCCCTTCGCGCCTGCGCCGCCGCGGCTTCGACCCCGCCGGCGAGCTGGCCGGCGCCCTTGCCGAACGCCTCGCGATCGAGCCCCGGGCCTGCCTTGCCCGCACCGGCGCCAGCCGTCAGGTCGGCCGCCGCCGCTCCGATCGCATTGCCCACCCGCCGCGCATCCGCGCCCTCGCTGCCGCCCCCCGCAGCGTCATCCTCGTCGACGACGTCCTGACTACGGGAGCGACGCTGACGGCGTGTGCAAGGGCACTCCGGAATGCCGGGGCCGTCCGAGTTGTCGCGGTGACTTTTGCGAGGAGGCTCTGAGGGTTGGCGTGGAGGGGTTGGGTGACCCTCCGCCTGAAGCCGTCGCGCAGCTGGTCGAGCTCAGGAGGCGCCACCGCTTGTCCGTGAGCTTCATTCGGAGGGTCACCCAACCCCTCCCAACGAATCCGGAGAGACCTTCCCAGGGTCAGCAGCTTTCGTCGGCCGCCCGGGCACCGAAGCTCAGGAGCTTCCGCGGGCTCGATTCGTTTGGGGCTGTTCGGCCCCGCCCTGCCAGCTTCTCAATTCGGAATCAGCGATTCGGTTGGAGGGTCCGGTGCCCGTCGTACGAGCGGCGTCCTGATTTCTGCAGTGCCCGTCAGCGAGAGAAGGCGCACTTAAAGGCAGAAATCCCAGCGAAGGTATACGGGCACCGGACCCTCCCACAAACCCTGATCCCTAATCCGGAAGCTCGCCGCGCGCCGCTAAGTCGCGGCCGTCCGCCCCCGCATCTCGCCGACAAGTTTCCGCGTCCGCCGCCGCTTCCGCCGCAGATCCCGATGCTTCTTGACCTGCCGCCGCAGATCCTCGGCCAGTTCATGCACCGTGTGGGTCATCTCCGGCGATGCCTCTCGCGCCCTCAGCGTCACGCCCTTGAGGTGGAAGGTCGCCTCCGCGATCTGGCTGTCCGAGATCGAGGGGTTGCGCTCCTCCGAGAGCATCACGTCAAGGGTGGCCAGGGGCGAGACTTGCCGGCCCAGGCGCTGGAACCTTTTCCGCACCATCTCACGCAGGTCATCCGTCATCTCGACGTTTCGGCCCCGAATCTCAATCCGCATGAGTGCCTCCTTGTGGTTGAACGTTCGATGCTACGCCTGCGACCCGTCGCTGGCAAGAGCGAAATGCGGGAGGGGGAAGCCGGACCCCAAGGCCCCCTCGCTACTCTTGACCAATGCCAGCGATGGACCTCGTCACGAAGGCCCTGCGCGCGGGGGAGGGCCGGAAGTTCAAGGCCTACCAGAAGCGCTCGGAGGCGATCAACCGCTTCGAGCCGGAGATGGAAGCCCTCTCCGACGAGGAAATCCGCGAGGTCGCCGACGAGCTGCGTGAGCGCGCCCGCAACGGCACCTCGCTCGATGACCTCCTGCCCGAGGCTTTCGCGCTGACCCGCGAGGCGTCGCGGCGGACGACCGGCCAGCGGCACTACGACGTCCAGCTGATCGGCGGCATGGTCCTCCACGACGGCGGCATCGCCGAGATGAGGACCGGCGAGGGCAAGACCCTGACCGCGACGCTGCCGGTCTTCCTCAACACCCTGGCCGGCAACAGCGTCCACCTGGTCACCGTCAACGACTACCTCGCTCGCCGCGACTCGGAATGGATGGAACCGATCTACAAAGCGCTCGGCGTCACCGTCTCGGCGCTACAGGACGGCGACGACCACGCCACCCGGCAGCGCAAGTACGCCTGCGACGTCACCTACGGCACCAACTCCGAGTTCGGCTTCGACTACCTGCGCGACAACATGTCCGGCTCGCTCGAGCAGTGCGTCCAGCGCGACCACCAGTTCGCGATCGTGGACGAGGTCGACAACATCCTGATCGACGAGGCGCGGACGCCGCTGATCATCTCCGGCCAGCCCGAACAGGCCGCCCAGACCTACTACACGTTCGCCCGTCTCGCCAAGCAGATGGTCGGCGTGCAGGCGAAAGAGAAACTGAAATCGCTAGGTGAGTCGAAGGACACCTCCGAGGCCGATTACGACTACGAGTACGACGAGAAGCACAAGACGGTGTCCCCGACCGAGCGCGGGGTCAAAAAAGCGGAGGAATTCGTCGGCGTCGAGAATCTCTACCTCGCCGAACACGGCAACCTCGTCAACCACCTGGTCCAGTCGCTGAAGGCCGAGTCCCTCTACAAGCGCGACCAGGACTACGCCGTGATCGACGGCGAGGTGATGATCATCGACGAGTTCACCGGCCGCATCCTCGAGGGCCGGCGCTGGTCGGAGGGCCTGCACCAGGCGGTCGAGGCGAAGGAAGGCGTGGCGATCCGCGAGGAGAACCAGACGCTGGCGACGATCACCCTGCAGAACTACTTCCGCCTCTACGACAAGCTCTCGGGCATGACCGGCACCGCCCTCACCGAGGCGACCGAGTTCATGAAGATCTACAAAATGCCGGTGGTCGAGGTCCCGACCAACCAGCCGATGGTCCGGGCCGATCAGAACGACCAGATCTTCAAAACCAAAGACGGCAAGTGGCAGGCGGTGTTGAACGAGATCGTCGCTCGCCACGAAAAGGGCCAGCCGGTCCTCGTCGGCACCGTCTCGGTCGAGGTCTCGGAGATGATCTCCGAGGCGCTGAAGCGCGACGGGATCGAGCACGCGGTGCTCAACGCCAAGCCCGAGCACGCCGAACGAGAGGGCGAGCTGATCGCCCAGGCCGGTCGCAAGGGAGCGGTGATGATCGCCACCAACATGGCCGGCCGCGGCGTCGACATCAAGCTCGGCGGCGACCCCGAACACCTCGCGATCCACGACCTCAAAAAGCAGGGGATCACCCACGACAGCGAGGGCTACTACGAGGCCCTGACGGCGAAGACGGAGGAGTTGACGCCGCACTGCAAGGCCGAGGCGGTGGAAGTCCGTGAGCTCGGCGGCCTCTTCATCTGCGGCACCGAGCGCCATGAGTCACGACGGATCGACAACCAGCTCCGCGGCCGCTCCGGCCGCCAGGGCGACCCCGGCGAGACTCGCTTCTACCTCTCCGCCGAAGACGATGTGATCCGCCTCTTCGCCGGCGATCGCATCTACAAAATCCTCGACAAACTCGGCCCCGTCGACGAGGACGGGACGGAAGTCCCGCTCGAAGCGAAAATGCTGACGAAAACCGTCGAGAACGCCCAGAAGAAGGTCGAGGAGCAGAACTTCCTGATCCGCAAACGGGTGCTCGAGTACGACGACGTGATGAATGAGCAGCGCCGCGTCGTCTACAAATACCGGCGCGAGATCCTCGAAGGCCGCGACATCTCCGAGACCGGCCGCGACGAGCTCGAGGGCGTGATCGAGCGCCTCGTCGACGAGTACACCGCTGGCGACCTGCTCGAGGAGTGGGACCTGGACGAGCTGGAGACGCAGCTGCGCCAGATCTGGCCGGTCAGCGTCGACGTCGCCTCGCTGGCGCCGGAGGCGGTCGATCGCGAACAGCTCAAAGACGATCTCGACGAGGACGCGATGAACGCCTACGACGAGCGCGAAAAACAGCTCGGCGCCGAGCTGATGCGCTACCTGGAGCGCTCGATCCTGCTGCAGGTGATCGACAACCGCTGGCGGGAACACCTCTTCGACATGGACTACCTGCGCGAAGGAATCCACCTCCGCGGCTTTGCCCAGATCGACCCCCTCGTCGCCTACAAAAACGAAGGCTTCACGATGTTCGAGGAGCTGATGCACTCGATCTGGGAGGAGTTCAGCAAACTCGTCTTCAACGCCGAAATCCAGGTCGAACAGCCGCCCGCGGGCGCCGCGGTTGCCGCCGGCGCCGCCGAGCCGGCCGAGCTCGACTACTCGGGCGGCACGCTCGAGGCGCAGCCCTCGGCGCTGCAGCAGGTCGCCGCCGCCGGTGCTGGCGGCGCGGTCGACGTCGCCGCTGCACAGGCGGCCGGACCCGGCAACGGCGGCAGCGCCGAGGTGGTCGAGACCGTGGTCAACGACGAGCACGACAACATCGGCCGCAACGACCCCTGCTGGTGCGGCAGCGGGAAAAAGTACAAGAAGTGCCACGGCGCCTGAGGGCGCTCGCTTGACCAATCCCGACCCGGTTCGCGAGTTCATCCGCGCCTTCGACGAGCGCGACCTCGACGCCTTCGTCGCCGTCCTCGACCCCGAGGTCGAGCTGCACTCGATGAAGGGGCTGCGCAAGGGGCTGGAGGCCGCGCGCCAGTGGGCGACGCGGGCGCCCGGGGGCGTCCAGCAGTCGATCGAGCTCGATCAGCTCTACGAGGACGACACCGAAGGCGGGGGAGGGCGCGCGGTGGCCCTGATCCGCCGTCACTGGCATTGGGAGGAGGACGAGTCCCACGCCGGCACCGACGAGATGGCCTGGGCTTTTGAGTTGCGCAACCGCCGCGTCCTCAGCTGGCGGCCCTTCGCCGACCGGGCCGAGGCCCTGCGGGTGGGTGGTTTCCACCCAGGTCCATCCGCCTGAGGCCGGCCGGGCCCGTTTTTCGCGTATATGCTGGCCGCGCCTTGCGCCGCCTCGCTCCAATCGCAGTCGCTCTGATCGCGGTATTCGCTCTCGGCGGCGCGGTCGCTGCCTCGGCCGGCCAGCCCAAGCAGCCGCCGGCTGGCGCCTGGAAGGTGAGCGGCGGGGTCGGCGGCTTCACCCTGAAGAAAGGCAAGGGCGGCAAGGTCCTCCTCACCAACTTCCACCTGCGCACGCCGGCCTACGAAGCGTGCGAATCGAAAGAAGCGACGGCGCGCGTGGTCGGCAGCTACTCGCTGAAGACCTTCACCCGGGGCGGCTACACCGCCTGGGGCGTCGGCAAGAACAAGGGCGGCGACGCGGTCGAGCAGGCGGGCAAAGTCGAATTCGGCGGCAAGGTGCGCGACGGCGGCTTCTACGTCATCTTCGACTACGAAAACCCGCGCCAGGCGATCGGCGGCTCGATCAGCTTCGGCGACTGCCGCGCCGAATTCGCCTTCGCCACCCCGAAATAGACAGACGCGGGCGTATCATCGCTTGCGTGGAGGGTGTGGCAGCTGACAACCAGGAGGCCACGGACGCTTGGAGCGGGCCTCTCTTCGAGACCTTCGTCCGCTACCGCCCGCTCGTCGCTGACGGGCTCGGCGCTCACGGCGAGGCCGCTCTGACGGCTCATCCGCCGCCCGCTGGCGGCAGGGTGCTCGACCTCGGTTGCGGCTTCGGCGACACGACCCAGCGGCTTGCCGAGCTCGTCGGCCCCGACGGGGAGGCGGTCGGCGTCGACGTCGCCAAGCCCTTCCTCGACGTCGCCCGCGAGGAGGCGACGGCAGCCGGCGTCGAAAACATCCGCTTCCTGCTCGGCGACCTCCAGGTGATGAGCTTCGAGGAGCGCTTCGACTACGCCTTCTCGCGGATGGGAATCATGTTCTTCGCCAACCCGGTCCAGGCCCTGCGCAACATGCGCGAAGCACTCGCCCCCGGCGGCCGGCTCTGCGCCGTGGTCTGGCGCCGCAAGCTCGACAACGAGTGGGTCCACCGCGCCGAGCAGGTGGTCGAGCAGTACCTCGAGCACCCGGAGGAGACCGACGAGCCGACCTGCGGGCCCGGGCCGTTCTCGATGGCAAACGCCGACACCGTCACCGAGCAGCTGAAGATCGCCGGCTTCGAGCAGATCGGCCTGCAGCGCTCCGATCTGCCGCTGAAGATCGGCGTCGACCTCGACCAGGCGATCGAGTTCAACATGGCGCTTGGCCCGGCGGGAGAGGTGCTGCGCCTCTGGGGTGATCGAGTCGACGAGATCCGGCCTCAGATCGCGGCTGACCTGCGGGGGGCGCTGGCGGACTTCGAGGGTCCCGAGGGGGTGGTGGCGCCGGCCTCGACCTGGATCGTCACCGCTCGCGCTCCGGCCGCCGACGGCGCCGCCCAATAGGCTGTTCTCGATGCCTGACGCGCCGACCGAATCCGTAGCGCCGCGCCTCGCCGCCGTCCGCGAGCAGCTGTCCCTGCTCTCGGACTATCTTTGACCCGGCTGCGCTGGGGGCCGAGGCGGCGCGCCTCGAGCAGGAGATGGGACAGCCCGGATTCTGGGACGACCAGGAGGCCGCGGCCAAGATCTCGGCGGCTCACGCCCGCGCCCAGCGCCGGCTCGAGATGTTCCGCCAGCTCGAGTCCGACGTCGACGACCTCGGCGAGCTGGCCGAGATGGCGACCGAGGACGAGGAGCTGGCGAGCGAGCTTTCGACCCAGCTGAGCGCGGTCGAGAGCCGCCTCGCGGAGCTCGAGGAGGCGCGGCTGTTCAGCGGCGAGTACGACGCCGGCGACGCCGTCGTCACGGTCCATGCCGGCGCCGGCGGCACCGACTCCCAGGACTGGGCGGAGATCCTGTTGCGGATGTACCTGCGCTGGGCCGAACGCCGCGGTTTCGCGGTTGAGATGGTCGAGGCCTCGCCGGGGGAGGAGGCGGGGCTGAAGTCCGCCACCTTCATCGCCCGCGGCGAGAACGCCTACGGACTGTTCGCCGCCGAGCGTGGCGTCCACCGCCTGGTCCGGATCTCGCCCTTCGACTCCTCCGGTCGCCGCCACACGAGCTTCGCCCAGCTCGACGTCGGCCCGGTGGTCGACGACGCGGTGGAGGTGGAGATCGACGATGCCGACCTGCGGATCGACACCTACCGCGCCTCCGGTGCCGGCGGCCAGCACGTCAACAAGACCGACTCGGCGGTGCGGATCACCCACATCCCGACCGGCGTCGTCGTCCAGTGCCAGAACGAGCGCTCCCAGACCCAGAACAAGGCGGTGGCGATGCAGCTCCTGCGCTCGAAGCTGATCGAGCTGGAGGAGCGCAAACGGGCCGAAACGCTGGCGAAGGCGAGGGGGGAGGTCAAAGACGTCGCCTGGGGATCGCAGATCCGCAGCTACGTACTGCACCCCTACACGATGGTCAAGGACCACCGCACCGAGCACGAGGTCGGCGACGTGCAGCGGGTGCTAGACGGCGACATCGACGAGTTCGTGCGCGACTACCTCGAGAAAACCGCGGCCGCCTCGGCCAACTAGTGGCGGCGCTGGCGCAACTCGAACGGGCGGCGGCGGGCGAGCCGCAAGGGCTGCTGGTCCTCCATCACGGCCGCGGCACCGACGAGACCGACCTGCTGCGGCTGGCCGACTACCTGGACCCGGAAAAGCGATTGCGGGTGGTGACGCCGCGGGCGCCGCTCGTCCTGCCCGGCTCGCCGGGCTTCCACTGGTATCTGGTGCCGCGGGTCGGCTACCCCGACCACGACACCTTCGACGCCGCCCGCGCCGCCCTCGCCGAGCTCCATGACGGGCTCTGGGAGGAGACCGGGGTCGGCCCTGAGCGGACCGTGCTCGGCGGCTTCTCGATGGGCGCGGTGATGAGCTACGCGATGGGCCTCAGCCCGGAGCGGCCGCCGGTCGCCGGCATCCTCGCCTTCAGCGGTTTCGTCCCCAGCGTCGACGATTGGCAGCCATCGTTCGGCGATCGCCAATCGACCCGTGTCTTCATTTCACACGGCAGCAACGACCCGGTGATCTCGGTCGAGTTCGCCCATCGAGCCCGCGAGCTGGTCAGTGCCGCCGGTCTGCCGCTCGAGTACCGCGAGTCAGAGCTCGGCCACCAGATCGATCCCGGCCACCTGGCCGACGCCGGGGCCTGGCTCGGCGAGACGCTGCCGGCGAAGTAGGAGGGTCTAGGAGTGGCGCGGCCGGCGCGCGTGGCGGAAGGTCGAGTCGTCGTCGACCCACATCGCTCCGCCCGGGGCGCCGCGTTTGACCGTCAGCTGCTGGTCGAGGAACTGTCCGCAGGAGCGCGGCGCGTTGACCGGGTCGACGGTCACCGTGAAGCTCTTGGCCGCTGCCACCTTTTTCGCCTGAGCCTCGGTCAGGTCCTGGCTGAGGCGGAAGACCCCGTCGCGGCCGAAGTGTTGCTGGTCGCCTTCGAGGTTGAGCGGGCCTTTGCTGCCGCGCAGGAAGTAATCGACGGCGACGGCGGCCGGCTTGCCGGCGCTGTAGCGCAGCGCCAGCCGCAGCTTGTCGTGGACGAGGTCGGCGGAGACGGCGGCGTCGGCGCTTTCGAGGAAGCAGGCGGGCGGTGGCCCGAAGTCGGCTTCTTCACCTTCGCATTCTTCTTCTTCGCCTTCTTCGTCGGTGACTTCGCATTCTTCGACTTCGAATTCTTCTCCTTCGCCTTCGTCCTCTTCTTCGTCGAAATCGACGATTCCCGGCACCTGCACCGAGGGCAGCGGGGAGGTCGCCGCCCGGGCGGTGCGGACGATGCCGAGACCGATGATCAGGGTCAGGGTGAGGAGGAAGGCGCCCCACCAGGCGACCCTGGCGACGTGGGCGTCCTCGGGGCTGATGTCGGCTTGCTTGCGGCGCATCAGCCAGGTGATCGGATCGCCGGCCCGAGACCTTTAGGAATGCGAGCTATGTGTCCAGCTTGCGTTTGTCAGTGATCCAAAACGCCCTCCAGCTCCAGCAGGCCGCGCTTCATCTCGACGCCACCGCCGTAGCCGCCGAGCCCGCCGCCGCTGCGCAGGACGCGGTGGCAGGGAACAACGAGTGGAAGCGGGTTGCGTCCGCAGGCCGTGCCGGCTGCGCGCACGGCGCGCTCGTTGCCCGCCTTGGTCGCCATCTCGGTGTAGTTGCGCGTCTCGCCGTAGGGGATCCGCGCGATCGCCCGCTGCACGCGCAGCTGGAAGCCGTCGCTGAGGCGCCAGTCGAGCGGCAGGTCGAAGTGGTCGAGCTTGCGCTCGAAGTAGAGGTCGAGCTCGCGTCGCGCCTCGTCGAGCTCGGCCGGCGCCTCGAGCACGCGCGGGGAGACCCGGTCGGCGAGGTCGACGAGCAGGTCGTCGGCATCCTGGTTGGGGAGGCCGACCCGGACCAGGCCCTTGCGGGTCGAGGCGAGGAGCAGCGGCCCGAACGGCGAGTCGGCGGTCGCGAAGGCGACGTCGAGCAGGCCCTCTTCACGGGCGCGCTCGGCGAGGCGTCGCAGGGCGGTCTCGGTCATGCCAGTTCCTTTCGCAGTCGTTTCAGGCCCTCGTGCAGGCTGCGGCGCGCGGCCTCGGGGCTGCAGCCGAGCGCGGCTGCGATCTCGGCGTGGGGGAGGTCGCTCGCGTAGCGCAGGGTCACCGCCGCCCGCTGTTTCGGCGGCAGCGCCCCGACCGCCGCCCAGACGCCGTCGTCGGGCAGGGGGTCCTCGACCGCGGTCTCCCTCACCTCGGCGACGGGCAGCGGCCGCCGCCCCCTGGCGCGGTGGTGGTCGATCGCCTTGCGGTGGGCGATCGTCAGCAGCCAGCCGCGCAGGTTGCCGCTGTCGTGCAGTTTGGGGTAGGCGCGCAGAGCGGCGAGAAACGTCTCCTGGAAGGCGTCTTCTGCCCCCTCGCGGCCGACCGCACCGCGCAGCACCGCCAGCACCTCGCTGGCGTGCTCGTCGATCAAGCGCTGAAAAGGAGGCAACTTGCTCACGCACTGATTTAAACGTGCCGATGACGGGAAACGTGAGACCCGTGCGAGCGACGCGATGACCTACGCTGCGCCGATGCCCGATCTCGGAGAGCGGTTTCAGGAGCTGGTCGCGCGGGCGCTGGCCGAGGATCTCGGCGACGGCGACGTGACCTCGGAGTCGACGGTGCCCGAGAAGGCGCGGGCGCGGGCGCGGATCGTGCAGAAACAGCCGGGCGTCGCCTTCGGGCTCGGCGTCGTTGCCGAGACGATGCACCAATGCGGGGTCGAGCACGTCGACAACCTCGTCGTCGAGGGCACCTGGCGCGAGGACGTCCCGGCCGAGGTCCTGCTCGCCAGCGGCAGCGCCCGCTCGCTGCTCGCCGCCGAGCGGGTCGGGCTCAACTTCCTCGGTCACCTCTCCGGCGTCGCCACGCTCACCGCTCGCTTCGCCGAGGCGGTGAAAGGGACCGGGACAACGATCCTCGACACCCGCAAGACGACGCCGGGCCTGCGGGATCTGGAGAAGGCGGCGGTCGCCGCCGGCGGTGGCCTCAACCACCGGATGGGCCTTTACGACGCGATCCTGATCAAGGAGAACCACATCGCCCTCGCCGGCAGCCTCGCCAAGGCGGTCCACGGGGCGCGGACCAGGCATCCGGAGCTGGCGGTCGAGGTCGAGGTCCGCGACGTCGAAGAAGCTGCCTACGCGCTCGGCACCGGCGCCGACCGCTTGCTGCTCGACAACATGAGTCCGGACCAGATGCGCGAGGTGGTGGCACTGCGCGACGAGCACCACGGCGGGCCCGACGGCCTCTCGCTCGAGGCTTCGGGCGGCGTCACCCTCGAGAACGTCAGGGAGGTCGCCGAGACCGGCGTCGACTTCATCTCGGTCGGGGCCCTCACCCATTCGGCCCCGAACCTCGACTTCAGCCTCCTACTTGAGCAGTTTTGAGAGGCGGCGGTCCTTGAGGACCTTGCCGCCCGTTTGCTCCTGCGGGCAGTAGTTCATCTGGTGTTCGGAGAAGAAGACGGCCTCGATCGTCGTCCCGCAGCGGGGGCAGGGCTCGCCCTCGCGCTTGTGGACCTGGAGCGGCATCGGCACTTTGTCCGGCACCTCGGGGCCGATCGTCTCCTCGTAGTGATCGATCGCGTCGCCGAGCACGTGCAGCGCTCCGTGTAGCCGCTCGACTTCCTCGGATTCCAGTTCGGACCCTTTCTTGAACGGCGAGAGCCGGGCCTCCCAGAGGATCTCGTCGACCCAGGAGCGGCCGATCCCGGCGACGTCTTTCTGGTGGCGCAGCAGCGGGTGCAGGTGGCGCGGCTTCTCGATCGCCGCGGCGAACTCGGAGAGCGGCGGCGGGGGCCAGGCTTCGGGGCCGAGCGAGGCGACCATTTCGTCGGCAGCGACGGCCTCGGCGGCCAGCAGTTTCGCCCAGGCCCGCTGCTTGGTGCCGAACTCGCGCAGCCGCAGCTCACGCCCGTCCTCGAGCCGGACCAGAACCCGCGAGGCGCGATCTTTGAGCGACGCGCGTTTGTCGAAGACCCTCAGCCGCCCCGCCGACATCAAATGGATCAGCAGCGCCAACTCGCCGAACTCGACCACCGGCATCTTCCCGACCCGTCGCACCCCGGTCAGCTCCCGCCCCACCAGCGCTTCCAACGGCGGCTCAAAGGTCTTCATCACGTTCATCCCCGGCGCCAGCACCGACTCCACGGAAGCTCCCGAAAGACTGGTGTTCAACCGTCGGCAAACGATCTCTACCTCTGGCAGCTCGGGCATGGAAGAAGTGTGGCGGCTCCGGCCACGCACCGATCGCTAGACTTGTCCCACGTTCATTCGACCGGTTTCGACCGTAAAGGTCTGCCGGCGAACATCAGGAAAGGAAGGGCTCATGCAAGAGCTCCCGACGATCCAACCGACGATGCCCGCGGCGCTCGTGCCGGACGAGATCGCTGCCCTCAGCGACGAGATCCGTGCCCTGGCAGCGCAGCGCAACGCCGTCATCCTCGCCCACAACTACCAGCTGCCCGAGGTCCAGGACATCGCCGACCACCTCGGCGACTCGCTCGGCCTCTCGCGCCAGGCGGCCGCCACCGACGCCGACGTGATCGCCTTCTGCGGCGTCCACTTCATGGCCGAGACCGCCTCGATCCTCTCGCCCGAGAAGAAGGTCCTGATCCCCGACCTCGATGCCGGCTGTTCCCTCGCCGACTCGATCGACGCCGACCAGCTGCGCGCCTGGAAGGCCGAGTATCCCGGCGCCCTCGTCGTCATGTACGTCAACACCTCGGCCGAGGTGAAGGCCGAGACCGACTACTGCTGCACCTCTTCGAACGCGGTCAGCGTCGTCGAGCACATCTGGGCCGAGCACGGGCCCGAGACCGAGATCCTCTTCGGCCCGGACATGTGGCTCGGCGCCTTCGTCGAGCGCGAGACCGGCCTCAGCGACGATCCCGAGCGCCGCGCCCGCTTCCACGTCTGGGACGGCGAGTGCCACGTCCACGCCGGCATCCGTCCCGACGACATCGCCCGCACCCGCGCCGAAAATCCCGAGGCCGAGTTCCTGATCCACCCCGAGTGCGGCTGCTCGACCCAGGCGATGGAGTACGTCGCCTCCGGCGACATCGACCCCGAGGGCGTCCACATGCTCTCCACCTCGGGCATGCAGAAGCACGTCGAAGAACACCCTGAAGGCGAGTTCATCGTCGCCACCGAGAACGGGATGCTCTATCCGCTGCAGCAGGCGGCGCCGCGGGCGAACCTGATCGAGGCCAACCGGATGGCCTTCTGCAAGTACATGAAGATGATCACCCTGCCGAAGCTGCGCGACTGCCTGCTCGACCTGACCGGCGAAGTCAGCGTCTCGCCCGCGATCGCCGAGCGGGCAAGGATCCCGATCGAGCGCATGGTCGCGATCGGCTAGGTCCTCCGCCGCACTTCTGGAATTAGAGATCAGGGTTGGGGGGAGGGTCCGGGGACCCTCCAACCGAAGCTAGGTTCCGAATTGAGAAGCGGGCAGGGCGGGGCCGGCCCTCAATTCGCGAAGCTTGCGGATGTCCGTGGGGCGTGGCAGTCATTTCCCTCGCTATGCGCATGAAATGACTGCCACGACTCTTAGGAAGCTCTCAGCTCTGGCTTAGTCGGCGGTTAGGGGTGGGATGGAGGCTGCTCTCACGTCCACGAGAGAGGAGCTTCAGATGTCTTCCATTCACAACACCCTTGTCGTTGCCGGCCGATCCGCCGACTACCCGGGGCTGGCCGATGCGCTGCGGCTGCACCGGGCCGGAGTTCCGACCAGCTTCACGCTGTTGGTCCCGGCGGTCCCGAACGGCTTTGCCTGGGCCACCGACATGCACTCGGGGTGGCCGGCGGCGATCGAGCGGGCGGAGCGGGCGACCGCGCGGCTGAAGGATGCGGGTCTCGATCTGGAGGAGACGATCGTCGGCGACCCCGACCCGATGGCCGCGGTCGGCGACGTCCTCCACGCCCGGCGTTTCGACGAGATCGTCGTCGCCACCCTGCCGCGGGGGGTCTCGACCTGGCTGCGGATCGGCCTTCCCGCGCGGCTTGGCCGGGTCACCGATCTGCCTGTCACGCGGATCTGCGTCGATCGCCCGGCGCGGGCGCGGGCCTACGCGAACGAGCTCGCCGCGTTCGCCGCAGATCCATATGCGAGCGTTCGCTAATACTTCGCTAAGCTTTCGCTTACCTTGGTGGGCGCGTTCTTGCGCGGTCGAGGTCGCGCAGGAGTCACCCTGTAGTCGGAGAAGCCACCCCACGCATGGCAAGAGCGAAGAAGAGACAGCAGCGCGACGACGAGCCCCGGCGCCCCCGCGCCCGGCGGGCGCCGATCATCGAGCTCAACGACGTCACCAAGGTCTACCCCGGTGGTCACATGGCCCTCGACCGGGTCTCGCTGGCGATCGGCCGCGGCGAGTTCGTCTTCCTCGTCGGCCCGACCGGTTGCGGCAAGTCGACGCTGATCAAGATGCTGATTCGCGAGCTCGCGGCGACCGAAGGCTCGGTCAAGATCGCCGGCCGCGACATCGGCAAGCTGCCGGAGAAGAAGATCCCGCAGCTGCGGCGCAACATCGGCACCGTCTTCCAGGACTTCAAGCTTCTCCCCAACCGCACCGTCTACGACAACGTTGCCTACGCCCTGCAGGTGATCGGCGCCAGCCGCGCCGAAATTCGTGAGCAGGTGCCGGCGACGCTGCGCCTGGTCGGCCTCTCGACCAAGCTCAACAACTACCCCGACCAGCTTTCCGGCGGCGAGCAGCAGCGCGTCTCCGTCGCCCGCGCTTTCGTCAATCACCCGCCACTGCTGCTGGCCGACGAGCCGAGCGGAAACCTCGACCCGGTCACCTCGATCGGGATCATGCAGCTGCTCTACCGGATCAACAAGACCGGCACGACCGTCCTCGTCGTCACCCACGACCGCGAGATGGTCGACAACATGCGCCGCCGCGTGGTCGAGCTCTACGAGGGCCGCGTCGTCCGCGACGAGGTCTCCGGCGGCTACACGGAGGAGTCGACGAGCGAGTTCGGGCTGCGGATGCGAGCTGGGATGGGCATCGGCACCGAGGGTGAGGCCCGCACCAACGGCCACGACCACGAGCACCTCGTCTAAGTCCAATGGGCCGGCTGATCTTCTTCATCCAGGAGGCCGCGCGGGCGATGCGCCGCAACGCCGCCCCCAGCCTCGCCGCGATCGTGACCACGGCGGTGACCGTGATCCTGCTCGGCGTCCTGATCCCGATCTTCCAGACCGCGCAGGCCAAGAGCGACGAAGTCCGCGGCCAGCTCAACGTCCAGTACGCCGTCTTCGGCGATGCGACCAAGGCCGAAACCGTCGCGCTGGGCAACGAACTGCGCGAAATCCCGCACGTCGACAAGGTCGTCTACGTGACCAAGGGCGAGGCGCTGCAGACGCTGAAGAGCGAACTGAAGGACAAATCGATCGTCAGCGAGCTGAAAACCAACCCGCTGCCGAACAGCTTCGAAGTCTTCGCCGACGACGCCGGCAACCTGCCCGGCATCCAGGAAACGGTCTACCCGGACGGGCCCAAGGGGGAACCGTTCAACTCGATCATCTCCAACGAATTCGACCGCCAGCACTCGGCGAAGAAGATCGAGCAGGTGACGAGCGCGCTGAAGATCGTCCTCACGATCATCACGGCGCTGCTGATCATCGCCTCGCTGATGCTGATCGGAAACACGATCCGGCTCTCGATCTTCACCCGCCGCCGCGAGGTCGAGGTGATGCGGCTGGTCGGCGCCACCCGCTGGTTCATCCGCTGGCCGTTCATGTTGGAGGGAGTCGTCGTCGGCTTCGCCGGGGGCGTGATCGCGATACTGATCCTGTGGATCGGAAAGCTCACCGTCGTCGACCCGCTCAGCAGCACGTTCAAGTTCCTGCAGGCCCAGAACGATGCCGCGGTCAACTTCCCGGAGCTGATGGTGGTCCTTTTCGCGGCGGCCGTGATCGTCTCGACGCTCGGCTCCGGCCTCACCCTGCGGCGCTTCCTCAAGGTCTGAGGGCGGCGTGAGGGCACGCGGGGCCGTCGCGTTTGGCGTCGCGCTGGTCGTTGCCCTCGGGGTCGGGCTCTGGTTCGGGGGCCACCCGGCGAAGCTCCCGGACTTCCTCCGCGAACGCTTCGTGGCCGAACCGGCCGGGCTGACCGGGGAAGCGGTGGAAGTGATCCAGGACAACTACTGGCGGTCGGTCGGCGACACCGAGCTCGAGAACTCTTCGCTGCAGGGGATGGTCCGCGAGCTGCGCCGGCGCCACCACGACCGCTTCTCCGACTACTTCTCGCCGGAAGCGCTGGTTGCCTTCAACGAACAGATCGAAGGCCATTTCTCGGGGATCGGACTCTCGGTCGGGCCGGCGAAGAAGGGACTGCTCGTGGCCCAAGTCTTCGGCCGTTCACCGGCGGCGGAGGCGGGGATCAAAGCCGGCGAGGTGATCGTCTCCGTCGACGGCAACTCGATTGCCGGTCTCGAAACCACGCAGGCGACCAACAAGATCAAGGGTCCGGAAGGGACCCAGGTGACGGTCGGCGTCCTCGACCCGAAGAGCGGCAAGACCCGGGACCTGACCCTGACCCGGGCGCAGGTGTCGCTGCCCAACGTCAGCAGTCAGGTCAAGAAAGTCGATGGGCACGAGCTCGGCTACGTGCGGATGCTGAGCTTCAGCGAAGCCGCCCACGAGCAGCTCGCGCGGGCGGTCGAAAAGGTCGAAGAGGAAGGCGCCGAGGGGATCGTGCTCGACCTGCGCGGCAACCCCGGCGGCCTGCTCGACGAGGCGGTCGAGAGCGCCAGCATCTTCCTGCCGGGGGACGAAGTCGTGGTCTCGACCAAATCGCGCACCCAGGGCGACAGCGTCCACAAGACCTCCGGCGACCGCATCTCGGAGCTGCCGCTGGTCGTCCTGATCGATCGCAACACCGCTTCGGCGGCCGAGATCCTGACCGCGGCGCTCGCCGACGACGGCGATGCGACGGTGGTCGGCACCCGCTCCTACGGCAAGGGCGTTTTCCAGGAGGAGAAGGACCTTGCCAACGGCGGCGCTCTGAAGCTGACCGTCGGCGAATACTTCACGCCGAACGGGGTGAACCTGGCTCGCAGCAAAGGCATTCATCCGCAGGTCAAGGTCAGCGACGATCCCCGCACCGCGGCCGACGAGGCCAAGCAGAAGGCGCTGGAAGTGCTCTCCGGTGAGGTCGGGTGACGGTCTGAGGGACCATCGGCGAGGCGGCGGCCGGCGCTCGCGCGGACGGCGGCAGGAGCCGGCGACCGCGCGCGAGGCGGTCGAGCAGCTGCTGCGTGAGCGGCTCGGGTTCCGTGGCTTCAAGGCCTCGCTCGAGGTCGAGGCCGGACGCGCCGCCGAGCTGGCCGAGCGCGACTCGCTGCCGCGCCGCGACCTCACTGCGCTGGCGACCTTCACCGTCGACCCCGCCACCGCCCGCGATTTCGACGACGCCGTCTCCGCCCAGCGCGAGGGCGACGGCGCCCGGGTCTGGATCCACATCGCCGACGTCGCCGCCCACGTGCGGCCAGGTTCGCCCCTCGACCTTGAGGCGCGCCGGCGCGGCAACAGCACCTATGTGCCCGGCGTCGTCGAGCCGATGCTGCCGCACGCGCTCTCCAGCGACGCCTGCAGCCTGGCGCCGGGGGTCGAGCGGCTGGCGGTGACCGCCGAGATCGAGCTCGGCCCGGGGGCACAGCCGCAGCGGACGCGCTTCTACCGCAGCCGGATCCGCTCCGACGCCCGCCTCGACTACGAGCAGCTCGACGCGATCTTCGCCAGCCGGGTGCCGGCTCCGGCCGAGGTCGCCGAACCGCTGGAAGCGGCGCGCGACGTCGCCGCCGCGCTCGGCGAGCACCGCGGCGCATCGAGCCTCGACGTCGAATCGGCCGAGCCCGAGTTCCGCTTCGACGTTGGCGGCGACGTCACCGGCGCCCACCGGGTCGCCCAGACCGAGTCGCACCGGCTGATCGAGCGGTTGATGATCCTCACCAACGAGCAGGTCGCGCAGCTGCTCGTCAACCGCCGCGTGCCGGCGATCTTCCGCGTCCATCCTCAACCCGACCCGCCGCGGATCGAGCACCTGCTCGAGCAGCTGGCGGCGCTCGACGTGCCGACGCCGGCGCTCGGCCGCAGTGGCCTCTCCCCCCGCAGCGCCGGCGAGGTCGCCGCCGAGGCGAGCCGGCTGGCGCGGCGCGAGGCGGAGCGCCGGGGCCATGGCCGCGAGGCCTACACCGCGCTGGTCCTGCGCTCGCTGAAACAGGCCCACTACAGCGAGCGCAACAGCGGCCACGCCGGCCTCGGCAGCGAGGCCTACGCCCACTTCACCTCGCCGATCCGTCGCTACCCCGACCTCGTCGTCCACCGGGCGCTGCTGGCGGCGCTGGGGGAGGGGGAGGAGGCGCCGCGGCTGGCCGAGGCGCGCAGCGCCGCAGCCGAGTGCTCGGCGAGCGAGCGCGAGTCGGCCAAGATCGAGCGCGACGCCGACGACCTCTGCGCCGCCTACCTGCTCGAACGGGAGCTGGGCGAGCGCGGCCTCGACGTCGAGTTCGAGGGTGAGGTCTCCGGCGTGATCCGGGCCGGTGCCTTCGTCTCCTTCGGTGGCGAGCTCGGCGACGTCTACGAGGGGATGCTGCCCGCCCGTCGCCTGCCCGGAGAGCGCTACGAGCTCGACCGCGCCGAGGTGGCCCTGGTCGGCCGCGGCCGCGGCGCCGCGGCGATCAGGCTCGGCGATCGGCTGCAGGTGCGGGTGACCGGCGTCGACACCGCCCGCGGCCGTTGCGACCTCGAGCTCGCCTAACCGGGGCTCGGGCCTGAAAGGCTAAGGGGATGGCGAAGAAGGACAAAAAGAAACGGCTGCCGGCCTCCGGCGACGTCGTCACCAACCGCCGCGCCCGCCACAAATTCGAGCTGGTCGAGAAATTCGAGGCCGGGATCGTCCTCCGTGGCTCCGAGGTGAAGGCACTGCGCAGCGGCAAGGCGCAGATGACCGACGCCTACGCGGTCGTCGACAAGGGGGAGGTCTGGCTGCGCAAGCTCCACATCCCGCCCTACGAGTACGCGGACGTCGACGCCCACGAGGCCGAGCGGCCGCGCAAACTGCTCCTCCACCGCGGCGAGATCGAGAGCCTGGTCGGGAAGACGGCCCAGAAAGGCCTGACCCTGGTTCCGACCCGGATCTACTTCAAGGGCCCGCGCGCCAAGGTCGAGCTGGCGCTGGCCCGGGGCAAGGAGGGCCGCGATCGCCGTCGCGAGATCGCCGACCGCGACGTTCGGCGTGAGGTCGAACGCGAGTTCAAGGGCCGCATGCGATGAGCGTCCGAAGCCGGGCACGAACGTAGGTCCAGCGCAAAAGATCCTGCATGCGTGTAACAGGAGCGCGTGCAAGGATGCAGGCCATGCGCGCTCAAATCTTTGTCTTCGCCGAGTCGATCCCTGACTACATCAGCGACCACACCGGTTATTTCGTCGTCGCTCTGGTTCTCGCGATCCTGCTGCTCCTCCTCGTCGTCAGCGTGACGCGCCGCAGGGCGAAGGAAAAGGAAGCGGCGGAGAAGGCGGCGCCGGCACCGACCGCCGCGCCCGCACCGGGCGCCGGCGGCCAGGCGCCGCCCGCGGCTGCCGCCGCCGCGCCCGCGACGACGGAGATGCCAGCGGTCGGCTCCCAGCCGCCTGCGCCCGGTGCGCCGGCGACGCCGGATCCCGGCCCCGCGCCCGCGGCGAGCCAGCCGCCTCCTGGCGCCAGTCAGCCGCCGCCCGGAGTTGCGCCGGCGCCAGCCGCAGCCGCGAAAAAACCGGAGTCCGCACGGGAGCAGCGCAAACGCGAACGCGAAGCACAGCGGACGAAACGCGAAGAAACGCGCCACGCGCGCCGCGAAGAGGCGAAACGGCGCAAGTACGAGCGCGCCGCGCGGCGTGCCCAGAAGGGCAAGAAGCCGGCTCCGCTGCCGCCCCCGTCGCCGCCGGCGACGCCCGCGTCCGGTCCTTCAGGCGCCGGGACGGCGGCTGCCGCTGCCGGTGCCGCCGCCGCGGGAGCCGCCCTCGGTGCCGCGGCCGGATCTGGTCCGCCCGCCGCCGGCGCGAGCACTCCGCCGCAGACGCCGGCCGTGCCAGAGGTCAAGCAGAAGAAGTTCTTCGGGATCAAGTACGGCGGCGGCAAGCAAAAGCAGGAAGCGGCGATGGCCGAGCAGCGCCTCGCCGCCGCGCGCGCCGCGAACGAACGGGCGCTGCAGCAGGCCCGAGCCGGTCAGCCGGTCGAGCCGACGCCCCTGCAGCCGGCACCACCGGCGCCGGAGCCGCCCGCGCCCCCGGTCGCCCCGGTTCAGCCCGCCGCCGAGCAGCCGCCGACGATTCCGCCACCGCCCGTCGGGCCCGCGGTGACGCCGGCTCCGAGCGAGTACGACCCCGCCACGGCCGAGCAGCGGGTCCGCGACAAGGTCGAGGAAATCCGCTTCGAGGAGCAGCGGATCCGGGCCGAGGCCGACCGCCGCATGGAGCGAGCCGAGAGCCTGCAGCCGCCCGCGCCCCCGGCAGCCGTGCCGCCGCCGGAGCCGCCCCCGGCCGCCGCGCCGCCGCCGGTCGACCTGCGCGGCGCCGAGCAGCGGATTCGCGAGGAAGGCCAGGCCCAGGAACGCTCGATCGCCGAAGCGGAGGAGCGCCTGAAACAGATCGAGGAGCGGACCAAGGCGGCCGAAGCGCGTGCCGCCGAGGCGAAACGGCTCGAGACCCTGCGCTCCGAGGAATCGGCGGCGCGGCAGCGGAAACTCGAGGAGATGCAGCGCAGCGTCGCCGAAGCCGAAGAGCGGGCCCGCGAGGCCGAGCGCCGGGCGGAGGAGGCCGAGCAGGCCGTGGTCCGCTCGGTCGGTGGTGACACCGCCGCGTTCGACGCCGTGGCTCCGCCGCCGCACCTCGACCCAGCCGCCGTGCCCCCGATGCCGGAGCTGCCGCCGCTTCACGAACATCCGCAGCCGGTCGAGCCGCCGCCCCCGGCGCCGCAGCCGCCTGTCCCCGACCCCACACCTCCCCCGCAGCCGCCGGCGCCCGAGCCGCCTGCCCCGGCACCGCCGCCGGCTCCCAGCCCGCCGCCGGCACCACCGGCTCCCGCGCCGGTTCCGCCCGCACCGGCTCCCGCGCCTCCGAGTCCTCCACCTCCACCTCCGCCCCCGGCGCCGATGCCGCCGCCGATCCAGGAGCCGCCGCCCGCGGCGCAGCAGCCTGTGCCTGCGGCCGGGTCCGGCCAGGTCAACCTCAACTCGGTCACCTTCGAGCAGCTACGGGAGCAGAACCTCTCGGTCACGCAGGCAACGCGGTTGCTCGCCCACCGCGAGCGCCTCGGCGGCTTCCAGTCGGTCGACGACCTCGATCAGGTCGCGGGCTTCCCGCAGGACGTGCTCGAGGACCTGAAGTCGAAATCGACCGTCTGACGCCGTAGAGGGGCTCTGCGTCAGCCTTCGTAGCGCTCGAGCAGCTTCAGCCAGACTTCGCTGCGGGTCGGGAAGGCGGCGATCGCGTGCCGCAGCCGCGAGAGCGGCGCCTCGGCGACGATCGCGATCGTCGCCGCCTGCAGGAAGTCGGCCGTCTCGAAGCCGGTGAAGGTGGCGCCGACGATCGTCCCGCGCTCCTCGTCGACGACCAGGCGCGCGGTGCCGCCGGTGCCCTTGCCCTGGAAGCTGGCACCGGGGGTGCCATCGGTCGGCACGTCGACGGCGCGGGCGTGGATACCGCCGGCGAGTGCCTGCTCGAGCGTCTTGCCGACGGCGGCGACCTGCGGGTCGGTGAACGTCACCCGCGGTGAGCCGATGCCTTCGGCGACCGCCTCCACGGGGCGGCCAAGCAGGTTCTCGGCCGCGATCCAGGCCTGGTACTTGCCGACGTGGGTGAAGAGCGCCCGGCCGTTGACGTCGCCGATCGCGTAGAGCCACTCACGACCGCCGACCCGCATCCGGTCGTCGACCTCGAGGAAGCCATGTTCGCCGGCTTCGACCGCCGCCGCGCCGAGATCGAGGTCGGCGGTGTGGGGGACGCGGCCGACGGCGACGAGCAGCTGTTCGGCTTCGACGTCGCCGCCGTCCTCGAGCGTGACGGCGATCCCCGTCTCGCCAGCGCGGACCCGCTCGGCCGGCGAATTGATCCGTACGTCGACCCCGAAGCGCCCGCGCAGCGCCGCCGCGACCTCCTCGCCGGCGAACGGCTCGTCGCGGCCGAGCAGGCGCGGCCCGCCCTCGACCAGCGTCACCCGGGTGCCGAGGCTGGCCCAGGCCTGCGCCAGCTCGCTGCCGACCGGGCCGCCGCCGAGCACGATCATGCTCGCCGGCACCCGCTTGGCGGTGGTCGCGTCGCGGTTGTTCCAGGCGCTGACCTGGTCGAGACCCTCGAGCGGGGGCATCGAGGCGCCGGACCCGGTCGCGACCACCACCGCCTGCTCGGCGACCAGCACCTCGTCGCCGACGGCGACCCGGCGCTCGCCGACGAAGCGGCCGGCGCCGCGGTGAAGGGCGATCCCGCGTTCTTCCAGCCAGGGCAGCTGGACCGAGTCGTCGCGGCCGTGGATCACCTCGTCCCGGCGGTCGACGATGGCCTGGGGTTCGAGCTCGCTGTCTGAATCCACCGGCACCCCCGGCATCCGTCGCGCCTCGGCCAGCACGTCGGCGGGCCGCAGCAGTGCCTTCGACGGCATGCAGGCGTAGTAGGAGCATTCGCCGCCGATCAGGTCGGGCTCGACGATCGCGACCTCGAGGCCGCCCGCGGCAAGCCTGCCGGCACAGACCTCGCCGGCCGGGCCGGCCCCGAGGACGATTGCGTGGTAGACGAGCTCGGTCACGTGCACACCATTCCCGACAACGTACAATTCGAAGCGCATTGAGCACGGGGGCGACAGGCTTCGACGTGGTCGACTCGTGCGAACGGTTGCAGGTCGAGGTTGCCGGAGGCCTCGTTAAACCCCGGCACAAACCAATACGTGCGGACCATGAGTTCGCCCTCGCCGCTTAGCTAGAAACTAAGCGCTGTGAGAGTCGGTCCTCCCACGCCCGCGGGGAGGGGCACCGGCTTCAGAAAGCGGGCTGACCCGGGCGGATCGCCCCGTCCGCCAGGGGAAATTTCAGAGGGCTCTGTCTCTCGCAGTGCCCGCCGGCGCGGACCCCGGGAGACGAGATCAAAGCGCCGGCTAAACCTGTAGACACCCTCGCGCCGCGTCCGCGGATCCGAGTTCGAATCTCGGCGCCTCCACTACCGGCCAAATTCCCGCCAAGCGCGGGAATTTGGCCTGCGAATTTCTTGACTCCTGGAGGACGAGACACGAACATGTGTTCGTGTCCGCTGAAGCTGGAGAACGGCCCCCTCGAATGGGTTCCCAGCTGCGGCAACCGAGTGGATCCGCGCGTACCGTACTCCGGGCTGCGCGGGTTTCGATCGGGGACTTGAGTTCACCTCTATGGACGTGGGGGCGGGAGGCGCATTCCCTCCCATAGATGCCCCGACGCGACGACCCTCAGATCGGCCTCGGCCAGGCGATCCGGAAGCTCCGGACCGACGGCGAGTTGAGCCAGGAGAACCTCGGACTGCGCTCCGAGATCCACCCGACCTGGATCTCGCACATCGAGTCGGGCCGCGTCAATCCCACCTGGGGCAACGTCCGGCGGATCGCCGCCGGCCTCAAGGTGCCACTGCCGGTGCTGGCCGCGCTGGCCGAGGATCTCGAGCGGCGCCTGAAGAAATAGCCGCACTATCGGTATTCAGAAACCTTCTCGTACTGGAAAATCGGTTGAGTTCAACTCTATACTCAGATTTGTAGGAGTCCTCAGGACTCCGTTGGTATTTGGGGAGGGGCCGGCACTCGACGGCCGATGAATGCCGGGCCCTCTCCAGAAACGATTTCGTTTCTCTTCCTCCTGCTCAACCGCGGCGCGCACGTAGCCAGGTGATTACCTCGGCGGCGTTGCGGTTGGGCGGGAAGACCGGGTAGAAGGCCTCGAGGATCTGGCCTTTCTCGGCGACCAGCGTCAGGCGCTTGTAGAGGGTCCGCCCAGCGACTTCGAAGGTCGGCAGCCCGAGCGCGGCGCCAAGGCGCAGATCCGGGTCGCTGAGCAGTGGGAACGGGATCTGCTCGCGGGCGGCGAACTCGGCTTGTTCGGCTGCGCTCTGGGCGCTGATGCCGACAACCGTGGCGCCGAGCTCCTCGAGCTCGCTCAGCGCGTCACGGTAGGCGCAGCTCTGGGGGGTGCAGCCGCGGGCGCCCGGGATGTCGTCCCAGCCGTCGGGGAGGGCGATGCCGGGCGTCCCGGTGCGCGGGTAGAGGTAGGCGACCAGCCTGTCGGCCGCGAGGGCCGCCAGGTCGATTTCGGTGTCGCCGGTCGCTGGCAGGGGGATCGACGGTATGGCGAGGCCCGGCAGGTGCTCAGCGGCGCCGTCGTCCTCGGGCGCCGGCAGGCCGGCTGGCAGCGAGGTGTAGTCGGGGCCCATCGTTCTAGGCTTGCACTCGTGGCCCGCTACGTCGCCTTCCTGCGTGGGATGAACCTCGGCAATCGCCGGCTGAAAAACACCGAGCTGGTGGCCGAGTTCGAGCGCCTCGGCTTCGCCGAGGTGGCGACCTTCCGCGCCAGCGGCAACGTCGTCTTCGACGTTGCCGGTCGCGCCGGCAAGGCGGCGCTGACCAAGAAGGTCGAAGCCGGCCTCGGTGATGGCCTTGGCTACGAGGTCCCCGTCTTCCTCCGCAGCGTCGCCGAGGTGGCGGCGATCGCCGCCCACGAGCCGTTCCCGGTGAAGGCCGTTGCCGCTTCCAAGGGCAAGCTCCAGGTCTCGCTGCTGGGGAAGGAGCCCGGCGCCGCGGCGGTCAAGCAGGCGCTTGCCCTCGCGACCGACGACGATCGCCTGGCGATCGAAGGCCGCGAGCTCTACTGGCTGCCGAGCGGCGGCATCAGCGAATCGGAGCTCGACCTGAAGGCGCTCGACAAGGCCCTTGGCAAGGGAACGATGCGGACGATGGGCACGGTCGAGCAGATCGCCGCCAAGTACTGCGGCTGAGCAACTCGTCAGCCGTCGGGATGGCGCCTGATCCAACCCTGGGTGACGGCGATCAAGCCCACCGCCTCGCTTGCCGCGTAGCCGCTCATGACCGCATGACTCCACCGAGCGCGATACGCGCGTTTCGTCATTTCTTCGCTACGCCTGCGTGCTCAGATCCGCACGGGGCAAAGCCGCGATCTCGATTTCGCGGCTGACGGCGGCAATCTCGGTGGGCAGTTCGGCGAGCTGGACGTTGGCGACGAACGCCATCTCCTCTCCCAAGGGGCGGAAGAAGTTGTCGTAGTGGGTCGGGATCACGGCTCTGGGCTGGAGGCGGGTGAGGATCCGCTGCCAGTAGCGGTCGGTGAAGCTGCGGCCGGCGACGCCGGCGAGGAAGAAGTCGGCCCCGCGCTCGCGCAGGGCCTCGTCGACGAGGTTGGCGCTGCCCTGGTGGTAGAAGCGGACGCCGGCGACGGCGATCGTGATCCCCCAGACCTGGCCGCAGCGGTAGGCACCCGGCGAGAGCGAGTCGAGGTGCTCGCAGCTGAGTTCGCCGTCGTAGGGGACGGCGAGACCGAGCAGCAGCTTCGAGTGGACGCTGGGCGTGAAGCTGACCTCGAACGGGCCCAACTCGTAGACCCGGTAGGGCTCGACCTCGACCGTCTGCTCGGCCAGCCCGTGCAGCGCCATCAGGTTGACCAGCGAGCGCGAACCGTAGGCCTTGCAGTCGAAGCGCCGCGCGAGCGCCGGCGCGTCGACGGCGTGGTCGAAGTGGGTGTGGCCGACGAGCACGCCGACCGTCTCTCCCGGCGCCCTGACGAAGCGCTCCAGCGCCGCCGGGTCGGGCAGCGCCTGCCGCCGCAGCACGAGGTCGCGGAACGGAACCCGCGAGAGGTAGGGGTCGATGAAGATCGTCTGCCCTTCGTAACTGAGCCGGTAGCCGGAGACGCCGAGCCATTCGAGCTCGAGGCCGGCCGGCAGGTCCGGCGGGCGGGTCTCCAGCTCGGTCAGCAGCTGACCGTCGGCGCGCGCGGAGGAGCGCCGCGTCGCCCGCGCCTTCGCCAGCTCGCCGAGGTGTCGCAGCGGGCCTCCCACGCCCGGAAGGCTACGCTCGCAGGATGGCGATCGCCACTGCAATATCCCTGGACGTCTACGTCGGCGGCAAGCTGCTGTTCGAGGACGTCTCCTTCAAGCTCGAGCCGGGCGAGAGGATGACGCTGTCGGGCCGCAACGGCGCCGGCAAGTCGACCCTGCTGCGAGTGCTCGCCGGCGAGCTGAAACCGGACAGCGGCACGCTCAGCCTGCAGCGCGGCGCCCGCGTCGCCCTGCACGACCAGCGGCCGCCGCGCGAATCGGCGACCAGCCTCGGCGAGTACGTCTTCTCCGGCCGCACCGACATGCTCGAGCTCGAGGCCAAGCTGGAGCAGCTCGAGGCGCAGATGGGCGGCGGCGACACCGGCGAGGAGACGATGGCCGCCTACGCCGCCGCCCAGGCCCGGCTCGAAGCCGGCGGCGGCTACCGCTGGCGCGACGACGTGCTCGCCGTCCTCCGCGGCCTCGGCTTCGCCGAAGAGCATTTCGAACGCTCGCTGAAGACCTTCTCCGGCGGCGAGCTGACCCGCGCCTCGCTGGCCCGGGCGCTGGCCGCCAAGCCTGACCTGCTGCTGCTCGACGAGCCCACCAACCATCTCGACATTCCCTCGCTGGAGTGGCTCGAGGCCTACCTGGTCGAGCTCGACGCCGCTGTCGTCCTCGTCGCCCACGACCGCTGGTTCCTGGAGGCGGTCGGCACCTCGGTGCTGGAGCTGGAGGCGCAGCGGGCGCGCTTCTTCGCCGGTCCCTGGCACGCCTGGCGCCAGGAACAGGCGGCGCGGCAGATCGCCCTCGGCAAAGCGATCGAGCGCCAGCAGGCGGAGATCGAGCGGATGGAGAAGTTCGTCGAGCGCTTCCGCTACAAGGCGACGAAGGCGCGCCAGGCGCAGTCGCGGGTCAAACAGATCGAGAAGAAGAAGCGGGAAGGACCGGTCGCCGAACGCCGCGACAACCGGCGCCTGCGGTTCTCCTTCAAGCCGCCCGAGCGTCCCGGGCGGGTGGTGCTGAAGCTGGTCAAAGGCCGGATCGAGGTCCCCGGCCGGATCCTGCTCGCCGACGCCGAGCTCGAACTCGAACGCGGTGAGCACGTCGTCCTCGTCGGTGCCAACGGCAGCGGCAAGACGAGCCTGATCGAGACCCTCGCCGGCGAGCGCGAGCCGGCCTCCGGTAGCGTTCGCAGCGGCCACAACGTCAAGCTCGGCTACCTCTCCCAGCACGCCGACACGGCGGCGGGGGAGGGCACCGTGCTCGACGCCGCCCAACGCCAGACGGGGCTGACGGGACCGAAGGCGCGGGCCCTGCTCGGCGGCTTCCTCTTTTCCGGCGCCGACGTCGAAAAGCAGCTCTCCGACATCTCCGGCGGCGAGCAGCGACGACTCTCGCTGGCGATCCTCGTCGCCTCCGGCGCCAACGTCCTCGTCCTCGACGAGCCGACGAACCATCTCGACATCGAGAGCCGCGAGGCTTTGGAGGACGCGCTGACCGAGTTCGAGGGGGCGGTGCTGTTGATCTCGCACGACCGGGCCCTGCTCGAGGCGGTCGGCAGCCGCACCCTGGTCTGCGCCGACGGCCAGCTCGAAAGCTTCGACAGCGGCTGGGCCGAGTACCAGCGGCGCGAGGACGAACGCGCCGCGGCGGCCGCGGCGGCGGCGAAATCGGTCCCGTCCAACGGTGGCGGCAGGTACAGCGCCACCAAGCCCGCCCAGAAAGCGGCGCGCAAGGCGGCGAGGTTGGAGCAGCAGATCGAGCGGGCCGAGGCCGAGCTGCGCGAGATCGAGGACGAGCTCGCCGACCCCGCCGCTTGGTCGAGCCCGGGCCGGGCCGAGCGCGCGACCGAGCGCCACGACAAGGCTAAACAGACGGTCGAGCGGCTCTACGGGGAATGGGAGGCCGCCCAGTCCGCGGCGGCCGAGGCCTAAGCGAGGGGGCCGCGGTTGATGACCTTCGTGCCCTTGGCCGGCGCCAAGGTGATGTTGCGGACGCGGACCGGCTCGTCCTCGAGGTCGACCGGGCGCAGGTCGGCGCGTTCGACGAACTCGCGCAGGATCAGCCGCATCTCGTATTCGGCGAAGGCGGCGCCGATGCAACGGCGGACGCCGCCGCCGAACGGGATCCAGGCGTAGTTGTCGGTCTTGCCGTCGAGGAAGCGCTCGGGCCGGAACTCGCGCGGCGCCGGGAAGATGTCCTCGCGGTGGTGGAGGGCGGCGATCGCCGGCAGCACGAAGGTGCCGGCTTTCAGTTCGTAGCCGCCGATCGTCGCCGGCGCCTTCAGCTTGCGGGCGACGTCGACGATCACCGGCCGCGAGCGCAGCGTCTCCTTCACCGTCGCGTTCAGGTAGTCGTCACCGCCGGCCGCGAGCGAGGCGCGCAGCTTCGCCAGCACCTGCGGGTTGCGGACCAACCGCTCGACCGCCCAGGCGAGGCCGGTCGCGGTCGTCTCGTGGCCGGCGCCGAGGATGGTGATCAGCTCGTCGCGCAGTTCGACGTCGCTCATCGGCTGCCCGTCCTCGTCGCGGGCGCTGAGCAGCAGCGAGAGCACGTCGTCGCGCTCCTCGTAGCCGGGCTCGGCTCGCCGCAGCGCGATCTCTTCGTAGATGAAGGCGTCGAGCGCTTCGCGCGAACGGACGAAGCGGCCCCAGGGGCTGAGGCGACCGAGGTCGGTGCGCATGAAAGGGAAGGCGGTGATGGTGCCGACCCGCCGCGCGAAGTCGTCGATCAGGACTTCGAAGCGGGCCAGCCGGTCCTCGTCGTGGACGCCGAAGACGGCGCGCATGATCACCGCCAGGGTGATCCGGGTGGTGTGGGGGCGCAGCGCGAACGGCTCATCGACAGGCCAGCTCTCCATCTCACGACGGGTCATCGCGACGATCAGCTCGCCGTAGCGCTGGATCCGCTCGCCGTGGAACGGCGGCAGCAGCAGTTTGCGCTGGCGCATGTGGGGCTCGTCGTCGAGGGTGAGGACCGAGTTCGGACCGAGCGCCGGCTCGAGCACGGTCGCGTTCGCCTCGCCTGCGTGGAAGACCGCCGGCGCCCCGGTGAAGACTTCTTTGACGATGCCGGGATGGGCGACGTAGACGATCCCGCGGAAGGTCGGGAAGCGGACGGTGAAGATGTCGCCGTAGCGGCGCTGGTGGGCGGCGAGGAAGCCGAGTGGGTCGCGGAGGTAACGGAGCGCCTGGACGACCGCGGGCGCCCGCGGTCCCGGGGGCAGCACTGCGGGGGCAGCGCGAACTCGACCCTGGGGGAGGGTTGCCTGCTCCATTCCATGCAGAGGTTAGCGAGAAAACTGGCTGCCCAGCCAGTGCTGCTCAGAAGACGATCGTGCGGTCGCCGTCGAGGATGACGCGGTCGTCGAGATGGGCGGCCACCGCCCGCGCCAGCACCAGTCGCTCGATGTCGCGGCCGATCCGGACCAGGTCGGCGACCTCGTCGCGGTGGCTGACCCGGGTCACGTCCTGGTCGATGATCGGGCCGGCGTCGAGCTCGGCGGTGACGTAATGGGCGGTGGCACCGATCAGCTTCACCCCGCGCTCGTGCGCGCGCCGGTAGGGATCGGCGCCGACAAAAGCCGGCAGGAAGCTGTGGTGGATGTTGATCGCCGGCGCTTCGAGCTCGCGCAGGAAGTCCTCGGAGAGGATCTGCATGTAGCGGGCGAGGACGAGCAGGTCGACGTCGCCGACGAGCTCGAGGATGCGCCGCTCGGCCGCCGCCTTGTCGCCGGGCTCGACCGGGACGTGGTGAAAGGGGACGCCGACCGAGGCGACCTGCTCGGCGTGGTCGGGGTGGTTGGAGACGACCGCGACCAGCTCGCCGCCGAGCTCGCGATTGCGCCAGCGCCAGAGCAGGTCCGAGAGGCAGTGGTCCTCGCGCGAGACCATGATCGCCACCCGCCGCGACTGGCTCGACTCGGCAAACCGGTGCTCCATCTCGAACGGTGCCGCCACCTCGGCCGCGAACCGCTGTTCCATCTCCTTGCGCGCCCCGGCGGAGCTGGAGTCGAAGACCATCCGCATGAAGAAACGGCCCTCGTCGGTCGAGTGCTGGTCGACGTCGACGATGTTCAGTCCGGCCGCGGCGAGGAAGCCGCTGACGGTCGCAATCAGGCCCGGGCGGTCGGGGCATGCGAGCAAAAGCCGTGAGGTCGGCGCCTCGGTCATCGCTGGATCATCCCCGTTCAGCCGGCCTGGAGGAGTCGACAGTTCACGCCTATCTGTGACGGAGCACACACATAAGCGGCGATTTCACGGCAACCCTTACGCGCTTGCTCACGAAACGCACATACTTTGTCCTGCTCGTCGTCATGGCGCTCGCGTTTCCCGCGGTCGCCCTTGCCGCCTCCAGCTCGGCAGGGGATGGCAGCGAGGAGCCCGAGGTCCCGGCGATCTCGCAAGCCCGCGCGGTGCTGACGCCGCTGCAGAGCTCGGTCGAGCACTACCGGCAGATGGCCCACACGATCGGGCATCGGGTCGAGGTCGAGTTCCATACCGCCGTCAAGCGGGCGCTGCACGAGAAGTACGCGCACCTGCCGGGCGGGGTCTCGATCGAGACGCTGGAGTCGATCGCCGCCTGCGAGTCCGGCGGCGACCCACGGATCGTCTCCTCCGACGGCAGCTACCGCGGCAAATACCAGTTCGACGTCGGCACCTGGGAATCGGTCGGCGGTCAGGGCGACCCCGCCGCCGCCCCCGAGATCGAGCAGGACTACCGCGCCGCGCTGCTCTACTCGCGCTCCGGCTCGAGCCCCTGGCCTGTCTGCGGCTGACTCCGGAAATCGATGCGGCAGTTGAACGTGCTATGGACGTAGAAGTGACGCCTCGATAACGGCGCCACCCGAGCCCGGCCCTACGATGCCGGCTGATGCCCGAGGAGAAAGTTCCCGCCCCTGACGCCGGCGGTCCCGCCCGCAAACCGCCGAAAGAAGCGATTGCCGAGGCGAGTGTGCGGGCGCCGACCCGCGGCAACCGCAAGCTCGAGACGTTCCTCGACGCGGTCAACTCCGACGACCAGGTGCGGGCCTGGTGGTACATGGCCCAGGTCCACGCCGAGCGGCTGGGGATGTCGGATCACTCCTGGGTCCACATGCAGATCGTCCTCAACATCGCCCTGCGGCTGCTGCGGCTGCTGGTCAAGGCCGGCGTCGAGCCTTCGGTCGTCGCCGACCACGGGATGCGCGACCGCGACGCCGAGGTGGTCGTCGCCGGCGGCGCCCTCCTGCACGACGTCGGCATGTCGATCCACCGCGCCGACCACGAGACCTACTCGCTGTTCCTCGCCGGCGGCGCCCTCGACCGGCTGCTGGCCGGCGCCTACAAAGAGCCGGAGCGGACGATCGTCACCTCTGAGATCCTGCACGCGATCATCGGCCACCGTCGCCGCGGCGAGCCCTACACGCTTGAGGCCGGCGTCGTCCGCGTCGCCGACGCGCTCGACATGGCGCAGGGGCGGACCCGGATTCCGATCGAGTCCGGCCACGAGGGGATCCACTCGATCTCAGCCGCGGCGATCGACGAGGTCCGGATCGAGGCGGGGGAGGAGCGGCCGGTGCGGATCGAGATCCGGCTCAACAACTCAGCCGGCATCTTCCAGGTCGACGACCTGCTCGCGACCAAGATCCGCGGCACCCCGCTGGAGGGCAAAGTCGAAGTCGTCGCCGAAGTCGAGGGCGAGACGGAGAAACGCCTGCTCAGCGGCTTCCGGCTCAGCTAAGACAGGCGCTCGAGATCGAACTGGCGCTGTTCCTTGCGCTTCTGCAGCCGACCCTGGATCAGGGACAGGACGATGACGAGGACGGCGAAGAAGCCGATCACGCCGAAGCAGAAGAAGGTGACCGTCTTGTCGGTGGTCGGCCCGGCCAGGCCGACACCGTTGTCGGCCAGCGCCGCCGGCGCCAGGACGAGGCTCAGCGCCAGGAAGGACAGCAGGGCTGCGACGGTCCGCTTCACTGGCCGGAATCTACCGGAAGCGGGGGCGGCGGCGCCTGGCGTCGCGCCGCCCGCGTAGAGTCCGGCGCCGATGTCGACCCTCGAGGCCCTCCTTCTCGGGGTGGTCCAAGGACTCACCGAGTTCCTGCCGATCTCCTCCTCCGGACACCTGATCATCGTGCCCTGGCTGCAGGACTACACGTTCCTGCTCGACCACCCGGAGTTCAACAAGACCTTCGACGTCGCCCTCCACGCCGGCACCCTTATCGCCGCGATCGCCTTCTTCCGGCGTGAGGTGGTGCAACTCCTGCGCGGCTTCTTACAGGCTCTGGGCCAGCGCTCGATCGAGACCAGCGACCAGCGGCTCTCGGTCGCGATCGCGGTCGGCACGATCCCGGCGGTGATCGCCGGCGGTCTCTTCTCCGACTTCATCGACAACCACCTCGGCGAGCCCTGGATGATCGCGATCCAGCTGATCCTCTTCGGCGCCCTGCTCGGCTACGCCGACCGCATGCCCCAGCGCCGCGCCCTGGGGGAGACCCGGTTGCGCGACGGCTGGTACATCGGCCTCGCCCAGGTCCTCGCCCTCGCCCCCGGCACCTCGCGCTCGGGGATCACGATCACCGCCGCCCGTTGGCTCGGTCTCGACCGCGACGGTGCGGCCCGCTTCTCGTTCCTGCTGCTGATCCCGATCGTCGCTGGGGCCACCGTCTTCAAGGGGATCAGCGCCGTCAAAGACGGTCTCCCTGACGGCGTCGCCGGGCCGATGGTCGTCGGCACGATCGCCGCCGCCATCTCCGGCTACTTCGCGATCTCCTTCCTCCTGCGACTGGTCAGGACGTCCAGTTACCGGCCCTTCGTCCTCTATCGCTACATTGCCGGGGTAGTGATCCTCCTGATCATCGCCACCGGCCTCCGGCCCGCCACCTTTTGACCATCTTTGCCGCAATTTCGGCCTGCTCAACTTGTGAAAAACCGGTTAACGCAGGCATTTCACGCACGAGCGACGCGTACAATCGTCCAGTCTTGTCGTTCAAAGCGCCAATCACCCGAGCTGGCGGCGTCGCCTCGTGAACCACCCCCAGGCGATCCGACTCGCGGTCATCGACACCGATTCCGGTTTCGTCACCGTTCTCGCCAAACGGGCGGAGGCGGCCGGCTGGCAACTGCGCCAGGCTTCCGGCGCGGTCCCGCCGCAGGAGCTGGTCGCGATGAAGCTGAACGCGCTGCTGCTCGACCCGGCGCTGCTCGGTGAGGAAGGCTGGTCCTACCTGGAGCGGGTCTGCGGGATGCTCCCCGACCTCGGCATCATCGTCTGCACCGGTCGCTCGACCGTCGCCCAGCGCGTCCGCGGGCTGCGGATGGGAGTCGACGACTGGATCACCAAGCCCTGCCACCCCGAGGAGGCGATGGCGCGGATCGAAGCCGTCTCCAGGCGCCGCCGCCGCGGCCGCCACGAAGTCGAGGCGGGCCCGCTGGTCATCGCCGACCTCGAGATCCGGCCCGATCAATTTCAAGCCTTCGTGGGCGGCGACAGCCTCGACCTGACCCGGCGCGAGTTCGAGCTGCTGCAGCTGCTCGCCGAGGCCAAGGGGCAGGTGCTCGAGCGGGAGACGATCTACCAGCGGGTTTGGGGCTACGCGATGGCCCACGGCGACCGCTCGGTCGACGTCTTCATCCGCAAGCTGCGCCAGAAGTTGGAGAAGCGGTCACCGAATTGGAGCTACATCCACACCCATTTCGGGGTCGGTTACCGATTCGACCCCGAGGTCGCCCCGGCTGCCCTCGCGGAGCCGATCCGGGTCGTCGATTCCGACCCCGTTCCGGACTCGGCTTCACAGGTCGTTCACAGCAGTTTCACTTTGGGGTAACCGACTCAGGCACGGAGGTCGGCATTCTCGGCCCCCATGGCGATCGGAACCGGGTCCTCCTCGCAGTTGCCAGTCGGGCGTCTCGAGATTCGGCCTGAGGAGCACGCAGCGCTGGTCGACGGGCGGCCGCTGAGCCTGACCATGCGCGAGCTGCAGCTGCTGATCACGCTCGCTTCGCACCCCCAGCGGATCATGACCCGCGAGGAGCTCTTTGCCGAGGTTTGGGGCTCGGAACCGCGCCGCGAGGACCGCTCGGTCGACGTCTACGTCAGCCGCCTGCGGGCCAAGCTCGGCCAGGCGCTGCCGGACCTGCAGCTGATCCATACCCACAACGGCATCGGCTACCGCTTCTCTCCCGATGGCTGAAGCGCCTGCTCTGCAGCAGCGCTTTTACATCTTTTTTACATCCCCGACACAGGCAGGTAACAAGGTCCCGGGGAGCCGTTGGAACGCTGAACCGAGCACCGACCTCCCGTCGGTGCTCTTGCCACTCGTTCAACAACAAAGGGAGACTGATGTCTGGCACTAGATGGATTGCGGTACTCGTCTCGGCCGCGATATTGGCGCTCGGTATCGCCGCCTGCGGCGGTAGCGACGACAGTGGAAGCAGCAGCGGCGGCGGGGGCTCGTCGTCAGGCGGAGAACTCTCCGGCGAAATCGCCGGCGCCGGCGCGACCTCGCAGGAGGCCGCCCAGGAAGCCTGGATCGCAAACCTCGAGGCCGAAAACTCCGGCGTCACGATCTCCTACGACCCGGTTGGTTCGGGCGGTGGCCGCGAGCAGTTCGTCGCCGCCGGCGTCGCTTACGCCGGCTCGGACGCCGCGATCTCCAGCGAAGAAGGCGAGCTGGAAAAAGCCGAAAAACGCTGCGAACCGGGCGAACTGATCGAGATCCCGGCCTACGTCTCGCCGATCGCGGTCGTCTACAACCTGCCCGAAGTCGAAGAACTCCAGCTCGATCCGGAAACGCTGGCGAAGATCTTCGCGCAGGAAATCACCACCTGGAACGACCCCGCGATCGCCAAATCGAATCCGGGCGTCGACCTGCCGGACACCCGCATCACCCCGGTCAACCGCTCCGACGAGTCGGGCACCACGGAGAACTTCACCGAATACCTCTCCGAGGTCGTCCCCAGCGTCTGGAAGTACGAAGTCAGCGGTGACTGGCCGGTCAAGGGCGGCGAGGCCGCCAACGGCACCTCCGGCGTCGTCGAGGCCGTTGCCGCCGGCGAAGGCGCGATCGGCTACGCCGATGCCAGCCAGGCCGGCGAACTCGGGATCGCCAAAGTCAAAGTCGGTGCCGACTACATCGCTCCGTCGCCGGAAGCGGCGGCCGCGATCCTCGAGGAGTCCCCGGAAGACAAAGAACTGGCGGCGAACAAATTCATGTTCCCGTTCAAGCTCGACCGCAAGACCGAAGCGGAGGAGACCTACCCGATCGTCCTGGTCTCTTACCTGCTGGCCTGCACCAAATACGGCTCGGCTGACGAAGCCGCTGTCGTCAAGGGGTTCCTCGAATACGTGATCAGCCCCGAAGGGCAGGAAGCCGCGGCTGCAAACGCCGGTTCCGCGCCGCTCTCGGAAGCGCTGACCACGAAGATCACTCCCGCAGTGGAAGCGATCGAATAGCCGAATGGCCCAGGTCGATACCACGACCAACGCGGGCCAGTTGCTGGCGGCGGCGTCCGGAGGACGCCGCCGCCCCGGCGACCGCATCTTCAGCAACACCGCCACCCTCGCGGCGGTGACGATTCTGGCCCTGCTGGCCGGGGTCGCGATCTTCCTCATCGCCGAGGGGGCGCCGGCGCTCACCCACAGCGCCGCCGAACTCCCCGAAGCCAAGACCTTCATCGACTACGTCGCGCCGCTCGCCTTCGGCACCGTTCTTGCCGCGGCCTTCGCAGCAATCATCGCCGTGCCGCTGGCGGTCGCGGTGGCGCTCTTCATCACCCACATCGCCCCGCCCCGGATCGCGCTCACGCTCGGTTACCTGGTCGATCTGCTGGCGGCGATCCCGAGCATCGTCTACGGCCTCTGGGGGATCTTCGTCCTCGGCCCTGCCGCCGTGCCCGTGATGCAGTGGTTGGAAGAAAGGCTTGGCTTCATTCCCTTCTTCGAGGGTCCCGCCTCGGCCACCGGGCGGACGATGTTCGTCGCCGGCCTGGTTCTCGCGGTGATGATCCTGCCGATCGTCTCCGCCGTCGCCCGCGAGGTCTTCTCGCAGACCCCGCGCAAACTCCAGGAAGGCGCCCAGGCGCTCGGCGCCACCCGTTGGGAGATGATCCGGATGACGGTCCTCCCGTTCGGCAAATCTTCGGTGATCAGCGGCGCCATGCTCGGCCTCGGCCGCGCCCTCGGCGAGACGATGGCGGTGACGATCATCCTCTCGGTCTCCGGCATCGTCACCTTCAACCTGATCAGCCAGGCGAATCCGTCGACGATTGCCGCCAACATCGCCCTCGACTTCCCCGAGTCCTCCGGACTCGCGGTCAACACCCTGATCGCGACCGGCCTGGTCCTCTTCGCGATCACCCTCGTCACCAACATGGCGGCCCGTTGGATCATCGCCCGCCAGCAGGGGAGCGAATAGGCGATGGCTGCGATCCCGCAGCGACCCGGGGGCACGCTGGCCGGCGGTGTTCTGCCCAGTTGGGCTCCTTACGGGGTCTTCGCCGGTGCCTGCGCGCTCTCCGCCGCGGTGCTGCTGGCCACCGGCGCCTTCACGATCGCCCTGATGCTGGTCTTCGGCGTGGTCGTCGGCTGCGCCGGCATCTACGCTTGGTCGCGGGTCGTCGAGGGACCGCGGCGGGCAATCGATCGCACGGTGACGCTGGCGATCGCCTCCGCCTTCGGGCTGGCGATGATCCCGCTCGCCTCGCTCCTCTACGAGGTCGCCAAGCGCGGCCTGCCGGGCCTCGACTGGGAATTCCTCACCGCGGACGCCCGCGGAGTCGTCAACGGCGGCGGCGCCGCCCAGGCCCTGGTCGGGACGCTGGTGATCACCGGCGTCGCGGTCGTGATCTCGGTCCCGATCGGGATCATGGCGGCGATCTACCTGACCGAGTACGGCAAAGGCCGGCTGCGCCGGGCGCTGACCTTCTTCGTCGACGTGATGACCGGCATCCCCTCGATCGTCGCCGGCCTCTTCGCCTACGCCCTGTTCGAGATCTTCTTCGGCCCCGGCATCCGCCTCGGCGTGATGGGCTCGGTGGCGCTTTCGGTGCTGATGATCCCGATCGTGATCCGCTCCGCCGAGGAGGTCCTGAAGATCGTCCCCAACCACCTGCGCGAAGCGGCCTACGCGCTGGGGACGCCGAAGTGGAAGACGATCACCAAGGTCGTCCTGCCGACCGCCTTCGCCGGCCTCGTCACCGGGGTGATGATCGCCACCGCCCGGATCATCGGCGAGACGGCGCCGCTGCTGGTCACCACCGGGGTGGTCGACTCGATCAACGCCGACCCGTTCAACGGGCGGATGCAGAACCTCGCCGTCTACGCGTACAACGAGTACCGCTCGCCAGGCGTGATGAAACAGGCGTCTTACGACCGAGCCTGGGCTGCCGCCCTGGTCCTCATCGCTATCGTGATGATCCTCAACGTGGTGGCTCGCTTCGTATATCGGCGCTACAAAACCGAGATCCGCTAGCCAGTGGAAGGAAGAAGGTTGAGATCCATGTTCGGAGCCTCTGGGACGAAGCGAGCGGCGGTGGATTCGGAGTCCGCCGGAGCGTCCGGCACGGTCGCCGCGACCGGGACGACGGGACAGGCGGCGACCGGCACCGAGGGGGCGCTGGCGAAGACGATCGAGGCCCGCGACGTCAACCTCTACTACGGAGCCTTCCACGCGGTCGAAAACGTCTCGATGACGATCGCGCCGAACAAGGTGACGGCGCTGATCGGCTCCTCCGGCTGCGGTAAGACGACCTTCCTGCGCTCGCTCAACCGGATGCACGAGCTGACCCCCGGCGCCAGCGTCAAAGGCGACATCGAGCTCGACGGCGAGGACATCTACGGCGCCGGCGTCGATCCGGTCCAGGTCCGGCGCCTGATCGGGATGGTCTTCCAGCAGCCGAACCCGTTCCCGACGATGTCGATCTACGACAACGTCGCCGCCGGCCTCAACCTCAACGGCGGCAAAATCAAGAAGACCCAGAAGGACGGGGTGGTGGAGCGCAGCCTGCGCGGCGCCAACCTCTGGGAGGAGGTCAAGGACCGCCTCGACAAGCCCGGCTCCGGCCTCTCCGGCGGCCAGCAGCAGCGACTTTGCATCGCCCGCGCGATCGCGGTCGAGCCCGAGGTGCTGCTGATGGACGAGCCCTGCTCGGCCCTCGACCCGGTGGCGACGCTGGCGATCGAGGACCTGATCGGCGAGCTCAAGGCCCGCTACACGATCGTGATCGTCACCCACAACATGCAGCAGGCGGCGCGGGCCAGCGACCTCACCGCCTTCTTCAACCTCGAAGAGTCCGGCAAGCCGGGCCGGCTGGTCGAGATCGGCCAGACCGAGACGATCTTCACCAACCCGACGCAGAAAGCGACCGAGGACTACGTCAGCGGTCGCTTCGGCTGATCGAAAGGCACCGGACCTTGCCCGAATCCGCCGCCCGTCACGAATACCAAGTGGAACTGGAAACGCTCGAGGCCAGCGCCCTCGACGGGCTCAACCTGGTCAGCGCGGCGCTGCAGCGGACGCTGGAGGCGATCCAGCACCAGGACGTCGAGCTGGCTCAGATCGTCGTCGCCGACGACGATCGCATCGACGGTCGCTACCTGGAGGTCCATCAGGCCCTGATCACGCTGCTCGCGACGCAGTCGCCGGTCGCCACCGACCTGCGCCTGATCTCGGCCCTGCTGCACGTCCTGAAGAACGTCGAGCGGATGGGCGACCAGTGCGTGAACATCTGCAAGGTGATCCCGCTGACCGGCCATGAACCGCCCGCCGACGAAGGGATGGTGAAACTGATCCTCGGCATGGGCACCCAGACGCGCTCGCTGATCACCCAGGCCAAGCGCGCCTTCGCCGAACGCGACATCGAGATGGCGCGCGACCTCGTCCGCCAGGACGACGTCGTCGACGACCTCAACCGCGACTGTTTCCGCCTGGCGCTCGATCTCGGTGACGACCCCGACAAGCGCGAGTGGGCGATGACGATGCTGCTGGCGGCGCGGGCGATCGAGCGGATCGCCGACAACGCAGTCGACATCGGCGAGCAGGTCGCCTTCGTCGTCACGGGCTTGTTCCGAGAGTTCGAGGACGCATCGCACCCGTCTGCGTAAGCGGCGGGCGGGTCCTGCCCCCGAGCTGCGTGTCAGATCCGACGCGTTTGGGAACATAGGGGACACCCCCGCGATGCTCTGCGCAGCCATAGATATAGGTTCGAATACGACTCGCGTGCTCGTCGCGGAGCCGATCGATGGTCAGCTCAAGAAGGTGATGGAACAGCGCGCCTACACGCGGATCAACAAAGCGATCGACGGCGGCGCGATCACGGCCGAGAAGATCGCCGAGGTCTCCGAGGTCGTCGCGACCCAGGTCCGGCTCGCCCGCGAGCTCGGCGCCGAGGAGATCCGCGCCGTCGCCACCGCGGCGGTCCGTGAGGCCAGCAACGGCGAGCAGGCGGCGCGGGCGATCGCCGCTGCCGCAGGGGTCCCGGTCGAGGTTCTCAGCGACGAGGAGGAGGGCCGGCTCTCCTTCGTCGGCGCGACCAAGACCCTCGGCCACCCGGTCGAGGGCACGGTCGGCGTCGTCGACGTCGGCGGCGGCTCGACCGAGGTGATCCTCGGCACCGTGCCCGGCGGCGCCCAGACGGTCCGCTCCTGGCGGGTCGGCTCCGGTGTCCTCGCCGACGAGCTGATCGCCTCCGACCCGCCCTCGGCGGCGGAGATCCGCAAGGTCCGCGACCGCATCGACGACATCTTCGAGGGAGTCGAGATCGAGCACCCAGCCCAGGCGGTCGCCGTCGGCGGCTCCGCGACTTCCCTGCGCCGCCTGGTCGGCGCCGTGCTCGAGTACGAGACGCTGGAGCGGGGGATCCGGGTGCTTTCCGCCGACCCCGCCGCCGAGGTCGCCCGCCGCTTCGAGCTCGACCCGCAGCGGGTGCGGATCCTCACCACCGGCGTTCTCCTGCTGGAGAAGGTTTCCGAGCTGCTCGGCCAGCCGCTGCAGATCGGCAAGGGCGGGCTCCGCGAGGGGGTCATCCTCGACCTCCTCAACGGCGCCTCCAACGGGCATTCGCCCGCCCGTCTCGCCGCTTAGCTCCTCTCGCTTTCGACTTTGTACGGGCTATGGGCCGTACAAAGTCGATCACGGCGATTTCACCTGCCTTTCTCAGGTCGTTCACAAGTTTTCCCTGCAAATAGCCGAATATCGAGGTGACAAGAACGAATAGAGAGAGGGAGACACCGATGACTTCCCGTGTTGACATGCACTGTCACTCCACCGCTTCACAGCTCTCACGGCTGGGCGTGCAGCGATCGCTCGGACTGCCGGAGTGCGCCACGCCTCCCGAGGAGGTCTACGAGCTGGCCAAGCGGCGGGGGATGGACTTCGTCACGATCACCGATCACGACACGATCGAGGGCTGTCTCGAGTTGGCAGATCGGCCCGACTGCTTCGTCTCCGAGGAGCTGACCGCCCGCTTCGCCGGCGAGCCTCAGGCGGTTCACGTCCTTTGCTACGGGATCACTGCCGGAGACCACGAGTGGCTGCAGGCACATTCCGGCGATGTCGAGGCCTGCGCCGCATTCCTTCACGAGAACGGGATCGTCTGCGCGCTTGCGCATCCCTTCTTCAACGTCGCCGAGCCGCTGACGCGGCGCCACCGGCGACGCCTGGCGGAAATCTTCCCGATCTGGGAGGTCCGCAACGGGTCGCGGGCCGCCGAGCTGAACATGCCCGCCGTCGTCTACATCGAGACGCGCGGCGGCACCGGCATCGGCGGTTCCGACGACCATGCCGGCGTCGACATCGGCCGCACCTTCACGGAGGCGCCCGCTGCTCGCACGCCGGAAGAGTTTCTGGCGCACCTGCGCGACGGCGACGCCGAGGCGGCCGGCGAACAGGGCAGCGCCGCCAAGTGGACCCATGCGGCGATGGCGCTCGCGACCCGCGCGCTTGGCGAGCCCGAGGACGGCGCCGCGGCCGGTCCCAACCCGGCGGCGGTGCTGAAGATGGCGGAACGGGTGATCGGCGAGGGCGCGCTGCGCGAGGGCAAGGTCGCGACCGACCTCTGCCCGGACGACGCCCGCAACCTGCTCGAGGCCTGGCTCGCGGGCATGGGGCTGGAGCTGCGCGGCCGCGAGTTGATCGCCCACCTGCAGTCCGACGGCTTTTCCCACGCCGAGCTCTACCGGCGCGCCCGTCGCACCCACGACCGCCGCCTGCGGACCGCGATCGAGGACGGCACCGGCGCCTTTACAAGGGGCGACTTCCCGGCCGCCGTCAACGGTCTCTTCCAGGCGCTGCTGCCGGCGGTGCCATACGCGCCCTCGACCGCCTTCCTCGCCGCCGAGAAGGCGAAGCTCGGCCGGGTCGACGGCCGACCGCGGCGGGTGGCCCTGATCGCCGATGGAATCGGCTCGATGCACGGCGTCACCCACACGATCGAGCAGATCCGCGAGCGCGGCGTGCCCGGCTTCGAGATCCACGTCGTCGGCACCGATCCCGGCGTCGATCGCCGGCTGCCGGCCGCGGCCGAGCTGGAGCTGCCTTTCTACGAGGGGATGCGGCTCGGAGTTCCCGGCCTGCCGGACCTGGTCGAGACCCTGGCCGAGGGCGACTACGACCTCGTCCACGTCACCGCCCCCGGCCCGGCCGGGATCGCGGCGACGCTGCTCTCGCGGATCACCGGCGTTCCCCATATCGCCAGCTACCACACCGAGCTCGCCGCCTACGCCGGCATGCGCAGCGGCCAGGAGCACCTCGAGGCCCTGGCCCGGATCGGGCTCGGCGCCTTCTACGGCGCCCCTCGCCACGTGCTCTCACCGAGCCCCTCGGCCGACGCCTCGCTCGCCGAACTCGGTGCCGACCCGGCCCGGATCGGGCGCTGGGAGCGGGGGGTGGACCTCAGCCGCTTCGACCCGGCGAAGCGCGACCCGAGTGCTTACCCGGGTGGGATCAAGGTTCTCTATGCCGGCCGCCTGACCCGCGAGAAGGGGGTGGACCTGCTGGCCGAGAGCTTCCTCCGCGCGCACCGCTCCGACCCGCGCCTGCACCTGCTGCTCGCGGGCGGCGGTCCGGAGGAAGACGAGTTGCGGGCGAAGCTGGGCGAGCGGGCGACCTTCCTCGGCTGGCTTGGGGGCGAGGACCTCGCCCGTGCCTACGCCAGCGCCGACGTCTTCCTCTTCGCCAGCAGCACCGACACCTACGGCCAGGTGATCATCGAGGCGGCTGCCAGCGGCCTGCCGGTCGTCGCCGTCGCCGAGGGGGGGCCGGCGGCCCTGGTCGAGAACCGCCACACCGGCCTGCTCTGCCGCCCCGACCCCGACCATCTGGCGGGGGCGCTGCTGCAGCTCGCTTCGGCGCCGCTGCTGCGCCACCACCTCGGCACCGCCGCGGCCCACGCCGCCCGGGCACGGACCTGGGAGCGCTCGCTGGACCAGCTCGCGGCCGGTTACCGCCGGGCGCTCGGCGAGGCATCGGCGCCGGCCCAGCGGCGGGCCGAGCAGCAGTTCGTCCAGGTCGCTTGAGAGCAGGGGGAAAGCGACGGTGTCGGAGTACGATGGATCGATCGACGATCCCGCTCTTTACTTCAATCGCGAGCTTTCCTGGCTCGACTTCAACCAGCGGGTTCTCGAGCTGGCCGAGGACACCGAGGTGCCGCTGCTCGAGCGGATCCGGTTCTGCGGGATCTACGCCTCGAACCTCGACGAGTTCTTCATGGTCCGGGTCGCCGGCCTCTTCGACCAGCTCGACGCCGGCATCGACGCCCGCGGCCCCGACGGTCTCGCTCCCTCCGAGCAGATCGACGCGATTCAGGCCCGAGTGCTCAAGCTCGACCACCGTCTCCAGAAATGCTTCGGGGGCGAGCTGCGACCGGCCCTGGACGAGCGGGGAATCAGGCTCCTCACCCTCGACACCGCCACCGAGGAGGAGCGGCGCGAGATCGACGCCCGCTTCCACGAGCAGGTCTTCGCGGCGCTGACGCCGCTGGTGATCGGCCTCGGCCGGCCCTTTCCGTACATCTCCAACCTCTCGCTCAGCCTCGGCGTGCTCCTGCGCGACTCCGAGAGCGGGACCGAGATCATCGCCCGGGTCAAGGTGCCGAAGGAGCTGCTCGGGCGCTTCCTCCCGATCGGCGAGGACGGCAAGACCTTCGTGCCTCTGGAGGAGGTGATCGCCGCCAACCTCGACGTCCTTTTCCCCGGCACCGACGTCATCGCCCACGGCTACTTCCGGGTCACTCGCGACGCCGACTTCACCGTCTCCGACGAGGCCGACGACCTCGTGCGGGCGGTCCAGGACGAGCTTCGCCGGCGCCGCTTCGGCGAGGTCGTGCGGCTCGAAATCGCCGCCGGCATGAACCCGAAGCTGCGCGAGCAGCTGATCGGCGCGCTGCGGCTCGAAGATCGCGAGGTCTACGACGTCGGCGGTCTGATCGACCTCGGCGACCTCGGCTCGATCGCCGACGTGCCCGGTCACCCGGAGCTGCGTTACTCGCCCTGGTCGCCGGTCACCCAGCCGCGGCTGCAGGGCGAGGACGACGAGCCGGTCGACATCTTCGCCGCGATCCGCCGCGGCGACCTGCTCGTCCACCATCCCTACGACTCGTTCTCGACCTCGGTCGAGCGCTTCGTCGAGCAGGCGGTCGCCGACCCCGACGTGCTGGCGATCAAGCAGACGGTGTACCGGACCAGCGACGACTCGCCGCTGGTGCCGTCGCTGATCCGCGCTTCCGAACGCGGCAAGCAGGCGGTCTGCATGGTCGAGCTGAAAGCGCGCTTCGACGAGGAGGCCAACATCCACTGGGCGAAGTCGCTGGAGGAGGCCGGCGTTCACGTCGTCTATGGCATCCCCGGGCTGAAGACCCACGTCAAGGCGATCCTCGTCGCCCGCCGCGAGGGCGAACGGGTGCGCGAGTACGTCCACATCGGGACCGGCAACTACCACCCGAAGACCGCTCGCCTTTACACGGACTTCGGCCTTTTCACCGCCGACCCCGACATCGGCGCCGATGTCGCCGAGATGTTCAACTTCCTCACCGGCTACGGCCGTCCCGCCGTCTACCGCAAGGTGCTGGTCTCGCCGACCACGATGCGCGACCGGATGGTCGAGGAGATCGAGCGCACCGTCGCCGCCCACGAAGCCGGCGAAGAGGCGCGGATCGCGCTGAAGATGAACTCGCTGGTCGACGCCGGCTGCATCCGGGCGCTCTACGCCGCCTCCCAGGCGGGGGTGCGGGTCGATCTCAACGTGCGCGGGATCTGTTGCCTGCGGCCTGGGGTGGCGGGGATCTCGGAGAACATCCGCGTCGTCTCGATCGTCGGCCGCTTCCTCGAGCACTCGCGCGTGTACACCTTCCGCCGCGGCGAGGAGACCCGGGTCCTGATGGGTTCCGCCGACCTGATGCCGCGCAACCTCGACAGCCGGGTTGAGCTGGTGGCGCCGGTCGAAGACCCGGAGCTGAAGGCGGAGATGCTCGACGTGCTCGAGCGCTGCTTCGCCGACAACGCCAACGCCTGGGAGCTCGACTCCGAGGGGGTCTGGACCCGGACGGCGCCGCCGCAGGACGGCCGCCGCAGTGTCCAGGAGGAGCTGCGCGAGCGCTACGCCGCCCGCGCCGCCGAGCAGCTCGCCGCGGCTGCCGGCTAGTCGTAAACGTTCGCCTCCTCGCCCGCCACTAGGATGCGACCGTGGCGCGCTTTTCGCTCCTTCCTCGCGATCGAACCTTCTTCGATCTCTTCATCGAAGCTGGCCAGAACACGGTCCACGCTTCGCGCCTGCTCGACCAGATGATGGGTGAGTGGCCCGACGCGGGCAGCCTCTCGCAGGAGATCCTCCAGGCCGAGCAGGAGGGCGACCGGATCACCCACGAGATCATCAAACGGCTCAACACGACCTTCGTCACCCCGATCGACCGCGAGGACATCTACGGCCTGGCGACGCAGATGGACGACATCGTCGACTTCACCGAGGAGGCCGCCGACTACCTGGGCCTCTACAAGATCGAGGCGCCGATGGAGCAGGCCGGGCAGCTGACCAAAGTCCTGGTCGCGGCCTGCGAGCAGCTCGCCGCGGGGCTCGAGCACCTGCCTGAGTTCAAGGACCTCGACAAGTACTGGATCGAGATCCACCGGCTCGAGAACGACGGCGACCGGATCTCCCGCGACGCCGTCGCCTCGCTCTTCTCGAACGGCATCGACCCGATGGTCGTGATCCGCTGGAAGGACATGTTCGCGGTGCTCGAGGAGGCGATCGACGCGACTGAGACCGCTGCCCAGATACTCGAGGGCATCGTGATTAAGAATTCGTGACCGGTATCGGCCAGGGACTCGTCATCAATGTCCTCTGACGTCATCCTCGTAATCGTCGTCGGCACCGCCCTCGCCTTCGATTTCACCAACGGCTTCCACGACACCGCCAACGTCGTCGCCACCTCGATCTCGACCGGGGCGGCGCGGCCGCAGGTGGCGATTGGGTTCGCCTCGCTGCTCAACTTCGTCGGCGCCTTCATCTCGATCTCGGTCGCGGCGACGGTCGCCAACGACGTCGTCAACGCCGACGTGATCACGCCGACGATCGTCTTCGCCGGGCTGATCGGGGCGATCGCCTGGAACCTGATCACCTGGTATTTCGGGCTGCCGTCGAGCTCTTCGCACGCGCTGATCGGCGGCGTCGTCGGCTCGGCGATCGCCGCCGCCGGTTTCGACGCGGTGATCGCCGAAGGGCTGGTCGGCAAAGTCCTGATCCCGGCGGTCGTCGCGCCGGTCCTGGCTTTTCTCGTCGCCGGGATTGCGATTGGGATCTCGTATCGGATCGTCGGCAAGCAGCGTCCCGGGATGGTCAGCCGCGGCTTCAAACACGGCCAGATCGTCTCCGGTGGGCTGCTCGCGCTCGCCCACGGGACCAACGACGCCCAGAAGACGATGGGGATCATCACCCTGGCGCTGATCGCCAACGGCAGCCTCGGCGCCAACGCCGACCCGCCGTTCTGGGTGATCGCCTCCTCGGCGGCGGCAATCGCGCTCGGCACCTACAGCGGCGGCTGGCGGATCATCAAGACGACCGGGACCCGGATCATCAAGATGGATGCGGCCCAGGGCTTCTCCTCGCAGGGCGCGGGGGCGGCGGTGATCCTTGCCTCGACCCACTTCGGCTTTCCGCTCTCGACCACGCATGTGATCAACGGCGGCGTGATGGGGGCGGGGGCGGCGAAGCGGGTCTCGGCGGTGCGCTGGGGCGTCGCCGGCAACATCGTCACCGCCTGGCTGCTGACGCTGCCGGCGGCGGCGGCGATCGGCGCCCTCACCTACGGCGTCTCGCGGATCTTCGGGACCGGGGCCTTGGGGCCGTTGCTGATCACCCTGATGGCCCTCTCGCTGGTCGCGGCCGTCTTCGTGCGGCGGGCTCAGCGAGGGGCGCCGGTGCCGGCGGAGGGCGGATGACCGCCACTCTCGTCGAGGGCAAGGAGCTGCTGGAGACGGTGATCGCGTCGGTGATCGCCGGCGTCGGGGTGACGACGATCTTCGCAGTTGCGATCTGGGGCGTGGCCCGGTTCGCCGACCTCAGCCGCAGCGACCGGCCGCTGGCCGCGGGCGGTGCCGCGCTCGTCGCGATGCTGTCGCTGCTCGCCGTCGTTGCCGCAGTGGTGTTCGGCATCGTCGTGATGACGCGCAAGTAGGCCCGCTGGGGCGGTCCGGCGGCGTACAATCGCCGCATGCGGAACCTCCGCAATCTGCGCAACGTCGCGATCATCATGCTGCTGGCGGTGCCGGTCGCCTTCGCCCCGCACGGCGACAACGCCGCCGAAGCGGTGCTGGCTGCGATCTCGATGGGCTTCCTCGCCGGGATCAGCTGGATGCTCTACACGCTCAGCCGCCAGAACCAACTGACGCTGGCAACGCTCAGCGACGGCCGGCGGGCGATCCTCTACGGCGCCTTCGGCCTCCTGGCGCTGCTCGTCGCCGGCACCGACCGGATGTTCTCGACCGGTGGTGGCACCCTGCTCTGGATCCTGCTGCTGGCGGCTGCGGTCGCCGCGATCTGGCGGATCTGGACCGAGGCCAATACGTACTGAGCGCGGCGCCGGTCTTCCGCGACTGAAAATTCACCGAACCGGCACGATCCACGCGTAACGCGTATGCGTTCCCCTGGGACGGTTGGGCGGTGCCGTCGCCAGCCGCCAGCAGCCACCACCACCGGGAGCGCGGGGCCGCCTCGGTCGAGCTGATCGCGGTGGTCCCGTTCCTGCTGCTGGCGCTGCTGGCGGCGGCCCAGCTCGCGCTCGCCGGTCAGGCCTTGTGGTCGGCGAGCGTGGCGGCCCGGGCGGGAGCTCGGGCGGCGCTGGTCGGCACCGACTCGGCCAGCGCCGCCCGCCGGGCGCTGCCGGTGGCGATCAGGCCCGGAGCCGAAGTCGATGACGCTGGCGGGGTTTCGGTCCGGGTTGCAGTGCCCCGCCTTTGGCCTTCGCTGCCACCGGTCATGGTCGGGGCGAGATCGAGTTTGGAGCAGGGGGATGGCTGACCAGCGCGGGCAGGCTTCGGTCGAGCTGGTGGCGGCGCTGCCGGCGCTGCTGCTGGCGGCCTTGCTCGCCCTGCAACTGCTGGCCGCGGGCTACTCCCTGACGCTCGCCGACGGGGCCGCCGAGGCCGGGGCACTGGCGTTGGCCTCCGGTGGTTCCGCGGCGCAGTCCGCCCGCGCTGCCCTGCCAGGCTGGGCTGAGGAGAGCGTCGCCGTCTCGGTCGATGGCGGCACCGTTTCGGTCAGGCTGCGGCCGCCCTCGCCGTTCGCGGCCCTCGCCGACCGGCTGACCGTGACCAGCAGTGCCAGCGTCAGGCCAGCCGAGTGAGCGGAGTCAACCCGCTAGGCGACGGGCCCACCGTGGTGGTCGCCGCGGTCGGCGCCGCCGAGGGCGCTCGCCCCGCGGCTGCGGCGCTCGCCTGCGCCGGCGCCGACGCCGAGCGGGCGGCGCTGCTGGTCGACGTCGGCGGCCGCTCGCCGCGGCCGACCCTGCTCACCTCCGCCACGGCGCGGGCGCTGGAGGAGCGGCTCACGGCACACCTGCCGCGGGCCCGGGTCGCCGCCCGCGGCCAGACTTGCCACGTCGCCGTTGCCGCCGATGGCGAGGGCTTGGCGGCCGCAACAGCAGCGGTCACTGTCGCCCGTGGCTCTCTTGCCGCCGTCCTCCTCCCACCGGCCCTGCTGAGGTCGGTGCTGGAGGAGGGGCAGGGGCCGCGGCCGTCCGCGGTTCTGCTGCGGGTCGACCTCTCATCCGACCGGCCGTTGCTGGCGCTGCTCGTTCGCGACCTGCGGGCCCGTGGTCTGGCGGTGGGCGTGCTCAAGGCCCGGCTTCCCTGGGTGGCCGAGCGCCGCGCCCTGTTCGGAACCCTGCCGCAGAGTGGCGGGCTGCCGGACCGGCTGGTCCGGCAGCTCTGCGAGCCCGCCTTCGTCACGGCATCGGATGCGGGTACGGATACGGGTTGGGAGATGGGGACGGATAGGGGGACGGCGATGGATAAGGAGACGGAGTCGGTTCGGGCTGAGGCTGGGGTTGAGGCTGCGAGCTGACACTGGGGAGCTTGGCGACGTGCCAGGTTCCGACGTCCTTGATTCCCTCGCCGTTGGTTTCGCCCTTCGCGATGTCACCGTTGAAGCTGTAGAGGGGGAGGCCCTTGTAGGTCACCTGAATACGACCGTCGGGGCGCCTCCGCGTTCCCAGCGTCACCGGGCCGACCGGCTTCACGCCTTTCGTCACGACCAGCGGCTTCCAGGCAGCCAGGCAGCCGGGGTCGGTGCAGATGAATCTGCCTTTCGTCTCGGCGCTGAGGCTGTAGAGGGTGCGGCCCCGGTTGGTGGTGAGGACGGTCTTGCCGAGGGCGCTGATCTCGGTCGACTTCGCGACGGACTTCGTTTTCGTCGCGGCGAGGGCCGGGGCGGAGCCGACCAGGGCGGCCAGCACGAGCAGGACCGCCAGGGTCAGGATCGGGGTCCGGACCGGGTAGGGCACCGGGTCGGCAGTGGTCGGTCGCAGCATCGGTTCTCCTCCTGTAGGTGCTTGCTCACCAGGATCTACGAAGCGGGCTGCGAAAAGGTTCGAAAGCGGTCCGGGGCACCCGGTGGGGAGGACGGCCAGGCACTGATCCTCGCCCTCGGTGGTGCGCTCCTCATCCTCGTTGCGGCGCTGGCGCTGGTCGCGATCGCCGGCGCGGTGACCGGCAAGGGCAGGGTCCAGCGGGCAGCCGACCTGGCCGCGATCTCCGCCGCGCGTTCCTTGCGTGACGATCTCCCGCGGCTGCTCGCGCCGGCGCTGCTGCCGAACGGGCTGCTGAATCCAGCTCATCTCGACAAGGAGGCTTATCTGTCGAGGGCGCGCGGGGCGGCGGCCGACGCCGCCCGCGCGAACGGCGTCGACCCCGCGCGCTTGCGGATCTCGTTTCCGGACGCGAACTCATTCGCTCCGGCCCGGGTCGAGGCGGCGGTGACGGCCAGGCTAGAGGGCGGGGGAGGGATAGCGGTCGAGGCCTCGGCGGTGGCCGAAGCGGGGGTGCCGGCAACTGGCGGCGGCATGACCGCGATGGCCAGCGGCGGCGGCTACAGCGGTCCCCTCGTCTACCGCAACGGCAAGGGCATGCGCCCCGACGTTGCCGCCGCCTACGACCGGATGGCATTGGCGGCGCGGGCCGACGGGTTGGCGCTATTGGTCGTCTCCGGTTTCCGTTCCGACGCCGAACAGGCGGCGCTCTTCGCCGCCCATCCCGATCCGACCTGGGTTGCACCGCCGGGGCACTCACTGCACCGCTGCGCCACCGAGCTCGACCTCGGGCCCGAAACCGCCTATGCCTGGCTCGCCGCCAACGCCAGCCGCTTCGGCTTCGAAAAGCGCTATAGCTGGGAGCCCTGGCATTTCGGCTTCACCCAGGGTCCGGCGCCCTGCTCCGCGGCGGGCGACTCGGCCGTGCCTGGCGGCGACGGCACTCTCGCCGCGGCTGGACCGCTGCCCGCCTTCGTCCCAGCCGAGTTCCGCGACCAGATCGTCCGCGCCGCCGCCCGTTGGGACGTTTCGGCGGCGCTGCTGGCAGGGCAGCTGATGGCCGAGTCCGGGTTCGATCCCAACGCCGGCTCGCCCGCCGGCGCGCAGGGGATCGCTCAGTTCATGCCGTCGACGGCGGCTTCGTACGGCCTCCGCAACCCCTACGACCCGGTGGAAGCGATCGACGCCGAGGCGCACCTGATGTCCGACCTGATCCGCCAGTTCGGCTCACCCGAACTGGCGCTGGCCGCCTACAACGCCGGACCTGCTCCGGTCGAAGCCTGCCACTGCATCCCGGCCTATCCGGAGACCCAGGCCTATGTCGCCCGCATTCTCACCCTGCTCGGCGGTGCCGGGGCGCTTGTCGTGCCGAGCTTCGAGGTCAGGTTGGTCAGTTGAGCCGCACCAGCACCATAGGTTTGCCTCAACTATCATTGAGCAATGATCTCAGCTTGCGTACGGTGTGCTTTCGTTGCATCCATCCTGGCGCTCACCGGCTGCGGGGCAAACGAACTGGTGACCCTCGAAGAAGGGGAGATCCGAACGGCACTCATAGGCACGGAGGACCTTCCGCCGGGCGCCGAAGTCACCGAAGACTCACCCGAACCCTGCGGACCGATCCCGATCCTCGAAGACGCGGCAGAAGCCGCGATGACCAAGACCTACGGCTTCGGGGAAACGAGGGTGAAAGCGGCGATCGGTTTCTATGACACCGAGAGAGAAGCGTCGAAGGCGTTCGAAGAACTTTCCTCCGACGGACGTCGCGAATGCATCGGCGACTCGATCGGGCGGTACAGCAACAGCAGGAACGTTGTGGACGAACCATTGGAGTCGCTGGGAGTGGCCGACACGGAGTCGCTCACGCGGTATCTCGTGAACGATCCCGGCTCGGAAGCCGAACAGGCCGTCGACACCGCCACTCTCAGGTTCGGACTCTGCGTCGAGACGATCATCCAATTCCAGGAAGACGGGTCCGCCGAAGCGGCTCGCGAGCTGTTCGAAACCGCGGCCCAGCCGGCAATCGAAACCTGCCAATGAGCTCTGCGCCGCGCGCCGCCGTCACCGTCCTCTACGACGACGACTGCGGGTTCTGCAAGGTGTGCGTTGCTGTCCTGCTTCGCTGGGACCGCCACCGACGGGTTCACCCGGCACCGATCCAGGGCCCCGAGGGCGATGCCCTGCTCTCCTCCCTCGCCCCTTCCGCGCGCTTGCGCTCGGCACATCTGGTCACGGCTGACGGTGCTCTGCTGTCCGGCGGCGCTGCCGCCCCGGCTCTCTTCCGCCAGCTTCCCGCCGGTCGCCCCCTCGCCGTCTTGACGGCGGCGCTGATGCCGATCACCAAGGCGTTCTATCGCCTGCTGACGCGGCTGCGCTCGGTGATAGGGCCGGCCCTTCCCGAAGGCTGGCGTCGCGATGCCGATGCGCTGATCGCGGCCCGCCGCCGGGGCACCATCCCGCCGACTGATGCGCGGTAGGCACCGTAGTCGGGGCCGAGGATCGTGCAGCATCGGCGATCCTCGAGCCAGACGTAGAACGGCACCACGCAGGCGTTGAGCAGGCCGAGCGCGATCGCGGTCCGGTCCGCGGTGCAGACGGCGAGCCCCAGGGAGGTCGTCGTGCCGCCGAGGAAGAGCGGATGGCGGAGGAAGCGGTAGATGCCGGCGTTGAGAATCGAGCGCTGGCCGCGGACGTACTCGAAGACGAAAAGGGTCCGGGCCACGCCGAGGGCCGAGACGCCGAGTGCGATCGTCGCGAAGCCGCCGAGGACGAGCGCGCCGCCCGCCAGCAGATAGGCAAGGCTGGTGGTCGCCGCGCCGGCTTCGGCCACGCCGATCAGCGCGGGTCGGAGGATCTGACTGAAAGCGACGCCTACGCCGAGGAGTATTTCTCGTGTGAAGGCCCGCCGATAAGGGAAGGCGCACGGGTGCGAGGCGTCCCATGTCGCGTTTCGCGGAAAGACAGCGCCCAGCCAGAGCAGCCAACCAGCCCAGATCGCCGCCTGAACCAGGACCGGGCTGGCTCCGACGAGGGCGGAGGCGACGAAGCCGGCAAGCAGCAGGCCAAGGGTCGCGCCGGCGAGCAGGGCGAGGACGTGGGCGCTCCCTCGCCAGCCCGTTTCCCAGCCGAGCGCCTTGACCAGATCGGTCACTGCTGTCGCCCACCCGGTCTCACTGGAACCCGTCCGGCAGTCGCCAGCGCAGGACGGCCACGGCAAAGGCCCCCATTGCAAGGCCGAACAGGCAAGTCGCCGCCGCCGCTTCGGCGACGGCCTCTGCGTTCCAGCCGACGATCAACAACGAACGCATCCCTTCCATCACGTATCTGGTCGGGTTGACGTCTGCGATCGCCTGCATCCAGGGCTCCAGATAGCGATAGGGGACCAGCAGCGGTGAGAAGAAGATCAGCGGCACGAAGATCAGGTTCGCCGCGGCGGTGACCTGGATGTCACGACTCGAGATCGCCACGGCGACCGAGTAGGCGGCGAAGCCGGCCCCCCAGACCAAGGCGAGGCCGAGGACGCTGGCGAGGCCGAGGACGCCGGTCGCCGAGTCGGCGCCGAGCAGGACGCCGACGAGGATGACGAGGGTCGCTTGCAGTGCAACCTGCAAGGCCGCGACGATGACGAGGCTGAGGACTACGGCCGAGCGCTGGACCGGCATCGCGAGCTGTCGTTGCAGGTAGCCGCTTTCGATGTCCGACACCAGCATCAGGCCGGCGGCGCCGCCGCCGATCGAGGCTGCGAGGATCGCCGCCGGGAGGACGAAGGTGAAGTAGCTGCCGCCGCCGAAGCTGGCGAACAGGTCGATCCCCCCGACGGTGCCGTTGTATACGACCAGGAACAGCAGCGCCAGGACCAGGTTGACGATCAGCACCGGGCTCTTCAGGGTGCGGATCGCCGCCCGCTCGGTGAGCAGCCGGACCTGAGTGGGGAACCTAGCCGGCGAAGACGGCGACATCGCTCGGCCACGTCTCGCCGGCTGCGCCGGGCGCCACCTCTTCTCGGACCAGCACCCCGTTTGCGAGGACGACGGCTCGGTCGGCCAGCCGCCTGATCTCCTCCTGGTCCTGGCTGCTGAAGAGGATGCAGGTGCCCGCGTCCCGCAGTCGGGACAGCTCAGCCCAGAACTCGAACCGCGAAGGCAAGTCGAGACTGTCCGTGGGCTCGTCCAGCAGCAGCACCGCCGGCCGGTTGATCAAGGCGAGGCCAATGTCGAGCTTGCGCTGCATGCCGCCCGAGAGGTGGCGCACGCGTCGTCGCGATGCCTGCTCCAGACCGGCCAGCGCGAGCACTTCTTTGACGCGCCGCCGCAGCGACTGCCCCCTCAGTCCCAGCAGTTGGGCATGGAGCTCGAGGATGTCGTGAACCCGGGCGCCGAGGTCCAGGGTGACCTGTTGTTGGACGACGCCGATCTCCTGCCTGGCCCGCCCCGCCTCCTTGACGACGTCGAACCCGGCGACTGACGCTCGGCCCGAGGTCGGGCGCAGAAGGGTGGAGAGGACCCTGATCACCGTCGACTTGCCCGCCCCGTTCGCGCCGACCAGGGCCACGGCTTCACCCTGGTTGACCGAAAAACTCAGCTCACTCAACGACGCAGAATCTGCGCCTCTGTACAGCTTCGAAAGGGCTTCGGTCTCGATCGTCACATTAACACAACATTTCCTTACTACTGTGCAATTCAAAGTCTAAAAGCCTGTGTCAAGACGTTCGGAATCGGCACGCGCGCGGATCCGCGCGCGTGGTCCAGGTCGTCCCGGCCGAATAGACTGCCGGCGATGGCTTCGGTCGAGGCACAGGGTGTCGAGGGAATGAAGGCGCTGGTCGGCCGGGAGGTCGGCCCCAGCGAGTGGCGCACCGTCACCCAGGCGGACATCGATTCCTTCGCCGACCTCTCCGGCGACCACCAGTGGATCCACGTCGACACCGAGCGGGCCAAGAACGAGAGCCCCTACGCGACGACGATCGCCCACGGCAACCTGACCTTGGCGATGATCGACGGCTTTCGCGAGAAGCTGATCTCGTCCACCGGCTTCGCCCTCGGTGTCAACTACGGCTGGAACAAGGTTCGCTTTCCGGCGCCGGTGCCCGTGGACTCGAAGATCCGGGTCCGCGCCGAGCTCGTCTCCTTCGACGAGGTCGGGGGCGGCTGGTGGCAGGCAGTGACCCGCTTCACGGTCGAGGTCGAGGGCGCCGAGAAGCCCTCCTTCGTGGGCGACTCGGTCACCCGCGTGATGGCGCCGGCTGAGTAACCGCCTCGCCGTCCGTCCTGGTCGAGCCGGCGATGCGTCATGAGACGCTCGTCACCCTGTGATCCGGGTCATTGCGAGGCTGGGGCGTCGTCGGGACGCTTCCAGGGTGGCGTCAGTCGCACCCAGTGATCCCGCTTTTGCCGGCCAAGCCTTCTACACGCCGTTTGGTCTCCGGGCCTACGACGCGATCGCATACGGGTTCAACAGCACCGTGCTGTGGCGGTGCCCCCGCGGTCGGCTGGTCGAGCTCTACGACGAGAACGTCTCCGCCCGCCATCTCGACGTCGGGGTCGCGACCGGCAGCATTCTCGACCGTTGCCGGTTCCCGGTGGCGGACCCCGAGATCACCCTGATGGACCTCAACCCGAACTCGCTGTCGGCAGCCGCCGAGACGCTCGCGCGCTACGCGCCGCGCACGCATCAGGCCAACGTCCTCGAGCCGTGGGGTCTGCCGGCTGACGGCTACGACTCGGTTGCGATCTGCCATCTGCTTCATTGCCTGCCGGGGGAGATGCCGGAAAAGGCCGTCGCCTTCGAGCACGCGAAGTCGGTCCTGGCCCCCGGCGGGGTCCTGTTCGGAGCGACGATCTTCGGCACCGGCGTCGACCTGTCGGCGGCCGCTCGGGCGATGATCGCGCTCAGCAACCAGCGCGGCGTCGTCTCCAACTACGGCGACGGTCCCGAGCAGCTGGACGCCGCCCTGGCGGCGGCGTTCCCCTCTCACAGGCTGACGGTGCGGGGTGCCGTCGGTCTGTTTACGGCGCGGGCCGGCTGAGCGCGGCGATCGCCTGCTGCGCGTCGGGCAGGGCGCGCGCGGCGGCAGGACCCATGATCCGCCGCCACAGCTGCGCCAGCGCTCCCTCGATGTAGATCGTGTTCGTCAGCCGGCTGCCGCCGCCCTCCGGCTCGACCAGGTGGCGGTGGCCCATGCGGGCGCCGGGCAGGCGCGCCTCGTCGGTGAAGAGGCGCCCTTGCTCGAACTCGACGACCCGGAACCGCAGACGCAGCCCGGTCCGAAACACGATCTTCGCCTCGGCGCCGAGCCGCAGCGGCCCCTCGAGGCCGGCGCGCTTGATCTCCGCGTTCCACCGCGGCCAAGCGCCGACGTCGGCGTATGCCGCATCCCAGACGGCCGAGGCGGCTGCCTCGGCCTCCAACACACTCGTCGTCTCCCAGCGACCCATCGAGTGACTCAACTGTATGGCGTTACGATCGCCCGGTGAGTGGGGGGAGCCGGAAAGCGCTGGCGATCTTGGCCTGTTTGACGCTGCTTGTCCTGAGGAGCTCCGTGGCATCTGCGGCGACCCCGCCCCCGGCCGGATGTGAACCGCGCAAGGGAATGCTTCTCGCTTCCGGGCATGAGGTGAGGGTTTACTCGTTCACGACCGATGCGGAACCGTACTTTCCCCCGCACAACGAGGAAGTGTTTGGCTGCCTCGCCGGCGTCGGCCGCTTCTGGCGGCTCGACATCAAGCCGGGCTCGCCCATCGGTCGCAACTTCGACACCCAAAGCATCGACCTCCACGCGCCCTGGGTGGGCTATGCCCTGGACAGGTACTTCATCGACACCTCGACCCACTGGGCTATGGCTCGCAATCTGCGCACCGGAGCCCTGACCCGGTGCGAGGTATCAGGGGATTTCCAGTGGGCCACCGGGGCGCTGCCCGAGCTGAGGGTCAAGCCCAACGGCGTCGTCGCCTTCACTGCCGAAGAAGCCGATCTCCCGCATCCGGCCTTCGGATTCGGTCGGGAGGTCGGCTTCTGCGATGACGATGGGCTGACCGTGCTCGACCAGGGAATGGAGATCGAGCCGCACTCGCTGTCTCTGCACGGATCCCGGCTCACCTGGTCGAGCGGCGGCGAACCGCGCTCAGCCCTGCTCCCCTGACGCCGCGCTCGCGCGTTTGGCGAATCGGACCACCCAGGAGTGGTCCGATTCGCCAACGGCGGGGGCTATTTGACGGTGAGGGTGCCTTCCATGCCAGCTTCGCGGTGGCCCGGAACGGTGCAGGAGAAGGTGTAGGTGCCGGGTTTGAGGTTGGCGGTGGTCGAGTCCGAACCTTCGGTCAGCTGTTCGGTCTCGGCGATCACTTCGCCGCCGGAGTCTTCGATTGCGACATCGTGGGGGACGGCCTGCGGGTTGGTGAAGTCGATCGTCACTTCGCCGGCTTCGGCTTCGGCCGATTTGGCGGTGTAGGCGAGGCCGCTGGAGGCCGCTTCGAAGTCGACGGTCGCGGCGCTGCCTTCGCTGCCGCCTTCCGCTTCGCCTTCGCCGCCGGCTTCAGCGCCGCCTCCGGCTTCGCTTTCGGTGGTCGTTTCGGCAGGCGCCGATTCCGAGCTGCTCGAGTCAGAACCCCCGCAGGCGACAAGCGCCAGGGCGGCAAGGACGAACAGCAACGCGACTGCGGCTTTCTTCATTGCGATCCTTTCTCCCGGGAACCAGTTCACTGACTGTAGCTCCGTTGCGGGGCTCTTGACCTCGATACGAGCGCGCCGGCCGCCCGGTTCAGCGGCCGTGGAACTCGGGCTTTTCGCCGGCGAAGAAGGCTTTGACCCCATTCCGCAGGTCCTCGGTCGCCATGCTGTCGGCGATTCCGTGGCGCTCGAGCTGCAGGTGCTCGGCGATCCCGTTCTCGATGCTGACCCCGCACAGAAGTTTCGCCATCCGCACGTAGTGGGGCGCCATCGCCCCCAGCTTCGCGGCTTTCTCGCGCGCCTTCGCGGCCAGCTCGTCGGCGGGCACGACTTCCGAGACGAGGCGCTCGGCGAGCGCGTCCTCGGCCGTCATGTTCGGGTCCTCGAGCAGCAGCTCCAGCGCCCGGCTCGGCCCGACCACGCGCGGCAGGAAGTAGGTCATGCCGCCGTCGGGTGAGGCCCCGATCCGGCCGTAGGCAGGGGCGAAGAAGGCGCTGTCGGCGGCGATCCGGATGTCGCAGGCGAGCGCCAGCGAGAAGCCGGCCCCGGCCGCAGGCCCGTTGACGGCGGCGATCACCGGGCAGGGAATCCGGCGCAGGTCGATGATCCCCTGGTGCAGGACGTCGGCGCCGTGGCGGACGCTGGCCGGCAGGTCGACCTCGTCCGATTCGGCGCCTTTCTGGAACCAGTTGACGTCGCCGCCGGCGCTGAACGCTTTGCCGGCGCCGGTCAGGATCAGCGCCCGCACCGGTGCCTGGTCGGCGAACCAGGAGAAGACGATCGGCAGCTCGGCGATCATTTCCGGGCTCATCGCGTTGAATGCCTCCGGCCGGTTCAGGGTCAGGATCCCGATCCCGTCCTCGCCGAGCTCGATCTCCATCGTCGTCAGCTCCGGCGCCTGCAAGTTCCCGCCGCTCATCTGCTCTCCCGTCCTCCCGTGTTTGCGCCAACCATGAAATTGGCTGAGTGGCCGGGAGCCTACCCTTTGGTCTGTGGCACGAGCCGACAGGAGCCCCGAGCAGATGAACCGCGCCGAACGGCTCGCCGAGCGCCGCCGCGAGCTGCCCGACCAGCCCGGCGTCTACCTCTTCTACGGAGCCGACGGCGAGCTGCTCTACGTCGGCAAGGCGCGCTCGATCCGCAAACGCGTCGCCTCGCATTTCTCCGGCGGCAACACCCGCCTGACCTCGCGCATCGACCGCATCGACACCCTCGTCACCGCCACCGAGGCGGAGGCGCTGCTGGCCGAGCAGAGCTTCATCAAGCGCCACCGGCCGCACTTCAACATCCGCCTGCGCGACGACAAGTCCTACCCCTACGTCGCCGTCAGCCTCGACGAGGACTACCCGCGGGTCTACTTCACCCGCGAGAAACACCGCGCCGGCCGCGCCTACTTCGGGCCCTTCTCGAGCGCGAAGCGGGTGCGGGAGACCCTCGACCTGCTCGGCAAGCTGTTCCAGTTCCGCACCTGCGAGGGCAAGGAGCCCGGTCGCCGCTCCGGCAGCCCCTGCCTCGATTACTACATCAAGCGCTGCGGGGCGCCCTGCGTGGGCCACGTCAGCCAGGACGAGTACCGGCGTAACGTCGAGGCGATCGTCGACTTCCTCTCCGGCCGCTACCGCCAGGTCGAGGCCGAGGAGCAGGCAAAGATGGAGGGCGCCGCCGGGGCCGAGGAATTCGAGCGGGCGGCACTGCACCGCGACCGCCTGAAAGCGATCCGCTCGCTGTTCGAGCGCCAGCGCGTCGCCGGCGGCTCGGTCGGGACGGCGGACCTGATCGGGGTCGCGGTCGAGGGTGCCGACGCCAACGCCCAGGTCTTCCAGGTCCGCGACGGGATCCTCGCCGAGCGTCAGAGCTTCTACCTCGAGAACCAGGGCGAGCGCGAGCTGGCCGAGGTAGCCGAGGAGTTCATCGGCCAGTACTACTCGGCCTCGCCGGCGATGCCGCCGATGATCGTCGTCGGTCCTTACCTGCGCGAGCGCGCTGCGCTGATCTCGCAGGCGCTGAGCGAGAAGCGCGGCGCCCCGGTCGAGGTGCGGGCGGCCGAGCGCGGCGACAAACGCCGCCTGCGCGAGCTCGCCGAGCGCAACGCGAAACTGGCGCTCGACCAGGACAAGCTGCGCCGCGAGCACCGCCGCTCGCGCCGGGTCGAGGCGCTGACCTCGCTGCGCGAGGCGCTGGGGATGGAGGAGCTGCCGGTCCGCATCGAGGGCTTCGACATCTCGACGATCGGCGGCGAGCACACCGTCGCCTCAATGGTCGTCTTCGAGGGGGGCGCGACGAAGAAGTCCGACTACCGCCGCTTCAAAGTCCGCGGCGACCTCCGCGACCCTGGCGGCAACGGCGGTCCGGACGATTTCGCCTCGATGGAGGAGGTGCTGTCGCGGCGGATGAACCAGTACCTCGAGCAGAACGACCTCTCGCCCCACGACGGCAAGCGCGACGAGAGCTTCGCCTCACTGCCCTCGCTGATCTTGATCGACGGCGGCAAAGGCCAGCTGGCGGCCGGGATGCGGGCGCTGGCGCCGTTCACCGACCGCGGCGTCACCGTGATCAGCCTTGCCAAGAAACTCGAGGAGGTCTACCTGCCGGGCCGCTCCGAGCCGCTCGACCTGGCCCGCGACACCGAGGCCAACCGGCTCCTGCAGCGCGTTCGCGACGAGGCGCACCGATTCGCGATCGACCACCACCGCGGTCGCCGCGACCGGGCGATGACCGGCTCGGTGCTCGACGAGCTGAAGGGGATCGGGCCGGCTCGCAAGCGGGCCCTGCTGCAGCACTTCGGCTCGCCCGAGCGCTTTCTCGCCGCCACCCGCGAGGAGCTCGAGGCAGTGCCCGGCCTGCCTGGCAAAGTAGGGCGCGAGATACACGAGCAGCTCAACCGGATCGGCTGAACATGGCGGACGACAACGGCGCGGGGGCAGGGGACAGCGGCGTAACCCTGGTGGTGATCACCGGCCATTCCGGCGCCGGCAAGTCGGAAGCGATCGCCGCCTTCGAGGACGGCGGCTACTTCTGCGTCGACAACCTGCCGCCGCGGATGATCGGCAGCCTCGGCGAGCTCTTTCGCCACGAGGGCAGCGGCGTCGAGCGCGCCGCGATCGTCTCCGACGCCCGCGGCGGCGAGTACTTCGAGGAGCTGGTCCAGGTGATCGACGACCTCCAGGCCGACGGCCTGAAACCGACCCTGCTCTTCCTCGAGGCGGACGAGGAGACCCTGCTCGACCGCTACAAGGAGACCCGCCGCCGCCATCCGCTGGCGCCGGAAGGGCGGATCGTCGACGGGATCCGAGCCGAGCGCGAGCGCCTGGCGCCACTGCGCGAGCGGGCCGACATGGTGATGGACACCAGCGACCTCACCGGGGGTGAACTGCGGCGGCGGATCGCCGAGGAGATGCTGGGCGAAGAGGAGGGCGGCAAGCTGGCGCTGACCCTGCTCACCTTCGGCTTCAAGAACGGGCCGCCGCGCGACGCCGACCTCACCCTCGACGTCCGCTTCCTGCCCAATCCCCACTACGACGACGAGCTGCGGCCGCTGACCGGAATGGACGAGGACGTCCGCGCCTACGTCGAGTCCGGGACCCAGGCCGGCGAGTTCTACGGCCGGTTGCTGCCGCTGCTCGAGTTTCTCGTCCCCGCCTACGTCACCGAGGGCAAGAGCCACCTGACGATCGCGATCGGCTGCACCGGCGGTCGCCACCGCTCGGTCACCGTCGCCGACCGCATCCGGCGCGACCTCGCTGCTCGCGACGACGTCGTCATCCGCGTCAAACACCGCGACGTCGAAGTCGACGGCTGAGCCGCCCGCAACGGGGCGTCCATAGAATCGACAGCCCTTTGCCTGAACCTGTGATCTCCATCAAAGGCCTGCGGATGGCCTACGGCGAGACCGAGGCCGTCCGCGGCATCGACCTCGAGGTCGAGCGCGGCGAGGTGTTCGCCTTCCTCGGCCCCAACGGCGCCGGCAAGACGACGACGGTCGAGATCCTCGAGGGCTACCGCAAGCGGACCGGGGGAGAGGTCAGCGTTCTCGGCGAGGACCCGCAAGCGGCGGGCCGCGCCTGGCGCGAGCGGATCGGGATTGTGCTCCAGGCGAGCCGCCTCGATCCCTACCTGACCGTACGCGAGTCGCTGGCGCTCTACGCCGGTTACTTCCACGCGCCGCGCCCGATCGACGAGGTGATCGCCCTGGTCGGGCTCGAGGCCGAGGCCGACAAGCGCGCCCGCAAGCTCTCCGGCGGCCAGCAGCGCCGCCTCGACGTCGGCATGGCGCTGGTCGGCGACCCCGAGCTGCTCTTCCTCGACGAGCCGACGACGGGATTCGACCCCTCTGCACGGCGCCAGGCCTGGGACGTGATCGCAGGCCTCCGCGATCTCGGCAAGACCGTCTTCCTCACCACCCATTACATGGATGAGGCCCAGCGCCTCGCCGACCGGGTGACGATCATCGCCGCCGGTGAGATCGTCGCCCGCGGCACCCCCGAGGACCTCGGCGACCGCGAGAACCAGCCGGCGACGATCACCTACCGCGCCGGCGGCGAGGAGGTCGTGGTCGAGACGACGACGCCGGTGCAGACGCTGCACGAGCTGACCGGCGGGGCGCTGGCCAGAGGCGAAGAGCTCGAGGGCCTGGAAGTGAAGCGGCCGACGCTCGAGGACGTCTACCTCGAGCTGACCGGCGAGAACGGCACTGCCGCGGCGCCGGCGGAACGGGAGCCGGCGTCGTGAGCCTCGTCCTGCACCAGTTCCGCTACGACCAGAAGGCGTTCTGGCGCAACCCGGCTTCGGTTTTCTTCACCGTCATGTTCCCGGTCGTGCTCCTCCTGATCTTCGGCGCCGTCTTCGGCGACAAGCGGGTCGAAGTCGACGGGGTCAGCATCAAGACGACGACCTACTACGTGCCGGCGATCATCACCCTCTCGGTGATCTCGGCGACGATGCAGAGCCTGGCGATGTCGCTGGTGATCGCCCGCGAAGACGGCCGCCTCAAGCGCACCCGCGGCACGCCGCTGCCGCCCTGGGTCTTCATCGCCGGCCGGGTCGGCAACTCGATCGTGGTGGCGCTGATGATGCTGATCCTGATCGCCGCGATCGGCCGCCTCCTCTTCTCGGTCCCGATCCCCTGGGGCCACCTGCCGGAACTGCTGGTCGTGCTGGTGATCGGCGCCGCCTGCTTCTGCTGCCTCGGCATCGCCCTCACCGCGGCGATCCCCTCGCAGGACGCCGCCGCCCCGATCGTCAACGCCCTGCTGCTGCCGCTCTACTTCCTCTCCGGGATCTTCATCCCCGACGACGAGCTCTCCAGCGGCGTGATCAGCTTCGCCAACCACTTCCCGGTGCGCGACTTCTTCGAGGCTTTCTTCAGGGCCTACATCCCCGCCGCCAGCGGCCCCAGCCTCGACTGGGGCAATCTCGCCGTGGTCGCGATTTGGGGCGTCGCCGGCCTCCTCGTCGCGATCCGCTGGTTCCGCTGGACCCCCCGCTCGGGCTAGCCAACCACGAGCGAGGGGCCGGGTCCGAATCCCCCGAACCCCGGCCCCCCTCCCCTAACTCGCGCGGCGCCCCTGCAACGCAGTGGTGCCTGCCAGGCGCCCGCGTTGCAGTTATTCCCACGCCGCACGCGTGAGCATCCAGGTCCCGGCAGAGCGAGGCGAGCATTCCGGCAAGATCGTTTCTATCTGCTGGCGCCGGAAGCTCCGACCGGCCGGGCGCGGGCAGGGCCGCCTCCGTCCTCGCCGGCGTTGGCGACGATCACGTCGATCGCCGCCGCCCCTCCGAGCGCCGGGGCAAGCGCAATGTAGGAAAGCACCGGGGCCGCCAGCGGCAGCTGAGCGCCGCGCCCGGTCGCGACGAAGTGGTGGATCACTCCCCACATCGCCCCGATCGATGCTTCTGCCGCGAACTCGCTCGGCCGCTGCTTCGGCGGGGCTTCCCGCCGAAGCCTCCTCGCCAGCTTGGCGATCATCTCGCTGCGCCATCGGATCGCCTCGGGACCCGGCGAGAAGACCTCGAGGAAGGCGAGGCTGGCGAATGTGGGGTCGCACGCGAGGCGCTGGCAGAGGCCGACGATCATGCGGCAGACGCCGCTGGCCCAGTCGTCGGCGGCGATGTACTGAGGCGCCACTGTGGCCAGGGTGCGGCCGCTGAGGGTCTCGAGCGTCGCCAGGAAGCAATCGGCCACCCCGTCGAAGTGGGCGTCGAAGCTGCGCTTGGAGACACCGGCGGCGGCGCGCACCCGCGGTGCCGTCAAGGTCGCGTACCCGTTCTCGCTCGCCAGCTTCGCCGTCGCCGCGAGGATCAGCGCGCGCTCGTCCTCCAGCGGGACCTCGGCAACCGTCCTGGGCGGCGGGAGCGTTGCCGTGAGCCGGAGGTCGCCCAGGCGGACGGCTTCGTCATCGCAGAAGCAGAGCGCCCACTCCATCAGCTCACCCCCGTCGAGCGCCAGCCGTCGCGGGTGTCCGGAGAGCAGTCTTGCCCGCGCCAGCCGGCTGCCGCCGGCGACGATGCCTTTCACCACCAGCCCCGGCAGCTGGGGAGCCCCGTCGGCTCGGAGGAGGTTCTTCGCAACCAGCGCCTCGAAGAGCCGGTTCGTGCGCTGCATCCGCTCGACCGCGAGGGCGCCGGCGGCGAAGGCCTCGACCAGGGCCAGCCGTGCCCTCTCGGGCCGGTCGGCGATCTGATCGGCGAAGGTGAGAAACCCGAGCCGAAGCCGCTTGCACCAGTCCTCCTCGCCCTCGGTGGCGGCGAGGATCCCGCGCACCGAGCGGCTGACGATGAGGTCGTAGGTGGCAAGGAAGCACTCCTCCTTGCTGTCGAAGTGTTTGTAGAAATCCCGCTTGGAGACCCTGGCGCATTCGCTCAACGTCGCCACGGCGACGGCGTTGTAGCCGTGTTCGGCGACGAGATCGATCAGCGCCTCCTGCAGACGGGCGCGCTGGTGCGCGGCGACGTCCTCGGCTGAGCGTCCCGGCCCGGGCTTCAGCTTCGGGTAGCGAGCGCTCCGCGAGCGCGCGCCTCGCGATGACCTGGATCTGCCCGTGCCCGCGCGCCCGCGCGAGCCTTTCGTGCCCAATTGCCTGGGTCTCCTGACCTATTCGGAAACGACCTGCACGGTGCTGTTCCTTGATGAGAATGCGTCGTACCAAACAGGGGGAGCGAGCGTTAGTTGCGGTTCGCCCGCTCGATTGGCGCCGTCTCCTATAGCCTCCCCGCCGCGATGCTCCACCATGTCCTGCTCGAGGTCTCCGATCTAGATCGAAGCGCGGCCTTTTACGATTCGATGCTCGCCCCATTGGGCTGGCGCCGCCATTTCGAGGAGGATCAGACGATCGGCTGGGGGATCGCCAAGCCGGTCTTCTTCGCCGCTGCTCACCACGATCCGCGCCCCGGTTTCGGGCTGTTGAGCTTCTCGGCGCTCGGGATCGTCGCCGTCAAGGCCGCCTGGGAGGGCGGGCTCAACGGTGGCGGCACCAGCGTCAGCGAGCCCGGCGAACGCCGCTCGCACGGCTCCGGCTCCTACTCGGCCTTTCTCCAGGACCCGGACGGGTACGAGATCGAGATCACGATCGGGTCCGACTAGTCGGTTCCTTTCCCTAGGATCGACGTCTCGCCAACACCAATCTCAGGAGGCATCACCCCATGGCTGTGAAGGTCGGCATCAACGGTTTCGGGCGGATCGGGCGCAACGTCTTCCGTGCGGCCCACGCGGCGGGCGCGGACCTCGACTTCGTCGCCGTCAACGACCTCGTCGACACGGCCACGATGGCGAACCTGCTCAAGTACGACTCGATCCTCGGGCGCTTCCCGGGGGAGGTCGCCGTGGCGGGCGACGCGCTCAGCGTCGACGGCAAGGAGCTCAAGGTCCTCTCCGAGCGCGATCCGGCGGCGCTGCCCTGGGGTGAGCTCGGCGTCGACGTCGTGATCGAGTCGACCGGCTTCTTCACCAAGCGCGAGGACGCCGCCAAGCACCTCGAGGCGGGCGCCAAGAAGGTGATCATCTCCGCCCCGGCGACCGAACCGGACGTGACCGTCGCCCTCGGCGTCAACTTCGACGACGCCTACGACCCCGCCCAGCACCACGTCATCTCCAACGCCTCCTGCACGACCAACTGCCTGGCGCCGCTGGCGAAGGTGCTGCATGAGGCGTTCACGATCGAGCAGGGCCTGATGACGACGATCCACGCCTACACCTCCGACCAGCGCCTGCAGGACATGCCGCACAAGGACCTGCGCCGCTCGCGCGCCGCGGCGCTCAACCTGATCCCGACGACGACCGGCGCCGCCAAGGCCGTCGGCCTCGTGCTGCCGGAGCTGAACGGGAAACTGAACGGCTTCTCGATGCGGGCTCCGGTCCCGACCGGCTCCGCCGTCGACCTCGTCTTCACGACGCCGAACCCGCTCGAGCCCGACCAGATCAACGCCGCTCTGAAGGCGGCCGCGGAGGGCCCGCTGCAGGGCATCCTCGCCTACACCGAGGACCCGATCGTCTCGACCGACATCGTCGGCGACCCGCACTCCTCGATCGTCGACGCGCTCTCGACGATGGTGATCGGCGACGGCCGCATGGCCAAGGTGATCAGCTGGTACGACAACGAGTGGGGCTACTCGAACCGCTGCGTCGAGCTGGCGGGCAAGGTCCTCGCCTAACCGGCGAGGACGGCGCCGATGCCCGGCTTTGCCAAGGCGAGCGTCCGCGACGCCCAGGTCAAGGGCCGCCGGGTCCTGGTCCGGGTCGATTTCAACGTTCCGCTGAAAGACGGCGAGGACGGCGGCCGCGAGGTCGCCGACGACATGCGGATCCGGGCGGCGCTGCCGACGCTCGAACTGCTGCGCGAACGCGGCGCGGCGCTGATCCTGATGTCCCACCTGGGACGGCCGCAGGGCAAGGCCGACCCGGCTCTTTCGATGGCACCGGTGGCCAAGCGCCTCGGTGAGCTGCTCGGCACCGAGGTGAGACTGGCCTCGGGCGTGATCGAGGGCGACGTCGACCTCACCTGCGGGGCGCTCGGCCCGGGCGACGTCCTCCTGCTCGAGAACGTTCGCTTCGAGCCTGGGGAGACCGAGAACGATCCGAAGCTGGCGGAAAACCTCGCCACCCTCGCCGACGTCTACGTCAACGACGCCTTCGGCGCCGCCCACCGCGCCCACGCCAGCACCGAGGGGGTTGCCCACCACATCCCCGGCTATGCCGGCTTGCTGCTGGAGAAGGAGGTGACCGAGCTTTCGGCCGTGGTCGAGTCGCCGGCGCGGCCGCTGGTCGTCGTCCTCGGCGGCGCCAAGGTCTCCGACAAGGTCGGCGTCATCGACCGCTTCCTCGAAGTCGCCGACAAGATCCTGATCGGCGGCGCGATGGCGTTCAGCTTCTTCCGTGCCGAAGGGAAGCCGGTTGGCGACTCCCTTTACGACGACGAGAGCGTCGAGGCCGCCCGCGAGGCGCTGGCCAAGGCCGAGGGCTCCGGGTGCGAGCTGGTGCTGCCCGTCGACCTCGTCCTCGGCCGCGAGTTCAGCGCCGAGACCGAGCATCAGGAGCTCGACGGGCTCGAGGTTCCCGACGGCTGGATGGGACTCGACGTCGGTCCGCGCACCGGGGAGCTCTACGGCAAGGCCGTTGCCGAAGCCGGCACCGTGCTCTGGAACGGGCCGATGGGCGCTTTCGAGCTGGAGCCGTTCGCGGCCGGGACCCGGGCTGTCGCCGAGGCCGTCGCCGCGGCGCCGGGCACGACCGTGATCGGCGGCGGCGACTCGGTCGCCGCGATCCGCAAGTTCGGCCTCGAGGACCGGGTCGACTGGCTCTCGACCGGCGGTGGCGCCTCGCTGGAGCTGTTGGAGGGAAAGAAACTGCCCGGGGTCGAGGCCCTGATAGACGTGAAGGAGACTGAGGACACCGATGCCTGACCGCACCCCCTACATCGCCGCCAACTGGAAGATGAACAAGACCGTCGCCGAGGCGGCCGAGTTCGTCGACGCGCTGCTGCCGCGGATCGCCGCCACCCAGCACGACGTCGTCATCTGCCCGCCCTTCACCGCCCTCAGCGAGGTCGTCCAGCGCCGCTACGGAACCGCGATCAAGGTCGCCGCTCAGAACATGCACGAGGGCGAGTCGGGCGCCTTCACCGGTGAGGTATCGGCCGCGATGCTGGTCGAGCTCGACGTCGAGGCGGTCGTCCTCGGTCACTCCGAGCGTCGCCAGCTGTTCGGCGAGACCGACGAGGCGCTGAGCCGCAAGGTCCCGGCTGCACTCGCCGCCGAGCTGGAGCCGATCCTCTGCATCGGCGAGACCAAAGAGGCGCGCGACGCGGGGGAGACCGAGGCGGTGCTGGAGCGCCAGCTGCAGACCGACCTCGCCCAGGTCGAGCCGGGTGACATGGCTGGGATCGTCATCGCCTACGAGCCGGTCTGGGCGATCGGCACCGGTGACGTCGCCACTCCCGAGCAGGCGCAGGAGGCCTGCGCCTTCGTCCGCGACGTGCTGCGCGGCCGCGGCGCCGCCGCCGACGCGGCCCGGATCCTCTACGGCGGCTCGGTCAAGCCCGACAACGCCGCCGAGCTGCTCGCCCTGCCCGACGTCGACGGCGCCCTGGTCGGCGGCGCCTCGCTCGACGCGGAGGACTTCGCCGCGATCGTCGAGGCCGCCTGAGGTGTTGTCGTGAAGGTCCTGTCATGACGCTGGTCCCCTCGCTGGCGCTGGTCATCCTCGACGGCTGGGGGCTGGCCGAGCCGGGGCCGGGCAACGCGATCTCGCTGGCGCAGACGCCGGTCTTCGACCGCCTCTGGGAGACCTACCCGCACACGCAGCTCTCCGCCCAGGGCCGCGACGTCGGTCTTCCCGACGGGCAGATGGGCAACTCCGAGGTCGGCCACCTCAACCTCGGCGCCGGTGCGATCGTCAAGCAGGACCTGGCCCGGATCGACGACGCGATCGCCGACGGCAGCTTTTACGAGAACGGGGCGCTGCTCGCCGCCTGTGAGCGGGCTCGCAACAGCCCCCGCGGCCGGCTCCACCTGCTCGGCCTCGTCTCCGACGGCGGCGTCCACTCCGGCTGGGAGCACATCGAGGCCTGCATCGAGCTCGCCTCCCAGGAGGGGGTGCCGGACCTCGTCGTCCACGCCTTCACCGACGGCCGCGACACCCTGCCGCACGGCGGCCGCGGCTACCTCGCCGAGCTCGAGCTCTGGCTGCGGGCGGCGGGCCGGGTCGGCACCGTCGGCGGCCGCTACTACGCGATGGACCGCGACACCCGCTGGGAGCGGACCAAGCTCGCCTACGACGCGATCGTCCACGCCGAAGGGCTGCGGGCCGGCTCCGCCGCCGAGGCGATCGAGGCCTCCTACGAGCGCGGGGAGACCGACGAGTTCGTCAAGCCGACGGTGATCGGCGACTACGACGGCGCCGCCGAGGGCGACGTCGCGATCTTCTTCAACTTCCGCCCCGACCGCGCCCGGCAGATGACCCGCGCCCTCGCCGAGCCCGGCTTCGACGAGTTCCCGCGCGCCGGCGGCCCGACCCTCGAGCTGACGACGATGACCGAGTACCGCAAGGGCTGGCCCTACCCGGTCGCCTTCCCCGAGCAGCGGCCGGCGACGACGCTGGCGCAGACGATCGCCGCCGCCGGCGGCCGGCAACTCCACGTCGCCGAGACCGAGAAGTACGCCCACGTCACCTACTTCTTCAACGGCGGCGTCGAGCAGGAGTACGAGGGCGAGGAGCACTGCCTGGTGCAGTCGCCGCGCGACGTCGCCACCTACGACGAGAAGCCGGAGATGAGCGCCGCCGCTGCGGCCGAGACCTTCGTCCGCCACTGGGAGGAGGGCAGCTACCGCTTCGGGATCATCAACTTCGCCAACCCCGACATGGTCGGTCACACGGGCGTCATCCCCGCTGCGGTTGCCGCGGTCGAGGCGGTCGACGCCCAGCTCGGTCTCGTGGTCGAGGCGGTGCTGGCCAAGGGCGGAGCCTGCATCGTCACCGCCGACCACGGCAACTGCGACCACATGCTCGAGCCCGACGGCTCGCCCAACACCGCCCACTCGCTCAACCCGGTGCCGCTGATCGTCACCGCCGAGGGCTTCGAACTGCGCTCTGGCGGGATCCTCGCCGACGTCGCCCCGACCGCCCTCCAGCTTCTCGGCATCCCGCAGCCGGCGCCGATGACCGGGCGCTCGCTGATCGCCTAGCTGCAACCCACGCAACCGCGCCGCAATCGATTGCGCCGGCTCGGCCCGGGTGGTTAGCTTGCCCTGGGTCTTTCAACGCAATGCGAGAAGAGGGTGAATGACATGGCTGAGACGCTGAAGGGCAGCTGCCTGTGCGGGAAAGTCGAGTACGAGGTCCGGGATCCGGAGGCGATGGGTTACTGCCACTGCACCCGCTGTCAGCGGTGGACGGGCTCGAGCCTCGCCGGCGTGGTCGTCGCCAAAGAGAACTTCCACTTCACCAAGGGCGAGGACCTGGTCAACACCTACGAGAGCGAGCTCGCGCCGCGCAACTTCTGCAGCAACTGCGGCTCGAGCATCTACGACGACCTCGGCGACAAATATTTCGTCGCTGCGGGACTGATGCGTGAGCTCGACCTGGAGCCGAGCTTCCACCTCCAGGTTGCCTTCAAAGCGCCCTGGCACCAGATCGGAGACGAGGCGCCGCAGTACGCCGAAAACCCACCGGGCTGAGCTCCCACATACGCTGCGGGCCGTGCGAAGCGATCCGCAGCGACTCAAATTCGAGATCGACGCCCGCGACGGGGCTGCTCGCGCGGGCGTTATCCACACCGCGCACGGGCCGATCGAGACGCCGGCGTTCATCCCGCTGGCGACCAAGGGCAGCGTCCGCGGGCTCGAAGCCGAGGAGGTCGCCGGGCTCGGCTACCAGCTGATCCTTGGCAACACGTACCACCTGTTCGTCTCGCCCGGCCCTGAGCGGATCGCCGCCGCCGGCGGCCTGCACGGGTTCATGGGCTGGGAGCGGGCGCTGATCACCGACTCCGGCGGCTTCCAGGTCTTTTCGCTCGCCCACGGCGGCGTTGCCAACGAGGTCAAGGGCTCGGGCCGCTCCGGCGGTCACGGCTCGGAGGTCGAGATCAGCGAGGAGGGCGCGCGCTTCCGCTCTTATCGCGACGGCTCCGAGCTCTTCATCTCGCCCGAGGTCTCGATGAGCGTGCAGGCGGCGCTCGGCTCCGACATCGCCCTCGTCTTCGACGAGTGCACCCCGTTCCACGCCGACCGCGACTACACCGCCCGCTCGACCGAGCGCACCCACCGCTGGCTCGACCGCTGCCTCGCCTGGCACGAGCGCGAGGGTCCCCAGCGCCAGGCGGTGTTCGGGATCGTCCAGGGCGGGGTCCACGAGGATCTGCGGCGGGAGTCGGCGGAGTGCGTATCCGCGGCCGGTGTCGACGGCCTCGCGATCGGCGGCACCCTCGGCCGCGACAAGGAGGAGATGGCGGCGGTGCTGGCGCTGACCGCGCCGCTCCTGCCCGAGGCCGCTCCCAAGCACCTGCTCGGGATCGGCGAGGTCGACGACCTCCTCGGCGGCATCGCCCTCGGCCTCGACGTCTTCGACTGCGCCGTCCCGACCCGGCTCGCCCGCCACGGCGTCGCCCTCGCACCCAGTCCCGAGACCCGCTGGCGCCTCGACCTGCGCAAGGGTGGCTGGATCGGCGACCGCAACCCCCTGGTCGAGGGCTGCCCCTGCCGCGCCTGTCGTCACCACGACCGCGACTACGTCAGCTACCTCTCCCGTGCCGAGGAACTGACCGCCGTCCGCCTGATCGTCATCCACAACCTCACCTACATGCGGGAGCTGACGACCCATGCCCGCACCGCGATCGAGGCCGGCCGCTTCGACGCCTACCGCGCCGCCGTTCTCGCCGGCACCGCCCCTTGGGACGCCTGAAGGCCTATTCGCCTTCTTCCTTGTTGTTGTTGACCAGGTCCTTGAACTCTTCGACGACCTTGTCGACGGTGTCGCCGGCGACCTTGGTCACCTTCACCCCGGCTGCCTTGTCGGTGGTGACGATCACCGCGGTGGCGACGGCGGCGGCGACCAGGACCAGGGCGATCAGGGCGAGGACGAGGCGCATGAAGCGGGAGAAGCCGGAACGCTTCTTCGGCGCCGCCGCCCGCGGAGCCAGCGGCGGCGGTGCGGGCGCGGCGACCCGCGGCTGCGGGCGCCTGGTCGGCGAGACCGGGCGGTACTCGGTCTGGGCGGTGTCGCGGCCGAGCTGGCGGGTGGCCGCGGTCTCGCCGCCGAGGACCCGGGTCGGCGTCGCCCCTTCCTCGTGGGGCAGCGTCACGTCCTCGCCTTCGAGCCCGAGCCGCAGGCCGGTGGCGAGCTCGTCGGCGCTGGCGTAGCGCCGGTTCGGGTCGCCCTCGAGCGCCCGCAGGACGGAGGTGCCCAGCGAGGCCGGCACCTCGTCGTTGTAGGTGCTCGGCGGCAACGGCTTCTCGTTCTGCTGGCGCACGGCGAGCTCGGCCAGCGAGGAGCCCTCGTAGGGGAGGCGGCCGGTGAGGAACTGGTAGAGGACGACGCCGAGCGCGTAGACGTCGGTCGCCGGCGTCGCCTCGTCGCCGCGCACCTGCTCGGGCGCCAGGTAGGCGGCGGTCCCGACCACCGAGCCGACCTGGGTGATCCGCGTCTGCTCGATCGCGCGGGCGATGCCGAAGTCGGTCAGCTTGACCGTCATCTCACCGCCGCCGACGGGACCGCCGACGACCATCAGGTTGCCCGGCTTGACGTCGCGGTGGATGATTCCGCGCCGGTGCGCGTAGTCGAGGCCGGCGCAGGCCTGGATCCCGATCTCGGCGGCGATCTCGGGGTCGACCGGGCCGTGGCGCTGCAGGATCTGCGCCCCGGAGCGGCCCTCGACGTACTCCATCACGATGTAGTGGCGGCCCTCGTCGACGCCGGTGTCGTAGACCTGGACGATGTTGGGGTGGATCAGTTTCGCCACCGCCAGCGCCTCGCGGCGGAAGCGGGCGACAAAGCGCTCGTCGTCGGAGAGGTGCTCGGCGAGGATCTTCACCGCGACGGTGCGCTCGAGGATGCGGTCGGTCGCCTTGTAGACGTTCGACATCCCGCCGGAGCCGAGCCGCTCCGCCGTTTCGTAGCGCCCCGAAAGCGTTCCGGCCTCCATCACTGTTCCCCTTCTACCGCGGCGCCCGGACCGACGCCGCCTGAATTGCCACCGGTTTCAGGTTCCACCAGGGGAGCTTCTTCTTTTTCTTCCTTCTTTTCCTGGCCGGGTGGTTCCGGCGGTTCGACCGGCGGACCCGTTTCCTTTTCGGTCTTTTCCTTGTCCGGCTTCTCTTTTTCGGGTTTTTCTTCCTTTTCCGCTTCTTCTTCGGCTTCGCGTTCGGCTTCTTCGGCTTCCTGGGCCTCGACTTCTTCTTCCGCTTCGCTCGGCACTTCTTCGCAGGCGGCGACGACTTCGCTCAGTCGTGCCGCGCCTTCGTCGAGCGCTTCCTTCAGTTCCCGGGCGACGCCGCTCAGTTCGGCGACCTGGTCGGTGACGGTATTGGCGGCTTCGCTGGCGCCGCTGCAATCGCCTTCGGCAACGAGGGCCTGGACTTCGTCGAGGTTGGAGTTGATCTGGCTCGCGGTCGTGCCGGGCAGCAGGTCGTTGCTGCTGTCACCGCAGGCAGAGACCCCCGCTGCGAGGGCGGCAGTGAGGGCAAGGGCAAGCAGGAATGCGCTCAGGCGTCCCATGATCCGAGTCTAGACAACGCTTCCGAAGCTGGATTTACCCTGCATTTTGGGTTCATCAGTGACATTTCAACCCGCCTGGAGGGCGCGAGGATCGGCCTCATCGACCGATCGCCAGCCGTTCGGCGAGGGCGCTGGGGAGGCCGGCGGCGAGGATCGAGGCGGCCGCCGCGGCGATGTCGTAGGGGACGCGATGAAAGCGCGCTGTCCACTCGTCGGTGTCGAGCTCGAGCCAGGCGGCGCGGGGGTCGCCGTCGCGGGGCTGGCCGACGCTGCCGGGGTTGATCAGCCAGGCGCCGTCGTCGAGGTCGAGCAGAGCGCCGTCGCCGGCCTGGGCGCCGTGCGCGTAGCCGTGCCTGACCCGCCCCTCGGGCCGGGTGAAGAAGAGCGCGACGTGGGAGTGGCCGATCAGGCCGATCCGCTGCCCCTGGGCGTCGAGCCCGGCTTCGGCTTGGTCGATCGAGAGCACGTACTCCCAGATCGGGTCCCGGGGCGAGGCGTGGAAGAGCCCGAAGCCGGCGTAGTCCGCTTCAGGGGAGAGCCCGGCGAGGAAGCCGGTCGTCTCCTCGCTGGCCTCCTCCTGGGTCCATTCCACCGCCGTCTTCGCGGTCGCCGAAAAGGAGCTGCTGTCGAGCGCGCCGAGCACGGCGAGGTCGTGGTTGCCGACCAGGCAGACGTCGCTGCGGTCGCGGACCAGAGCGGTGCAGGCGTCGGGATCGGCACCGTAGCCGACGAGGTCGCCGAGGCACCAGAGCTGGTCGACGTCGGCCTCCTCGATCGCCCCGAGGACGGCTTCCAGGGCGGGCAGATTCGAGTGGACATCGCTGAGGACGGCTACACGCAAGCGGTCAAGCGTACCCGGGGGCGGGCGGACAATACGATTGGACCGTGAGCACTACCGATTCGATCACCGCCCTGCGCGGCGCCGTCGACGAGGCCGCGCGCGCTCTGCGCGATGGCGAGCGGACCGAGCCGACGCCCTCGCTCGACCGGCCGCCGAAGCCGGAGCTCGGCGACTACAGCTCGAACGCGGCGATGCTGCTGGCCGGCCCGCTCGGCGACAACCCGCGGGCGGTCGCCGAGCGCCTCCGGGCCGAGCTCGAAGGGCAACTCGGCGGCGCCGACCTCGACCGCATCGAGGTCGCCGGGCCGGGCTTCGTCAACCTCTTCCTCTCCGACCAGTGGTACCGGCGGGCGCTCGTCTCGCTTGCCGCCGGCGACAGCCTGCGCCCGGTGTCGGTCGCCGAGCCCGAGAAGGTCCTGGTCGAGTTCGTCTCCGCCAACCCGACCGGACCGCTGCACGTCGGCGGCGGCCGTCACGCCGCCTACGGCGACGCCCTCGTGCGGCTGCTCGAGGCGTGCGGCCACGAGGTCAAGCGCGAGTTCTACGTCAACGACGCCGGCGCCCAAGTGGTCCGCTTCGCCGACTCGATCGCCGCCCGGATGGCCGGCGAAGAGCCGCCTGAGGACGGCTACGCCGGCGAGTACGTGGTCGAGATCGCTGAGCAGATCAAGGCCGAAGGGGGGGACCCCGGAGACCGCGAGGCGCTCGGCCTGCGCGGTATCGAGCTCGTGCTCGACGGCGTTCGCGCCACCCTCGAACGTTTCGGCGTCAGCTTCGACCTCTGGTTCCACGAGCGGGACCTCTACTCGCGAGGTGAGGTCGAGGCCGCCCTCGCCGACCTCGACAAGGGCGGCCACACCTACCGCAGCGAGGAAGCGCTCTGGCTGCGGACGACCGAGTTCGGCGACGACAAGGATCGGGTCCTGTTCAAGGCCGACGGCGACCCGACCTACCTGACCGCCGACATCGCCTACCACTGGGACAAGCTGCAGCGCGGCTTCAGCCGCCTGATCGACGTCCTCGGTGCCGACCACCACGGCTACGTCGGCCGGATCCGGGCCTCGATCGCCGCCCTCGGCGGCGACCCCGACAAATTCGAGGCGCTGATCATGAACCTCGTCCACATCGTCGAAGGCGGCGAACGGGCGCAGATGTCGAAGCGCAGCGGCGACTTCGTCTCCCTCGACGAACTGCTCGACGACATCGGCGTCGATGCGACCCGCTGGTTCATGCTCTGGCGCAGTCACGAGACGACGGTAGACCTCGACCTCGAACTGGCCCGCAGCCAGTCGAACGAGAACCCCGTCTACTACGTCCAGTACGCGCACGCCCGGATCGCCAGCATCCTGCGCAAAGCGGGGCCTGGCGCCGAGGAGGCGGTCGATGCCGCGGCCGACTCCCGCACCGCCCCCTTCGAGCCGAGCGAGAAAGCGCTGGTCAAGCGCCTGCTCGAGTTTCCGGAAGAGACCGTCGAGGCGGCGGCACGGCGGGCGCCGCACCGGATCTGCGCCTACTCGACCGCGGTTGCCGCCGACTTCCACGCCTTCTACCGCGACTGCCAGGTGGTCGGGGCGGAGGGGGAGGGGGTCGAGGGCTCGCGCCTCGTGCTCTGCCTGGCGGCGAAGCAGACGATCGCCGCCGCGCTCGGATTGCTCGGCATCTCAGCCCCCGAGCGGATGTGATGCCGGGCGGGCGCCGCAAGCTGCCCGTCCTCGCCGAGTTCTCCGGCCCCGTGGCCGGAGCCGAGGGCATCTGGTCGTTGCGGGGCTCGGACTTCGAGCGCCTCGCTGCCGTCGGTGAGCGCCTTGCCGACCGCCGGACGGTGCTGGTGACTGGCGCCGACGGACCGACGCGCGTCCTAGCGACGGCGCTGGCCGGAGCCGCCGCCGCGGTTGGTCGCCGCACGGCGCTGCTCGACTGCGATCTCGCCCAGCCCCGGCTTGCCGCCGACCTCGGCCTGGAGCCGACGCCAGGCCTGCACGAGTACCTGCGCTGGGAGGCGACGCCGCCGGAGATCCTGCAGCCGTTGATGCTGGCCGGGCCCGCCTCTGCCGGTGCCGGCGAGCCGCTGATCTGCATCGCCGGCGGTCGCGGCGCCAGCGACCCGCGCACGCTGCTCGGCCTGCAGAGCTTCCGCCACATGGCGGCGAAACTGCGCCACGCCTACGAGTTCGTGATCCTCTCGGGCCCGTCGCTCGAGACCGGCGAGGAATCGCTGCCGGCGCTGGCGGCCGAGGCGGACGCGCTGCTCGTTGCGGTCGAGTCCGAGCCGTCCGGCCGCGGGGCGCGGGATCTGCGCGACGCCCTCCGCCGGCTCCCGGTCGACCCGCTCGGCGCCGTCGTCGTCAAGGGCTAGTGGGCAGGTGCCCTGTGTCGACATTGTTCGGACATGCCGAACAAAGTCGACACGGCTAGAGGTCGTAGCGGCCGAGGTCCTCGTCGAGCCGGGCGCTGTCCTCGGCGCTGAGGCCGGCCGCGGCCGGCCGGCTGTCGTCGCCTGAGCCAGATGCCCGTCGCCACTTGGCGACGCCGAAGGCGATCGCGATCGCGGCGACGATGAAGGCGACGATCGGGACCACGTAAGCCGAGAGGCTGAAGCCCGAGTCCTGCGGCAGGGCCAGCACCTCGTCGCCGTACTCGGCGACCAGCGCATCCTTGATCTCCTGCTTGCTCCTGCCCTCGTCGACGAGCCGCTGGATGAAGGCTTTCTCGCGCTGGGCCTGGGGCGATTCGGCCAGCTCCAGCAGGGTGCCGCAGACCGGGCACATCACTTCTCCCGAGATCTCACTGAGCGAAGTCTGCGGCGTCGCGGCGCCGGCGGCGGCAGCAGGAGCAAGCGACACAGCCATCAGCGCCAGCGTGGCGCCGGCTAGCGCCAGCGCCCGGGCGGCGCGGGGGCTCACGACCTGCCTTCGACGAGCGGCGCGATTTCGTCGTTGAGCATCTCTTCCGTCACCGGGCCGGGGGTCAGCCACCGCACCTTGCCCTTGGGGTCGACGAGGAAATTCTCGGGGACGCCGGTGGTGCCGTATTCGTGGGCCATGTCGCCCTCGCCGTCGTGCAGCTGCGGATAGCTGAGTTCGTGCTTGCGGACAAAGGCGCGGCCGTCGCCGCTGAGGTCGCGGCTGTCGATCCCGAGCACGGTGAAGTCGTCGCCCTGATGTTGGCGCTGGAACTGCTCGAGGGCCGGCGCCTCCTCCTTGCACGGCCCGCACCAGGAGGCCCAGAAATTGACGAGAACCCATTCGCCGCGATGTTCGGCGAGCGACCCGCCGCCGCCGCCATCGAGCTTGGGCAGGGTCGGGTCCGGCGCCGCTTCGCCGAGCTGGATCCGCGAGGAGCCGTGGCTGGCGAGCCCGAAGGCGAGCAGGCCGACGACGGCCAGCACGGCGAGAACTGCGATGGCAGAGCGAACGCTCACGGGGGCCTGAAGCTTAGAATGCCCCCAGCGCGGACGTAGCTCAGTTGGTAGAGCGCAAGCTTCCCAAGCTTGAGGTCGCGGGTTCGACCCCCGTCGTCCGCTTTAGGCGACGGCCCTCAGGGTCGGCGCTCGGGTCTCCTCAGCCGACATTCCTGCCGCCGCGCTCGCCGGCAGCCGGTAGAAGTGCTCGGTGGCGCCGCGGACCTGGCGCTCGCGGACGAGTTCGATCAGGTCCGCTTTGGCCAGCTCGGTGACGTGGTAGTTGGTGTTGCTGAGTGGGATCTGGAGCTCACGGCAGAGGTCGCTCGGGGACATCGTGCGACCGCCGTCGATGCCGAGGATTTCGAGGATCGAGACCCGCAGGGGGTGGGCGGTGGCCCGCGCCAGGCGCTCCCAGTTGACGGGCAGCGATGAGCCGCCATTGCCGTTCGCGACGCCGCGGTGGGCACCGTTGCCGTTGGTCGAGTGTCCGTGTCCATTCATGGCTGAGCTTCCGTTCGTGGGGGGCATAGGCACGAGATTACCAAAAATTATTGACTCAAGTCATTAAAATCGGGTAGAGTCGTAAATGGGATGTTTTCCTGGAGGGGAAATCCGACCGGCCCATCGGGCCTGGGTACCACCGCAATCTCGGTATTGGCGGTCACGATTTCTTTTCTGGTACCCAGCACGGCCCTGGCTGACACCGCGGGGATCATCGCCCCCAGCGATCCGCACAACCCGCAGGTGGATTCGGGCTGGCAGGCGGGCACCTGCAACGCGGAAACGCCCGAACCCGGAGCCGAAACCTGTTCGGTCGACACTCCCGACCAGTTCTTCGAAGACGCCGCCGCCCACCCGCAATGGGGCTTCACCCAGTTCATCATCAAGAACACGCCCGGGACGCTGGGACCGCTGCCGGTCGGCGAAGCCAAAGACGTGCTGGTCGACCTGCCCGTCGGCCTCAGCGTCAATCCCGGCGCCACGGACCGCTGTGCGATCGCGACCTTCGAACTGAACGCGTCGCTCTGCGCGACCGCGGCTGTCGGCACCGCCAAAGTCACCGGCGCCGCGCCGATCCTGGGAGCGCCGGTCGGCCCACTCGAAACGACCGTCTACAACCTCGTCCCGAAACCGGGCCAGCCCGCCCGCTTCGGCCTCAACCTCGCCGGCAACAACGTCTACCTCGAAGCCAATCTCGCCTACGAGAGCGACTACCACGAGAGCTTCTCGATCGCGCTGCCGCCGCTGGTCAGCCTCGAACCGCTGTTCGCGGGCCTGCTGCTCAACAACCGCCTGGTCTTCGACGGCCGCTCCGGCGACGGCACCTTCATCACCACGCCGAGCACCTGCCTCGGCGAAGCCTTCGTCCGCTCCGGCAGCATCTACTCGACCTACCTCCTCGCTGCCTCGGTCAGCGAAGAGAAACAGGCCGGCTACGTGTTCCCGCAGAGCGCCAACCCGCCGTTCGAGTCGCCGATCCCACCGGGGACTGAACCGAAAAACTGCAACACGATCCCCTATCAACCTAAAGTTCAGGTCCAGCCTGGGGCGACGGCGACCAACTCGCCGGCCGGCACCGGGGTTGAAATCACCGTTCCCCACATCCCCGGTGGCGGCAATCAGGACAGTTCGGTGACGAAAGCGGCGACGGTGACGCTGCCGGTGGGAATGGGGATCAACCCGAGTGCCGCCAACGGGTTGCAGACCTGCACCGACGCCCAGTTCGGAAAGGGGACCAGGAGCCTGAGCAGCGGCTGCCCGCCGCAGTCGAAGATCGGGACCGCGACGATCGAATCGCCGCCGCTGCCGGAAGGCAACCTCAGCGGCAACGTCTACGTCGGCCAGCAGCTGAGCCGCGACCCGACCTCGGGCAACGAGTACCGGATCTTCATCGAAGCGGGGTCGGCGCGCTACGGGATCGTCGCTCGGCTGATCGGCAACGTCGTCGCCAACCCGCTCACCGGCCAGCTCTCGACGACGATCTCCGACACCCCCCAGGTTCCCTTCAGCTCCTTCAAACTCGCCTTCGATCCCGGCGCCCGCGCCGTTCTCAGCAGCCCCCCGACCTGCGGCCCGAATGCAACTGCGGGTTCGATGGTGCCCTGGTCGACGCAAGCGATCGCGCCCTGGACCGGGGCCAAGCCCGCCCCCCTCGGCAGTCAGTTCTCACTCAGCGGCTACCCGGGCGGCGGCGCCTGCCCGAAAACGATGGCGGCGCGGCCGTTCGCGCCCGCCTTCGGTGCCGGCCCGAAATCGAACAAGGCCGGCGCCTTCAGCCCGGTCTCGATCCACCTCGCCCGCCCCGACGGCCAGCAGGAGCTGAAAGGCGCGGAAATCACGCTGCCGCCGGGGATGACCGGCAAGCTGGCCGGGATCCAGTACTGCAAAGCCGCCGAACTGGCGGCGGCCGCCGCCAGCGCCGGCAAAGCCGAGGTCGCCGACCCGAGCTGCCCGGACAAAAGCCTGGTCGGCTCGGCGACCGTGGCCGCCGGCACCGGCCCGGCGCCGCTGACGATCGCCGGCAAGGTCTTCCTCTCAGGCCCCTATCACGGGGCTCCTCTCTCCCTGGCAGTTGTCACCCCCGCCACGGCCGGACCGTTTGATCTCGGCACGGTCGTGGTGAGGGTGGCGCTGTTCGTCGATCCCGAAACCGCACAGGTCCGCGCCGTCTCCGACCCGATTCCCGACGTCTTCGGCGGCACGCAGCTCAGCGTCCGCACGGTCGATATCTCCCTCGACCGCAAACAGTTCACGCTCAACCCGACCAGCTGCGACCCGCTGGCGATCGCGACGACGCTGCGCGGCGGCGGCGCCGACCCGACCAACCCCGCGGCGTTCAGCGCCTTCGCCGCCAGCGTCCCGTTCCAGACCAGCGCCTGCGAAGCGCTCGAGTTCAAACCGAAACTCACCACCCGCCTGTTCGGCGGCCGCAAGGCGGCGCGTCGCTCCGGCCACCCGAAATTCCAGGCCGTCCTCACCGCCCGCGAAGGCGACGCCAACATCCGCCGCGCGGCGGTGACCCTGCCGCACTCCGAGTTCCTCGACCAGGGCCACATCGGCACCGTCTGCGTCAAAGCCAAACTCGCCGCCCACGACTGTCCGGCGCGCTCGATCTACGGCTACGCCCGCGCCGAGACGCCGCTGCTCGACGACGAGCTGGCGGGGCCCGTCTACCTCGTTCCCTCCGACCACGGCCTGCCGGACCTGCTCGCCGACCTCCGCGGCCAGGTCGACATCCAGCTGCGCGGGGTGATCAGCTCCGCCAGGGCGCGGATCAAGACCGTCTTCCAGGCCGTCCCCGACGTCCCGGTCAGCAAGTTCGTGCTGACGATGAAAGGCGGCAAGAAGGGGCTGCTCGAAAACTCGCGCAACCTCTGCGCCGGCCCCGCCTTCTCCTTCGTCAACTTCAAAGCCCAGAACGGCAAGCAGTGGAAGAAGAAAAAGCTGCCGCTGCGGATGTCGGCCTGCACCAAGAAGAAGAAGACCCAGGGCAGGAAACAGGGCCAGGATTGAATGGCCTCCGCGACGGGTAAGCGAGCCGCACGATGAGGCGGAGGGGTATTCGCAGAGCTGGAGGGATGGCCGGCGCACTGGCACTGGTCGCGGTCGTCTGCGCGTGCGCCGCGAGCAGCGCCGGCGCCGTCGACATCATCGAAGCCCAGTCGGGGAACGTGACGGACGGTTGGCAGGCGGGGACCTGCGATCTGGGCAGCGACCTCACCTGCTCGCCCAGCACCAGCGCCCAGTTCTTCACCCAGGCCGCCGGCCACCCACCGGTCGGGTTCACCCAGATCATCGTCAAACACAGCGGCGCCTTTGAAACCCCGGCGGGCGATCTCAAGACGGTCCTGGTCGATCTGCCGCCGGGCTTGAGCGTCAACCCGCAGGCGACTCCGCAGTGCGTCCTCGTTGGGGGCAAATTCCCCCCCGGTGGTTGCCCCGCGAACACGCAGGTGGGAACCAGCATCGTCACGGCCTCGGTCCTTGGCCTACTGCCTTCGACGCTGCCACCCTTTCCTGTCTACAACGTCGCGCCGCGTCCCGGGGAACCTGCTCGGTTTGGCTTCGTGCTCGACCTCGGCGGCATCGGCCTGCTGAACCTCGGCGAAGTCTTCCTCAACGCCGGCGTCAACTGGGAGGGCAACTACCACGAGTACTTCACGATCCACGTCCCGCCGGTCCCGGGTGGTGCCGCCAGCATCCTGAAAAACCGCCTGGTCTTCACCGGCACGACCGAATCGACCCCGGGCGGCGGCAGGTTCCTGACCAACCCCAGCACCTGCTTCAACCCGGCGATCGAACCCTTCAATGCCGGCTACACGACCTACCTGCACGCCGACTCACAGCAGGAATCGGCACCGCAGGACGAATACGACGTCGCCGCCCCGGCGCCGCCGCCGGCCGCCTATGTCAATGGGTCCGAGGCGGTCGCGGCGCCGCTCCCGCCCGGCGTCAAACCGGACGGCTGCGGCAGCGTCCCCTTCAAACCGTCGACCGCGGTCAACCCGAACACGGCGTCGACCGACTCGCCCGCCGGCGCGACCGTCGACGTCAAAGTCCCGTTCGAACCGACCGCGTCGATCTACAACTCGAACGTCCGCGAGGCGCAGGTGACGCTGCCGGCTGGGATGGGCGTCAACCCCTCGGCGGCGCCGGCGCTTCAGGCCTGCACCGACGCCCAGTTCGGGAAGGGAACCCGCAACCCGATCGCCTGCCCGGCGGCCTCGCGAATCGGGACCGTCGCGATCGACACCCCGGTGCTGCCGGCCGGAACCCTGAGCGGCCCCGTCTACCTCGCCCAGCAGCTCAGCCGCGATCCGGCCTCCGGCAACCTGTACCGGATCTTCCTCGACGCCGAGTCGGCCGCCCGCGGGCTCTCGATCCGGCTCGTTGCCAACGTCAGCGCCAACCCGCTGACCGGTCAGCTCAGCGCGGTCGTCCACGAAGCGCCGCAGGTCCCGTTCGACCTGGTCCGCGTCACCCTCAACGGCGGCGACAAAGCGACGCTGACCAGCCCACCGACCTGCGGCCCCAACCCGAGCTCGCACTCGATGGTCGCCTGGTCGGGCACGCCGGACAGCGGGCCTCTGGATAAAGGCTTCCTCCTCACTAAAGCCCCCGGCGGCGGCGCTTGCGCTAAAACGATGGCTGGACGCCCGTTCGCGCCCGGCTTCGACGCGGACCCCAAATCGGACCAGGCGCTCGCCTACACGCCCTTCGCCGCGCACCTGACCCGGCCGCAGGGTCAGCAGGAGCTGAAGGGCATCGACGTCCATCTGGCCCCGGGGGCGACGGCGAAGCTCGCCGGTGTCCCGTACTGCTCGCCGCAGGAGATCGCCGACGCCGCCAGCCGCGCCGGCGCGGCGGAGAAGAAAAATCCGAGCTGCCCGGACAAGAGCCAGGTCGGCGTCGCCACGGTCCAGGCCGGGACCGGATCTTCGCCGCTCGAGATCGATGGCAACGTCTACCTCGCCGGGCCTTACAAAGGCGCGCCGATCTCGCTGGCCGTGGTCACGCCCGCGGTGGCCGGGCCCTTCGACCTCGGCACCGTCGTCGTCCGGATCCCGGTCAAGGTCGACCCGGAAACCGCCCAGATCAATCCCGACACCGAAATCCCCGACGTCTTCGGCGGCGCCAAGCTCGACATCCGCTCGATCTTCGTCAACGTCAACCGCAAGGAATTCACGCTCAACGGCACCAATTGCGGCAAACACGCGACCGCCGGCGTGCTGCTGGGGGGCGGGGCGGACCCGACCAACCCGGCGGCTTGGGCGCCGGCCAAAGTCTCGGCCCACTACCAGTTGAATGGCTGCAAGGGCCTGAAATTCCGCCCGAAGCTGAAGTTGCGCTTGTTCGGCGCCACCCACCGGGCCCAGCACCCGCGCCTGCGCGCCGCCCTAAACGCCCGCGAAGGGGACGCCAACATCGCCCGCGCCTCGGTCGCCCTGCCGCACGCGATCTTCCTCGATCAGGCCAGCCTCGGCACCGTCTGCACGCGGCCCCAGTTCGCCGCCGACCAGTGCCCGAAGCGGTCGATCTACGGCAAGGCGCGGGCCTTCACGCCGCTGCTCGGCAAACCGCTGGAAGGCCCGGTCGTCCTGCGCTCGAACCCATCCCACACCCTGCCGGACATGGTCGCCCACCTCGAGGGGCAGGTCGACATCGACCTCGTCGGCGTCATCGACAGCTACAAGGGCGGCATCCGCACCACCTTCAACACGGTCCCCGACGTGCCGGTCAAGAAATTCGTCCTCACTCTGCCGGGCGGCAAGCACGGCCTCCTCGTCGCCTCGACCAACCTCTGCAAGGAGCCGCCGCGGGCGATCGTCCGGATCAAAGCCCAGAACGGCAAGAAGTCCAACCGCAAGCAGAAATTGCGTACCCCGTGCGGCAAAAAGAAGAAAAAGCATGCCGGTAAGCACCAACGCTGAGCATCGCTCGACTTGCTTCCTGGCTGGGTAACCGGCTAAGGTCGCAACTGGGAGAGGGGCTTTGGGAAAGGCTCCGGTGTGTTTGGGTTAGTACCAGGGCGCCACGCAGGGGCGGCGAGTTTTGCTCATGCGTAATGGAGGAGGGACTTGATGGTCAGGCGCTCGGTGGTACTGCTCGGCATTGTCGTTCTCGGGGTGCTCGCCTTCGCGGCGGGGGCGCAGGGAGCGATCTCGACCCAGAAATGGGAATCGGTCACGTGCAAAGAAAACGTCGACCTGCCGGGCCCCCTGCCGGAAAAATTCGGCGAAGCCGGGAAAGAAGTCGGGTTCGAATTCGCCGCGCCGCTGGCGGCCTCGGCTCAATGCCTCGGCTCGACCGGAGAAAAACACTTCACGCAGGCGGCCGGCCACCCGAACTTCGGCATCACCGACTTCAAGCTGACCACGACGCCGCATGCGGGGCCGTTTGCAGCCTTCTCGGGCTTTCCGACGGCCTTCATCAAAGAGATCGTCGTCGACACGCCCGAAGGACTCAGCGTCAACCCCGAAGCGCTGGATCAATGCACGATTGAACAGATCAAAGCGGTTGCCTGTCCGCCGCAGAGCCTCGTCGGGGTCAACTACCTGACCGTCGCCGGTCAGGTGCCGGAACCGAAAGAATCGGAACCGGCCGAAAAAGAATGCAAAAAACTGGCACCGACCTTCCCGGAAGGCGAATGCATCCAGGCGCGGGTTGCGCTGCCGGTGTACAACGTGGTGCCGTTCGACGGTGCCCCCTCGATGGTCGGCTTCAACACCGCAGCGGGCCCGACCTACATCGTCGGCTCCCTGAGTCCCGTCGACCAGCACGTCACCTTCACGATCAGCGACATCCATGCGCCCTCGAGTACGAGCCCGCCGATCATCGAGTCGCGGCTCGTCTTCTTTTCGGCGAAAGGGGCGACCAACCTCAACCCCACCGCCGACGGCACCTACCTGACCATGCCGAGCAACTGCGCCGGCGGTCAGACCTCGGTTCTCCACCTTCTGTCCCAGGGCCCGCCCTTCGAAGCGAGCCAGACCGAAACGCAAGCGTCGTACACGACCCCGACCGGAGCCAGCGGCTGCAACGCGGTCCCGTTCAATCCGGACGTCGCGGTCAACCCGACGGGGCCGAAAAACGTCGACACGCCGGAACCGACCACGGTCGACGTCGGCATCCCCTTCGACCCGGAAGACGAAATCGCGAACTCCTACCTGAAGACCGCGACGGTGCTGCTGCCGGAAGGAATGGGGATCAACCCCGCGTCCGGCAACGGCCTGCAGGCCTGCACCGCCGCTCAGTTCGGGTACCACACCAACAACCCGATCGCCTGCCCGGAGGCGGCGAAAATCGGCACCGTCGAGGTGCAGGCGCCGGGTCTGCCGCCGAACTCGATCGGCGGCGACGTCTACGTCGGCGAACCGCTGAAAAACGGACCGGCTGTCGCCGACACCGGTGAACAGTTCCGGATCTTCATCCACGCGTTCTCGACTCGGTATGGCGTCAACGTGCGCTTGATCGGGAAAGTGTTCCCCGATTCGGCCACCGGCCAGCTGACCGCGATCGTCGACGAAAATCCGCAGGCGACCTTCACCAACTTCCGCCTGCATTTCTTCGGCGGTACCAAAGGCACGCTGACCTCGCCTCCGACCTGTGGACCGAACACGACGAAAACGATCCTGACTCCGTGGTCAGGCCAGGCGAACGCGACGCCGAGCCAGTCGTTCGCGTTGAACGGCTTCCCCGGTGGCGGCAACTGTCCGAAAACGCTGGCGGAGCGGCCGTTCACGCCCGGCTACTCGGCGACGGTCGACAACCCCAAAGGCGGCGCCTACACCCCGTTCCGGGTCAACGTCGCCCGGGTCGACGGTCAGCAGGAGGTGAAATTGATCAACGTCACCCTGCCGAAGGGCCTGACCGGGAAACTGGCCGGGATCCCGTACTGCTCGGAGGACGCGATCAACGGCGCCCGCCTGCTCAGCGGCAAAGCCGAGCAGGCGGCGCCGAGCTGCTCCTCGGCAAGTCAGATCGGAACGACCACGTCCGGGGCCGGCAGCGGCGGGGCGCCGTTGCAGTTGCCGGGCAAGGTCTACCTCGCCGGGCCGCTGCACGGCTCGACGCTCTCGCTGGCGGTCATCACCCCGGCGATCGCCGGCCCCTACGACCTCGGCAACGTCGTCGTCCGGGTGGCGGTGAACGTCGACCCGACCACCGCCCAGATCAACGCGGTCTCGGAACCGATCCCGAACGTGTTCGGCGGCGTCAAGCTCGACATCCGCTCGATCAAATTCGACATCGATCGCGAAAAGTTCATGATCAACCCGACCAACTGCTCCAAGCAGGCGACGGCCGGGACGATCAACGGCGGCGGCGCCAACCCCGCCAGCCAGGCGGCGTGGAGCTCCTACGCGGTCAGCTACCCCTACCAGGCGAGCAACTGCAGCAAACTCGGGTTCACGCCGAAGTTCCACGTCCGGCTCACCGGCCCGACCACGCGGGCGAAGAACCCGCAGATCCGGGCGATCCTCGAAGCCGGCAAAGGACAGGCCAACATCGCCCGCACGGCGCTGACGCTGCCGCACTCGCTGTTCCTCGACAACAGCCACATCGGCACCGTCTGCACCCGGCCGCAGTTGGCCTCCAACAGCTGCCCGGCGAGCTCGATCTACGGGTTCGCGGAAGCGAAGTCGCCGCTGCTCGACAAGAAGCTGAAGGGCAAGGTCTACCTGGTGCCGGGCGGTCACGAACTGCCCGACCTGGTGGCCGACCTGCGCGGCCAGGTGAGGATCCAGCTGCACGGGGTGATCAGCTCCAAGCGGGGTGGCCTGAAGACGGTGTTCAACGAAACGCCCGACGTGCCGGTGACGAAGTTCGTCCTCAACATGAAGGGCGGCGACAAGAGCCTGCTCGTCAACTCGACGAACACCTGCAAAGAAAAGCAGCGGGCAGTCCTCAACATCAAAGGCCAGAACGGCAAGAAGCTGGTCGACAACCAGTACCCGCTCAACATCAAGGGCTGCGGCAAGGGCAAATAAGGCAGGCGACACGCATCCTGGGGCACCGGTGCGGGCGGGCGAATAGCCTCCGCGCCGGTGCGCCCGTCGCTCTCAGTCCTGATCGTCGTCTGGAACAGCAGCTCCGAGCTGCGCCGGACGCTGCCGGCGCTGCTCGCCGAGCTCGAGGCCGACGACGAGCTGATCGTCCTCGACAACGACTCCGCTGACGACTCGGCCGCGGTCGTCGCCGAGCTGGCGCCGGCGGCCCGAGTGGTCCAGATGGGGCGCAACGTGGGCTTTGCCGCCGGCTGCAACCGCGGCGCCGAGGAAGCGGGCGGTGACCTCCTCGTCCTCCTCAACCCCGACGCGGTGCCGCAACCGGGGTGGGGGGAGGCGATCCGTCGTCCCTGGCGCGAGGGCCGCGGCTGGGCCGCGTGGCAGGCACTGGTCGCGGGCGGCGACGGCACCGAGATCAACTCCGCCGGCAACCCCGTCCACTTCACGGGCATCGTCTGGGCCGGTGGTCACGGCCGGCCGCTGGCGGAGGCGCCAGAGGCCGGCGAGGTCGTCTGCCTCTCCGGCGCCTGCCTCGCGATTCCGTTGCGGACTTGGCGCGAGCTCGGCGGCTTCCCGGAGCAGTTCTTCCTCTACCACGAGGACGTCGATCTAACCCTCAGGTTGAGGCTTAGGGGTGACACCGTCGGGATCGAGCCCGCGGCCGTCGTCTTCCACGACTACGAGTTCGGCGCCAACGACCAGAAGTGGCGCTGGCTCGAGCGCAACCGCCTCGCCTTCCTCGTCCGCGACTATCCGACGAGGCTGTTGGTCCTGTTGGCTCCGGCGCTGCTTGCCACCGAGCTGGCGCTCGTGGCGGTAGCCGCGCGCGGCGGCTGGGGCGGCCAGAAGCTGGCGGCCAGCGCCGAAGCCCTGCGCTGGCTCCCGCGCCTCCTCCGCGAGCGCCGCCGGATCCAGCGCACCCGCGCCGTCGGCAGCGCCGAGTTCGCCGCCTGGCTGACGCCCGATCTCGACTCTCCGTTTATCGCCGGTGCGGCTCGTTCGTGGCCGGTGCGGCAGGGGCTGCGCGCTTATTGGGCCGGAGTCCGTACGCTGCTCCGTAGACGCTAGGGGTTGACATCGGGAACTTCCCGTGTTTCCATAGCGGCCTCAGCTATCGCACGACAGCCTCCGGTAGGGGAGCACGAAAGTCCCAGGGAACGGCGGTTGCAAGTTGATTAGCTGACCCAATAGCTCCTCATCCAGGGAAGGAGGGGCGTGATCAGGGAGAGTCAGCTTGCGAGCAGTGGGGGGGCGGCCGTCCGCACGTGTCAAGACGGCGCTGTGGGTCGTCGGACTCCTGGCGCTGATCCTGATGGCGTTGGATCGAGGAGCCCCTCCCGCTTCGGCGGCGGTCTGGGAAACCGTCAAGCACTTCGCGCCGGAAAACATTCCGGCCCCGAATCCACCCGAATGGTCCGAAGATACGCAGCTCGGGGGCGTCAGCGGGATGGCGGTTAATCGCACCGGGGCTGGAGGTGTGGAACCTGGAACGCTCTATGCCGCAGGTCATGTCTTGGGCGCTTGGCATGTGGCTAGGTTCTCGTCGGAAGGAGAATTCGAACTGGGTTGGAGGAAGCTCGAACGCTGTGGGCCGAAATCCGGCGGTATATCGCCCCCGAAATGTCCGCCTGTTCCCGCGGCGGCTTCTTCTGCCGTCGACGTCGACATCAACCAAGCGACCGGCGACGTCTACGTGTTTTTCGAAAGCGAAACCCCAAAAGTAGTCCGCGTCTACAAAGCAGACGGCACTGGCCCGATCGCGGAATTCGGTGAACCAGATCTCAACGGTCTGATCGCGACGAGCCCGACGAAATTCCACGGAGCGTCTGGGACCGCAAATATCGCCGTGAACAGCGACGGGGTTGTCTACCTCTACGACGAAGACAAAAACTTCGAGCACCGGTTGATGATCTTCAAACCGAAAACGCCGGGAGTTTTCACGGAATACGAATACGGCGGAGAAATCCTCGGCGGGCCGCTTGGGACCCATGGGCCGCGGCGGCCTGTATTGGACGATGCGAGCAACATTTACACGGCGAGTGCCGAATTCGTCGAGAAGTACTCGCCGACCGGCACCAAGCTGTGCGAATTCAAAGAAGCAAAAGGCGGAATCATCGCGATGACCGTCAATCCCGCAACCGGCGAACCCTTTTACTACAGCTCCAAAGACCACAACCTCCACCAGCTGGAAGCCTGCAGCGGAGGCAAATTCGCACCGGCAGCCGACGGGGAATTCAGCGCGGTCCCGCCGCGCTCGAACATCGAAGCGATGACGTTCAACCCGGAACTCGAATGGGATGCGGGTCGAGAAGGGGGGACGCTCTACGCGGGGGCACCGGAACCATGTCCCCCCATTGGCAGCTGCCCGCCCGAAGCGGTCGGCCAGTCCGCCCTCGGCTACATCTTCGCCCAGCCCCTGGAACTGGAACCGATCGTCGAATCGGAGTCGGTTTCGAAAGTACGGCCGACCAGCGCCACCCTGAACGCGATGGTGAACCCGCAGGGCGCCACCACCACCTACGCCTTCCAATACATGACCCGCGCCGCCTACGAAGAAGAAGGCGAAACCTTCGCCGGCGCCCTTGAAGCGCCAATCGGCGGCGCCGGTCTCGGCGCCGGTCAAGAAGGGGTGCTGGCCTCGGTCACCGTGTCGGGCCTCGCCCCCAACACCGAATACGTCTACAAGGTCACCGCGACCAGCATCAACGGGTCCGACGAAGGCCCGGTGCAGTCCTTCCGCACTTTTGCGCCGGCGGCGGGCACGCTCGTAGACGAACGCGCCTACGAGCTGGTCTCGCCGGTGCAGAAGAACGGCGGCGAGGTGATCCCCGCCAATCCCGAGCAGGCCAGTTGCGGCTCAGAATGCAAGCCCGGCCTGGCCGGCAACCGCTTCCCGGCGCTGGTCGGCCCCGGCGGGGACTCGGTCTCCTACCAAAGCTCACCCTTCATCTTCAACGAAGGCGCGCTCGAATACGACCAGCAGGTCTCGACCCGAACCGGA
>DASSLT010000041.1:0-134101 GCA_035689305.1 Solirubrobacterales bacterium | reverse complement strand
GCCTCGCCGGCGACTCGCGGCTGGCCGGTGGCGTCGACCTCGACGCCGAGGCCGCCGAGCGCGCCGTCGGCGAGCTCGCCGGCTCGCTCGGCCTCGAGCCGCTGGAGACCGCCACCGGGATCCTCCGCGTCGCCGACCAGGAGATGGTGCGGGCGCTGCGGGTGGTGACGGTCGAGCGGGGGGTCGACCCGCGCGGCTTCGCGCTGCTGCCGTTCGGCGGCGCCGGGCCGATGCACGCGGCGGCGATCGCGGCCGAGCTCGGGATCGAGACGATCCTCTGCCCCCGCGCCGGCGGCGTCCTCTCCGCCCTCGGACTCTGCGCCTCGGAGCGACGGCGCGACACCGCCCGGACGGTGATGCTCTGCGGCAACGAGTTGACCGCGACGCGGATTGCCACCGAGGTCGAGGCGATGGTCGCGGAAGCCGGCGGCGGGCTCGAAGCCGAAGCGGAGCCGCGGCTCGTCTACCAGCTCCGCTATGCCGGACAGGCGTTCGAGCTGCCGGTGCCGGGGCCGGTCGACCCCGATCCAGCCGAGCTGATCGAGGGCTTCGAGCGCGCCCACGAGGAGCGCTACGGCCACCGCGACCCCGAGGGCGAGGTCGTCCTCGTCGACATCGAGCTGGCGTTGGTGGTGCCGGGGCCGGAACCGCGGCCGACGGCGGCGAGTGAGGTCGCGCCCGAGCGCAGTTCGCGCCGCGTCCACTTCGACGGCGAGTGGATCGAGACCCCGGTCCTCCGCGGCGAGCCCGGCGCCGGCAGCGAGGCCGAGGGTCCGGTCGTCTTCGAGCTGCCCGAGGCGACCTTCGTCCTCCCCCCCGGCTGGCACACGCGCGTCGACAAGCACGGGACGATCGAGGCGCAGTGGACCCGATAGCCCTGCAGGTGCTCGTCGGCGGCCTCCGCGCCGCCTGCGACGAGATGGGCGCGACGCTGATCCGCTCCGCCTACTCGGCCAACATCAAGGAGCGCCACGACTGCTCGACCGCGCTCTTCGACGCCGCCGGGGAGCTGGTGATGCAGGCCGAGCACATCCCCGTCCATCTCGGCTCGATGCCCGACGCGGTCGCCGCCGTGCTCGGCGAGCGCCATGAGCCGGGCGTCACCTGGATCCTCAACGACCCCTACCGGGGCGGCACCCACCTGCCGGACATCACCCTGATCTCGCCGGTCTTCGTCAGCGGCGAGCTGTTCGGCTTCGCCGCCTGCCGCGCCCACCACGCCGACGTCGGCGGCCCGACCCCGGGCAGCATGCCGGCCTTCTCGAAAACCCTCGCCGACGAGGGCGTGGTGATCGGGCCGACGATCGCCACCGAGGCCGAGCTCGAGCGGCTCGCCGGCCAGATGCGGGCGCCGCGACAGCGGCTCGCCGACCTGCGTGCGCAGCAGGCCGCCAACCGGATCGGCGAGCTTCGGCTCGGCGAGCTTGCCGAGCGCTACGGCGCCGGCCTGCTGCGCGAAGGGATGGAGGAGATCCTCGCCTACTCCGAGCGTCGCACCCGCGCCGCCCTCGCCGCCCTTCCCGACGGCGCCTACAGCGCCGAAGACGTGCTCGAGGACGACTCGGCCGACAGCGAGCGCGACGTCGTCCTCCGGGTCACGGCGACGATCGCCGGCGAGAGCCTCCGCCTCGACTTCAGCGGCACCGATCCGCAGGTCGACGGCAACCTCAACTGCCCGCTCTCGGTGACGAAATCGGCGGCGTTCTTCGCCGTACGCGTGTTGACCGACCCCGAGGCCCCGCCCTGCGCCGGCGCCCACCGCCCGATCGAGGTAATCGCCCCCGCCGGCTGCCTTCTCAACGCCGAGTTCCCAGCGGCGGTCGCGGCCGGGAACGTCGAGACCTCGAGCCGGGTCGCCGACCTCGTCATCGCCGCCCTCGGCGGCGCCCGGCCGGTTCCGGCCCAGGGGCAGGGGACGATGAACAACCTGACGCTCGCGAACGAGGACTTCACCTACTACGAGACGCTGGGCGGCGGCCAGGGCGCCTGTCCCGGCGCCGACGGCCCCAGTGCGATCCATGTCGCGATGTCGAACACGCTGAACACCCCGGTCGAGGCGCTCGAGACCGAATTCCCCCTTCGTGTGACGAAGCTCTCACTACGGCGCGGAAGCGGCGGCGAGGGCGCCCACCACGGCGGCGAGGGGCTGGTGCGCGAGCTGGAAGCGCTGGCGCCGATGCGCTTCACGCTCATCACCGAGCGCCGCCGGCACCCGCCGAAAGCGCTTGGCGGAGCCGAAAACGGCGCCCCCGGAGTCAATCTGCTGGGCGGCGAGAAGCTGCCGAGCAAGGCCGACGGCGAGCTCGCCCCCGGCGACCGATTGCGGCTCGAAACCCCGGGCGGTGCGGGAATAAGTTAAGGACAATTTATTTGGTAATTCCCGGACGCTGTTCTAGAATGCGCCACCCGAGCGGGCGGAACGCCTTTTCACGGCCAGGTTCACCCCCAGCCCCTCGCCAAACATCACTTCGTAGGGAATCACTTCGACATGCCGATCGCTCTAAAGGAATGGGCAGTAACCGTCCGCGCTCTCTCAGAGGGTGAGCAGCTCCTGACGCTGCGCAAGGGCGGCATCCGCGAGGAGAGCAAGCACTTCGAGCTCGAGCACGAGCGTTTCTTCCTCTACCCCACCTTCGACCACCAGCGCAACGACCTGGTGCGGGAATCGCACCACCCGGAGCTGCGCCGCGCGCTCGAGGAGGGTGTCTGGCCCGACGAGGAGCCGCCGCCCAAAGCGCTGCTCCAGGACGGCGGCATCCCCCAGCCCGACCGCGTCCGGCTGCGAGCCTGGGCCGAGGTCACCGATCACGTCACGATCAACGATCGTCGTACTCTCGACAGCCTTTCGCCGTACTACATCTGGACCCCGGACTACGCCGAAAAGCGGCTCGCCTGGAAGCGGCGTCACCCGCTCCACATCCTGCTGCTGCGGGTCCACCGGATCCCGCGCCCGGTCACCGTCCGCGTCCGCGACGAGTACCACGGCTGCCGCTCCTGGGTCGAGATCGATCGCGACCTGCCCTTCGAGGGCACGCCGGTGATGGCCGACGAAGAGTTCGACCGCGCCCGCGATGAGATCAGAGCGGTCTGCGGCGACGCAGAGCCGGCTCTCGTTTAGCGCCAGCGCCGCTCGCTAGTCTCGCCTCGATGTCTTGGGTCGAGACTGAGTCGCTGTCGTTCACCGCACGGCACGACACTGAGGACGCGGCGTTCGCGGAGCGGACGCTGGACCGGATGGAGAACCTGCGGCTGAAGCTCGAAGACCGCTTCGAGCAGGTCCCCGGCGACGTCACCGTCGTCATCCACACCAACCCGGTCTGGCTGACGATGGCCCACCCCTTCCTCCCCGCCGCCCGCTGGTCGGCGGCGCCGGCCGGGCGCCGCTACCTCGCCGGCTGGGCGATGGCGACCGAGCTGCACGTCCTCAACGACCCCTACCTGGAAAAACGGGCCGCCGGCGACGACTCGCTGGAGGCGCTGCGCGGCACCGCCGAGCGACTCTACGCCCAGCTCGTCGTCGCCGCCAACAACTCGGCCCTGCCCCCCTCGTGGACGCCGCGGCGCTTCGCCCGCTACCTGCGCTGGGCCTGGCTGGTCGAAGGCGGCGCCCAGTACTTCGCCCGCCAGGTCGGCCTCTACCGGCCGGCGGTGATCCGCCGCCTGCGCGAAAGCTCGCGCCCCTCCTTCCCGCCCTCCCGCCGCGACGCCGTCCTGCTCGGCGGCACGATCTTCGACCTGCTCGAGGAAGAGCGGGGCCCCGAGGCCTGTGAGCGCCTCGTCGACGGCCTCCTCCCGGGCGGCCCCGCGGTCACTCTCGAAGACGCCTTCGACGCCCGCTTCCGCGACATCGAGGAGGCCTGGCGCGACTACCTGCGCTCGATGAACCGCCCGGCCGGCGTCAGTTGAGCCGGGCTCAGAGCGCGCGCGAGAGAAGGTAGAGGCCGAAGATGACGGCCATTGCGACGAGACCCACGACGTAGATCCGCGCCAAGCCGCCGATCCACGTGTAGTTGCGCACCTTGCCGCCGCTTTCCGCCGCTTCCAGATACCGGGCATTGGCCATTTCCGGCGCCGTTTCGCCTTCGTTTTCGGCCAGCGTCCCGGCGATCAGGTCGCGGGCCTTTTCGGCGTTGGGAGCGTGGACCATCACCCGCTGCGGCGAGTTCGGCACCCAGGCGACGCCGATCCGTGGGCCGTCGAACCCGATCCCCTGCAGCATGCTGGGAATTTCGGCTTCCTCGAGCAGGCCCTGGATCATCGCGGCCTCGACCGCATCCCTGACGTAGGCGACCTCGACCAGCTCCGACGCCCCGGCCATGACCCCGCCTCAGCTGATTTCGTAGAGGACCCAGATCAGCAGGATCGCGGCGACGGCGGCGATCGCGACCCACATCGCCAGCCGGCCCGGCGAGGTGACGCCGGTTTCCCCTCGCTCCAGCCGCACCTGCTCTTCGAGCTCGGAACGCTCTTCGTCCTCGCTCTCGAACTGGGTTTCGGCCAGCACCTCGCGCGCCCGCGGCGCCGCCTCGGCGTTGACCATCACGTCGTGGGGACCGGCGGCGAGGAAGTCGGGGTTGTCGAAGCCGCCACTGCGCTTGAGGACGCTGGGAAGGCCCGCCTCCGAAAGCAGACCTTGCAGCAATTCCGCTTCTGCCTGGTTGCGACCATAAGCGACCTTGACCAACTTGCCGCCTCCGCCGCCGCCACCGCCGCCGCCGCCCTCCTGGGAGGGCCCGCCGTCGTGCGAGCCGTGGGAACCGCGGCTGTGGGAGCCGCCCTTGTGGCTACTGGATTTCGAGCGTGACATCGGCGATCTTCAGATCCTCGAGTAGAAAGGCCTTGACGTCGGGGGCGTCTTCGTCGGCGAGCGAGACGATCACGTAGATCTGTTCCGGCCAGGCGACGGCCTGGTTGACGTCCGTCTGCGAGGGATAGGCGGCGCTCTTGGTGTGCGAGTGGTAGATCGCGAGCAGCTCGTTGCCGCCGTCCTCGATCGACTTCAGCGCGTTGTACTGGCCCTGCGGGTCCATCTCGTAGCGCAGCGGGCTGGCAGCGGAGTTGGCGACGCGAACGACTTCCGTCGCCTCGCCGTCACGCCCGCCGACCATGCCGCAGCACTCGTTCGGCAGATCCTCGCGCGCGTGCGCGACCATCTCCTCGATCAACCCCTGAGCGATCCTCACGCAGCGAGGCTAGCGGACGCGGGAACGGACCGGGGCCTTTCCGAGCAGCCGCTGCAGCGCCCACCAGGCCGGCTTCGGGTTGTCGGCCTTGTCGAACAGCCCCGCGTACTGGCAGAAGACGCAGGTGGGGTCGGGGGCGGTGCAGTCCTGCCAGGTGAACCAGTAGGCGCCGGCCAGTCGCCAGCGCCGCCGCTCCCTCAGCAGCTCCCCGAAGGCCCTGCTGAGGAACCGGGCCTGACCCGCCCGCCCACGGTTGAAGGGATTCAGACGCCCGCCGGCGGAGGCGACCCCGACCTCGGTCAGCAGCAGCGGCTTGCGCCCGTCCCCCGCCCGCGCCATCACTCGACGGGCACGCCTCACCTGATAAGCGACCCCGCTCACGGTCACGGCGTAGGGATGCACGGCGGCGAAGTCGAAATCGCGGCGGAACCCGGGCACCCGGTAGAGCCGTTCGAGGAAGGCCCAGGGCCGCATCGCGTGCTCGATCGGCGCCACCGCCGCCGCGACGATCAGCGCCTGCCGGTCGGCGGCCCTGATCGTCGCGGCGCTGGCGTGAAGCAGGCGCGCGTAGGCGTACGGCGAGGCCGGCCGCCAGTAGAGGTTGAAGTTCGGCTCGTTCCAAATCTGCCAGCGCCGCACCGGCTCGCGCCGAGCGCGACCGGCCCAGAAGCTGCCGCCGCTGCCGTAGCGGTCGACGAGCCGCACCAGGAATCCCCGCCAGGCGCGCAGCCCGGCTGCGCTCAGCGGCGGGGTCGCCGGCGTCCGCGCGACCCAGGACGGAGTCCCGCCCAGCTGCGGCATCACCGCGATCCCGCGATCGGCCGCGGCGCCGATCACGCGATCCAGTTCGGTGAAGTCGAAGGCCCCGGGCGCGGGCTCGACCCCGTACCAGGTGACCGGCAGGCGCAGGCTGAGGCCGGCGTCGCCGATCCGGTCGAGGTCGGCGGCGCCCAGCGGCGCCTGGGGGACGACCCCGAAGAACCGCGCCGGGGGACGAGCGGAGGCAGGGGCGGCGAAGGCGATCGCAGCCAAGACCGCGATCGCACCCACCCCGATGCGGCGCACCGCCCTACTGGTAGACGTGGTCACGCCCCGGCCCGCCGTGGAGCTGGTCCTGGCCAGGCCCGCCGCAGATCAGGTCGTTGCCGCCGCGGCCGTAGACGACGTCGGCGCCGGAGAGGCCGACGATCACGTCGCGCCGCGGCGTGCCGACGAGCCGGTCGTCGGCCACGGTGCCGACGACAGTCGCAACCTGCCCGCGGCAGCGAGCGTCCGCGTCGCCGCCGCGGAGGCGGAACAGGGTCTGATCCGCACCACATTGGAAGCGGCAGAAATCGACCGTCGAGACGAGGAAGGTAGGCCGCTGGTTCGGGGGGATCACGACCTGCTCCGAGGCGGCCGATTCCATTTCCGAGATCTGCATGAGGAGAACGCCGCGCCCGCCGGCGAAGGTGCGATCGGGGGCCCCGTTGGCAAGCAGCCTGAACGCAGTGACGTGGTGGCTCAACGACTGGGTGCCGACGCCGACGATCCGCCCCTGACGGTCCCCGGCCGCAGAGGTGACTTTCCAGGGCAGCAGGCGGAAGCCGCCCTCGCCGAAGCTGTGGCTGACCTTCCCCTGGGCGCCGAGCGCGAGCACGTAGCCGCCGCCCGATTCGGTTTCCCCGAGCACCCGCACACCGTTGGGCCGGGCGATGAGAGCGGTTGCACCGGTCGCCTTCAGCCGCGCGTTGAGCGGGCCCTTCATCAGCGCCGCCCCGTAAAGGCGCTGGAAGCTTCCGTTGGGTTCGATACGCAGAGCGAAGGGCCAAATGCCGTGTAGCCGCTTGCTGCCGGCGATCACGATCCCGCCGTCGGACTGGACGATCGAGGACTGGGGAGTGAAGACGCCTTCGAGGGTGACGATCGTCGCCCCGTTCTCTCCGAAGCCCGGATCCGGGCGCCCGTCGCTGAGGAAGCGGGAGAAGAAGAGGGTCGAGGTGCTGGGCAGCGCGTACTGCGATTCGCCGTTGTCGGTCACCGTCGAGCGGCCGTCGACGACGATCCGGCCGGCGCCGTCGATCGCCAGGTGAAGACCTACGCAGCCGCATTCGATCCGGCGTTCGACGCCACCACCGGAGAAGGTGCCGTCGACGCTGCCATCGGGGTTGAGGCGAGTGAGGACGAGGCCCTGGCGCAGCACCGCTGCGACCACGACACGCCCGTCGGGGTCGACCGCGAGGGCCGATTCTTCGCTGGAGTTTCCTTCGATGCCCGTGGTAGCCGTCGCGGTGCCGGCGTCGCCGTAGGAACGGTCGATCTTGCCGTCCGGGAGGAAGCGGGTGACGACCGTCCTGCTGCCGCAGCCGCCGACGCACCGCAGTAGGTAGGTGGCTCCTTCCGGTCCGACCGCCAGGCGCCCTTCCCGTTCGGCGTAGCCGGACTCGAACGATTTGACGTGGGCAACGCCGCCTTCGCCGAAGGAGCGGTCGTAGTTGCCGGGCGCCGCCGACGCGATCGCCGCCATCGCCAGCGATGAACAGACGACCAGCAACGAGACGACGCCCACCCTGACTGCACGCATTTCGAATCTCCCGTCCGAGGTTGACGGTCGGAAAAAACCGCGACGTTCAGGAAGTTGCGGCGGACAGCCGCGGGACCGCTACCACCAGACGGTGGAGTCGATGTCTCCGAGTTCCTCGATCGACTTCGTGTAGACGCCGGAGGAGAGGTACTTCCAGCCGTCGTCGGGGATCAGGAAGACGACGTTGCCGCCGTCGAGCTCGCCGCCGATGCGGGCGGCGATCGCGGCGATCGCGCCGGCCGAGACGCCGGCGAAGACGCCCTCCTCGTCGAGCAGCTTCTTGGTCCAGACGATCGCGTCGCGGTTGGAGACCATGATCTTGCGGTCGAGGATCGAGAGGTCGATGATCGGCGGGATGAAGCCGTCGTCGAGCGAGCGCAGGCCCTGGACCAGCTCGCCCTGCATCGGCTCGGCGGCGACGATCAGCGTCTGCGGGTTGGCCTCCTTGAGGCGGCGGCCGTTGCCCATCAGGGTGCCACCGGTGCCGAGGCCGCCGACGAAGGCGGCTACCTCGTCGAGCTCGTCGAGGATCTCGACCGCGGTGCCGTTGTAGTGGGCCAGCGGGTTGTTCTCGTTGCCGTACTGGTAGGGCATGTAGTAGCCGGGCTGCTCGGCCATCTCCAGCGCCACCTCGACGGCGCCGTTGGAGCCCTTCGCACCCTCCGAGTAGACGATCTCCGCCCCGTACATCGTCAACAGCTGGGTCCGCTCCTCGGTGACGTTGTCCGGCATCACGACCTTCAGCGGGTAGCCCTTGCGGCGGCAGATCATCGCCAGGGCGATGCCGGTGTTGCCCGAAGTCGGTTCGAGGATCGTCTGCCCGGGCTCGATCGCGCCTTCCGCCTCCGCCGCCTCGATCATCGATTTGGCGACCCGGTCCTTGACCGAGCCGGTCGGGTTGTGGCCCTCGAGCTTGGCGTAGATCCGGACCCCCGGCTTCGGCGAGAGCCGCGGCAGCTCGACCAGCGGCGTGTTGCCGATCGACTCCACGACGTTGCCGAACCGGCCCCCGCAGGGTCTGTTGAGAAGTTGATCCGCCATCAGATTCCGCCCCTTACTTCAGAAAGTGTAGCGAGGGATGGATGGCACGTTTGTACCGCCGGCCATATGCCAGAGTGATGCAGAGGTGTAAATTCGCCCGGGTCCAGCAAACATTTGGATCGGAGGCAATACCAAATGAGCAAGACCCGGCTGACCGCGCTCTTCGCGGTCTTCCTCGTCGCGATTGCGGCGCTCGCCGTGGCGGGTTGCGGTGGCAGTGACGACAGCAGCTCGACCGGCGGTAGCGAAACCAGCGCCAGCACCGAAGAATCCGGTGGCGGCGGCGAACCGCTGACCGTCGGCTCCGACATCCCGTATCCCCCGTTCGAGGAAGGGAAACCGGGCGAATACACGGGCTTTGACATCGACCTGATGGACGCGATCGGCGAAAGGATCGGCCGTACGCCCGAATACACGGACACCTCCTTCGAAACGATCTTCCGCGACGTCGCCCAGGGCAAGTTCGAAGCGGTGATCTCGGCCGCGACGATCACCGAAGAACGCGAACAGACGGTGGCCTTCTCCGATCCCTACTACCTCTCCGAACAGGCGATCCTGGTCAAAGAAGGCAGCGACATCACCGGCCTCGCCGACCTCGAAGGCAAAGTCGTCGCCGCCCAGCAGGGGACGACCGGGCTCGAACTCGGCAAGGAAAAAGCAAACGCATCGGAACTCCGGCCTTATCCCGAAGGACCGGACGCGGTGAACGCACTCAAAGCCGGCACGGTCGAAGCGGTGATCATCGACGCCCCGGTCGCGCAGAACGCGGTCGAAAAATCCGGTGGCGTCGAAATCGCCGAAAAAGTCCCGACCGAAGAAGAGTATGGAATCGCCCTGGCGAAGGACAACACCGAACTCCTGGCCGAAATCAACAAGGGCCTGGAAGAAGTGATCGCCGACGGCACTTACACGACGATTTACGAAAAATGGTTCCACCTCACTCCGCCAAAGCAGTTCCAGGGCTGAGCGCGATTGGGGTTGCGTCAGACCGGTAGTGGGACTTGACTTAGGGGGCGCCGGAGACGGCGCCCCCTTTATGTCCAGAAGGCCGCGATAGGAGACGGCGATGAGCGAATTCTTCCATCAGTACTTCGATTTCAACTACATGGGGGAACACTTCTGGGAAGTTCTCGAAGCCTTCCTGCAGAACCTCGTGATCTTCACCGTCGTCGCCGTGCTCGCGCTGTCCTGGGGTCTCCTGCTGGCCCTTCTCCGCCAGTTGCCGGGAAAGAAATTCGTGCCGCTCCGGTTCGTGACGATCGCCTATATCGACCTGTTCCGGGCAATCCCGATCCTGATCGTGATCCTCCTCATCTCCGGCGGAATCCCTTTCCTCGAATTCATCCCCAAAGACATCCGGATCCCGCACTGGTTCGGCAAGCCTGATCCGTTCTGGTACGGCGTCGCCGCCCTCATGCTCGTCTATGGAGCATTCACGGCGGAGGTCTACCGCGCCGGCATCGAAGCGGTGCCCCGCGGTCAGATGGAGGCGGCCCGCTCGCTCGGGATGAGCCACTGGCAGGCGATGCGCCACGTGGTCGTCCCTCAGGCCGTGACCATGATCCCAGCCCCGATGCTGAACGAATTGATCTCGCTGCTGAAGGACACGACGCTCGTCAGCGTCATCGCCTTCGCTGAGTCGGTTCTGATCAGCCGAGAACTGTTGGCACAGTCCTTCAACAGCTCGGCAATGATCCTGACCGCGTTCTTCTTCATCCTCATCATCCTGCCGATGGCCCGGATCGTCGACAAACTGATTGCTCGGCAGCAGGGCAAAATCGCTCGCGGCTCGCACATCGAGGTCGCCTAGTGGCCGAGTCGATGCTGAGCCTGCAGGGCGTCCACAAGCGCTACGGCGAGCTCGAGGTCCTCAAAGGCGTCGACCTCGACGTCGCCAAAGGCGAAGTCGTCTGCATCCTCGGCCCGAGTGGCTCCGGCAAGAGCACGCTGCTGCGCTGCGTCAACCTGCTCGAGCCGCCGGAGGCGGGCGAGATCTTCCTCGAGGGCAAGGACATCTGCAAGGGGCCGGGCTCGGGGACCGGCGAGCAGAGTTGGAACCTCGACTTCGTCCGCCAGCGGGTCGGCATGGTCTTCCAGCAGTTCAACCTCTTCCCCCACAAGTCGGCGCTGGAGAACGTGACGATGGCGCCGGAAAAGGTCCTCGGCCGCTCGAAGGCCGAGGCGCGGGAGAAAGCGACGGCGCTGCTCGAACGGGTCGGCCTCGGCGACAAACTCGGCCAGTACCCCGAACGGCTCTCCGGCGGCCAGCAGCAGCGGGTCGCGATCGCCCGGGCGCTGGCGATGGAACCGCACGTGATGCTGTTCGACGAGGTCACCTCGGCCCTCGACCCCGAGCTCGTCAAGGAGGTGCTCGACACGATGCGCGAGCTGGCCTCGGAAGGGATGACGATGCTGGTCGTCACCCACGAGCTGGGGTTCGCGAAAGAGGTCGGCGACCAGGTCGTGTTCATGGACGGCGGCGTGATCGTCGAGCAGGGCAAGCCCGCCGACGTCCTCGACCACCCCACGCAGGAGCGGACCAAAAAGTTCCTCGGGCTTGTGCTGGAGCGCTGAGCGCTAGCCGGCGCCGCCGGCCATCGCCGGCAGGATGACGACGGTGTCACCGTCTTTGACCGCGGTCTCGAGCCCGTCGAGCACCCGGACGTCCTCGTCGTTGAGGTAGACGTTGACGTAGCGGTTGAGCTCGCCGTCGTCGCCGAACAGCTGCGCCGAGGTATCGGGGTGCGCCTCGGTCAGCGCCCGCAGGACCTCGCCGACGTTGCCGCCGGCGGCCTCGACCTCGGACTGGCCGCCCGTTTTCGGGCGCAGGACCGGTGGGATGCGAACGGTGGCCATCGGGCGGTGATCCTAGTGCAGCCGGCGCTTCTTAGCGGTCGCCGCCGGCGCCGGCGCAAAAGGCGTCGTAGTCCGGGAACTGGCCCATCTCCGACTCCGGGACCTCCTCCGCGTGCTCACCGCAGATCGGGCACTCGGGGTCGCGACGGACCTTGAGCTCGGTGAAGGTGGTGCCGAGGGCGTCGTAGAGCAGCAGGCGGCCGATCAGCGGCTCACCGGCGCCGAGCACCAGCTTGATCACCTCGTTGGCCTGCAGGGTGCCCATCGTCCCCGCCATCACCCCGAGCACCCCGTTGGCAGAGCAGCTCGGCGCCAGCTCGGCCGGCGGCGGCGTCGGGTAGAGGCAGCGGTAGCAGGGGCCCTCGTAGGGGACGAAGGTCGAGATCTGACCGTCGAAGCCGAGGATCGAGGCGGAGACGACCGGCATGCGCAGCCGCACCGAGGCGTCGTTCAGCAGGTAGCGGGTGGGGAAGTTGTCGGCGCCGTCGACGACGATGTCGTAGTCCTTCATCACCTCGAGGATGTTGCTCGCGTCGAGGCGGCCGTTGTGCTCGACGACGTTGACGTCGGGGTTCAGCTGTTCGATGAAGATCCGGGCCGAGGTGGTCTTCGGCATCCCGATCCGCTCGGTGTTGTGGATCACCTGGCGCTGCAGGTTGGAGGCGTCGACGACGTCGTCGTCGACGAGGCCGATCGTGCCTACGCCGGCCGCCGCCAGGTAGAGCGCCGTCGGCGCCCCGAGCCCACCGGCCCCGAGCAGCAGCACCTTCGAGTTCAGCAGCTTCAGCTGGCCGTCGACGCCGACCTCCGGAAGCAGGGTGTGCCGCGAGTAGCGCTCGCGCTGCTCGGCGGTCATCCCGGAAGCCGAGACCACCGGCAGCCCCTGTTCCTGCCAGAGGAGGATGCCGCCGGCCATCGAGGCGACGTTGTCGTAGCCCATCGCCTGCAGTTGGGCGGCGGCGATCGCCGAACGGTTGCCGGAGCGGCAGTAGAGGATCGTGCGCGCCGACTTGTCGGGCGCCGCGCCCTCGATCTCGTCGCCGAGCAGACCCGGCGGGACCAGCTTGCCACCCTCCAGATGAGCCTCCTGGTACTCATGCGGCTCGCGGGTGTCGATCAGGACGACATCGCCGCCGTTGATCTCCTCGGCGGCCTCGAACGGCTGGATCTCCTCGATCGTCACCGGCGTCTCAGTACCAGGCATGAAGTAAATCTCCTGAAATCGGATCAGCTTTTACTTCAAAAAGTATAGCGCCGCTTGAAATAGGGCCAGAATCAAGCCACCGTACCTGGGACCAATCCAGGGAAGGGGACGAGCAGTGAGCGAGAAAACGGCCAGAGCGGCCTATCAGGCGTTCGCGTCGATCTACGACGATTTCAACTACCGCAACGACTACGAGATGTGGTTCGGGGCGCTGCTGCCGGAGCTCGAAAAGCGCGGGCTCGAGCACGGCCGTCTGCTCGACGTCGGTTGCGGGACCGGGCGGGCGTTCGAGCCGATGCTGCGGCGTGGCTGGGAGATCCAGGGCTGTGACGTCTCGGCCGCGATGCTCGACGAAGCGCGACGCAAAGTCGGTGACGCGGTCAAGCTCGACGTCGCCGACGCCCGCGAACTGCCCGTCTACGGTGAGTTCGAGCTCGCCTGGGCGCTCAACGACGTCGTCAACTACCTGACCGAGGACGGGGATCTGGAACGGGCGCTGAGCGGGATGCGAGCCAACCTCGCTCCCGGCGGCATGGTCCTCTTCGACTCCAACACGCTCAGCCTCTTCCGCTCCGACTTCGCCAGCGGCGACTCCGAGGGGATGAGCGTCGGCGGCTGGACCTGGCGCGGGCTCAGCGACAACATCGAACCGGGCGGCACATACGAAGCCGAAGTCTCGGGCGACGGGGTCGAGACCCACATCCACCGCGAGCGGCACTACACCCTCGATCAGATCAAGGCGGCGATGGAGGCGTCCGGGCTGGAGTTCCTCGCCGCGCTCGGGCAGCAGGAGGAGGACGGCCAGGTCGTCCTGGTCGAGCCGCACGACGAGCTGCGCGACCACAAGACGATCTACATCGGCCGCGCCGCAACTGGTTAGGTTTCACCTCACCACTGGCGAGGAGAATTGATGCGGACCGGAGACGGCGCCTATAGGCTTCTGCCTCAACTTCCGCTGAGTGATCGGACCCGTTTAATGGCCACGACGATGAACCTCCAAGAGCACCAGCCCGCCGCGGTCACAAATGCGGCCCTGTTCAAAGCGCTGTCGCACCCCCTGCGCTACCGGATCATGATGATCCTCGGCGATCGCGAGGCGAGCCCGCGGGAACTATCCGAGCTGCTCGACGAAGACTTCCACCGCGTCTATGAACAGGTTCGGATCCTCAACAAGTCGAACTTCATCGAGCTCGTCGGCACCGACTCCAAGCACGGCGGCACGATGCACTTTTACCGGGCGACGGTGCGACCGGTGCTCGACGCGGAAGCCTGGGAGCGCTTCCCCCGGCTGGCCCGGGAAATCGCCAGTGTCTCGATCGCGCGCCGGATCGTCGGCGACCTGATCGCCTCGATCCGGGCCGGGATCTTCGACCGCCGCCCGCACCGGGCGCTGCTGCGCAAGCCGATCATCGTCGACGAACAGGGCTTCAAGGAAGCCGACGAATCAGCTCTTCGCCACCTCGCCGAGCTCTCCGAGATCGAGGCCCGCTCCGCCTCGCGGCTGATCGAGCACGGCGAAGAGGGCATCAAGGTCGACACCGCGACGCTGGTCTTCGAGGCCTCGAGACCGAAGCGTCTGCAAGACGAGCAGGACTAGACCTCCGACTGAAAACAGAGACCGCCCCCGCTGCGAAGCCGGTTGGGGAGAGCTTCGCTGCGGGGGCGGGTGGACGAGGAAACCTGGCTACAGGGAGGGACGCATCTGGCGCAGGCGCTTGACCCGCTCCTCGATCGGTGGGTGGGTAGAGAAGAGACCGGCGATGCCCTTGCCCTTGAACGGGGCAACGATGTAGAGGGGCTCGGCCGCCTGGTTGACCTGCATCGGCACCGCTTCCGCGCCCTGCTCGAGCCGCAGCAGCGCGCTCGCCAGCGACTCCGGGTTGCCGCAGATTTCGGCACCGCCGGCGTCGGCCGCGAACTCGCGCTGGCGCGAGATCGCGAGCTGGATGATCGAAGCGGCGATCGGGGCCAGCAGAACCATCGCCAGCGAGGCGACCAGGCCCAGCGGCGAGTTGTCGTCGTCGCCGAACCAGAGCAGCATGTAGGCGAGATAGGTGATCGCGGCGCCGATCGCCGAGGCGACCGACTGGATCAGGATGTCGCGGTTGCGGATGTGGGTGAGCTCGTGGGCGAGGACGCCCCGCAGCTCGTCCTCGGAGAGCAGTTTGGTGATCCCGCGGGTGACGGCGACCGCCGAGTGCTTCGGGCTGCGACCGGTGGCGAAAGCGTTGGGCTGGTCCTGGGGGATCATGTAGAGGCGCGGCATCGGCAGCCCGGCGCGCGTCGTCAGTTCGCGGACGATCTGGTAGAGCCGCGGGTTCTCCGACTCCTCGATCGGCTTGGCGCGGCTCATCGCCAGCGCCAATTTGTCGCTGAAGAAGTAGGAGCCGAGGTTGAACAGCAGGGCGATGCCGAGGAAGATCGCGGCCGTCGAGGGGCCGCCGATCAGAGCGCCGATCAGGACCAGCAGGCCGGAAAGGGACGCCAGCAGGATCGTGGTCCTGAGGGTTGCGCCGAAAGTCGATTGCTTGGTGGTGCTCATGCGTGTCGCTCCTGGGTCTGGTGGACGACTGAGTATGGAGAGTCGGGTGCGGAAAGGCCATAGGGGGCAACCCCCGATCTGGGCGGGAACACCCACTAGACGATCGTCCTATCACCCCGGCGGCGTCCCCTGCCGAAACTACGATCCTGCCCGTGTCCCCGTTCACCCGAAAAGCCTGCGTAGCCCTGTTTCTCGGCCTCCTCGCGGCCCTCGTCGCCGCAGGTTGCGGCGGCTCTGACTCTTCCTCGTCGTCCTCCGACTCCTCCGACGAGACGAAGGCCGCCGTGGACCGGAGCGGCGAAGTCGAAATCCGGTGGCAGGAACCGGCCAGCGAAGCCGACGAACTCGGCTACGAAATGCTGAAGGCCAGCGAAACGGAAATGCTCGCGAAAACGCTGGCGGAGACCTTCCAACTGCCGAACCCGCTCACCGTCAAGGGCGTCAACGGGATCGGCGGCGGCCCCTTCTACAACCCCGAAGACAACTCGATCACCCTCCCCTACGGCTTCGCCGCCCTGATCTTCGAAGTCCTCGCCGAAGGCAATCCCGAAGACAGCGAATACGAACTCGGAGAACGGATCGGCGCCGTCAACAGCTTCATCTTCGAGCACGAGTTCGCGCACGCGCTGATCGCCAACTTCGAACTGCCCGTGCTCGGCGGAGAAGAGGACGCGGCCGACTCGATCGCCACCGTGCTGCTGCTGAAAGCGACCGAGGGGGCCGGCTACGCGGCCGCGGCGGCCGGCTTCTGGGCGGACTTCTCCGGGCGCCAGGAACCGCCGGCGATCGCCGACTACGCCGACAACCACTCGCTCGACCTGCAGCGCACCTTCGACATCCTCTGCTGGGTGGCGGGGTCGAGCGAAGCCTCCTTCGAAGAAGTCGCCGAACTGGAACTGCTGCCGGAATCGCGCCTCGCGACCTGCCCCGGCGAATTCGAACAGCTGGTCAACAGCATCGGCCAGGAGCTGGAACCGCACGTCAAAGGCGGTCTCAACCTGACTCCGGCCAACCCGGCCGAAGAAGAAGAAGAAGCCGAAGAAGAATCGGAATAGCGGCTCGGGGCGACGCCCGCCCCGAGCGCTTCTAGGCTTGGGCGATGACCACGGTGGTGATCATCGTCCTCGCCCTCGCGGTGATCGCATTGGCGGTCAGCCTGCTGCGGCTGCGCCGCCGCTACGCCCCGCTCGAGGACCTGATCGAGGAGATGGAGAAGGTCGACCTCAGCCGGCCGGGGCTGCTCCTCCCCGCCTCGATCGACGGGGTCGGCGAGACCGAGGAGGTGGCCCGGATCGAGCTCGCCTTCCTGCGCATGGTGCGCCGCCTGGAAGCCGAGCGCCGGCGCGCCGGCTCGGCGGCGCTGGCGGCGCAGGAGGAGGAGCGCGCCCGCGTTGCCCGCGACCTCCACGACGAGGTCAACCAGTCGCTGACCGGCCTGCTGCTGCGGCTGGAGGCGGTCCGTGAGGCGGCGCCGCCGGAGCTGGAGGCGGAGCTGGCCGAGACGAAAGCGCTCGCCAACCAGGCGATGCGGGAGCTGCTCTCGCTCGCTCGGCAGCTGCGGCCGACCGCGCTCGACGACCTCGGCCTCGTCGCCGCGATCGGCGGCCAGGTCGAGCAGCTCGGCCGCGGTGAGATCGAGGCCGGCTTCGAGGCCGAGGGCGACTTCTCCGACCTCGGCGACGACGCCCAGCTGGTCGTCTACCGGGTCGCCCAGGAGGCTCTCTCCAACGCCGGCCGCCACTCCGGCGCCGGGCGGGTGGCGGTGACCCTGCGCCGGCGCGAGGACGGCGGCGTCGCCCTCGAGGTCGCCGACGACGGCCGCGGCTTCGCCTTCGAGGAGTCCGAGCGCGGCCTCGGGATCGGCGGCATGCGCGAGCGGGCGCTCCTGATCGGCGGCGAGCTGACGATCGAGTCCCGGCCCGGCGCCGGCACCAGCGTCCACCTCACGGTGCCGGGAGAATCGACTCGATGAGAGTCCTGATCGCCGACGACCACGGCATCGTCCGCTCCGGCCTGCGGCTGCTGCTCGAGCGCCAGCCGGACATCGAGGTCGTCGCCGAGGCGGCCGACGGCGCCGAGGCCCGCGACCTGGCGGTGCGGGAGCGGCCCGACCTGGCGATCCTCGACGTCAAAATGCCGAACCTGACCGGGCTGCAGGCGACGCGCGAGATCAAGCGCCAGGCGCCGGAGGTCTCGGTCCTGATCCTTTCGATGCACGACGACGAGCGCTACCTGTTCGAGGCGCTGAAAGCCGGGGCGTCCGGCTACGTGCTGAAGGCGCAGGCCGATACCGACCTGCTCGCCGCGATCCGGGCGGTCGAGCGCGGCGAGCCGTTCCTGACCCCCGAGGCGCAGCGGACTCTGATCAAGGACGTGCTCGAGCGCGGCTCCACCGGCGAGGAGGAGCTGACCCCGCGCGAGGAGGAGGTCGTGAAGCTGGTGGCGGAGGCGAACACGACGAAACAGATCGCCGAGCTGCTCCATCTCTCCGAGAAGACGGTCGAGAACCACCGCGCCAACGCGATGCGCAAGCTGGGGATGCGGGACCGGGTCGAGCTGGTCCGCTACGCAATCCGCCGCGGCCTGATCGAGCCGTAATGTCGAGTTTGTTCGGAGGGGTCGAACAAAGTCGACACACGGCATAACCGACCTCTTCGGTAGGATTTAGTTCCCCCATGTTGTTCTCGACCAAAGCCGAGTACGGAGTGCGCCTGATGGTCGAGCTGGGCCGCCAGCCCGGTTCGGCACCGATCTCGCTCAACACGGTCGCCGAAGCCGAGCGGCTCCCCCTTTCCTACCTCGAGCATTTGGTCGCGAAACTGCGCAAGGCGGGGCTCGTCACCTCGACCCGCGGCGCCCACGGCGGTTACCAGCTGGCGATGCCGGCCGAGCAGATCACGATGGACGCGGTGGTCGAGGCGCTGGAAGGGCAGATCGCGCCGATGGAGTGCTTCCACGATTCCCCCGAGGGCAAAGTGCTCTGCTCGCACGAGAGCGACGGCGACCAGGCCTGCTCGACGAAGCTGCTCTGGATGCGCGTCCAGGGCGGCGTCACCAAGGCGCTCGCCGGCACCACGCTGGCCGAGCTGGTCGAGTTCTCGACCCACAGCGAGGAGCGCCGGACCGCGGCGCTCGGCAGCGCCGCCTGAACTTCACAAAACCCGAAACGGAGCGAAATTGGCTGAGCTGGAGATACGCAACCTGCACGTGAGCGTCGAGGACAAGCAGATCCTCAAGGGCCTCGACCTCGACGTCGAGAAGGGCAAGGTCCACGCCCTGATGGGTCCCAACGGCTCCGGCAAGTCGACCCTCGCCAACGTGATCATGGGCCACCCGGCGTTCGAGGTGACCGAGGGCACGATCACCTTCAAGGGCGAGGACATCACCGAGGCCGCCCCCGAGGATCGCTCGCAGGCCGGTCTCTTCATGGCCTTCCAGTACCCGGTCGCGATTCCCGGCGTCTCCGTCTCCAAGTACCTGCGGATGATCATCAACGCCCAGCGCGAGGCGCGCGGCGAAGACCAGATCAAGATCAAAGACTTCGCCCGCACCGCCCAGGAGGCGATGGAGCTGGCGAACATCCCCAAAGACTTCTCCAGCCGCTACCTCAACGACGGCTTCTCCGGCGGCGAGAAGAAGCGGATGGAGCTGCTGCAGCTGGCGCTGTTGCGGCCCGAGATGGCGGTCCTCGACGAGACCGACTCCGGCCTCGACATCGACGCCCTGCGCACCGTCGCCGAGGGTGTCAACAAGTTCGCCGGCCCGGACATGGGCGTCCTCATCATCACCCACTACCAGCGCATCCTGCACATGGTCAAACCCGACTTCGTCCACGTCATGTTCGAGGGCCGGATCGTCAAAGAAGGCGGCCCGGAGCTGGTCGGCGTGCTGGAGGAGAAAGGCTACGGCTGGATCCGCGAGGAGGTTGGGGCGGGCGCCAGCGCCTAGCTCCGCTCGGGACATGGAGCAAGCGACCGCGAAGAGCTCCTTCCCGATCGAGAAGGTCCGGGCCTCGTTCCCGGCGCTCGAGCGCGAGGTCGGCGGCCAGCCGGTCGCCTACCTCGACAGCGGCGCCAGCTCCCAGCGGGTGCTGGCCTCGATCGAAGCGGTCTCCCGCTACGAGCGCCGCCACCACTCCAACGTCCACCGCGGCTCACACACGCTCTCGGCCGAGGCGACCGAGGCCTACGAGGGAGCGCGGGCGACGGTCGCCGACCACATCGGCGCCGGCGACCGTCGCGAGGTCCTCTTCGTCCGCAACGCGACCGAGGCGATCAACCTCGTGGCGCAGGCCTGGGGCGACGCCAACGTCGGCGCCGGCGACCGCATCCTGCTGACCGAGATGGAGCACCACTCGAACATCGTTCCCTGGCAGCAGCTGGCGGAGCGGGTCGGGGCCGAGGTCGACTGGGCGCCGCTCGACGACGACGGCCTGCTCGAGATGGACGCCTTCGCGGCGCTGCTCGAGCGCGGGCCGAAGCTCGTTGCCGTCGCCCACGTCTCCAACGTGCTCGGAACCGAGAACCCTGTCGCCGAGATCGCGCGGCTCTCACACGAGGCCGGTGCCCTGGTCCTCGCCGACGGCGCCCAGGCGGCGCCGAAGCTGCCGCTCGACGTCGCCGAGCTCGGCGTCGACTTCTACGCGCTGACCGGCCACAAGCTCTACGGCCCGACCGGGATCGGGGCGCTCTGGGGACGGCTGGAGCTGCTGCGCGAGATGCCGCCGTTTCTCGGCGGCGGCTCGATGATCCGCAAGGTGACGCGCGAGGGCACGACCTACGCCGACGTGCCGGCGCGCTTCGAGGCGGGGACGCCGGCGATCGCGCAGGCGATCGGGATGGCGGCGGCTCTGCGCTGGCTCGACAGCGTCGGGATGGAGGCGGTGCGCGAGCACGAGCTGGCGATCACCGACTACGCGCTGGAGCGGGTCGCCGAGGTGCCGGGCCTGCGGGTCTTCGGCCCGCCGCGCGGGCCCGAGCGGCTGGGCCCGGTCTCGTTCGAGATCGAGGGGATCCACGCCCACGACGTCTCCGAGATCCTCGACCGCCATGGCGTCGCCGTCCGCGCCGGCCACCACTGCGCCCAGATCCTGATGGACCGGCTCGGGATCACGGCCACGGCGCGGGCCAGCTTCGGCGTCTACACGACGCCGGAGGAGATCGACCGCCTCGTCGTCGGCCTCGAAGACGCCCGCCGCGTCTTCGGGCTCGCCTAGGCCCTTCGCTAGCCTCGTTGCATGGACGAGCTGTACAGAGACCAGATCCTCGAGCACTACAAGCGGCCGCACAATTTCGGCGCGCTCGACTCGCCCGACCTCGAGTACGAGGACACGAATCCCTTCTGCGGCGACGAGCAGCACGTGACGATCCAGCTCGACGAGAACGATCGGGTCGCCGCGATCGCCTTCGAGGGCAAGGGCTGCGCGATCTCGACCGCGGCGACCTCGCTGCTGACCGACGAGCTGGTCGGCAAATCGCGCGAGGAACTGCTTCTTCTCCCGAAAGACTTCGTCCTCGAGCTGCTCGGAATCGAGATCTCGGCGACGCGGATGAAGTGCGCGATGCTCGGCCTCAAGATCGTCAAGAGCGCCAGCCTCGGCCAGTCCGCCGAATGGGAGGACGAGGGCGAGACCGGCGATCCCGCCGAAGCGGTCGCCGACCTCGGGCAGATCTAACGGCGGCCGGCTACCTGCATTGCCCCAGCACCCGCTGGCTTTCCAGCAGTCGTAGATTTCCCGCCACCGTTCGAGCCGCCGTTCCCGGACCGGCTGCCGGCCGGATTTTGAGGCGCAGGTGTCCCGCCGGCAGCTTGTACGCGTTGGCGGCTTTGTGGGTGCTATAGACCCCACAAAGTCGCCAACGGCGAGCGGCCTACGGCGCCGCGGCGATCGTCTCCGCGCTCGGCTGCATGATCGCGAAGGCGGCGCCGAACTGGTCGGCGGCGACGGCGAAGCGGCCGACCGGGATCTCGATCGGCTCCATCATGATGCTGCCGCCGCCCGCCTTCACCTTCTCGACCGCGGCGTCGGTGTCCTCGACCGTGAAGTAGGTGAGCCAGTTGGGCGGCACCTCGGCCGGGAGCCCGGCCGCGTTCATGTCGAGCATGCCGCCGACCATCGCCTCGCCCACTTTCCAGACCGTGTAGGTGCCGGTGCGATCGGACTCTTCGTCGTCGAAACCCCAGCCGAAGACAGTGCCGTAGAACTCTTTGGCGGCGGCGGTGTCGCGGGTGCCGAGCTCGTTCCAGCCCCAGCTGCCGTACTCGTTGACGACCTCGGCGCCGGCGAAGGTGCCGGGCTGCCAGATCCCACAGACGGCGCCGGTCGGGTCGCTGAAGACCGCCATGTGGCCCATCCCCATCACGTCGAGTGGCTCGACGATCGTGTGGCCGCCGGCCTCCCCCACCTTCGCCATCGTCGCCGCTGCGTCCTCGACCGAGACGTAGGTCGCCCAGACCGTAGGCTGGGAGTCGTCCATCTTCGGCGAGACTCCGGCGACGTCCTTGCCGTTCAGCTTCGCCCGCCGGTAGCCGCCGAGCTGCACCGAGTTGGGCTGCTCCGGCATCTCCCAGCCGAACAGCTCGCGGTAGAAGGCCTCGCTGGCCTCGATGTCCGGCGTACCGCTCAGTTCGACCCAGCTCGGGGTTCCGGGCGCGTAGCTGGTCCTCTCGCTCATCCTTGCTTCCTCTCCTCGGAGTTGCCTTACGGACATAAGACCACGCGGGCTCGCAAAATTCATCGCGATTCGGTGAAGCCGGGTGGACCGGCACGGTCAGGACCGCCCCCCGTGCAGGGGCACAGGGCCGGGCCGGGCACGGCCGGCCGCTAAAATCCGACCGTGGAAGTAGGATTAAGTCTCTTTCCGCACTAACCGGCAGCAAACCACCACCAACCCGGAGCAATCACCCCCGTGACCGACAGCGCTGCAACGAAGATCGCCGTCTGCCCCGCCGCCGAGCTGACGCCCGGCGAAATGCGGCTGGTCGAGCACGACGGCCGCAAGATCGGCGTCTTCAACTGTGAGGGCACGTTCTACGCGATCGAGGACCGCTGCTCGCACGACAACGGGCCGCTGGCCGAGGGTGAGTTCGACCCGGCCGCCTGCACCGTCGAGTGCCCGCGCCACGGCTCCCTCTTCGACCTCACCACCGGCAGGCCGAAGACCCTCCCCGCGTTTCAGCCGGTGCAGACGTTCCCGATAGCCATCGAGGACGACACCATCACTTTGGAGGTCTCTTAGACCATGGCAACGCCCGAGGTACTCGCAGAGAAACGAGAGCTGGCCGGCATCAACGCCGATTACAAGGAGAAGTTCGGCTTCCACGATTCGGAGTCGGGCTACGCCTACAAAGCGCCGAAGGGGCTCTCGCGCGAGGTGGTCGAATCGATCTCCGAGTACAAGAACGAGCCGCAATGGATGCGTGAGTTCCGGCTCAAGGCGCTGGAGCACTTCTACTCGCGCCCGACCCCGATGTGGGGCGGCAACCTGGCCCAGATCGACTTCGACGACATCCACTACTTCGTGCGCGCCTCGGAGAAGAACAGCCGCGACTGGAGCGAGGTCCCGGAGGACATCAAAAACACCTTCGACCGGCTCGGGATCCCCGAGGCCGAGCGCAAATTCCTCGCCGGCGTCGGCGCCCAGTACGAGTCCGAGGTCGTCTACCACCAGGTCAACGAGAAGCTCGAGGCCCAGGGCGTGATCTTCACCGACATGGACACCGCCCTGCGCGAGCACGAGGACCTCGTGCGCGAGCACTGGGCGACCATCATTCCGCCCAACGACAACAAACTGGCGGCGCTTAACTCGGCCGTCTGGTCGGGCGGCTCGTTCGTCTACGTGCCGGCCGGGGTCAAGGTCGAGATGCCGCTGCAGGCCTACTTCCGGATCAACACCGAGAACATGGGCCAGTTCGAGCGGACGCTGATCATCTGCGAGGAGGGCGCCGACGTCCACTACATCGAGGGCTGCACGGCGCCGGTCTACTCCTCGGACTCGCTGCACTCCGCGGTGGTCGAGATCGTTGCCAAGAAGAGTTCGCGGGTGCGCTACACGACCGTCCAGAACTGGTCGCAGAACGTCTACAACCTCGTCACCAAGCGCGCGGTCGCGCACGAGAAGGCGACGATGGAGTGGGTCGACTGCAACCTCGGCTCGAAACTGACGATGAAGTACCCGTCGATCTACCTGCTCGGGCCCGAAGCCCACGGCGAGATCCTCTCGATCGCCTTTGCCGGCGCCGGCCAGCACCAGGATGCGGGCGGCAAGATCATCCACGCGGCGCCGAAGACCTCGTCCTCGATCTTCTCCAAGTCGATCTCCAAGGACGGCGGCCGGGCGACCTACCGCGGCCTGCTCGAAGTCGCCGACGGCGCCAGCGAGTCGCGCTCGAAGGTCGTCTGCGACGCGCTCCTGCTCGACGAGGACTCGCGCTCGGACACCTACCCGACGATCCGGATCGACGAGAACGACGCCGACGTCGGCCACGAGGCGACCGTCTCCAAAATCGGCGACGAGCAGCTCTTCTACCTTCAGAGCCGCGGCCTCGACGAGGAGGAGGCCTCGAAGATGATCGTCAACGGGTTCATCGAGCCGGTGACCAAAGAGCTGCCGATGGAGTACGCGGTCGAGCTCAACCGGCTGATCGAGCTGCAGATGGAGGGCTCAATTGGCTGAGGTCGCGACCGAACCGACCTGGCTTTCAGAGAGGCGCCAGCGAGGCGCCTCTCTGACGGAGAGCCTGCCGCTGCCCGACCAGAAGGCGAAGGGCTGGGAATTCACCGACCTCTCCGGCCTCGACATCGGGTCTTATGAGAGTGCTGCTGTTGATGCCCAAGTCACCGACGCGGAGGGAGCAACCGTTATCCCTCTGGGTGAGGCCCTCTCTTCCCATTCCCAGTTGCTCGAAGAGCAACTGGGTTCATTAGTCCCGATCGAGGACCCGTTCGTCGCCCGCAACGAGGCGAGCTGGAGCGACGGGGTGCTGATCCACGTCCCGCGCGGCGTCAAGCTCAGCGACCCGATTCGGGTCGAGGTTCCCGTCGCCGAGAGCGGCACCGCCGTCAACTGGCGGACGCTGATCGTGCTCGAGGAGGGCGCCGAGGCTGAGGTCTGGGAGCACTGGTCCTCGCCCGGTGACGAGGTCGAGGGGCTGCTCAACTCGGTGGTAGAGCTCAGTGTCGGCCAGGCCGCGACCCTGCGCTACGTCAACACCCAGGACATCTCCGAGCGCTCCTGGATCTTCGCCACCCAGCGGGCGCAGGTCGAGCGCGACGGCCGCCTCGACTGGGCCGCACTCGGTTTCGGATCCGCCCGCGGCAAGGTGCGGATGGAGACCAAGCTCGCCGGCCCCGGCTCCGAGGCCCGCGTCACCGGAGGCTACGCCGGCGGCCCCGGCCAGCACCTCGACTACGACACGACCCAGGAGCACGCGGCGCCGAACACCGATTCTGACCTCGCCTTCCGCGGCGTCCTCGCCGCCGGTGCGACCGCGGTCTGGCGCGGGATGATCAAAGTCGACCCCGGCGCCCAGCAGACCGACGCATTCCAGGAGTGCCGCAACCTGCTGCTCTCGACCGAGGCCCACGCCGACGCGATCCCCGGCCTCGAGATCCTCGCCGACGACGTCCGCTGCACCCACGCGGCGGCGATCGCCCAGATCGACAAGGACCAGCTCTTCTACCTGACCTCGCGCGGCCTCGACGAGGCGGTCGCGAAGAGTCTGATCATCGAAGGCTTCCTCGAGTCGCTCGTCGAACGGCTGGCCGAGGGCCCGGTCCGGGACGAGATCTCGGCGGCGCTCGAGCGGCGCCTGGCCGAGATCCTCTAGTCACTCACTGCCGGTACCCCAAATCTCATTCACGTCCGGATTGCCGGCGATGCTGGCCCGGTGAAGGAGGACGTGCTCGAGCAGATCGTCGACGACTACCTCAACCTCCAGGGGTACTTCACGACGCACAACATTCCCTTCAGGCCCACCAAGTCCCACCCTAAGTACGACTCGCAGCTGGATTCAGTCCCCTCCGACATTGACATCCTCGGAATCCACCCGAGAAGACGAGGCAAGGAACGAGTGGTCGCAATCAACTGCAAGTCGTGGCAAGGAGGCTTTCGGGACAAGCTCCTGCTCGAACAGCTTCGCGAGGAAAGGAAAAACCCGAAGAAGGAGACGTGGCACCGCTTCCGTGAGCTGTGGATACCGAAATGGAGCGAGGCCTTCCGCCAGGAGATCTACGAGCGAACCGGCGCGAAGTCGTTCACCTATCGGATCGCCGTAACGCGCTTGATCGGAACCGGAGACGGGTGGGTGAACGAGCCCCGAATCAGACAAAACCTACCCGGCTGCAAGTTCGGCTTCCTCCCCATGGAGGACATGTGGACGACGGTCCTCCGGGAGTTGACGAAGCGACCCGCTCCGAGCGAAATCGGCCGCCTGGCACAGCTACTCAAGGCAGCCGGCCTCACCGCCGCCTAGTCGCGCTTCTCCCCCTCGCGCCGCTTCGCCAGCATCGCCGAGCGCAGGATTCCGCCGATCACGATGATCACCGGGAGCACGTAGAACACCCAGAGCCAGTGGCCTATGTGCGCGGCCGGAAGCATCACCCGTTCGAGACCGAGAGCAGGTAGAGGCCGAAGCAGGTGAAGGCGACCATCACCGCCAGCATCCAGTACTGGGAGCGGGAGGCGTCGCGGTAGTCGGGCCAGTAGGCGAGGGCGCGATCGTGGGCGAGGGTGAGGCCGAGCACGTGGCCGACAACGAGGGCGCCGACCTGGACGTACCAGATCGCGTTGGCGCTGAGGATCGTGAAGTCGATCCCGCCCGAGGCGGTGCCGAAGAGGTCGGTGGTCGCGGTGCCGAGGGGGTCGGAGAGCAGGTAGGTGAACTGGGCCTGCTCCTGGAAGACGAAGAGGCTGAAGTAGTGGGCGACCAGGTAGGCGAGGGCGATCGGGATCAGGGTGTGGGCGAAGCCGGCCCGCAGTTTCGCGAAGGAGGGCGCGCCGCGAACGGTGCGCATGCCGCGGACGCCGAGCAGGTAGACGAGGCCGACGCCGGCGAAGCAGAGGGCAATGAAGATCGTGTCGGTGAGGCGCAGCGCCGTGGTCAAGTCCATGCCCGTTTCGGAGAGCCATTCGAAGACGGATTCGATCGCTTCTTTGAAGGCGCCCTCCTGGGCGCCGTCGAAGCTGGTCGTCGCGATCGAGGCGATCACGACCGCGGCCGAGCCCGGCAGCGTCGCCCAGCGGGTCGCGGCCGAGAGCGGCATCCGCCGGCCGAGGCGGCCGTCCTCGACGCCGAGGAAGCCGAGCTGGGAGAACATCCCGAAGTAGACCGAGAAGACCTCGCCGCGTTCGCACCACTCCTCGGTCCCGAACAGGGCCATCATCGCCAGCGTGTAGCCGGTGTAGACGAGGGCCGCGACCGCGCAGGCGTGCGGGTCGAGGCCGACGGCGACGCCGCCGCTGGCGCCGTAGACGACCTCGAGCCAGACGACGGCGATGAGGCCGATCGCAGCCGGCCAGCGGCCGAGCTTCTCCGGGTAGCGCAGGTGGGCGGAGCGCTGACCGGCGATCAGCTGGAAGCCGGCGCCGGCGGCACGGCCGACCGCGCGCCACGGGTTGAAGGGCCGGAAGACGTCGCCGAAGATCGCCGAGAAGAAGGGGAAGCCGAGCCAGCAGGTGACGAAGAGGAAGGTGAGGGCGAAGTTGCGATCGGGGGCTTCGGTCCCGCGCAGGCCCGAGTAGATCGCGACCCCGAGCAGGAAGACGCCGATCGCGCCGCAGACGACCTGGGTCGGCGGCGAGAGGAGGGCGCGCGAGAGCCCCGCCCCGAGCGGGCGCCAACGCTCCCGCTCGAAACGAGGCTTGCGCCAGGCTGCCGCCAGCGCGAAGAAGGAGACGATCAGGACGATCGACGCCCCCCAGGCGAAGAGCCAGGCAGGGACCGGGAGGTCCTGCCTGGCTACGAGCGCGTGCGCGAACGGCAGCCAGCTCACGGATTCACCGTCAGTTCGAGGATCTGCACTCCCTGGCCCTCGAGCTCGGCCTCGAAGATGCCTTCGATGTCGGCCGGGAAGTCAAATTCGACGGTGCCGCCGGCGGGCACGTCCTGCATCAGGTCGTAGCCGTGGACGTGGATCTCTTCCTTTTCGTCGGAGGAGACTTTGAACCGGATCTGTTCGCCGGCGCTGTATTCGAGCTGCTTGATGCCGCCGACCGGTTCGCCGTTGCGGACGACGATCGTCGGCACCGCGGCGGTGCCGCCGCCGCCTTCGAGTTCGGCGCAGGCGATCTTGTCGGAGTGCGCATCCTGTTCGCCGCCGTGGTCGTCGCCCTGATCGTGACCGGCGCCGTCGTCGCCGTGGTCGTCGCCTTCCTCGTGGTCCTCGCCTTCGTGGACGAACAGCGAGGCGAACTCGGCGTGGCTCGCGGCCATCGCGGTGCCGTGATCGTCGGCGAGGTGGAGGACGATCGAGCCGGCTTCACCGGCGGGGACTTCCTGGTCGGCGGTCGCCTTGGCGCTGCCTTCGCCCTTGGCGTCCGATTCGAACTCGAAGTGGATCTCGTTCGGCGGCTCTTCGGAGCCGCCCTTTTCGAACTGGAAGTGCGGGCCGCCGGCGTCGGGCTGGTCGCAGCCGCCGGTGTGGAGATGGGCGACATAGGCGGTGTTCGGCGCCAGGCCGCTCAATTCGATTTCGGCCGTCGTGCCGCCGTCGGCGCGGGTCAGCTCGGCGTCGCCGGAGACCTTCGCGTAGTCCGGCGGGGCGCCGGGAAGAACTTCGAACGCGCCGGCGACGGCTTCTTCGTCGCTGTTGTCGCTGCCGCCGCCACAGGCGACGAGACCGATCGCCGCCGCGAGCACAGCCAGCGGCAGCAGGAACTTCCTTGCTTGTTTCATTGAAGGTGGAACTCCTCTCGAGTCGGGCGCGCGCGAACGTCAGGCCGCGCCGGCGAAGGCCGGTCGGCTCGCGCCGCACCGTGGGGCGGCGGTCGCGCGCATGGATATCCGGGGAACGCCTAGGCGGGAGGCGCCCGGCCCGAGAGGCCGAAGGCGAGCAGCAACCCGCCGTGGGCGAAGCGCAGCGGCGGCCGTCGCGGCGGCTGCGCCGGGGCGGCGAGCGGACGGCGGCGGCGAGCGGCGATCCGCTCCGAGAGCCGGACGATCGCCCTGTGGCCCGGGTAGCGACCGAGCAGCAGCGCCACCAGAAGGGCCAGCAACGGTACGGCCGGCAGGAAGAAGGCTCCAAGCTGAAGCACGGCCGCCCAGGATAACGTCCGGGCGTGCGCCCCGGCCGCGACAACATCGCCGCTCCCGACCTGCCCGCCGGCCTCGCCTGGGTCGGCCGGGAACCGGAGTCGATGCCGGCACTGACCGCGGGCGGCCCGGCGCTCGTCCACTTCATCGAATTCGCCCAGCTCAACAGCGTCCGCACCCTCCCCTACCTGAACGAGTGGGCGCGCCGCTACCGCGAGGCGGGGCTGAGCGTGATCGGGGTCCAGGCGCCGCGCTTCCCGTTCGCCGCCGACCCGGCGGCGGTCTCAGCCGGGCTGGCGGCTCTGGAGGTCGAGTTCCCGGTCGTGATCGACGCCGAGCACGAGCTCTGGGCCGCCTACGGCTGCGAGGGCTGGCCCAGCCTCTTCCTCTGGAGCCTCGGCGGCGCCCTCACCTGGGCCCACTTCGGCGAGGGCGACTACCGCGCCACCGAGGAGGCGATCCAGGAGGAGCTGCGCGAGATCGACGCCCTGCGCGAGCTGCCGGCGCCGATGGCGGCGCTGCGCGAAACCGACGTCCCCGGCGCGCGGGTGATCGCCCCCACTCCCGAGTACTTCCCCGGCGGCTCCTGGCAGGAACCCTGGGTGGCCGGCGAGGCTATCGCCCTCGACTACCAGGCGGGCGGCGTCTTCGTCTCCGTCGAGGGCGAGGGCCGGATCGAGGCCGAGATCGACGGCGAGTGGCTCGACCCGATCGCGGTCGGCCCCGTCCCGGGGCTGCGGCAGATCGTCGAGCACCCCCATCACGAGGCCCACAGCCTCGTGGTGCGGCCGAGCGACGGCCTGCGGGTCTGGTCGGTCAGCTTCGCCGCCGGCGTGCCCTGAGGCCCGCGCCTCAGACACATCCGAGTCTCTACAGCCAGGTATCCCGATTGGTTTAGAAATCCTTTTCGATAGGGACACCACACACGAGGGGAGAGATCCGGATGGCACCGCACGGGCTGAAGAAGGACAGCGACAAATCCGTTCATCGCTCGCTGCACCTGACGTCGCCGATCACCAGAGGCGAGGACGTCGAGGCGCTGCAGGGCAGCATCAACAAGCAGTTCGACCACTTCAAAATCGACCGCCAGGTCATGGTCGACGGCGAACTCGGGCCGCAGTCGCTGGACGCCGCCGAGCAGGTCGCCCTCTGCCAGGGCGTTGTCGGCGAGGCGCAGGACAAGCTGAAACAGCACACCGTCTCCGAAGACACCCAGAAGCTGATTCGCGGCGGGCGCGACCGGACCAAAGACGAGGTCGCCGCCGGCGAGAAACGCGAGGACTACCGCAAACAGCTGCGCAAGAAGTACTCGAAGTCCGCCGGCGAGGAGGCGATCAAGAAGTCGGACAACCTGGTCGGCGTACACGAGAGCCCGCCGGAATCGAACTGGGGCCCGAAGGTCGAGGAGATGATCAAGTTCACCGGCTACACCAGCCCGGTTCCGTGGTGCGGGTGCTGCGCGGCCTGGATCGTCGTCAACCTCGGCGGCGCCAAGATCCCGACCTGGTCGCGGCTCGGCTACGCCGGCAACATCACCGCCGACGCGCGGGCGGGGACCAACGGAATGACGGCGGTCTCCGTCCACAACGCGCAGCCGGGCGACGTCGGGGCGCTGTGGGGCGCCGAGCACGTCGTCACCGTGCGCGAGGCGGTCAAGCCCGGCGACACGATGGTGAAGACCCGCGAGGGCAACACCAGCGCCGCGGACGGCTCGCAGACCAACGGCGGCGAGGTCGCCGACAAGGAACGGGCGGTCACCGACTTCGACTTCGGAATCGTCGCCCGGCCGGACTGGGGGTAGCCGCCGGGGCTGACGCAGTGAGCGGGAGCCGCGCGGGTCGGGCTGGGGTCAGGCCCGCGCGGCGAGCTCCTGCCGAATCTCCTTCGGCAGCATGAAGCGGACGTCCTCGTGGACGGTGCGCAGCTCGGAGACGTCGTCGGCGCCGCGCTCGCGGAAGAAGGCGACGAGGCTCTCGACCAGCTCCTCGGGGGCGCTGGCGCCGGAGGTGATGCCAACCGTCTCGACTCCCTCCAGCCACTGCTCCTCGACCTGGGTGTGGTTGTCGATCAGGTGCGAGTCGGAGCCGTGTTCGCGCGCGACCTCGACCAGGCGGTTGGAGTTGGAGGAGTTGGTCGAACCGATCACCAGGACCAGGTCGCACTCGCGGGCCAACTGCTTGACCGCGATCTGGCGGTTGGTCGTCGCGTAACAGATGTCGTCCGACTTGGAGCTGACGATCGCCGGGAACTTGGACCGCAGGGCGGCGATCACCTCGGCGGTCTCGTCGACCGAGAGCGTCGTCTGGGTGATGAAGGCGACTTTGTTCGGGTCCGGGACCTCGAGCGAGGCGACCTCGTCGGCGGTTTCGATCAGGACGATCGAGTCCGGCGCCTCGCCGGTCGTCCCTTCCACCTCCTCGTGGCCGTCGTGGCCGATCATCACGATCGTGTAGCCCTCGGCGGCGAAGCGGCGGGCGGAGACGTGGACCTTGGTCACCAGCGGGCAGGTCGCGTCGATCGTCTGCAGGTTGCGGGCGGCGGCGTTCTCGTGCACCGCAGGGGCGACGCCGTGGGCGGAGAAGACGACGATCGCGCCCTCCGGCACCTCCCTCTCCTCCTCGACGAAGATCGCGCCGCGCTTGGCCAGCTCCTCGACCACGTGCTTGTTGTGGACGATCTCCTTGCGCACGTAGACGGGGGCGCCGTGCAGCTCGAGGGCGCGCTCGACCGTCTGCACGGCGCGGTCGACGCCGGCGCAGTAGCCGCGCGGGGCGGCGAGCAATACACGCTTGGGTGCGGCGATTGCGTTTTGGGCCATCGATGCAGGGTATCCGGCTAGCCTTGCGGGGGATGAGTACCGAGGGACGACACCTGGACAGGCTGACGGCTGTCGACGCCTCGTTCCTGACGAACGAGAAAGCGAACGCCCACATGCACGTCGGCGCGATCCTGATCTTCGAGGGTCCGCCGCCGAAATACGTCGACCTGGTCGAGCACGTTCGTGGCCGCCTGAGCCAGGTCCCGCGCTTCCGCCAGAAGCTGGTGGTGCCGCCGCTGGAGGCGGGCCGGCCGCTGTGGGCGGACGACGTCAACTTCAACCTCAGCTACCACATCCGCCACACCGCTCTGCCCGAGCCGGGCGGCGAGGCGCAGCTGAAACGGCTGACCGGGCGCGTCTTCTCCCAGCAGCTCGACCGCTCGAAGCCGCTCTGGGAGCTTTGGCTGGTGCAGGGCCTGGAACGCGACCGCTTCGCGATCCTGACCAAGACCCACCACGCGATGGTCGACGGCATCTCCGGCGTCGACATCGGCACGGTGCTGTTCGACTTCGAGCCGGTGCCGGAGCCGGCGGCGGTCAGCGACGACTGGGTGCCGCAGCCCGAACCGGGCACGACCGAGCTGGTCGCCCGCGGTTTCAGCGACCTGGCGGCGGCGCCGGTGAAGCTGGCCGAGCGCGCAGTCGGCGCGGTGCGCCACCCCGAGGGGGCGGCGCGCAAGGCGGTCGAGGCGCTTGAGGGGCTGAGCGAGATCGTCAGCGCCTTCGCCGACCCGGCGCCGGACGTGCCGCTGAACCAGGGCATCGGGCCGCACCGCCGCTACGTCTGGGCGCGCTCGGAGCTGGCGACCTTCAAGAAGATCAAGGACGCGCTCGGGGGGACGGTCAACGACGTCGTCCTCGCCGTCGTCACCGGCGCGGTTCGCGACTGGCTGCACAGCCGCAGCATCCGCACCGAGGGGCTGGAGCTGAGGGCGCTGGTCCCGGTCTCGATCCGGGCCGAGGACGAGCGCGGCAACCTCGGCAACCGGATCGCGCTGATGCGCGGGCCGCTGCCGGTCTACGTCGAGGACCCGGTGCGGCGGCTGCACGTGATCAGCGACGCGATGGAGGACCTGAAGCGCTCCAAACAAGCGCTCGGCGCCGAAGTGATCTCCCGCTTCAACGACTTCGCGCCGCCGACGCTGCTGGCCCAGGCCTCGCGGATCAACTTCTCGACCCGCCTCTTCAACATGATCGTCACCAACGTCCCGGGCCCCCAGATCCCCCTCTACGTGCTGGGCCGGGAGCTGGAAGAGGTCTTCCCGGTCGCCTTCCTGCCCGAGAACCACACCCTGGCGGTGGCGATCATGAGCTACAACGGCAAGGTCGGCTTCGGCCTCTTGGCCGACTACGACTCGATGGAGGACATCGAACTCCTGGTCGCGGGCCTGAACGACTCGCTGAGCGAGCTCGAGGCGGCGGCGAGCGCGACGACCGCGGCGGCGTAAGGCGCGGCAAGCGCCGCTCTCTACCCTTTAGAGGATGTTCTTCCTCGTAGCCCTTTTCATAGTCGTGCCGATCGCGGAGCTCTACGTGATCATCCAGGTCGGCGAAGCGATCGGCGTCTGGCCGACGCTGGCCCTCCTGCTGCTCGACGCGCTCCTCGGCTCCTTCCTGCTCAAACACCAGGGCCGCGGCGCCTGGCGCCGCTTCAACGAAGCCTTGGCGGAACGTCGCTTCCCCGGCAAGGAGGTCGCCGACGGCCTCCTGATCGTGATCGGCGGCACCCTGCTTCTGGCCCCCGGCTTCCTCACCGACATCGTCGGCCTCTTCCTCCTGATCCCGCCGACGAGGGCGATCGCAAGGGCGGTCCTGAAGCGCTTCACGATCGGCCGCTTCACCGTGGTGGGCATGGGCGCCGGCGCCTCCGGCGCCGGCCCATTCGGGAACGACGGCTCAGGCCCGAGCGGCGGCCCCAGCCGCCACTACGACTACGACGTCACCGCCGAAGAGGTCCCGACCAACGGCAACGGCGCCAGCCGCGAGCTCCCGCGCATCGACGAGGACTGACGCTAGTCGGCTGAAGCCTTGGTGGCGAAGCCACCACTCATGTGTTCACCCGGTGGGGACGAATCAGTTGCTGCGACGGCTCAACTGCTGCGCCGCCGACCTTGGCGTATCTCTCCGCCCCACGCAAAAAACACGAGTGACGACATGGCGAACACCGCACCCTTGAGCAGTTCGCCGTCGATCAAGGACCAGGCTGCCAAAACAAGAAGCCCTCCGACCAAGAAGGCCGTATATGCAGATCGAAGTCGCCTCATTGAACTCGGGATCTAGCGTACCGCGCAGATGCACTCAAAGCGAGTGGGTGCCCCGCTCCAGGACACCACCGACCGATTCTTGTACATCCGTTCTAAATCCCCCGCATCACCAGCTTTCATCGGTACCCCAGAAGCGCCATTGTGGATCACCGGAACCGCACTAGCGACGCGCACAACCGCCGCTAGGCTCTAGATGCGGAATGTTCGGGAATGGGCGGGGACACCGACTGCCGATGTTGCTGGCAGCCCTGGGGGCGCTACTGGCGCTGGCTGGCGTCGCGGGCGCTGAACAGAGACCGCCCGTCGTGGTCGGTGGGCAGCAGCCAACCCTGACCCTTGAGCCTTCGGTCTCGCCGCGAACGTTGTCGAAGACCAAGACCTCCCAGATCGACCTCAGCCTGCGATCACAGTTCGTTGTCCCCGAAGGCGCCGGATTCCCGCCCGCACTCGACCGGCTGCGGCTTCTGCTCGACCGCCACCTCGAGCTGTCGACGCCCGGTCTTCCCACCTGCGATCCGCGCCTGCAGATCGAGCTAGGGAATCCGGTCACCCAGCGCTGCCGGCCAGCACTCGTCGGCATCGGAGAAATCGACCTCTATCTGGTCTACCCCGAAGGCAAACCACTGCGGCTTCAGACGGAGTTGCCCTTCTACAACGCCGGTACCCAGGGTGGCGTCACGCGCTTTTGGGCCTACTTCATGGTCCCAATCCCAATCCCGGCGCCGGTCTTCGTCCCGGTCAAGCTCAGGCGGATCAACGCAGGACGCTACGGCACCGAAGTCCTCATCCCGATGCCGAAGATCGCGGACGGACACGGCCTGACCGAGTCGCTCACGCTGCGCATTGACCGCCGGTACGGATTCAAGGGCAGACAGCGCAGCGTGGCAACCTTCCGCTGCGCAAATGGAAAGTTTCTCGCTGCAGGCGAAGCGGCCTTCGTCAACGGCATCAAGGCCGCGGTCCCAGCGGCGCTTCAAACCTGCGGCGTCGCCCGCTGAGCGAATTGATACCTAGAAGCCGGGCGCGAACTGGGCGTCCGCGGAGTGCTCGGTCTTCGTGTGGAAGCCGCAGCTAATGGGTTCACCAGGGTCGAGCACCGCGCCGGATCGAAGATGCGTGACGAATCGCGAGATGCAAGAGCGTCCTGAAAACGCCAGGCTGAAATAGCGAAAGCGGGCCAATCCGGTCTTTCTTGCCTTTGACCGCGAGAGCAGCTTCAAGGGCTGCACCCTGTCTCGGATCGATCCCCTGAAAAACAGGGACACACTGGCGACATTCGCGGGGAATGCCATGACCGCGAAAGTGACCGGGGGCTGCTTCAGCTCATCAACGACCTCGATATTCAAGAATGGCGGTATCAGGCCGGGCCGCACCGGGCCACATGCGACTTCCCCGAGGCCAATTTCAAGCGGTTCCGGATGCACTTCGTGGACCTTGAGCTGAAGGCACGGCGCGTGAGACGGTGCGGGTCCATGAGCCGCGAACGCCAGCACAGACCACTTGAAGGGTCCGACGCGGCCCGCACCAAGCTTTGCTTTCGCTCCTGGGCCTTCCTGCGCTGACATCGCATCCCCGGGGCCAGCGAGAATTGCCAGGACCGCAGCTGCGCACGACAGCATCATCGCGGTTTGTCTCATAGGACTCGACGCCTATTCACTCGGGACGAGGGTTGCGCGCAATAACGGGCCGGTGAGAGGGACGCCCATGCGTCCTGGCAAATCGACCATGAGATCGCCACTCCACCGCTGACCGGCCTTCTTGGTGAGATCAAACTGTGCGCTGCCGGCGAAAGGAGCCGGCGGTCGGACCGTAGCGGTTCGCAGGCGCCGGTCGAAGGTGAAGTCAGAGCCGGGCATCCACAAGCCGATCTCCCGTTCGATCAGGATGCCATTCGTGAATTCGCTATCCCAGGCGAGGATCAGGACAGCGGCGCCCGGCCGGCTCTTGCGCACGCTCAACTCTGGACCCAGGCCAGGGTTCCGGACGAAGAGTTCGGCACCTCGTGCATGTTCAGGCGAACCGCCGCTTTCCCAAGAGCCTTCACAGAAGCCTGCGCCCCAGAAGTCGAAGTTCCCGGGTGCGGTCGTCGCTTCTACGCTCGTGTATCCCTCCTCGCCGTGAAACTCGATCCTCCCCTCGTACTCCCCAGAGTCGAAAGAAATCTTTCTTTTTCCGCACGAAAAGATGGCGGCACGGTTGGAGCGCTGGAAAGTCACGGAGATTTCGCCGAGCTCTCCCAAGTCCGACTGGATCGACGCTTCCGTCACCGTCGCAGGGGCCGAATAGGTGACCCTCTTTCCCTTCGCATACACGAAGATCAAAACCTTTCCCGGGCGCTTGGCATGCGGTGGTACTCCTGCCACGTACAGCGTGTAGCCATTGCTGGCGGGAAGCCGAAACGCGCCCGGAACCGGCAGCGGTCTTTCGTCCAAGACTCGGTCCGTCGCAGTCGCGGAACCCAATGCCGGCGCGGGCAAGAGAGCAGCGGCGCAAGCCAGCGTCAAGAACACGCCCAATGGCGCCAAGCGACTACTAAACGCACAGCGGAGCCCGCGTCGCTCAGCCATGGTGCGACCCATGGGAGCGGACAATGATGGGGTCCGGATCAGCGGAACCGACGGCAAAACTGCGGTTCTTGCCGTCCCAGGTCACCTCGACGTCGATCCGTTCCCCATTACGGAAATAGACGGAGTGGCGCCTCTGGTCGATGAACGTCCCCGGAACCCGGACCCAGAACCTGGCTGCGCCCCGCGCGTCGGTCCGCCCCGCCCCGCCAGTCCTGGCGACGCATTCGTCTTCGCAGATCGCGGTTGGGAAGAAGGAGACGTGAGCCACGCCTTTGCCCGGAAACCCAAGGAGCCGGATGCTCTCGAGATGACCAGGACGCAGTCGTCCGTCGGTGATGACCTTTGGCCTGACCCCTTCATCGCGTCCGCGGGACATCGCGAATTCCAACTCGGTCCCGAGCAGACAGCTACCAATCGCGAACACGCCCAAGAGAACGCACCCTGCCGTACGCATACCCCCAGACTATCGGTACAGGGTTCCCTGTGGTCCATCAGTGGATAACATGCCGAGAATGCGTCGGGGGGCGATACCAATCCTCATCTTCACTGCAGCGCTGGCATTTTCTTCCACCGCTGCAGCCGGCTGCATTAAAAGGCACAGCGTCCGTATCGCAACCGGCACCAGCCCCAACGGTTGGAATTGGACCGTCGACGGATCGATCGGGAACAACGGCAACAACTGTCGCGAATGGCTATTCGGCATGGATTTCGAAATCGAAGGCGGGACGAACTGGGGCTCGAGCAGCGGAATCCCCGCGGGTGGACATTTCGGGCGCGGACATAACGAGCCAAGCGCTTTCGATCTCCTTCTAGAAGACGGCAGCTACCGAACCTTCGCCGGCTTCGTCAACGGTGAAGTCGCGAAAGTCCTGGTTACCCTCAGCAACAACACGCACCTGATCATTCGGCCCAAATCGCCACCACCGCGCCTCGTTCGGAAGGTCGTCTGGCTGCGAAACGTCCGCTATTTCGTGGACTACTACCCGCCCGAAGGGTTCGCCACGGGGATCGCCACTTTCAGCGCCGCCGGTCAGCTTCTGTACCGGGACAAAAGCTGGGAAGGCTTCTAGCCGGCAAGCGCGTGGTGGGTCAATTTGAACCGGACGGCGCGGACGGTTAGGCTCCGTCTCGAGGATGGGCAAGCGGCGCCTGAACAATTGGAGGTGGTGGCTCCGGACCATTTCGCTCGGGTTGCTGCTCGTCGCGGCCTTCGCTCCCCTTCCCGAGGACTTGCACGGGATCGTGCTGCCGGTGGCCTCGGGGGGGATGCTGGTCTATTTCGCGACCGACTCTCCAGAATCCCGAAAGTGGCTCTTACGCACGCTGATCCCGTTCGCCGCTTTCATCCTTCTGGCTGTCTTGTTCTCTTTCGGTCCGCAGCTGGTGTTCCTGGGCATTCTCGGCATCTGGGCAGGGACCATCCTCTGGGAGGTCTTCCAAGGGGAGCATGCCGAGTATCTGGCGCAGCGCGACCGCCGTCAGCGCGGCCCTGAATCAAACTGACCCATCACTTTGAGCCCCAACGCGGAGCGCACCACTCGCAAGGCCGGCCTCCCGTGCTCCTTCTTCACACGGCATTTCCGTCTGGCTGCCGACAACCCCTGCGATCGCGTGGTGGCTCTTTTCGACGGCGCTGTTGAACAAGCCTTTCGCTGCGGGCTGAGAGGTGGTCTCTAATTGGCGTCAGGGCACCGAAAGCCGGGCTGGTGAAACCGCCGTAGTGCATCCAGTAGCACGCCTGTTCCATCGAAGACTTCGATCCGCACATTCGCCGGATCGACACACCCGCGTATGAATGCAACGAAATAGCCAAAGGGTTCAGACTGATGCAAGCGCGTCAGCAGGCCATCATGCACCTGCGCAACAGCGACATCGTCGGTGGACACTTTCCGGACAGGACGAACGCGTACTCCACGGACGGAACCGCCAAGGACTCCAGTTAGCTCCGTGAACCCGTGAGGAGCGGAAGCAGAGATAACGCAACCATATGCCGACCTTGGACACAACTCTAGCCATGGAACAGACGCGGGTTTGCAAAGACCCCCGTGGGTGTCCATCCATCTCAAGCTGTCTATGGAAACGCAAACGCCTTCGCCCGCAGCGTAGCCGACAATCTGAAACTCCCCTTGGGAGTGAGATTTGCCGCAGGCCAACACCCAGACTGCTGAACGTCGACTGGAGGCCCTAGGGGCTCGAAGACTAGCGCGATCACCGACCTTGCATGAACCTAGCTCATGGTCGACTTGAACAACATGCTGGGGTCTTGCGCGGCCATCGGCCTCACTGCCTATAACGGTCAGAGCGGCAAATATCGCGCCGAGCATCAGCAGCGCGCCAATTGCGATGAGATTCCCTCGCTTGGTCATCATCATTCCCATTCTCCGTATCCCAGTTCGAGATTTTACCCGGTCTACACCGGAAACGCAGAGGCCATAGGAGTACAGGTGCGAGCCTGTTTCTTGTCTCCTTCTTCGTGCCAGGCAACCTTAAAGCAGAACTGAACGGGACGGAAGTTCCCGTCTGCTGCAAGGTAAAAACCCACGTAGGTCATTGGAACGCCGGACCTTATGCCATTGTAGGTGGCCGGAGGATTACCGTACTGTTCCTTAGTTTTTACTTTGAATGAGATCTTCACCGACACAATCAAACCTCCACAGCTAGGCGTAACTCCAGCGGAGACCGTATGAACTCCTCCCAAAGATCTGTCTACCGCATGCACGAAGAAGGCGCAGGGACCTGCAAACGAAGGGAAGCTAGGAAGTTCAATACGCCTCCTTGCGGCAGCCTGACGGGAAGCTCTGTACGTAGCGGCCTTCCGCCGCGCAGTGCCACCAAGATCCAGGCCGTTGACTGGGTCAGCATTCGCGTAGTCATAAACGCTTGCGGAGCCGCCGGGAATGGGGTCCAGAGAAAGGAAGCGTCCGATTGCTGGAACGTAGCTGCGAGCCCCCATCTGGATCACCCCTGATGCAAGTTCAGTTCGTCGCTGCTTGCCGCCGAACCATCCGAACCGCCCGGCGGCGGTTCCCCCGACCGGGTTGCCGAACTCATCGAAGCGGTAAGTCACAAGGAGTTTCGTTTCGGCCGGGATCAGGCTGGCCTTGGCAACAACGTCCCCGTGGAGGTTGGTGACCCGCAGCGTGGTTCCCGAGCTGCTTTCCTGAACCCCACAGAGTTCGCCCCCAATCCCGGTGATGCTCCGGGTCCAGGTCGAGCCCAACTGCGTCCATGCCGGGGTGTCTGATCCCCCGTCATAGTGGAAGACTTCGACGCCTTCGATCCCGCCGGCCTGGACCCGCTGGCGCTGGCGCAGAGCGCCGTCGAGCTGGAACGTGTTCGTGACTCCGTTCTGGACCTGTTCGGCGACCATGTCGGTCGAGAAGTATTTGGTCGTCAGCGCTTTGCCGCCGGCGAATTCGGCCGGCAGGCTGGTGATCCGGCCCCAGCTGTCGTAGGTCGGGCCTTCGAGCCGATCGGCGGCGTCGTATTTGTAGGTCTGGGTCGTGCCGCCTGACCAGTTGCAGACACCGCCGACGCCGGGACTGCGGGGAGTGAGCGAGAGCCGGTTGGAGTCGGGGTCGAAGCTGTAGGAACGGGTCATGCAGCCGCCGCCGGTTGGGGTTTCGGCGGCCTTTTCGAGGCGGCCGGCTTTGTCGTAGGTGTAGAGGTAGCTGGCGAGCGTTCCCGTCTGGGAGAGGTCCTGGCCGTAGATTGAGCGTTCGATCCCTTCGTCGAACCAGGTGCAGCTCGTCCCGCAACTCGAGGCCTTGGTGTAGGTGAGATGGGTCGATTCGCCGGCCTCGTTGTAGGTGGTTTTCGCGGTCAAGCCGTTGGGCAGGGCCCGTTCCGTCATGTTGCCGTCGGCGTCGTAGGCGGCGGTGAAGGTGCCGGCTGCGGAGTCTTCGAGTTTGACCGGCAGGCCCGAGGTAGTGTCATAGCTCATCGTTTGCGAGCCCTTGTTGTCGGAGACCGCGACCGGGCGGCCGTCGAGGTCGTAGGTCGTTTCCGCTTTGCCCCCGTCGGCGTCTTCGTATTTCGTGACCCGGCCGAGAGCGTCGTAGGTCGTGGTCGTCGCCTGGTCGTCGAACCCGGTGCAGCTCGTTTCGCATTTGAAGCGCTGCGTCGTCGGCAGGCCGGTGGTGGAGCTGTAAAGCATTTCGGTCTTTGGGGGTTCGGTGCCGGCGCCTTCGATCTTTTGAGTCAGCGGACGGCCGGCGGTGTCGTAGGTGGAGACCGTTTTGCGGACGTTCGTCGTGCCGCCTTTCGGGCTTTCGAGGACTTCAAGTGGCCCACCGAAAACGTCATAGGACTTGAAGGTACGGACCAGGAGTTCAGGTCGTCCCGAGCCGCTCGCCTGAGCGCCCGGCAGGACCTTGCAGGGCAGGCCCGCGTAGATAGCGAAGCTCGACCCTTCGCAGTCTTTTTCGGTCGCGGGGACCGGCGTGTAGTAGATCGTCTTCGTCGTCCCAGCGCTTTTGGCGCCGGAGCTCGAAGGCTGGCGGCTTTCGACCGGCAGACCGGTGGCGCTGTCGTAGACGGTGACCGTGCGGATGTTCAGGCCGGAGGGGTCGACGATCGTTTCCGTCGGCTTGCGCAAGGTCCAGTTGTAGTGGGTTTCGCTCACGCGCTGGTCGAAGAGATTGCCTTTCGCGTCCTGTGCGTTGGTCGTTTCCTTGGTCGGCGCGTGGGGCATCGGGTAACCGGCCGGCGGCGCCGGGGCGCCTTCGTCGTAGTTGACGACGCGATGGAAACGCGCCTGCTTCGTCGTCCCCGCTTCCGCGCCTTCGGAGATCCGCACCTGATGCATCGGCCCCCATTCCTCTTCCATTTGGGTGCCGTCGGCGCTGAAGCTGCGCTTGGTCTCCAGTTCGTGGGACTTGGCGACTGAGGTCGATTCCGCGGCGAGGGCGCGCAGTCGGTTCTGGGCGCTGAGTTCGCGGGTGACGTTGCCGAATTCATCGGTTTCGCTGGTCGTGATCGAGGGCGCGGAGGTGCCGGCCCCCGACGGGCTCGCCACGTTGACGCCGTAGCCTTCGGCGTCGAGGTAGTAGACCGTCGCGTGGGAGTAGCTCGACGGCGGGCTCGAGGGGATCTGGTCGGGCGGGAAGATCGCTACGGCGTCAAACGGGGCGTCTTCCTGGCCCCATTTCCCGACCGTCGCCGGGCTCATGTCATAGGGCGCGCCTTCGCCGCTGACCGGCACCCCATAGGCGATCGTCGTCTGCGCCACGTTGTTCGGGCTGGCGAGGAGGCTCGCCCGTTTTACCCGCAGCAGCCGCTTGCCGCTGAAGTCGCTAGCGGCCGTGCCGTATTCCATCGTCCAGGGTTCCTGTCCCGGCGGCGTGATCGTCTGCAGGCGGCCATCGGTGTCGTAGGAGTAGGTCTCTTTCAGAGCAGGACTGATCCGAGGGTCCCACTCGGCGACGAGCCGCCCAGCGCCGTTGTATTCGTACTTGGCGACTTCCCAGTTGCCCATGGTCGTCGAGCTCGTCCCCGCGTAGTACTTGATCGAGGCGAGGCGCTGTTCTCCGCCCCATTCGGCTTTCGTTTCGTAGTTGAGGACCAGGGAGCGACAGCCGGGGGTCGTCGTCGCGTTCGAGGAGTTGCAGCTGACTTTCGGCGCCGGGGCGAGGATCATCGTCAGCAGGCGTTTTGAGCCTTTGAATTCATAGACCATGCTGGTCGAGTTGCCCGAGCCGATTTCGGTCACCGATTTCGGCAGGTATTCGGAGCCTGCGCCGCCGTTGTAGAAGACGGTTCGGGTGCCTCCGGATTCGGTCAGCGCCACTTCGTTGCCGTTCAGGCGCACCAGGCTCCAGCCAGTCAGGTCCGGCGGCGTCACGTAGTTGCCAGAGCCGTCGATTTCAAACGGGACTTCGACTCCTTCGAGGCCGGTGACGAGCGCGTATCGGTAGGTGTAGGGGACGGTTTCGATTTCCCCTTCTTCGTTTTCTTCTTCGAAGAATTCGGTTTCTTCGACTTCCTTGACCGACACCCAGGCCGATTCGCCGGCGGATTCGACCGGGGCGCCGGGAATCCAGCCCGGGCCGAGCGGCCCTTTTTCTTCGGCTTTCGGTTCGCGCGAGTTGAAGCTGCGGGCGAATTCGAGAGCACTGAACCCGGAGATCGCCGCGTCGGTCCGCCCGACGGAGAGGTTCCCGGTCAGAAGGTCGACGCTGCCGGGGCCGACATTGGCGACCGCGTCTTTCGGGCCGCCGAGGTTGCGGTTGAGGACGACTTCGGCCGGATCGGTGAAGCCTCCGCCCCCGGTGGCGGCGGTGAGGACGGCGCGCATCTGAAAGCCGACGACCGTGGCCGGGAATTTTTCTTCATCCGGCGCGTCCCAGTAGAGCGGCTCGCTTTTCTGCGCCCCCGCTTTGACGGCCACGGGCCATTTGACCGCTTCGCCCTTGGCGTTGGTGACCTTGGCGGCGGGGAGGTTGATCCAGCCTTTACCGGGATAGAGGTACTGGAAGATCACACCCTTGACCCCGGTGTTCGTCCACGAGGCGGCGAGCTTGAAGCGCCGAGCCGAGCGCGTCCCGTCACTGGGCGAGGTCAGCTTGGCACCGGCTGGAGCGTGCGTCACGACCGACGTGGCGGCGTCGGTCGCGAGCTCCGCCGCGCTCAGAGAGCGGTTGTAGATGCGGACCTCGTCGATCTTGCCGTCGAAGTACTCGTTGAAGCTGTGATCGGCGGTCTTGGCGCAGCCGATCTGCAGCGGACCGTTGCTTTCCATCGCCGCCCTCGCGCTTCCGGAGTCGACGAGTTTGCCGTTGACGTAGAGGCGCAGGTGGATGCCGTCTGAAGTCATCGCCACGTGCGTCCAGGTTTTCGCCGGCATCACTTCCGGCGACTGCACTTCGCTCCATTCCCAGGGTTCGTCGGCGAGGAAGCCTTCGAGGTGCCCCGATTCGAAGGCGCCGAGGTAGAGCGAGTAGCTGTAGAAGGATTCGGCTTCCTTGAAGAAGACCGGGGCGAATTCCTGGGCATGGTCGGGGTTGACCCAGGCCTCGACCGTGAACGCCTGGCTCAACTGCAGGTCGACGCTGTTGGGTATTTCGACGCAGGTGTCTTCGCCGTTGAAGGCGAGTGAGTGGCCATACTTGCCGTCGGTCCAGAGTTCCCAGAAGGGGTCGGGACTCGTGATTTTGCCGTCGTGGCTCCCGACAGAATCCTGGACCGTGGCGCTGCCGCTTTCATCGAAGCCGTAGGCGGCGGTCGGAGCGTCGGGGACCGAGGTTTCGATCGCCGTCGCCTTGTCTTCTTCGACTTCGGCGCCGCTGAGGCTGCGGTCGTAGATCCGGACCTCGTCGATCAGGCCCTGGTAGTACTCGCCAAAGGTTTTCGAGCAGCCGATCTGCAGCGGCCCGCTGCTTTCCATCGCGCTTTTGGCGGAGGAGGTATCGACGAGTTTGCCGTTGACGTAGAGGCGCAGAGTAGTCCCGTCGGAGGTCAGGGCGATGTGGCTCCAGGTGTTGGCGACCAGTTTTTCGGGCGATTCGACTTCGCTCCATTCCCAGGGTTCGTCGGCGACGTAGCCCTGGACGTGGCCGGCTTCGAAGGCGCCGAAGAAGAGCGAGTAGCTGTAGAAGGTTTCGGCTTCCTTGAAGAAGACCGGGGCCCACTGGGTCGCGTTCGAGGGCTTGACCCAGGCCTCGAGGGTGAAGGAGCCCGCGAGCTGCAGGTCGACGCTGTTGGGGACCGAGACGCAGCTGCTTTCGCCGTTGAAGCTCAGAGCTTTGCCGTATTTGCCTTCCACCCAGCTGGCGCCGTCGACAGCAGCGTCGTGGTTGGCGGCGGTGTCTCCGGCGACTTCTCCGGAGCCTTCGTTGAAGGCGTAGGAGGCGATCGGGGAGCTCGCAGCGTGGGCATCCGAGGCCGACAAGAGAACGATCAGCGCCAGCATGAGCGCTCCAGCGACTACGCGCCCCTTCCACCTTTCGAGCGCACGTTTCCCCACGATGCTGCTGGTCATCGAGACTCCCCCGTCGTAGTTGGATACTGCATCCGGCTCCCACCGGAGCCCGCCGGATACTGTCACCTCACTTCCAACTGGCAATACTCACTTCTTGGACGAAATTCCGCGTAGGGTCAACTTCACCTAGGCGGTCCGAGTGTTTATCGCCGCTCACCTGTTTCACCATCGAGCTCTTTCAGTACGTCGATGCAGGTATCAACAATCAGCTGCACCTCCGACATCTCGGCTCGACCCCTGGCTTGCTCCCGCTCTTCCAGGGCGAGCTGGTCGGCTGCGGAGCCGAGTAGATAGCTGAGACTGCGCCGGAGCACGTTGGGCGCGCTAGTCAACTCGATGTCATCGGAGCTGGCGGTGGAGTCTCCCCAGCCCAAGTCGTTCAGCACCAGGAGCAGGAGGTCGGCGTACTCGCGGCCCCGCTCCTGCGCCTTCTCGAGGTCTCCGTCTTGAGCGGCCCGGTAGATCACGTCGATCCCACTGAAGCGCGTCAGGATCTCCTCGTAGAGGGCATCGCGCTGCTTGGCTGTGATCGTGATCGCCATTGGCGCTACGGGAAGAAGTAGAACTTCTCCTCGGCGCCGCGGACCTGACGCCGTCGGACGACCTTGATCGCCCCCACCTTGGCCAGCCCCTTCACGTGGTAGGCGACCACGGACAAGCTGCCGGGCCTAGCCTCGAAGACTTTCATCAGGTCGGCAGAAGACAGCGGCTGATCGATCCAGAGCAGGGCTTCGATGATTTCGACCTTGAGCGGGTGGACCAGGCGAGGGACGAGCGCGGCCCAGTCGAAGGTCGGCTCGTCCCCCTCCTCGTCCTTCACGCCAACCGCTCGGCCCTGAGCGAGAGGCATGTGGTGGGGGTGGTCTCGGAGGAAGTTTGTGTCACTGATTTCACCTGACCCGGTCGTCAGGGTGGCGAGCATCAGTTCGGAGAAGCGTCCGCCACCCCGACCGCCGGGTGACCGCCCGCCCCTGCGCGACTACTCGCGAGGCGGTCTGTCTCGGTCGAGTGGTGAAAGGTTCCAGATGGGTACGCGCCGGTCAATCGACCGGCGCTCGCTACTCAGGATTTGCTCGCGGAGGAGTCGGGCCAGTGCGCTGACGTTCGAATCCCATATCGGCGACGATGATCGAGCGAGCTTCCTCCCCCGACCTCGCGCGACGGTTGGTCGCCTCCGCCTCTATCTCCTTGACCCTTTCCCAGTGCCGTTCCTGCTCGTCGGCGATGTCTTCGCGTCCCTGCTCGTCAACGTTGAACCAGCGCCACGCGAGGCGGATCCGAGGATCGCTGTGCATCTTCCCTGCCCAGAAAGAAGCCAGGACCTCAGCGGTCATGCACTGGATGACGAGACCGATGATCACCTGTCGCTGCTGCGGAGTCATCGCGGCGACGTCCTCATCGGTGTAGAAGGGCTGCTCGACCGCTCGGTAGTAGTGCTGAGTCGCGTTGCGAACCTGTTCCGTCTTGGCCAATTCGATCGAGCCAGCTTCGAGCAGTTCCTTGATGTGGTGGGAAACAGTGTTTAGGGGCTCGTCGATGATCCGGGAGATCTCGTCGGGGGTATAGGTGCCTTCGTTGAGAATCGTGAGGACGTAGACCCGGATGCGGTGGCCGAGGGCGTAGGAGACCACTTCCTCGATGCCCTTGTCCCGTTGCCTTGCTCTGGCGGTCTTGGTCTTCGCCACCGGCTCCTCCTTCGGTCGATTTGTTTTCCTCACTCAGTGATCACCGAGCATAATCGGGCTGCCGCCACGAGCCGCGCCGGCTACTCAGCGTCTGCCCGATACTCGATTTCTTCTTAGCATCCCCCTCGTCCCTGGCGGCTCGCGCCGGGCTCAGACAGGGGAGGGGGTGAAGTCGAATGAAGGTCATGAAAGTCCCGCCTGTTCAGGTGAGTCTCAAAGTTCTGAAGAACGCCTAGAAGGAAGAGTTCCGTTGGGGTCGATCTCGGCCCTCGGATGCCGGGATCGGCCCTTTCGGTCGCTTGTGGCCTAGCGACCTCGGGAGCGGAACGACGACAGCCTACTTGTAAAATTTTACATGGTGATCTGAGCGGCTCTGCTGGACGATCCGGCCGTGGGCAAGCTCGGCGAGAACCTGCGGGCGGTCCGCAACGAGAAGGAACTGACGCAGGAACAGGTCGCCGAACGCAGTGGCGTCCAGGCCGGAGAGATCAGCCGGATCGAGCGAGGGCAGCGCGACCCACAGGTCTCGACGCTCTTGAAACTCGCCAAAGCCCTCGGCGTCAAACCAGGGAAACTGCTCGAATAGCGCCAGTCCAAAAGGCCGCTCTACAGGGTGCGAGCCAGCGATCTGATGGGAAGGAGTGAAGGGCATGAAGATCGTAGTGATCCATGACGCGATACCGGCGGTATCGACCCATAAGCAGGGCTGAGCCCGCTACTCCTTCCCTCAGTCCGCGAGAACCCGCTCCTGAAATCGTCCGCGACGAATTTGTGGGCCTTCTTCGGCGTCTGTGAGCTTGCCGCCAAACCGGTTGCGGCCAATTAACTCGCCGATGCGGCCCTGATCGCCGCGCTGGCGCCGTGGCGGGATTGGGTCAAAAGTGACCCCAGATGACTACCTATGACCCAGGATCCGTGCCTAGAAGCCGAGTGCGAACTTGGCGTCGTCGGTCATCATTTCCGGCGACCAGGGGGGGTCGAAGACCATCTTCGGGTGGACGGAGGTGACGCCGGGGAGGTCGCCGACGAACTCCTTCATCTGTTCTGAGACCTGGGGGCCGATCGGGCAGGCCGGGGTCGTCAGGGTGAAGGTGACGTAGACGTCCTCTTTCTCGATCTCGACGTCGTAGACGAGGCCGAGGGAGACGAAGTCGAGCCCGAGCTCGGGGTCGATCACTTCCTCGAGGGCTTCGTAGACGTCTTCCTCGGTGAGGGTTTCGGTGTCAGGCATGGGACGAATGCTACCCGGGTGGGGCGGCGGGCTCGGGTGGCAGGGGCTCCGGTGGGTCGCCGGCGGGCGCCGGGGTCAGTTGGAGCTGGAACCAACCGACGTCGCGCCAGGCTCCCTGCTTCCACCCCACTTCGCGGTTGACCCCGACGAGCTCGAAGCCGAGGCTCTCGTGCAGGCCGACGCTCGCCGGGTTAGGCAGCGTGATCCCGGCGCAGGCGTTGCGGATGCCCTGGCGCCGCAGGCGATCGAGGAGCTCCCCGTAGAGGGCCCGGCCGAGGCCTTGGCCGACGCGGTCGGCGGCGACGTAGACGGAGACGCTCGCGCTCCAGCGGTAGGCGGGTCGCTCCTGAAACGGGCACGCATAGGCGTAGCCGACCACCTCTCCCCCGTCCTCGGCCACCAACCATGGGTGCGTGCTCGTGTACCTGGCGATTCGGGCCGCCATCTCGGCCGCGTCCGGCGCGCGTTCCTCGAACGAGGTGACACCGTCCTCGACGCTCGGGGCGTAGATCGCCGCGCAGGCGGCGGCGTCGCGCTCGGGATCGGCGAGGCGGATCTGGACGGGGCTGCTCATAGCGGCCGAAGGATAGGCTCCCGCCTCATGGCGGACTCCGGACAGGCGATCCTGCGGCGGTCGATCGGGATCGTCTTCTCCGACGGCGGCCTGCTGGCGCTGACCTCCTCGCTGCCGGCCGGCGGCCGCGCCCAGGAAGACGAGGAGGTCGTCGCCGTCCTCTGCGACCCCGACGCCGGCCCGGTCGAGTTCGGCGAGGCGCTGCTCTCGACCGAGTACGGCGAGGACGGGGTGCAGCGGCGGGCCACGCTGGAGCTTTGGGCCGGGCCCGAGGACGCGCGGCCGTTGCGCGGCGCCGGCACCCTGATCAGCTCGGTCACGGTCAAGCGGGCGGGGCTCGACGCCGAGATCGCCTTCTTCCGCTGGTCGGTCGAGGGCCGCGAGGGCCTCGGCCACTACGAGGTCGCCCGCGCCGGTGGCTGAGGACAGCTCCCAGATCAAGGCGGTCATCTCCGACTTCGGCGGCGTCCTGACGACGCCGCTGATGGACGCCTTCATGGCCCTGCAGGACGAGATCGGGGTCCCGCCGAAAACGTTCGGCGCGGCGCTGCGGGCGGTGACCGAGGAGGACGGCAGCAACCCGCTGTTCGCGATGGAGCGGGGTGAGATCACCGAGGCCGCCTTCCTCGAGCGGCTCGGCGCCGGGCTCGAGCCGCTGCTCGACCACGAACCGCACCTGCACCGCTTCCGCGAGCTCTTCATCGGCAGCCTCGAGCCGAACCCGCCGATGATCGAGCTGATGCGGGAGCTGAAGGAGAGCGGGCTGCGGATGGCGATGCTGACTAACAACGTGCGCGAGTGGGAGCCGGTCTGGCGCCCGATGCTGCCGGTCGACGAGATCTTCGAGACGGTCGTCGACTCCGCCTTCGTCGGCTGCCGCAAGCCGGAACCGCGGATCTACGAGATCACGCTGGAGCGGCTCGGGCTGCCGGCCGAGGCCTGCCTCTTCGTCGACGACCTCGCTCCCAACATCGAGGGGGCCGAAGCGCTCGGCTTCAACGCGGTCCACTTCCGCGACACCGAGCAGGCGATCGCCGACGTCCGCGCCGCGGTCGGCTAATCCCTAACTAAACAGAAGATCTTTTTTAAAAGGGTAGGGTCGCCGCTATGGACATGGCGGCACTCGATGCAGCCCTCGCGATCAGCGACGACTCGCTCACGATCACCGGCGCCACCCTGCCGGGCAGCGGCCTCGACCGGGTCCTGACCGCGTTCAACAACGGCTCGCCTCTGGTCATCGCCGAAGCCGAAAAGCGGTCCAGCCCGAACCTGATCTCGGTCACCGGCAAGACCAGCTTCGCGAAGGTCGCCAACGCAGCGGTCAACGGGCAGTTCTCGATCAACGCCGCCGGCAATCCGTACGCCGTGATCCGGTTCACGCTGCCGGAAGGATGGACCTTCAGCGACAGCTTCCCGGACCCGACCGGGGAAGGCGCCGCCCGCGAAGAACTGGACGAACTGACGCTGACCGAAGCCGCCCTCGTCTTTTGCTCGGAAGCCGGCCACGACCCCGCCGGCGCCAAGCTCGACGCCGGCCTCAACCTGGTCGCCAAGCTGCACCTGGACCCGTTCGCGGCGCTGCTCGAGGCGGCGCTCGGCGGCGCCACCACCGCCACCCTGCAGGCCAGTGTCAACCCGCTGCTGGGCGCCTCGCCGGCGCCGCTGCCGGCTGACGAATCGCCGTGGGACGACGTCGGCTGGACGGTGCCGGGGATCCTCGCCCAGGCGGACCTCGGCATCGATCTCCAGCTCGGCGAGGCGACGCTGAGCGAAGTCCGCCTCCACTTCTACAGCCCACCGTCGAGCGAATGGGCCGAAGGCAACCGCAGCTACCAGGCGCGGCAGGGCCTGAGCGGCCTCCTGGACTTCGAGAAAGCCGGGATCAAGGCGCGGCTGGACGGCAGCATGACCCCGGGGGCGAGCGCGGTGACGATCTCCGCCGCGATCGCCGGCGCCGGCTTCCGCCATCTCGAGAGCCTCGTCGGCCTCGCCCCGAACCAATCGTTCGGCGAACAGCTGCCGGACGGGGCCAGGCAGGCAGTAGCGGCGATCGAGGAACTGGCCGTGACCGAGATGGTGATCTCGTTCGACGGCGGTCTCTTGCCCACCTCCGTCTCGTTGCTCGGGCTCACGATCGGCTTCCCCGGCACGAGCTGGCCGCTCCTGCCCGATCTCGAAGCGCAGGTCTCGGACGTCCAGTTCCTGGTCACCGAACCGTTCGGCGGCGACGCCCAGCTGGCGGCGCTGGTCGGCGGCACCGTCAAGATCGGCGGCCAGCCGCTCGAAGCCAGCACCGAGCTGCCGGACCTGGCGCTGCGCGCGCAGTTGCCGGAGGACGAATCGGCCGCGGCCGTCGGGACCTCGGACCTGACCCGCGACCACGCCCCGCACCTGGACCTGCCGGGGCTGTCGATCGACGAGCTCTCGCTCTACGTCAAACCCGGCAGCGAGTGGTCGATGGAAGCGACGATGGCCGACGAACCTCCCTGGGAGCTCGACCTCGGCCCCCACCAGGTGACGATCTCCGACGTCGAACTCAACCTCTCCAAGGAAGCGGAAGAGGACGCCGAGGGGTCGATGTCCGGGCTGCTGATGCTGGACGAAGAGCTCGCGGTCGAAGCTCAGTACGAACTGCCGGGCGACCTGATGGTGCGAGCGCAGCTGCCCGAGGTGAGCCTCTCGCGCCTGATCGAGCTGCTGGACGAGGCGGGCATCACGCTGCCAACCGAGTTCGACCTCAGCTTCGACGACGCCTACGTCCTGATCGACAGCGGCGCCGAAGGCGAGCGCCTCACGGCCGCGACCGAGATCAAAGGACTCGGATGGGCCGCATTCACCGCCGAACGCCACGAAGGGAAGACGGGGGTCGCGGTCGGGCTCGAGCTGGCGCAGCCGGCCTCGACGCTGACCGGGCTCGGGGCGCTGGGCGCGCTCGAGTCGCTGGTCGGGCTGACCGACCTGATGCTGGTCGTCTCCTCGCTCGAACAGCCCGGCTTCCAGCTGCCGGCGATGGCGAGCTTCGGCGCCGCCGCCGTCCAGGGCGCGCAGCTGAAGCTGCCATCACAAGCGAAAGGACTGGTCCGCGGGCTCAACCTCTACGGGCGGCTGAGCGCGACGAACAGCCCCGCGCTGCAGGCGCTCGCGCGCTGGCTTGGAATCGACCTCGAGGGCACCGCCGCGGTCACGCTCGGCGTCAGCCTGCCGGACCCGGCCACCGACTCCAAGCTCCTGCTGGCGGTCGAAACGAAGGTCGACGGCGTCGCGGTCGCCGGCGACCTCGGCCTCCTGATGCAGGAAGGTGAACCGGCCGCCTTCCTCGACGCGACGGTCACCGCGACCGTTGAGGGGGAACCGCTGCTGTTCGGCGTCGCCGCCAGCGCGTCGCCGAACGGGGTGCTGGTCGAGGGCACGATGAAGGGCAGCATCAGCTTCGAAGGGGTGACGATCAGCGACCTCGCACTGGTCGTCGGAATCGACCTCGAGGGTGTGCCGTCACTCGGCTTCGCCGGTAGCTTCGACGTCCCCGCCGCCAAGTTCGACGGCGCCTTGGCGATCTTCCTCGACGCCAACGATCCCGGCAAGAGCGTGCTCGCCGGGTCAGTCAACGAATTGACCCTGGGAGAGGTGGTCAAAGCACTGGCGCCCAGCGCCCCGATACCCGCCGCCGTCTCCGGCGCGCTGGACCAGATCGGGATCAAGGGCCTGGCTGCGTTCGAACTGCCGGCCAGCCGGATCGAATCCTGCGACAACCGCGACCTGGCGGCGATCTCCTCGGCCTTCGCCCAGCAGGGGCGGGTGTCGCTGCCGGCCAGCAGCGACAAGGTGCTGCTGCACGTCGCCGAGCGCGGCAAGGAATGGCACCTCACCGACCTGACGACGATGACGCACTACTCCCTCCTTGCCGGCGAGCAGGGAATCGCGGTATCGCTCGACCCCCAGGTCTACATCGCGCCGCAGCAGGTCCGGATCGGGGACCCGAAGACCGGCCTCACCTTTCCCCAGGGGATGCACGTCGAGGGCCGGCTCGACCTGCTGGTGACCGAGGTGAGGACCAAGGTCGAGGTCGCCTCGGGCGGGATCGTTGCCGACGTCGAAGCCGACCCGGTCGAATTCGCCGGCGGCATCCTGAAGCTGACCGACGCCAAGGGCACGGGCGGCCCGCGGGTCTCGCTCGCGACCTTCGCCCAGGCCGGGAAGGAGGCGCCCTTCGACCAGCCCCACTTCCTTCTCACCGGTCGCCTCGACGTCCTCGGCCTCGAGGTCGCCGCGGCCGAAATCGAGATCGACGCCGAGGGCCTGCGGGTCGACGTCACCGAGATGGTCGTGCCCGGGGTGCGGATCGAGCTGGTGGGGGTGATCAAGGATCGCGAGAACATGGCGCTGTCGGGGGCGGCGAGCGTCGGCGTCAAAACCACGATCGACCTCGGCCCGCTCGGCAGCCTGCCGCTCGACGACGAGGCCGGCGGCACCGTCACCGTCGCGCTGGCCGCCGGCGCAGCCTCCGTCTCCTTCGCGGGCAGTCTCGTCTTCCAGGGCGAGGAAATCCCGGTGCCGAGCTTCAACCTGCCGATCGAAACCGGCGTCCTCACCCGCCTCGGCGACCTCGTCGAGGACGAGCTGGGAGTGCTCCTGAAGAGCTTCGTGGCCGACGCCGAACGCTGGCTCGACTGGGTCCACGCCGGTGTCATCCAGGGCATTGCCGACGTCGCGACGATCGCACGCGTGCTGGGGCAGCAGCTGGGCCAGGACGCCGAAGCGATCGCGACGCTGATGAAGGGTGCCGGCTACGCGGTCGACGCGGTCGCCGCCGCCCTGCGCGACGGGCTCACCCTCGGCGCGCACCAGGTGATGGAAGCCTTGACCGAAGCGGGCTACGCCGTGGCCGACGCCGCCGCCGAAGTCCAGCGGGCGTTCTCGCTCTCGCTGACGGAGATGGTCGGGGTGCTGGAAGCGGCCGAACTGGCGCTGCCGACGATCACCGTCGTGCTCGGCGAACTCGGCGACGGAGCCAGCGAGGTGGCGCGGGCGCTGGTCGAAGCCGGGGTCGACGCCGAATCGGCGGCGCAGGCCGTGGAGAGCTCACTCGAAGCGTCGGCGACCGAGGTCGCCACGGGTCTGCGCGAAGCGGGTGTCGGCGTCGAAGAGATCGGCGCCGCGCTGCAGAGCGCCTACACGCTGAGCGCGACCGAGGTCGGCGAAGTCCTGCACGAAGTCGGGGTCGACGCGGAAGCGATCGGCGCCGTGCTGCGCAACGTCTTCGAACTGTCCGCGAACGAAGTCAGCAGCTTCGCCAAGAGCGCGCTGGGGGTCGGCGAAGAGGCCGTCCACGAAGTCCTCGGCGCCGCCGGCTACGCCGTCAGTGAAATCGAGAACTGGTTCGAGAGTTGGTGAGCGCGGGATGAGGATCATGTGGTGGAACGTCAAACGGCTCGGTCTCACCACCGACGCAGCACGCAAGGAGGGGATTCAGAACTTCAAGAAGCAGTGGAGCCAGCTGCCGGAAATCGTGATCCTCTGCGAGCTGACGCCGGCCGGCGAGTACCCGCGGCCGCTGTCCTATGGTGTCAGCAAGAAGACCGGCAAGCAGCTCTGCTACGGAGTGACGAGCGGCGACGGCGTTTCGCCCGACCCCGCCTCCGAGATCTACCTGCCCGGTGCCCCAACCGCCACCTACCTGCAGCAGATGTACAAGGGCGGAGCCAGCTTCCGCAACCTCGTCAAGCGGACGCCGGGCGTCCTCTCGGTGAATCAGGTGCCGGTCTATTTCTTCCACGCCCCGGCGAGGGCCTCGAAGGCGGTGAAACCCGTCGGCTACCTCGCCAGCTATCTCGACGAGCTCCACGGGGACGACCCGTGGGTGCTCCTCGGCGACTTCAACATCGAGCCGGACAAGCTGCGGACGTCTCGGATCGGCAGCTCGATCGCGCACCTGATCAAAGACCCGGACCGGCCGACCTGGCACAGCGCCACGACGAGCAAGAAACTCGACTACGCGATCAGCAACATCCCGAACCTGGTCGTCTCGGTCGGGCTGGACCGCGGCTTCTCAGACCACAACCCGATCCTGATCTCGGACGTCAGGGGGCGGGGGATGAAGCGGGCCCGGCAGGATGACCCACCCGACGAGCCGAACGGGGCACCGGGGGACGACGACACGGGTCGGCCGCGCAAGCGCCGGCGCGACGATGGCAGCGGCGACGACGGCATGGTTACGACCTAGGCGGGCCCAGCGCCTTTCTGCTCGCGCCAGCGGCGGGCGAACGGCAGCCGCCAGCTGTTCGGCGCGATCAGGGCGCCGATCTCGGTCGGCCCCCAGGAGCCCTGCGCATACGGTTTCACCGGCGGCGGGTTGCGCAGCAGCGGCTCGGAGATCTCCCACAGCCGCTCGATGTCCCGCGCCGTCGTGAACAGGGTGTGGTCGCCGGCCATCGCGTCGCGGATCAGCCGCTCGTAGGCCTCCAGGGTGTCGCCGCGGTAGTCGGTTTCGTCGAGCGAGAACTGCATGCTCGCCTTGTCGAGGACCATCCCCATGCCCGGCCGCTTGCCGTAGAAGGAGAGCGAGACGCGCGAGGACTCGTCGAGGTCGAAGGTGAGGTGATCGGGGCCGTAGCGGCCGACCCGTGAGTCGCCCGGGAACATGCTCTGCGGCGGCTCGCGGAAGGCGATCGAGATGATCCGCGCCCCTTCCCCCATCCGCTTCCCGGTCCGCAGGTAAAACTTGACCCCGCTCCAGCGCCAGTTGTCGATCTCGTTGCGGAGGGCGACGAAGGTCTCGGTGCTGGAATCGGGATCGACGCCGGGTTCGTCGGTGTAGCCGTCGTACTGGCCGCGCACGACCCAGTCGGGGTCGAGCGGGCGCAGGCTGCGGAAAACCTTGTTCTTCTCCTCGGTGATCGCTTCCGGCGCCAGCGCCGTCGGCGGCTCCATCGCGACGAAGGCGAGGATCTGCATCAGGTGGGTGACGACCATGTCGCGGTAGGCGCCCGTCTTCTCGTAGAAGGCCGCACGGGATCCGACCCCGAGCGTCTCCGGCACGTCGATCTGGATGTGGTCGATGTGGTCGCGGTTCCAGATCGGCTCGAAGAGGCCGTTGGCGAAGCGCAGGGCGAGGATGTTGAGCGCCGCCTCCTTGCCGAGGAAGTGGTCGATGCGGAAGATCTGTTCCTCCAACAGGACGTCGTGGAGGGCCTCGTTGAGGCGGCGGGCGCTCTCAAGGTCGGTCCCGAACGGCTTCTCCATGATCACCCGGGAGCGCTCGGTGAGGTCGTTGTCGGCGAGCATCCGGATCACGTCGGTCGCCGCCGCCGGCGGCACGCTGAGGTAGTGGAGCAGGCAGGTTCCCTCACCGAGCTCGTCGCGGCAGGCCTCGACGACGCCGCCGAGCTGGGTGTGGGCCTCGGCGTGCGGCAGGTAGGTGAGGCGGTTGGAGAACTCGTGCCAGTCCTCCTGGCCGAAGGCGTGGCGGGCGAATTCGCGGCAGGCTTTGGCGGCGAAGGCGCGGAACTCGGCCTCGTCGATCTCCTCCAGGGAGACGCCGACGATCCGGAATTCCGGCATCAGGCCGGCCTGGAAGAGGCGCAGCAGGCCCGGCAGCAGCTTGCGCCGGGCGAGATCACCGGTGGCGCCGAAGATGACGACCACATGCGGCGGCAGCGACGAATGCTGACTGCCAGCCGGCTCCAGCGAGTCCTCGCCGAGCGGTTCGGGACTGGCTGAGGAGACTGCGCGGTCGGTGCCTGCCAAGAATCGGAGCTTAGACCTCCAAAGAGACGAGCTGCTCGAGGTCCTGGCCCGCGAGCGCGAGGGCGATCCCGAAGAGAGGCCGGACTTGTGAAAATCCCATTAATGCGCAGCAATCTTCGATCTATTGAACTATTCTTATCGGTGATAGGCCGACGCAGATCGGCCCGTAATTTCCGAATACGGGAAACGGAAATAGAGGCAAGGACGCCATCCGCGACACCCCGGTCCCTTCGTGGGGAGGAATTCCCCCGGCAGTCGTTGGATAAGGCGACCCCACCGCCCTGGTCAATGGGAACCCGGGCGCAAACCGAACCAGGAGAAGAAATGTCTAGACGGTTCAAGGTAGCCGCCCTGGCCCTTTTGGCCATCCTCATGATTCCCCTCACCGCCAGCTCCGCCGCGACAGCGGAAACACTGGCGAGCAGTAATTCCAGCGCTCCCGAGGGATCGAGCGCCGGACTATCCATCGGCGCCAGCGGATGTTCGCTGGTCGTCCTCGTGTGCGCCATCGGAACGAGCCTCGCGCTGATCACGCGTCGCTTCACAGGTTCCCGTGGAGAGAACGCACCAAAGCACCGGTCACCACTACGGAGCGGCTTTGACACCGCGACACGACTGACCGCGGCAACAACAAGCACACGAGACCAGACGAACCAGCTCAATGAACTTCTGCCGATCAACAAAGCGTACGAGAACAGCGCCCTGACGTTCAGCCTCGCGATGGCGTACTAGAAGCTTGCCCCTGTTCCTATCCGGCGACTAACCCGCTGGGCAAAATCAGGTCGAAGCCTCTCTGCGTCGCCAAACGGCGAGGCGAAGGTCGGCGCCGTGCGCCGCCATAGGAGAGGCCTTGACGGACCCGAACTCACCCCAAGATCATCCCCGCTCTCAGCCCCAGGAACCGGACAACCATGCGACCGGGCATAACGGGAACACGAATGGCCTAGGGCCCTTCCCGAACCCCGGGATTCGCACAGCCCACGCCCTGGCCTCATTCGTCGAAGCGCAAGCGCGGTACGTCGACTCGGAAGCACGGCGCGCGGAACACGAAGCGAGACAGGCGCAGCATCGCGCGGATTGGGAACCGGGCCGACAGGAGATGTCATTGTTGGAGCGCAAAGCGACGATCGCGGTCAATCTCATCCTCGCGCTCTGCATCGTTGGGTTCCTGCTCGGGGCGGTTCTGGTCAGCCCGTGGCTCGTTCCCGGTGTCGGGATCCCTGGCTCGATCCTCTACCAACACGGTCGGAATCCACCGCCGGCACCGATCGAACAACCGCCCGAGCAGTAGGAAGGGGTGCAGCCCTTCTTCTTAGTTGTCGGAGCCGGCGCGGTCCCAGACGTAGAGCTCGACCGCCTCGACGGCGAGCTGCATCAGGCGCGGCGGGGCGAGCAGGCCGAGGACGAGCTCGAGGGCGTCCTCTTCGGTGACGCCGGCGTCGACCGCCTCCTCGCCGCGGAAGCCGGCGGCGAGCTTGAGGGCCTCACGGCGGTTCTCGCCGAGGGAGCCGAAGGCGCCCATCAGGAAGTCGCGGTTGGGGATCGGCTGGCCGACCTCGAGCGAGCCGTGCCAGGCGGCGAGCATCGAGAGATCGTGTTCGTCGAGCTCGGCGATCGCCTTCGCGTAGTGGACCTCGAGCTCGGACTCGGGGATCTCGTCGACCCAGGCGCGGACGGCCTCGCCGAGCAGCTGCCGACGGGCCTCACGGCCGATCGAGTCGGCGATCGCGCGGATCGCGTCGGCTGGGTCTACGAAGCAGAGGGACATCGCTTGAACGGCAATGTAGAGGGGTCGGCAGACGCCTAAACGGTGCGGTAGCGCCGCAGTTTGCGGGGGCGGAAGGCGGTGGTGCGGGGCGGATGTGCGCCGGCCTCCTCCATAGGCTGGGAGGGTGCCGCTGAAACTGATCCACGGGCCCCCGAACTCGGGCCGGGCGGGGGTCGTGCGGCGCCGCTTCGCGGCGCAGGCCGAGCTCGATCCGATCCTGGTCGTGCCGACCCTCGACGACGTCTACCGCTTCGAGCGCGAGCTCTGCCGCGGCGAGGCGGCGCTGGGCGGGGCGGCGATGACCTTCGGCGCCCTCTTCCGCACGGTCGCGACCGCGGCGGGAGCGCCACCGGGAGCCGAGCTCTCGGCCGCCCAGCGCCTGCGCCTGGTCACGGTCGCGGTCGAGTCGCGGCGCTCGCGGCTGGGGCCGCTGCGGCGCTCGGCGGAACGGCCCGGGTTCGTCGCCGCCTTCGAGCGCCTGCTCGACGAGCTGCAGGGCGCCGGGGTCGAGCCGGCCGCGGTCGAGGCGAGCGCGGCGACGCTCGAGGGCTCCGCCTACCTCAGCGACGTCGCCACCCTCTACGCCGCCTACGCCGAGACCCGCGAGCGCAGCGGCCGGGTCGACAGCCACGGCATCGCCCGCGAGGCGATCGCACTGCTGCGGGACGGCGACAGCTGGGGCCAGCGCCCCGTCCTCCTCTACGGGTTCGACGACCTCACTCCCAACCAGTTCGATCTGGTCGAGGCGCTCGCCGCGCAGGCCGAGGTGACGATGGCGCTCACCTTCGAAGAGGGGAACACGGCGCTGGCGGCGCGGGCGCGGCTGCTGACGACGCTGCGCGAGCGGATCGGCGCCGTCGAGGAGGAGACCACTGCCGCCGACCCGGCGAACACCGGGAGCGAGACGCTCTTCCACCTCGCCCACGACTTCGGCGCACCGACCCCGCAGCCGCGCCCAGCGGGCGAGGGCCTCCTGCTGCTGCGCGCGGCCGGGACCCGGGGCGAGGCGGAGGCGATCGCGGTCGAGGTCTCGAAGCTGATCTACGCCGGCGCCGACCCGGCCGAGATCGCGATCGCCCTGCGCGACCCGGGCCGTCGCGGCCCGGCGATCGCCGCCGCCCTGGAGGCCAACGGGATCGCGACGGCGCTGGAGGCCGAGGTGCCGGTCGGAGGCACCGGCGTCGGCGCCACCCTGGTGGCGCTGCTCGAGGCCGAGTTCGGCGGCGGCCGCGCGGTCGACCTGCTGCGCTACCTGCGCGGGCTCTCCGGCTTCTCGCCGGGGCGGGTCGACTGGCTGGAGCGGGGAATACGCCGCAACCGGGTCGAGGACGCGGCGACGGCGCTGGCGCTCTGGCAGGGCGAGGACGGCGAGCCGCCGCGCGACCTCCTGCGCCTGCGCGAGGCGGCCGGGCGCTCCCCGGCAGCACTCGCCGCCGAGGTCGGCGCCCTGGCGGCGCGGATGGCCTCGCGGCCGCTGCGGGACGAGGGCGACGGGCCGGCGCTGCACCAGGGCGACGGGCTCGAACTGCGCGCCGCCGGCGCGATCGCCGCCGCGCTCGAAGAGCTGGCCGAGCTCGGCGACCTGGCGCCGCGGGCGGAGGAGCTGGCGGCGACGGTGGCCGCGCTCGGCTTCCGCGTCTGGAGCGGGCCAGTCGAGGGCCGGGTCCGGATCGCCAGCCCCTACCGGCTGCGCGCGGCCCGCTTTGACCACGTCTTCGTCGGCTCCCTGCAGGACGGCGAGTTCCCGCGCCGCGACCGCGGCGCCGACCCCTTCCTCTCCGAAGCCCAGCGCTCCGAGCTCGGCCTCGACCCGCGCCGCGAAGGCGAGGCCGAGGAGCGCTACCTGTTCGGCGCCTGCCTCTCCCTTCCCCGTCGCAGCCTCTTCCTCTCCTACCGCGACAGCGACGAGAACGGCGCCGCCGAGGCGCGCTCACCGCTGCTGGACGAGGTGCGGGCGCTGCTCGAGCCGGCGGCGGACGGGCCGCTGCCGGACGCGGTCGAGGAGGCGATCACCGTCAGCCGCGATCTGGCGCGGGTGGTCGAGCCGCTCGCCGAGGCTCCCTCCGAGGACGCGCTGGCCCGCTCCCTCGCCGCCCACGGCCACGCCGCCGAGCCGGCGCCGCTGCTCGCCGGTGCCGGGGTCGACGGGCCGCTGGCCGAGCGGCTGGTGGCGAGGATCGCGACGGCGCGGCGGCAGGAGCACGCGGCGCGGGCGCCCGGGCCGCTGAGGAACCCGGCGGTGATCGCGGCGCTCGGCGCCGTCCCCGCCTACGGCGGCACCACGCTGGAGCTGTTCGACGTCTGCTCCTACCGCTGGTTCGCGGACCACGAGCTGGCCCCGCGCCCGCTCGACCCGACTCCCGACCCGCTGGTCCAGGGCGGGCTGATGCACGCCGCGCTGGAGCGCCTATATGAAGAGCGCCCGGGCGGCGACGCCCTCCCCCGGCCCGGCTCGCTGCCGCTCTGGGTCCAGCGCGGGCATGAGCTCGTCGCCGAGGTCGCCGGCGAGCGCGAGCTCGGCAACCACCCCGCCGAGCGGGCGATGCGACGCCGGGTCGAGCGACTGCTGGAACGCTTCCTCGCCGACGAGGCCGAGCGCGAGACCGGCGGCTTCGAGCCCTGGCTGCTGGAGGCGTCGTTCGGCGGCGAGGAGACTGACAGCGAGCGGCCGACGATGCAGTTCGGTGAGTGGGGGCTGCACGGCGCGATCGACCGCGTCGACCGCGCCGCCGACGGCCGCGCCGTCGTCATCGACTACAAGCTTTCGAGCTCGGTCACGCCGCGCGACAAGTTCGAGGAGGAGGCGAAGCTGCAGCTGCCGCTCTACCTGCAGGCGGTCGCCGAGCTCTGGGGGGCGAGGCCGGTCGGCGGCCTCTACCACCGGCTGCGCGGCAGCTCGGCGCGACGGCCGCGCGGCGTCGTCGCCGCGGAGTCGGCAGCGGACCTCGCCGGCTACCGCCTCTACGGCCCCGACGTCGTCGCCGAGGAGGAGTTCGGGCAGCTGCTGGAGGACTCGCGGCGCCGCGCCGGGGAGATCGTCGCCCGCATGCGCGCCGGCGAGATCCGCCGCGACCCCGGCCCGCGGCCGGGACTGCGCGGCCACGACGTCTGCCCCAAGTTCTGCGCCTTCGCCCCGATCTGCCGGCGGGACCGCGCCCCCCGCTACGTCGAGGACGAAGAGACGGAGGAACGGTGAGCGCCCGCGTCCCCACCCCGGAGCAGGCGGCGGCGATCGGCCTCGGTGGCCGCGATGCGCTGCTCGAGGCCGGCGCCGGCACCGGCAAGACCGGGGTGATGGTCGAGCGCTACTGCCGCCTCGTCTGCGACAAGGGCGTGTCTCCCGACGCGATCCTCGCCTTCACCTTCACCGACAAGGCGGCGGCCGAGCTGCGCCAGCGGATCCGGGCCGAGCTGGGTCGCCGGGCCGAGCTCGGCGAGGAGCGGGCGGCGGCGGTCCTCGCCGGGATCGGCGGCGCCTGGGTGACGACGATCCACGGCTTCTGCAACCGGCTGCTGGCCGCGCACCCGGTGGCGGCCGGGATCGACCCCGGCTTCCGCGTGCTCGACGCGCCGGAGGCGGCGCGCGCCGCTCGCGAGGCCTTCGACGAGGCCCTGGCCGAGTTCCTCGCTGAGGCCGGGCCCGAGCGCGAGGAGACGGTCGCCGCTTACGACGTCGAAGGGCTGCGCGAGCTCGTGATCGGCGCTCACGACGAGCTCCGCAGCCGCGGCGAAGCCGAGCCGCGGCTGCCGCAGCCGCCGGTGCCCGACCCCGAGGCGGCGCTGCGGCGCGCCGCCGAGGCGGCGCGCGAGTGCCTGGCGGAGCTGAAGGAGGGCGACTCCAAACGCGAGCTGCTGGAGGGGGCGCTGGCGGCGCTGGAGGCGCCCGGACCGCCGCTCGACCTCGAGCAGCTGACCGCCCTGAAGATCGACAGCAAAGCGAAGGCGCTGGCCCCCTTCTGTGAGGCACTCGACGCGGCGATCGCGCGCAGTGCCGAGGCGGGCGCCGGCGGCGAGGCCTACGCCCACCTGACGGAGCTGGTGCGGCTCTTCGACGCCGCCTTCGAGCGGGCGAAGGAACGGCGCAGCGGCATCGACTTCGAGGACCTCCAGATCCTCGCCGCCCGCCTGCTCGAGCGGGCCGAGATCGGCGAGGCCTACCGCGGCCGCTTCGCCCACCTGCTGGTCGACGAGTTCCAGGACACCAACCGGCTGCAGTTGCGGCTGATCGAGGCGCTGCGCGGGCCCCGCACCGAGCTCGTCGTCGTCGGCGACGAGTTCCAGTCGATCTACGGCTTCCGCCACGCCGACCTCGACGTCTTCCGCCAGCAGCGCGAGCTGGTCGAGGCGCGGCCGGACGCCGAGCTGCTGGCGCTGAGCGGCAACTTCCGTTCGCGGCCGGCGGTGATCGCCGCCGTCAACCACTTCGGCGCGGCGTTGCTCGGGCCGTCCTACCGACCGTTGCGGGTCGGGTCCGAGCCCGATCCCGACGCGATCGCCGACGGGGATCCGGCGGTCGAGCTGCTGCTGACCGGGCGCGACGGCTGGGACGGCGAGGGCATCGAGCTCGAACCGGCAATCGACGGCCGCACGCCGCTTAACTGCCTGGCCGAGGCGCGCTTCCTGGCGGCGCGCCTGCGCGATCTCGCCGACGGGGGTGTCCCCCGCGGCGAGATGGTCGTCCTCCTGCGCGCCTTCACCCACCTCGACGCCTACGAGGACTCGCTGCAGCGCGCCGGGCTCGAGCCCTACGTCGTCGGCGGGCGCGGCTACTGGTCCCAGCAGCAGGTCTCCGACGTCTGCGCGCTGCTGGCGACGATCGCCAACCCGCTCGACGACGAGGCGCTGTTCGGCGCCCTCTCCTCGCCCGCCTGCGGCGTCGCCCCGGACACGCTCTGGCTGCTGCGGATGGCGGCGGGACGAAGGCGCCACATCTGGCCGGCGCTGGAGCGCGCCGCCGGGGCGGGCGAGGCCGAGATCGACGACGCCGAGCGCCTGGAGCAGATCCCGGACTCCGAGCGGGCTCTGCTGGCCGAGTTCGCGGCGCGGATCGGCTCGCTGCGGACCCGCTTGCCGCGGCTCTCGCTGCCGGCGCTGATCGAGGCGGCGACGACCGAGACCGGCTACGACCTGGCGGTGCTGATGCGGCCGGCCGGCGAAGCGCGGTTCGCCAACGTCCGCAAGCTGATGCGGCTGGCGGCCGAGTTCGAGCTGCGCGAGGGCCGCGACCTGCGCGGCCTGCTCGATTACCTCGCGGTGCGGGCCGAAGCCGACGTCGAGGCGCAGGCGGCGACCGCCGCCGAGGGCCATGACGGGGTCCGGGTGATGACCATCCACAGCGCCAAGGGCCTCGAGTTCGGCGTCGTCGCCGTCCCCGACCTCTCGCGCAGCCTGCTGGCGGGGACGCGGGCGCCGCTGCTCACGCTCGGCCGCGAGCAGCCGCCGCGGGTCGGGATGCAGTGGCGGCGACTCGGACGCGGGGCGATCAACCTCTACGACTACGGCGAGCTCTACGAGGACTCGAAACAGCGCGACGCCGAGGAGGGGCTGCGCCTCTTCCACGTCGCGGCGACGCGGGCGCAGCGGCACCTGATCCTCAGCGGCGTCGTCAAACCCGAGCCGGCCAGGGAAGTGAAACCGAGCACGCCCGTGGTCGAGCGGCTGGTCGCAGCGCTCGGGATCGAGCGCGACGGCGACGCGACGGTGACGGTGGAGCCGCCGCAGCCGCGCCCCGGCCTCGACGCGAGCTTCGCCCCGGCGGAGGTCGCCGTCCGCGTCAACCTCGCCTCGCCCGAGCGCGCCGCCGAGCTGACCGCGGTCCACGCCGGCGAGGGCGCCGAGCGCGGGCTCGGCAGCGGCCCGCCGCCGCTGGTCGAGCGCCGGCCGCCGATCGTCCCCAGCCGCCCCCTCTCCTACACCGCGATCTCCGCCTACGAGGAATGCTCCTACCGCTTCTTCATGGAACGAGTCCTCGGCCTGGCGCCACGTGGTCGAGCTTCGTCCCGGATAACGGAACGAAGCTCAACCACGGTCGGGGAGGCGGGGGACGACGGGTCGCCTTCGGCGCGGGAGGAGCGCAGCGCTCGGGGGGCGGCCGTCCATGCGCTGCTCGAGTGGAGCCAGGCGCACGGGTGGTCGGAGCCGGATCAGGAGCTGGCGCGGCGCCACGCCGCGGCGGCCGGGCTCGACCCGGAGCGAAGCGAGGCGGAGTCGCTGCTGGGACCGGTGCGGGAGTGGCTCGGCTCGCCGCTGCGCGAGCGGATCGGGAGCGAAGCGACCCGGGTTCGGGCCGAGGTGCCGATCCTGCTCGGGATCGGCGACGCCGTCCTCCGCGGCTCGATCGACCTCCTCGTCGAGCGCGAGGGCGCGCCGCCGCTGGTCGTCGACTACAAGACCGACCGCCTCGGCGGTGCCGATCCGGCGACCCGGGCCGGCAAGTACGAGACCCAGCGGGCGATCTACGCGCTCGCCACCGCCGAGTCGCTGGGCTGTGAGGCAGTCGAGGTCGCCTACGTCTTCCTCGAGCGGCCGGAGGAGCCGGTCCTCACCCGCTTGGAGCGCGCGGAAATGACCGCCGCCCGCCAACACCTCGCCGCCACCGTCGGCCGCATCGGCGCAGGGGAGTTCCCGGTCGCAGCGGTCGAGCGGCGCGACTGGGATCTCTGCCGTGGCTGCCCTGCCCTAGGGAACCTTTGCTCCGGGCCGGCCGAGGAAAGCGCCGCTCAGGCTGCCTGAGAATCCAGTTTGGCCGCCAGCTCGTCGAGCTTGAGCTCTTTCAGGCCCTCGCCGACGGCGTCGAGCTCGGCGGCGCAGTAGTTGACCAGCTCGCGGCCCTCGCAACAGAGCTCGAGCGTCTCCCGCAGCCCGGCCTGGCCGGAGTCGAGGCGATCGATGATCTCCTCCAGCCGCTCCACCGCGCTCTCATAGCTCTCAGGTTTCTCGCTCAACGTCTCCCTCGATCTCGGCCCTGACACGGCCGTCCGCGAACCGCAGTCTTACCGCACCGGCGGCGGCCGCGGCGCTTGCCGTCGTCACCGGCTCACCCGCGGCGCTCTCGGCCAGCGCGTAGCCGCGCTCCAGGGTCCGCTCCGGGTCGTGGGCGCGCAGGGTCAGCGCGATCCGCTCCAGCACCTGGCGGCGACGTTGCAGGGCGCGCTCGGCGGAGCGCTCGATCGCGGCCCCGCGGCGGCGCTCCTCGGCGCGACCCGCGGCGGCGCGCTCGACCGCGCGCTGCTGCGCTCGTCGCAGGACCACGGTCGCGATCCGCCGCTGGAAGCCGGTGCGCTCGGCGAGGCCGCGTTCGGAGGCGGCCCGGATCTCGCGGATCTTCTGGTTGAGATGGGAGCGCTGACGCTGCAGGGCGCGAGCCGGCCCCCGCGCCAAAGCGCCGAGATGGCGGGCCCGCGCCTCGACCGCGCCCTCGCCCGAGCGCCGCAGCGAAGCGGCTGCCCGCTGCAGGTCGCGGCGGGCGGCAAGGCAGTCGAGCGGAACCGCCGCCTCGGCCGCGTGCGTCGGCGTCGAGCAGGCGACCGCGGCGACGTCGTCGATCAGGGTCGAGTCGCGCTCGTGGCCGACGGCGCTGATCACCGGCACCCGCAGCAGCGCCACCGTGCGGCAGAGGGTCTCGTCGCAAAAGGCCCAGAGGTCGGCGAGGCTGCCCCCGCCCCGGGTGACGACGATCGCTTCGACCTCCGGCCGCGCCGCCAGCTCCTGGATCGCGGCCGCGATCGCCGGCGCCGCGCGCCGGTCCTGAACCGGAGCGAACCCCCAGACGACGGTCCCGGCCCAGCCGCGCCGCGCCAAGCCGGCGAGCAGGTCGCGCCGGGCCGCCCCCGTTTCCGCGGTGACGACCCCGATCGTCTTCGGCAGCCGCGGCCGCCGCAACTGCTTCTGCAGCTCGAACAGCCCCTCGCGCTGGAGCTGTTTGCGCAGCGCCTCCAGCTGGGCCAGCAGGTCGCCCTCGCCCGCCAGCCGCATGTGGGTGGCGCGGAAGGAGAAGCTGGGCGAGGCCTGGCTGCCGCCCCGGTAGTAGTCGGGACCACCGGCGACGACGAGTTCGGCCCCGTCGCGCAGCGCCCCCTCGGGCAGCTTCGAGCGCTCGAAGTCGTCGAGCCACATCGTGCACGGCACCGCCCCCTCCCGGTCCCGCAACTCGAAGAAGGCCTGTTTCTTGCTGCGCCCGACCCCGGTCACCTCGCCCATCAACTGCACCCGCGCCCGCTTCTTCATCTCCTCTTCGAGTTTGCGCGCGTAGCGGCCGACGGGAAACGGCCCGGGCAGATCCATCAAGCCAGGCTATTCGACACTGCTGACGGGCCTGTCAGGCCGATTGCTTCCAGCGACGAGCCCAGATGCGGAGCTCGTTGATCGCTGGATCGAGCTCGCGACCCATGTCGGTCAGCGAGTAGGTGACGCGGACGGGGCTGCCGGCTTCGACCTCGCGCTGGACCAGGCCCTCGTCCTCGAGCTCCCGCAGGCGCTGCGACAGCAGCCGGTCGGAGAGGCCGGGCACCGCCTTGCCGAGCTCACCGAAGCGCATCGGCCGCTCGGTCAGGGCGCAGACGATCGCGCCCGTCCAGCGCTTGCCGATCAGCTCGATAGCGGCGTGGAAGTGAGGACAGACGCACGTGGGTCGGGCCTGAACCTCGGTCTGCACGACCGGTTCCATCAGTCGAGCTTACTGAACGTAAGCCATGAGCATCGCGGACGGTTGCATCAATCGGTGCAGGGTCCGGTGTCGACGGGATCCCCCGCGCTTCGCATCGCCGCCCTCACCAACTCGGCCGGGATCGCGAAGCCGCCGGGCGAGCCGCTGGTCGTGGTCGCGAAGACGATGCCGATCACCCGCCCCTGCGGGTCGACCAGTGGGCCGCCGGAGTTGCCGCTGCGAACCGAGCCGCCGAGCGAAGTGATCTCGCGGTCGACCGGGCCGCGCCCGTAGGAGTCCTCGCTGACGGTGTCGCGCGTGTCGCCCAGCCGCGCCGGTGAGAGCGAGTAGGGGCCGTTCTCCGGATAGCCGAGCACGGCGGCGTCGGAGCCGACCGGGCGCTCGGCCGAGATCGGCAGGGTCGGGATGTCGGCGCCGACGCGCAGCAGCGCCAGGTCGTTGCGAGGCCCGTAGTAGACCGGGACGGCGTCGAGCTCGACCCCGTCCTGAGTCGTCACCGTCGTGTCCTCGGCGCCGGCGACGACGTGGGCGTTGGTGACGATCAGCCCCGGCGCCACCGCCCAACCGGACCCCTCGATCCCGAGCCCGCAGGCGGTGCTGAGGACGCGGACGACCGAGCGGCCGGCGCGCAGCACGTCGGGGTCGCCGGCGATCGCGTTGTCCGGCGGCGCCACCGGAGTGATCGGACCGAGCACCGAGGGCGCCGGGTCGACCCTGTCGAGAGCGTTGAGCACGGGGCCGGTCGGCGGCAGGACGTCGTTGAGGCTGCGCAGGATCACCGAGTCCTGGACGTCGGCGCGCAGGCGCTCGGTCGCCGGCGCGTGCAGGGCGACGGCGCCGAGGATCCAGGCGATGCCGAGCCCGACGGCGGCGACCAAGGCCGCGCCGCCGGCCCCGTCGGCGCGGTGCATGCGCGGATGGCGGACCACCTTCTCGCGCAGGCCGAGGGCGAAGCTCTCGACGGCGACCGCGGTGAGGGCGCCGGCGAGCAGCGCTCCCAACGCCGCGCAGAGCGGTGCATAGGGCGACTCGGAGCCCTGCGTCAGCAGCAGCGGGCCGAGCCGGCTGCCGGCGAACGCGCCCGCGCCGAAGCCGGCCAGGGTGAGGGCGCCGACGATCAGGCCCTGCCGGTAACCCCACATCGCCAGCGCGATGGTGAAGGCGACGATTGCCCAATCGAGGACGGTCACCACTGAATAGAAGCATGCGGCATGCGGAATTTGCCTCCTCTACCTTTCCATTGGTGAGCAGGCTTGCGCCCGAGGTGGAGCGACGTCGTCGTCTCGTCACCCGCACCCTTCCGCTCGCCGCCGTGGCGGTGGTCGCCTTCGTCGTCGGCGCCGCGATGGGCGCTCCCGGCTCACCCGAGAAGGAAGCCGCCGAGCGCTTCACCACGGCCTGGGCCGCCAACAACTTCGGGGCGATGTACGCGGAGCTGAACGACGACTCGAAGGCCGCCGTCAGCCGCGACGAATTCACCGCCGCCTACCGCGAAGCGGAGATGGTCGCGACGCTGAAATCAATGGTCCCGGGCTCGCCCCACGACGCCACCAGCGGCGAAGGACCGGCCACCGTCCCGATCCCGATCACCGTCTCGACCACCGCCTTCGGCCGCTTCGAGGACGAGCTGGTGCTGCCGTTCGAGCACGGCGGCATCGAATGGGACCCCAGCCTCGTCTTCCCCGGGCTGCGCAGCGGCGAGCACCTCGAGAACGAAATCGACCTGGCGCCGCGGGCGGCAATCCTCGCCAACGACGGCACGCCGCTGGCGGCCGGGCCCGCCGACGAACGCGAACATCCGATCGGGACGGCGGCGATCGACATCACCGGCGAACTCGGAACCGCCTCCGAAGAACAGATGGCGAGGATGGCGCGGCACGGCTTCGGCCCCGACACCCCGGTCGGGATCAGCGGCCTCGAGCAGGCCTTCAACACCCGCCTCGCCGGCAAGCCGGGCGGCAAGCTGCTCGCCGTCGACAGCTCCGGCTCCAGCTCGCGCACGATCGCCGAATCCGAACCCGAAGAAGGGGCGCCCGTGAAGACGACGATCGACCCCGAACTGCAGGAAACGTCGGTGGCGGCGCTCGCCGGCCGCGCCGGCGGCATCGCCGTCCTCGACTCCCGCAACGGCGACGTCCGCGCCCTCGCCGGGCAGGCCTTCTCCGCCCCCCAGCCTCCCGGCTCCACCTTCAAGATGGTGACGACGACGGCCGCACTGCAGAAGGGGATCGTCTCCCTCGACGACGAATTCGAATACACCAGCGGCGTCAACGTCGGCGGCCGCTTCATCGAAAACGCCAACGGCGAGGTCTGCGGCGGTACCTTCCGTCACGCCTTCGCCGAGTCCTGCAACGCCGACTTCGCCCCGCTCGGGCCGCAGATCGGCAACGACGACCTCGTCGCCGCCGCCGAGCGCTTCGGCTTCAACTCGCCGCCGACCCTCTACTCGGCGAAGATCGCGCGCGAAGTCAAACCGGCCGAATCGACGATCCCGGAGGAAATCGGGGAAGAAGTCGACCTCGGCGTCTCCGCCATCGGCCAGGGCGAAGTGCTGGCGACGCCGCTGCAGATGGCGAGCGTGGCGCAGACGATCGCCAACGGCGGCGTGCGGATGCCGACCTCGGTCGTCAACAACAAAAAGCTGCGCCCGGACATGAAGCCGGTGCGGGTGATGAAGAAGCAGATCGCCGACGAACTGACCGAACTGATGGTCGGCGTCGTGACCGAAGGGACCGGCACCGCCGGGGCGATCTCCGAGGCCCAGGTCGCCGGCAAGACCGGCACCGCCGAGCTCGGGCCGAAACCCGGCTCCGAGGACGAAGAGCATCCGGCGCAGATCAAGGACGCCTGGTTCGCCGCCTTCGCCCCGGCGGAAAAGGCGAAGCTGGCAATCGGGGTGCTGCTGATCGAAGCCGAAGCGGCGGGCGGCGAAGTCGCGGCGCCGGCCGCGGCCGAAGTCCTATCCGCCGGGCTCTAGGGCGAGCCGAGCGGCCTAGAGGTCCAGCTCGACTTCGGCTTCCTCCCCTTCGGCACCGGGGATGTGAAGCGTCAGCGGCCGGTTGTTCTCGGCGTCTTCGTTGAGCAGGAAGAGCGCCAGCGAGCCCTCGATCGGGCCCTGCTGCGGGGTCGAGTCGAGGACCGGGATCTGTTCCTGTTCTTCGAGTTCGGTCCCGAACGGGAAGGCGTAGAGGCTTTCACTCGGGATCAGCTCGTATTTCTCGTGGTCGGCGTCGGTGATGTAGACGGTCGACGGCAGCGGCAGCGATTCGTTGCTTTCGTTCTGAACCAGGAGGAAGACGCCGAAGTAGCTTTCGCCGTCGGGCGGCGGCGGCTGGCCGACGAGGTAGGCCGAGTCCTCGGTGTCGTTCGGGTTCAGGTACCGCGAGAAGATCACATTGAACTGGAGGTCCCCGAGGTTGACCGACTCACCCTCGGCAACCTCCTTGGAATCCTGCGTCCAGCCACAGGCGCTGACCCCCACCGTGAGCACGGTGAGCGCCAGGGCGGCGAGCAGCGGCAGGACGAATCTGCGGTTCCGGGACATCGGCGGAGCGGAGTCTATTAAGGCCGGCTACGGGATGCCGGTCGCGTAGCGATTGCCGCCGGCGACGGCGATCCGCTCGCCGGCCGGAAGGTCGGACTCGATCGCCTCGCGCAGCCGCCGCAGTGCCTCGCGCCAGCCCCGCTCCTGCCAGAAGGAGCCGCCCGAAGCCACCTCCAGAGCGCGATCCAGCGGGTTCTTCGGTTCGGTCCAGTGGGTGACGGTGACCGCCGTCAGGGCGCCGGTGCCGCCGGTCAACTCCCAGACGGTGTGGGTGCGGACGCGGTTGGTGCGACCGCCGGCTCCCGCTTCGACGATTCGCTCGTCCTCGTCCTGCTCGACGATCGTCGTGTCCATCCAGACCTTGCGCAGCGGCGCCTTGACCCGGAACCTGGCCCCCGCCCCGACCCCGCGCGGGTCGAGCCGGGTGAGGTGGAAGTCGCTGAGGAAGTGGTCGGTGAAGGAGGGCCGCAGCGAGAGGTCGCCGATCAGGTCGAAGATCCGCTCGCGGGGAGCGTCAATCTCGAGTTCGGCGCGGATCGGACCCATCGCGGCGCGATTCTATTCACCGGACCACATCGCTGAATTTGAGTGACAGCGGGCCCTTGTGCGGATAGGATCGAAGTACACGCGAGAGGGGAGGAACCATCTTCGACAGCGTTGGATCCCGGTCTCTGGGAGAGGCCTTCGGTCCCGGCTCGATGCCGGGCGCAGGGAGCTATTTCTGCATCAACTGCGGTGCCCAGCTCTCGCTTCGTGAGACCGACCCCCTTCCGGCCTGCCGCCGCTGTGGCAGCTCCCAGTTCCGCCGCGACTCGATCTTCGAGGAGCACCAGGAACACGAGCACGTGGCGACGACCGAAATCGCCCCGCCGGGCGAGCAGAAGCCGCCCGCATGGCTGCCCGAGGCGCGCCGCTCGCTCCGCCCCGAGGGGCGCTTCATCGCCTACCAGGCCGACGACGGCTCGATCTCGACCCACGAGATTCGCCAGGGCTGGACCCGGATCGGCCGCAGCGCCAACTCCAACGTCTGCCTCGACGACCCGACCGTCTCCCGCCGCCACGCCCTGATCGTCGCCGAACCGGGCAAAGACCTGCGGGTGCTCGACGACCGCAGCCTCAACGGCGTCTTCGTCAACGGCCACTCGGTCGAATGGGGCCGGCTGCGCGACGGCGACCTGCTGACGATCGGCCGCTTCTCGCTCTACGCGCTCGAAAGCTGACCACCGCCGTCCCTAGGATCAATGGCGGTGAATGCTGCACCCAACCCGGTAGACCCGTCCCTGCCCCCACGCGAGCCTTCGATCTCCGCTGCCGCCGACCGCGCCCGCGCCCAGCTGCACGAAGAGATCGAGCGGGTTCGGTCCGGGGTCGAAGAGATGCTGGCCGAAGACCGCGGCATCTCCAGCGACGAGCTCCAGCGCGAGCTCAACGACCTGCGCGAGGACACCCGCCTCTACGTCAAGAAGCGGCTGCGCAAGAGCGAGAAGCGCTTCGAGCGCCGGGTCGACGAGATCGACGAGCGCACCGCCCGCCTCGAGCGCCGGATCGACCAGGTCGAGGCCGACCGCGCCGCCGCCGAGTACCGCATCCACTCCGAGACCGAGCGGATGCTCGACGGCCTCCTGCAAGAGGTCCGCGAGATCGCGAACCTCTTGAGCCGCGAATAACGCAAACCCACGACTAAGTACGCATAGCGTGCATCAGCGCGGACTTGGCGGGGCAATCGCTGCTTCCTCGAAGATGAAGTTGCGCTCTTCGTCATCGGAATCTCTGAGCTCGAAGCGAATGCAGAGAATTCCGTCTGCTTTAGCCATGAATGGGCTGTAGGTCATGTGTCGCTGACCAGAGGCACTCGTGTAGTAAATGCGCATCAGGCCGACCTCCCCAATGGGCAGCGGCAACGGTTCGTCGCGAGTATTAAGTTCGCAATTCGTCGGTCTCTCGACCGGCATTGCAATCTGCCCTCCCGGCCGATCGAGAACGTCTCCGACGGACTTCATTGAGACCCGGACATCTCCCATCATTGCGGGACCACGGCCGACGTTGATCAACGGAATGTCGAGATACCACGGTCGGCCCTCCCCGACGCCATCCACCCAGGGAATAACCCATCCTTTCAGCGCCTCATAGTCGGGAATCAGGAACGGCGTCTCCAGCGCTTGAATCGATTGCTGCGCATTGCGGTTTGACAGCAACACGCCTACCACCGCAACGGCGGCCGCGACTACTGCAGCTCCCGCGCCCCAATCCACTCGCTCGACACTAGAGCGACATTCGGATCCATTGACACTGGTGCTCCCTCGAGCGTGATCACCGAGGTTGCCATTTCCTCCGCTGCGCGACGGAAAATGCAACCTCGGTGGCGGGAGATCCTCGCGGACCCCCCACCTCCTAAATCACTCGGTCGAGATGCTCGGGTCCGCCTGGACCTTCTGCGGGATCACCATCAGGAAGTTCGAGGTCGCGTCGGCGGAGAGGTTGAGCATCCGCTCGGCCTCGTCGTCCTGGCCGGTCAGGCGCAGCTCCTCGGCGTAGTGGGAGAGGAGGTCGTCGATGTCGAGCAGGCCCTCGGCGTCGAGGTCCTTGAGTTCGACCTTGGCGCCCTCGCCGAGCCGGCGTTCGATCGCCTCGCGGTCGATGCCGAAGGCGTTGTGGCGGACGTAGACGCGGCCGCCGGTCATCCCGGCGCAGGCCCAGGGACCGAGGTCGCCGAGGACGATCGCCCGTCCCGAGGTCATGTACTCGAAGGCGAAGCCCTTGGCGTTGGCGCGGTCGGCGAGGCTGCCGCGGCTGTCGTCGATCTCCTCCTCGGGCTCGCCGGCGAGAACGACGTCGGCACCGGAGAGACGGATGCAGAAACGCGAGTCGGCCGAGCCCTGGACGTAGAGGCGGCCGCGCTGGGCGCCGTAGGCGAAGGACTTGCCGACTGAGCCGTTGAGGCGCTTGCCGTTCGCTCCCTTGCCCTTGAGCACGGCGATCGTGCCGCCGAGCATCGTCTTGCCGACCCCGTCCTGGGCGCCGCCCTCGACCCGGATCGCGACTCCGTAAGCGTTGAAGGCGCCGAGGCCCTGGCCGGCGACCGAGCCGCCGTTGAACTCGAGGCTGGCGAGCACTTCGTCGTTGGACTCGGGCCCGTCCTCGAACACGCGCGAACGCGCGATCGCCCCCGCCAGCTCGGTCCCGAGCACGCGGTCGTTGGCGTCGGTCGGGCGCGGGAACTCGCTGCGCAGGGTGCGACCGGAGCAGACTTCCGGCGCCAGCGCGGCGATCTCGGCCGAGGCCTGCTTGGCCTCCATCCGGATCGGCCGGGCGACGACGAGACCGGCTTCGGCCCGCGCCTCGACCAGCTCCTCCGCGACCGGCAGGTCGAGCGGCTCGAGGTCGAGGAACTCCTCCAGCGGCGTGATCAGCGGCGCCAGGTCGATCTTGTCCCTGGCCGCGACCTGGTGCAGCAGGTCGTAGCGGCCGACCAGGTCCTGGGCGCGCTCGTAGCCGAGCGAGGCGACGACCTGCTTGACCTCCTCGCCCATCGCGGTGAAGAAGCGGGCGCAGCTCTCGGCCGAGCGTTCGACCTCCTGCGGCGTGAACTTCTTCAGCCCGTGCTCCTGGGCCTGCTCGATCGTCTCGATCTGGGTGGCGATCCCGACGTGGCAGGTGTCGAGCTGGCAACCGCGGCAGATCGTGCAGCCGAGGCTGACCATCGCCAGGGTGCCGAAACCGACCCGGTTGGCGCCGAGGCAGTGCAATTTGACGATGTCGTGGCCGGTCCGGTAGCCGCCGTCGGCCCAGATCTCGACCCGGTTGCGCAGCCCAGCCTCCATCAGCGCCCGGTGTACGGCGCGGGTGCCGATGTCGGACGGCAGCCCGACGTGGCGCAGGGCGTGCTGGCGGGCGGCGCCGGTGCCGCCCTCGAAGCCCGAGAGGGTGATGATGTCGGCGCCGGCCTTGGCGATGCCGAGGCCGATCGTGCCGATGTTCGGAACCACCGGCACCTTGACCGAGACCCGCACGTCCGGGTTGACGGTCTTCAGCTCGTCGATCAGCTCGGCCAGGTCCTCGATCGAGTAGAGGTCGTGGTTGTTGGAGGGCGAGATCAGATCGGTGCCGGGCGCCGCGTTACGGGCGGCGGCGACCTTGGCCGAGACCTTCTTGCCGGGCAGGTGGCCGCCCTCGCCGGGCTTCGCGCCCTGGCCGATCTTGATCTCCGCCAGGTAGGAGGAGTTGAGCATCTCCGCCGAGACGCCGAAACGGCCGGAGGCGACCTGCTGGCCGCGCCAGTTGCGGTAGTGGCCGTACATGTCGCGGATCTCTCCACCCTCGCCGTTGACGCAGAGGATGTTGGTCGCCTTCGCCGCCTCCGCGTAGGCGCGGAAGGCCGGTTCGGACTGCGAACCGAAGCTCATCGAGGAGATCACGATCGGGTAGTCGTGGTGGCCGACGCCGGCGTCGACGCCGGCCGGGTCAACCGGGTCGCGGTCGCCTTTCAGGCCCATGATGTGGCGCATCGAGATCGGGCTCTGCTTCTCCAGCTCCCGCACTTTCTCCGAGTACTCCTCGTAGGTGCCGGTGCCGTTGGCGGTCGCGATCGCCGCCTTGTAGACCTTCGGGTAGAAGCGGAACGTCTTCGCCGGTTTCGCCGACTCGTCGTCGCCGGAAAGGGCGCGGGCGCGCTCGTTGGTGTCCTCGTCGAGGTCGGCAAAGCCGGTGCCGGCCTTGGCCGAGGCGGCGAAGGCCTCGGTCTGGAAGATCTCCGCCAGCTCCGGTTTGATCCCGATCGAGGAGAACTGGCGGGCGTAGCCGCGCACCTCGTGGATGCCGATCGTCGAGATCACTTTCTCGATCCCTTTGCGCAGCGCCGCGCAGAGGTTGCCGACGTCGGTCTCGTAGTCCTCGACGCAGATCACCTCGACCATCGTGTACGGGCAGACGCCGTTGGCGCCGAGGCCGAGCGCCAGCATCACGTCGTGGACGTTGCGGATCGCGGCCGAGCGCAGGACCAGGCCACAGCGCCGGCGCAGGTTCTCTTCGCCGCGCTCGACCTTGAACTGCTTCAGCGCCTGGTCGACCGCCGAGGTCGCCAGGTGCGGGTCGAGGTAGCGGCGCTCGGCGTCGTAGACGGTGCGGTCGGTGAGGATCACCAGCTCGGCCCCGTCGCGGACCTTCTTCACCGCTTCCTGCTTGATCCGCTCGATCGCGCCGGCGGTCGTCTCCGACTCCAGCAGCGAGATGTCGACGGCTCCGGCGCGGCCGCGGAACTCCTCCCAGAGGTCCTCGAGCAGGTAGGTGTGGTGGTCGCGGGCGATCTGGCGGTAGGTCTTGTCGGAGAGCGGCGCCAGGCCGTGGTGGCCGCCGAGGATCACCGGGAACTCGGTTTCGACCGTGCCGGTGTCCTCGCCGGCGGAATCGAGCGAGGGGCGGCGCCCGAACAGGGCCCGGGTCGAGAAGTGCTCGAGCTCTCGTTCGCGGTCGAGCGCCGGGTTGGTGACGACGGCGACCGTCTCCTTGAAGTAGTCGGCGAGGTTCTGACGCTCGGGCGAGAGCGCCGCCAGCGGCCCGTCGTAGCCGAGCGAGCCAACCGGCTCGGCCCCGTTGGAGGCCATCTGCTGGACCAGTTTGACGTCGTCGCGCTGCCAGCCGAAGCCGGCGAGGACGCGGTCTTCGACCTTGACCGGCTCTTCCGGGCCGGCATCGGAGTAGCCGGGGACGTCGTCGCCCTCGAGCGGGCCACCGGTCTCCAGCGCCCGGTCGTAGGCGGCGACCTCGTCGACGCCGTTGCGCTTCAGCCAGGCCTCCTTGACGATCCGCAGCATCTCGTCGTGCGGGTGCAGGATCGACTCGCGGGCAGCGCGGTCGATCAGGACCAGCGCCTTCTCGCCCGGGGCGAGCGGCTTCGGCTCGGCGACCATGTCGTGGACCGAGACGACGCCGGGCTCGGAGCTGAAGACGAAGTCGGCTTCGGTCTCGACCTGCCAGAGCGGCCGCAGGCCCATCGCGTCGGCCGAGAACACGCACTCGTCGGCGTGGCGGGAGATCAGCGCCACCGGCCCCTGGGCGAACGGCCCCATCGACTGGTGCAGGTACATGTAGAAGCTGTGCAGATCGGCAGGCAGGGCGCGGATCTCGTTGACGATCGGCGGCACGATCATCTCCATCGCCTCCGCCAGGCTCAGCCCCTCGCGGCTGACCATCGCCTCGATCGTCAGGTTCAGGTCCTGCGAGTCCGACGCTCCCGGCCGGACCGGGACGGCCAGCATCTTCGCCTCCTGGCGCAGCTGCTCGATCGTGTTGATCTCGCCGTTGTGGCCGAGCATCGAGAACGGCTGCACCCGTTTGAACGAGGGCCAGGTGTTGGTCGAGTAGCGGTTGTGGCCGAAGCACCCGATCGTCTCGAAGCGCTCGTCGCGCAGGTCGGGGTAGTAGGAGCCGAGCACGACCGGCGTGCCCATCACCTTGTAGACGCAGGTCGTCGCCGAGAAGGAGGGAACGTGGACCCCGAGGCTCTTCTCGAGCTCGATCAGCAGCTCGAACAGGATCGGGTCGCGGCGATCGGCGTCGGGAACGAGCCCGGCGATCTGCCAGAAGACCGGCTCCTCCTCGCGCGCGGTCGGGCCGAGCGCGGTCGAGTCGACGACTCCGACGCGCTCGGCAAGCACGCGGAAACCGCCTTGGTTCAGCAGCTCGCGGGCGTCGTGCTGGACCTTGTCGCAGTCCTGCGAGCGCTCGATGAAGATGTGGGCGACGGCGAACGCGTCGTCGAGCGTGAGCGAGGGGTCGTGCCCGCCGGAACGAACCTCCTCGGCCCAGATCTTGCGCGGGATGTCGAGCAGCAATCCGCAGCCGTCCCCCTCGCCGTCGACGTTGCCGGCGCGATGCAGCATCTTCTGCATCGCCGGGATCGCGATCTCGATCGGCTCGTGGCTCGGGGTCGCGTCTTTGCGGACCGAGGCATAGATCGCACAGGCGTCCTTGTCCTCGACGCTGGGTGGCGAAACCAGTGGCTTGTAAGGGAGCTCAGGCGGGTAACGCTCGACGCTCGCGCCCGGAGCAGACTGGGACTTCGACATATGTGACCTCCCGGGATCCACGCCTTCTTCGAGCGGGCGCGCGACGGGTTGACAGTCGGAAAATTATAGGTGCAGAAGGCAAATCCCCCGCCGAGGTTGCCTTTTGCCCGCCATATGCAGGCAAAAGGCAACCTCGGCGAAAGAAACAGGTGCTCAGGCCCAGGACATCGGCTCGTAGCCGCCCTCGGGCTGGACGCCGATCAGCAGCGCCGTCACCTTGGCGTCGGAGCGGTTGAGGATCGTGCGGCTGGCGGGCGGCTCGATCGAGGCGAAGGTGCCGGCCGGCGCCGGGTGGTCGGTGCCCTCGATCCGCAGCACCGCCTCGCCTTCGAGGATCGCGTAGAGCTCGACCTGGCCGCTCTCGGCCTCGGTGTGCTCGGGGATCTCGCCGCCGGGCTCGATTTCGACCAGGTTGAAGCCGAAGGCGGAAGTGCCGAGCGCTTTGCGGGCGAGCCGCCAGGTGGCGTCGCCGGAGCCCGCCATCGCCTCGAACTCGTCCCGGTGCTTGATCGAGTAGCCCGCTCCCATTAGGTTCGACCCTAACCCTGATGGCCGATCCGGGCAAGGACTCAGAGGCAGCACTGCGCGAGACGATCGACCGCTACAACGCGGCCTGGAACGCCCATGACCTCGACGCGATCATGGCGATGCATGCCCCCGACATGGTCTTCGAGAACCACACCGCGGGCGAGTCGGCGACCGGCGAGCAGGCCCGCACCCACATCGGCGCGATCTTCGCGACCTGGCCCGACATCGCCTTCAGCACCCGCCGCCTCTATGTCCGCGAGGGGTTGGTGGTGCAGGAATGGAGCGCCGCCGCGACGCACACGCAGACGATGCGCCGCGGCGACCTCGTCGCCGAGCCGAGCGGCAACCGGGTCGAGTGGGACGGCCTCGACGTGATCCCGTTCGAAGACGGGCTCGTCAAGCGCAAGGACGTCTGGTCGGACTCGGTCTCGATCTTGCGCCAGGTCGGCCTGCTGGACTGAGGTGTCGACTTACTCCCCCACGTGCGGGAGCAACTCGACAGCTACCACGGGCTACAGGCTCCAGTCCGGTTCGGAGGCGTTCTTGACCAGCACCTTCGCCTTGCCGGCGCCGCCGAAGGGACGGGTGACGACCGTGTGCCTGTTGCCTGGGTCGAAGCCACCTTCGAAACCAAGCACGGTCGCGCCGTCGTTGGAGAGGGCGGTGCCGACGAAGCCCGTCTCCCCCGCCGGGCCGATCGGCTTCTGGGTACCGGTCAGGGCGTTGACGCCGACCGCGTAGCTCGTGTCCTGGCCCTCGAACTCGGCCAGCAGCTTCTTGCCGTTCCCGGACCAGGCGGTCGGAAAGAGGCCCTGCAGCAGCGGATCGACGTTGGTGTGGGTGAGCCGTTCCACCCGTTTGCCGGATGGGTGCATCACGTAGATCTCGTTCTTCGGCCCGTACTTGCGCTTGTCGGCGTCGAGCAGCTTGACGAAGGCGATTTTCCCGGCCGGGCCCCAGAGCGGGTCGAGTGAACGGTGGTCGCTGGTCAGGGCCACCGGTTCGCCGCCCGCGGGAGAGATCTCGTAGATGTCGCTGCGCGGCGGGTACTTTTCGCTGTTCGCCTTCGCGTAGAAGATTTCGTGCCCTTCCCCACTCCAGCTGAAGCCGTAGAAGAAACCGGTCACGAGCACCTTCTGGGCGCCGGTCGCAACCGTGATCAGGACCAGCTTGCGCTGGCCGAGTTCGGGACCGCGCAGGGCGAGGATGAATTCGGAATCCGGCGACCAGGCGAACTCGAACGGTTCCTGCCAGCCGCTCATCAGCGTTTGGCCGCCGCTGCCGTCGACCGGCACCACCTTCAGTTCGCCCTGGTGGCCCGGACCTTCGTGGAAGTAGGCGACGGTGGCGCCGTCCGGCGAGATGTACGGGTTGCGGCCGGCACCGATCTTGTGGATGGCTTTGCCGCTGTCCGTGGCCGTGTAGACGGTCGAGTTGGCGCCGCTGGAACTGGCCCGGGTGAAGGCGATGTTGGCCTGCGCGGCGGCTGGCAATGCCAGCAGCAGAGCGGCGACGAAGAGCGGGACGAGCGTTTTGGACAGCGGCGTTTTTTGCATGAGCGCGATCCTAATCCCGCCTTCGGGCGCAGCGGACAAATTGGCCGATCCGGTCTAGGAGGGGCCGACGATGGCGGCGACGACCAGGCCGCCGCTGACGCAGGTGAAGGAGACGACGGCCAGCAGGCGGTACCAGAGCAGCTTGTCGGCGTCCGGGTGGAACGCGAGGGGGACGAAGAGGAGGGGGTTGACGAAGGTGCCGAAGACGAGTGCGGCGGCGATCACCGTCGGCAGGTCCGGGACGGCGAGACCGACCCCGATCAGGATCAGGCCCATCATCACGTAGTCGAGGTGGACTTGACGAATCCGCTGTGGGGCGACGATCCCGATCCGGCGCAGCAACTCGGGCCGCTCCGCCCGCGCCACCATCGCCCAGCCCAAGAGACCGCCGAGCGCGAGCTCGACGAGGCCGACCTCCACGACCCAGTCCATGGCGCGGAGCCTAGTCGGTCGGCTAGAGCTCGGGGACGTCGGCGCCGAGCGGTTCGAACGGCAGCCGTTTGACCGCTGCCCATCCTGCGCAGCGCTCTTCCAGCGCCGCGACGACGCCGCCGGCCTCCTGCCAGGTGGTCCAAACCAGCACCGTCGGGCCCGCCCCGGAGATCGTCGCCCCCAGCGCCCCGAACTCCCGAGCCGTGTCGACGATCCTCATCGAGCGCGGGTAGAGATCGCGCCGCCGTTCCTGATGGATCGCGTCGCGCAGCCCGCGCGAGATCAGGTCGAAGTCCTTGGTGGTCAGACCGAGGACGAGCGTCGAGGCCGCAGAGACGTTCGCGATGGCGTCGGCGCGCGGCAGTTCCTCCGGTATCGCCGCGCGAGCGCTCTCGGTCGAGAGCTCTTCGTCGGGGATGACGACGACTCCCTCGAGGCCGTCCGGCGGATCGAAGCGGGCGGCGACGGGTCGTTCCGCCTCCTCACCGCAAACGACGAAGCCGCCATAAATGGCAGCGGCGACGTTGTCGGGGTGCCCCTCGAGGTCGGTGGCGTGGGCCAGGAACTCCTCCTTCCCGAGCCCCAGCTCGAAGAGGTGGTCGGCGGCGAAGAGGCCGGCGACGATCGCGGCGGCGCTGGAACCGAGCCCGCGGGCGAGCGGGATCTCGCTGCACAGGCGGAAGCTGATCCCGTCGGCGGGGTGCAGGCTCTCGAACGCCCGGACGATCAGGTTGTCGCGCCCGGTCGAGACCTCGAGCCCTCCCGGCTCGAGCGAGAACTCACCGGTCTCCTCGACTTCGAGGTCCAGATGCAGCGCGACGGCAGCGGCCATCGTGTCGTAGCCGGGTCCGAGGTTGGCCGACGAGGCGGGGACGCGGACGAGGCGGCGGCGCGCGGTCACCGTCGGCCTCAGTCGAAGACGGCGCGCTCGACGGCGCTGAGGTCGTTGTCGCAGTTGACGACGGCGGGGGCTTTGCCGAGGGCGGTGTCGGGGTCCTTGAGGCCGTGGCCGGTGAGCACGCAGACGACCGAGCTCGGGGGCTCGGCGCCCTCGACGACCGGCAGGCCGTGGGCGAGCAGGCCGGCGACCGAGGCTGCCGAGGCGGGCTCGCAGAAGACGCCTTCGCAGTCGGCCAGCCAGCGGTAGGCGTCGAGGATCTGCTGGTCGGAGACGGCGGCGACGCGGCCGCGGGACTCGGTGAAGGCGGCCATCGCCTCCTCCCAGCGGGCGGGGTTGCCGATCCGGATCGCCGAGGCGACGGTCTCGGGGTTGGGGACGGGCGCGCCGCTGACCAGGGGCGCCGCCCCTTCCGCCTGGAAGCCGTAGAGGATCGGCGCCGTCCCGACCTCCTTGAACCCGCGCCAGTAGGCGGTGACGTTGCCGGCGTTGCCGACCGGGATCGCCAGCGCGCCGGGGGCTTCCCCCAGCTCCTCGACGACCTCGAAGGCACCGGTCTTCTGGCCTTCGATCCGGTACGGGTTGACCGAGTTGACGAGTTCGATCGGGTGCTTCTGGGCGAGCTCGCGGACGATCGTCAGGGCGTCGTCGAAGTTGCCGCGCAGGGCGATCACCCGCGCCCCGTGCATCAGCGCCTGCGCCAGCTTGCCGATCGCGATCTTGCCCTCGGGGACGATCACCGCTCCGCGCAAGCCGGCGCGCGCCGCGTAGGCGGCGGCGCTGGCGGCGGTGTTGCCGGTCGAGGCGCAGATCACCGCCTCCGCCCCGCGCCCCTTCGCCCGCGAGACGGCGACCGTCATCCCCCGGTCCTTGAACGACCCGGTCGGGTTCGCGCCCTCGAACTTGAAGTAGGCGCTGGCGCCGATCCGCTCCGAGAGCCGGGGCGCGTCGATCAGCGGCGTCGAGCCCTCCTGCAGGCTCACCACCGGGTCGCCCGGCTCCAGCGAGAGCCGGTCGCGGTAGCGCTCGATCAGCGCCGTCACTCCCGGCCCCCGCTCACGATTCGTCCTCGATCACATGGATGTAGCGCGGCGCGGCGCGGAGGTCCTCGAGCTCAGCGAGCGCCCCGACCGCGGCCGCGAAGCGCGACTCCGGGCACTCGTGGACGACCATCACGAGGCGGGCGTCGTCGCCGATCCCGCGCTGGACGACGCTCCTGACCGAGACTTCCTGGTCGCCGAGCACGGTCGCCACCCGGGCGAGGACGCCGGGGCGGTCGGCGACCTCCAGGTAGAGGTAGAAGGCGGAAGGGACGTCGGCGACGATCGGCAGCTCGACCCTGGTCTCGTGTACCGGCGCGTCGCCGGCGAGGATCGAGACGACGTCGCCGAGCACCGCAGATGCGGTCTGCAGGCCGCCGGCTCCCGGCCCCGACATCGTCACCTCGTTGATCGCCGGGGCCTCGACCATGACCGCGTTGAAGGGCCCTTCGATCGGCGCCAGCGGGTGGCCGCTGTAGAGGAAGCAGGGGAAAACGCGGACGCTGATGCCGTCGTCGCGCCGTTCGGCGACGCCGAGCAGCTTCAGCGAGAGGCCGAGCTCCTTGGCGTAGGCGAGGTCGTCGGGCTGGATCGCCTCGATCCCCTCGTAGGGGACCTCCGCGAGCGGCACCGGCGTGTGGAAGGCGAGGCGGGCGAGGATCGCCATCTTCGCCGCCGCGTCGGCGCCGCTGACGTCGTCGGTCGGGTCGGCCTCGGCGTAGCCCAGCTCCTGGGCCTGGGCCAGCACCTCCTCGTAGCCGGCGCCGCTGGCGCCCATCTCGGTGAGGATGAAGTTGGTGGTGCCGTTGACGATCCCGAACACCTTCTCGATCCGGGTGACGCCGAAGCTCTCCTGGATCGTGCGGACGATCGGGATCACGGCGGCGACGGCGGCCTCGAAGCGGAGCTGAACCCCCGCCTCGCGGGCGACGGCGAAGAGCTCGTCGCCGTGCTGGGCGAGGAGCTGCTTGTTGGCGGTGACGACCGGGCGGCCGGCCCGCAGGGCGTCGATCACGAACTGGCGCGCGGGATCGGTCCCCCCCATCAGCTCGACGATCAGGTCCGAGTTCTCGAGGATGACGCCGAAGTCGCCCTCGGAGCGGGTGAGGACACCGCTGATCTCGGGACTGCGGCCGGTCGCCGCCTCGACCGCGGCGGCGCGCTCGGCGAGCAGATCGGCGAAGGCGGCGCCGACGTTGCCGCGGCCGAGCAGGCCGATGCGGACCGGTTTGGGGCCGTCGTCAGACATCGCGCGCGGTCAGGTCCTCGTAGGTCTCGCGGCGGACCACGATCCGGGCCTCGCCGTCACGGCAAAAGACGACCGGCGGCCGCGGCACGCCGTTGTAGTTGCTCGCCATCGCGTGACCATAGGCGCCCGTCGCCGGCGTCACCAGGACGTCGCCCACCACCGGCTCGGCCAGCATCGCGTCGCGGACGATGATGTCGCCGGACTCGCAGTGCATGCCGGCGATCGTCACCAGCGTGTCCGGCTCGGCCGCAGCGCGGTCGGCGATCAGCGCCTCGTAGCGCGACCCATAGAGCATCGGCCGCAGGTTGTCAGACATGCCGCCGTCGACGGCGACGTAGGTGCGGACGCCGGGGATCTCCTTGATCGTGCCGAGGCGGTAGGCGGTGATGCCGGTGTTGGCGACCAGCGAGCGCCCGGGCTCGACCAGGATCCGCACCCCCTCACCGAAGACGTCGGCGACGCCGCGGACCTTGACGTCGACGTAGTCGTCGATCGCCGGAGGCTCGTCCTCGGCGGTGTAGGCGACGCCGAGACCACCGCCGACGTTGACCACCTGGCACCACTCGCCGGCCAGTTCACCGAGGGCGCGGATCGCCAGCTTGTAGGGCTCGAGCTCGAAGATCTGGGAGCCGATGTGGGCGTGCAGGCCGACCAGTTCGAGTTTGTCGGAGGCGAGCACGCGCTCGACCGCGGCCGCGGCCAAACCGTCCTCGAGCCCGAAGCCGAACTTCGAGTCGAGCTGGCCGGTGGTGATGTAGTCGTGGGTCGAGGGCTTGATCCCCGGGGTGACGCGGATCAGGACCCGCTGGGGCTGGTCGAGCAGCCGTTCGCAGCGCTCGATCTCGTCGAAGGAGTCGAGGATCAGGTGGCGGACCCCGGAGCGGGCGGCGAAGAGGATTTCCTCATCGGACTTGTTGTTGCCGTGCATGTGGATCCGGTTCGGGTCGAACCCGGCACGCAGCGCCATGTGCAGCTCGCCGCCGGAGGCGACGTCGGCCGAGAGGCCCTCCTCGGCAAAGAGCCGGTAGGCGGCGGTGCAGGGGAAGGACTTGCTGGCGAAGAGGACCTCGTAGTCGGCGCCGCGGCGCTCGAACGCCTCGCGATAGGCGCGGGCGCGGGCGCGGAGGTCGTCCTCGGCGTAGACGTAGGCGGGCGTGCCGAGCTCGTTGGCGAGGTCGACGACGTCGCAGCCCGCGACCTCGAGATGCCCGCGCTCGTTCACCCGGCTGCCCATCGGGTAGACCCGCGAACCCTCGATCGGGTCCCCGCTCGCGAGTGACCCCGCCTGATCTCGCTCCGCCATCGGCGGCATTCTGACGGTTGGCGGGTGACCGGCGCCGAGCGCCGGCTACTTTTTGCCGCCGAGCAGCCCGGTCACGGCTTCGACCGTGCCGTCGACGACTTTGCCGACCGGCGATTCGGGGCCGACAACGCCGTTGACGACCCCTTCGGTCACTTCCGTCGCCCCGGTTTTTTCGAGCGCGCCGCCGGTCACCGTTTCGTCGACTTTGTTGACCGTTTCGTTGACGGTTTCGGTCAGTTTCCCGGTCGGGGTCGTCGCGGCCGTGCTGCCGCTTTCGGATTTACCGCCGGCGGACGAGCCCTGGTTGGATCCGGAGCTCGTGCCGGAGCTCGACGGGCTTGGTGCCGGCGACGAAGAGGGAACGTCGCTCCCCTGGTTGCCGCCGCTGCCGCTTTCCACCGGGCTGGTCGTCGCGGTCGGTCCCCCGGTCGAGGTGGCGTCGCCTCCTGAGGACTGGTTCTGTTTGCCGTTGCCGCCGCCGTTGCCGGGGCGGGCCCCGGTCGATTGCGGGGCCACGGCGGCCGGTTCCGCAGCGGTGGTCGTCGCCGGCGCCTGCTGCGGCGAGGAGGTGGCGCGGGAGTCGGAGATGCTCGGCTCGTTGTCGCCGAGGGCGGCGATCGGCCAGTCCCTGAAGACCTGGGCGGAAACGAGCAGGACGAAGGCGACGATGGCGATGGCGATCAGCGTCGCCCCAGACATCGCGCTCACCAGGTAGGTGTGCGCCTGACGGATCATCGGTCCTTTACTAACGGTAGCCCATCGGGTCAGTAACTTCGCCGTATATACGAACCTCGAAATGCAGGTGCGGCCCGAGGCAGTAGCCGGTGCAACCCGTGTACCCGATCACCTCCCCTTGACTAACCGAATCTCCCAGCGAGACCGCGAACGAGCTCTGGTGGGCGTAGCAGGTCGAGAGCCCGCCGCCGTGGTCGATGCAGGTGTAGTTGCCGTAGCCGCCGCTTTCCGCCTCTGACTGCTGCAGGGCGACGGTGCCGGCCGCCGCGGCCTGGATCGGCGTCCCTTCGCCGACGGCGATGTCGATTCCGGGGTGGTACTCGTAACCGGCGCCGATGTCGCGGCCGCCGAAGCCGGAGGCGATCGGGCCGCTGACCGGCCAGATCAGGCCGCCGCTCCCTTCCTGGATCGGACCGGCGGGCAGCGGCGCCGCGCCGGTGGCGGCGAGCTGGGCGACGATTTCGCTCTGGATCGAGCTGACGTCGCCATCGAGCTCTTCCTCGTGTTCGGAGATCGTCGCCAGCGCCGCTTCGCGATCGGCACGGGCGGCGACCAGCGCCTGCTGGCGGCCGGCGAGCGCGACCCGGGTGTCGCTCAGCTGCTGCTCTTCGGCGGCGATCGTGTCGCGCGCGGACTGGATCACGTTGCGGGCGTTGCGGCGGCTCTCGACCAGCTGCTGGACTTCGTCGCGGAGGTCGCTGACGCGGTCGACGATCGCTTCGTCCATCCCGTGCAGGCGGTCGAGGTATTCGGCGTGGGCGGCAAGGTCTTCGATGTCACCCGCACTGACGAGGACGCTGAGCAGGTCCGGGTTGCCGCTCTCGTACATCGCCACCAGGCGTTCGCGCAGGGCCACCAGCGCCCGCTTCAGGTGGGCGCGGATTTCCCCGAGGCGATCCTCGGCGACTTGCAACTGGGATTCGGCCTGGTCGAGTTCGGTCTGCTTCGCCGCGAGCCGAGCCCGAACCGCGGCCTCGCGGTTGCGGATCGTCGCGACCTCGCCGGTGAGCCGGTTGATCTGCGCCTTGTTCTGGGCGATCGTCGTCGTCAGCACGTCCTTGCGTTCGCGCACCGCGTCCAGCTTCGATTCCTTCGCTTCGAGCTGGGACTGCAGGTCTTCGGCGCCCGCCGGGGCGGCGGCGAGCAGGGTCAGGAGCGCGGCGGCGGCGAGGACGAGGGCCGTCGCGAGGCGGCGTGGACGAAGCATCCGGACGAGGCTAGCCAAGCCGAATTTCGGGCTGGTCCCGCCGGAAGTCCCTGCAACTGACGTTGCTACGGAGCGTTCTCGACCCGCAGCAGGCCGCCCTCGGCCTCCTCCTCCATCTGCAGCGTCGTGTGCTCGATCCCGAACCGTTCGCGCAGGGTCAGCTCGAGCCGGCGCCGGATCAGGTCGCGGTCGGTCTCGCGGGCGACGACGACGTGGGCGGCGACGGCGCCGAAGCCCGAGGTAACCGTCCAGGCGTGCAGGTCGTGGACCGAGCGCACGCCCTCCTCCTCGCAGATCGCCGCTCCCAGGCCTTCGACGTCGAGATCGGCGGGGGCCGCCTCCATCAGCACGTCGAACGGCTCCTTGATCAGCCGCCAGGAGGAGGCGAGGACGAGCGCGGCGATCAGGAGGCTGACGATCGGGTCGACGATGTTCGAGCCGCCGGCGAGGACGACCGCGCCGGCGATGACGACGCCGATCGAGCCGAGCGCGTCGGCGGCGGAGTGGCGCAGCGCCCCCTCGAGGTTGATGTCCTCGCGCTGGCCGCGGGCGAGGACCAGCGTCGCCGCGACGTTGCCGGCGAGGCCGAAGAGGCCGAGGGCGAGGACGCCGCCGGCCTCGATCGAGGGCGGGTCGGAGAAGCGGCTGATCGCCTCGATCGCGATCACGACGCTGACCGCAACCAGCAGCAGGCCGTTGACGAGCGCCGCCAGCACCTCCGAGCGCTGGTAGCCGAAGGTCCGCCGCCCCGCCGCCGGCAACGACGCCAGCCGGGCCGCGAACAGCGCCAGGGCGATCGAGCCGACGTCGGAGAGCAGGTGGCCGGCGTCCGCCAGAACCGCGAGCGAGCCGGTGAGGATGCCGCCGACCGCCTCGGCGACCAGCATCGCGGCGTTGATCGCGAGCGCGACCCACATCCGCCGCCGGCTGTCGGCCCGCCGCATGTCGAGCGCGTGGCCGTGCCCGCCGTACGCGTGGCTATGTCCGCCGGGGCCGTGCATCGGCCCCGAGGATAGGTCAGGCGGCGACGGGCTCCTTGGCCTCGGTCTTCATCGCCTCGGCAGCGACGGCGGCGCCGTACTCGAAACGCTCGGCGTACTCGCGCGCCTGCATCCGCGAGATGACCATCCGCTGGATCTCGGCCGTGCCCTCGAACAGCTGGTAGATCTTGGCGTCGCGGAACCACTTCTCCAGCGGGCACTCGACGTCCCAGGAGTAGGGCCCGACCAGGTCCATCAGCGTCGTCGTCGCCCACATCGTCACGTCACCGGCCTTGAGCTTGGACATCGAGCCCTGGCCGCCGGTCATCGGCACCCCGTTACGGCCCATCCAGGAGGCGCGCTGGACCAGCAGGCGGGCGGACTCGATCTCGGTCGCGACGTCGGCCAGGGTCTGCTGGATGCGCTGGGTCTGCAGCAGCGGCACCCCCGATTCGGCCTGCCCGTCGAGGTACTCGAGGGTCCACTCGTAGGCGGCCTGGGCGATGCCGAGCGCCGAGGCGCCGACGATCGGCCGGGTGATCTCGAAGGTCGCGAGGGCGTCGGCCGAGCGCGATTTCTGGCCGGAACGCGCGCGCTCCAGCTTTTTTTCGAGCTTCTGCTCGCCTCCGAGCAGGTTCTCGACCGGGATCCGGCAGTCCTCGAGCACGACCTCGGCGGTGTGCGAGGCGCGGATCCCGAGCTTGGTCTCCTTCTTGCCCTGGCTCAGCCCGGGCGTGTCCTTGCCGACCACGAACGAGGCCTGGCCGCGGGTCCCGAGCTCGGGATCGACCGCGGCGACGACGACGTGGACGTCGGCGATGCCGCCGTTGGTGATGAAGACCTTGGTCCCGTTCAGGACCCACTCGTCACCGTCGCGCTTGGCGGTCGTTTTCAGGCTCTTGACGTCGGAGCCGGCCTGCGGCTCGGTCACCGCGTAGGCGCCGAGTTTGATCTCCTCGCCGGTGCCGAAGCACTCCGGCACCCAGTGGGCGATCTGCTCGGGGGTGCCGCTGGCGGCGATGCCGGCGGCGGCGAGGCCGGAGCCGTTGATCGCGAGGGCGATGCCGGCGCAGCCCCAGTGCATCTCTTCGGCCGCGATCGCGCCCATCTGCCCCTCGGAGTCGGCAGCGGTGGTCTGCAGGTACTCGATCCCCTGCAGGCCTTGGCGCCGGGCCTCCTTGATCACCTCCCAGGGCGTGCTCTCCTCTTCGTCGTGCTTGCGCGCGACGGGGCGAATCTCCTCGCGGGCAAATTTGCGGACGCGAGCTTTGAACTCCAGCTGCTCGTCGTTGAGTTCGAAATTCATGGGAGCCTTTCTGCGCCTGGGGACCGATTGACTGGTCAGTCAGCCAGTCCCCGGGAACTTTACCCGACCGCGCCGCCGGATCGGGTGTCCAGACCCGGGAGGGATTGGCGAAACTCGCGTCTGCGATCCGGCGAGCGCCGGACCAAGCGGGGCAAGGACACAGGGAGGCCGAATAGCAGCGCTATTTGGCCGACTGAGGACGCCGCACCGCGCCGCGTCCGCCGCCGCCGGTCCCGGGCGGGGGTTTCGCCAATCCCTCCCAGAGCCGGATCTCGACAGAAGCCGGTGTAGCGTTGGCGCGGTGACGCGCGAGCGGCCGATCAATGCCGACCTGCCAGAGCTCGACGACGAGGGGGCGGCGGCGGAGACCAAGGAGGAGGCGAAACCCGAGCCTGCGCCCGAGCCGCCCAGGGAGCCTCCGAAGCCCCGTCCCCAGCCGAGGCCGCTGACCCCGAAGCTGTTGGCGGGGCTGGTCCTGATCGCGATCGTCTTCATCGTCGCCGCCGTCCTCGGCGGCACCGGCGGCTCCGACAAGGGCAGCGACGAAGCAGCGCCGGCGCCGACGGCGGGCGCCGACTCCAGTGGCTCGGGCTCCGAAGTCGCCGACTCGCTGGGCTACCCCGCCTTCGCGACCAACAACACGACCCGGATCGGCGGCTCCGACCCGGCGACGATCGCCGCCGCCGCGGCGCTCGCCGTCTACCCCTCGACCACGCCGGCGCAACAGCCCCACGCGGTGACGCTCGTCCCCGAAGGCAACTGGGCCGCCGGGATCGCCGCCTCGGTGCTGATGGCCGAACCGGTGCGGGCGCCGATCCTGATCGAAGGCGCCGACGTCACCTCCGAAGCGCTGGAAGCGCTCGACCCGGCCGAGACCCGGACCCTCGGCGGCGGTTCCGCCGCCAAGCAGGCGGCGCAGGTGGCGGAACTGCGCGACCGCCTCTTCGGCTCCGCCCCCGACGCCGTCATCATCGCCCCGATCACCGAGCCGGCGATCGCGATGCCCGCCGCCGCCTGGGCCGCCCGCTCCGGCGACCCGGTCCTCTTCGCCGGCGTCGACGACCTGCCGGCAGCGACCGCGGCCGCCCTGCGCCGCCACACCAAGGTCCCGGTATACGTCCTCGGCCCCTCCTCGGCGATCTCCTCCGAGGTGCTGCGCGGGATCGGCGAAATCGTCAAGCAGGTGAAACGCATCTCCGGCGAGGACCCCGTTGCCAACGCGATCGCCTTCGCCCGCTACAGCGACGGCAAGTTCGGCTGGAACGTCAACGACCCGGGCCATGGCTTCGTCCTAGTCGGCGATGGAGAACCGCTCGACGCGGCAGCCGCGGCGGCGCTCTCGGGCTCCGGCACCTGGGGGCCGTTGCTGCTCACCGACAGCGCCACTAAGCTCCCGGCCGAACTGCGCAGCTACTTTCTCGACGTGAAGCCCGGTTACACCGACAACCCGACCCGCGCCTTCTACAACCGCGTCTGGGTGATCGGCGACGAGGAGAGGATCGACGTGAACCAGCAGGCGGAAGTGAACGAGCTGGCCGAACTGACCAGGATCGGCGGCGAAGAATGAGCGAGTCCGAGAACCCGCAGGTGCTCGGCCGCGGCGGCGAGGTCACCGCCGAGGACATCCGCGCCCTGGCCGGTGCCTCCACCCCCCACTTCGCGCTGCAGGTGCGCAACCGGATCCGCCGCCTGATCGAGCCGCTGCCGGCCGACCACCCCGCCCGGATCGAAGGCGAGCGCAAGATCGCCCGCCTCGAAGAGCTCGCCGACAACAGCGGCGACCCGCGCGGCACGCTCGGCATCTCCCACTGAGGTGAAGTACCTGGCGCCGGGCGTCTGGCGGCTCGGCGAGCTGCCGCGACCGCTGATCAACGTCTACCTCGCCGAAGACGTGCTGATCGACGCCGGCCGGCGCTGGGACCGGCGCCGGATCGCCAAACAGACCGGCGGCTTGCCGCTGTCGATGGTGGCCCTGACCCACGTCCACCCCGACCACCAGGGCTGCGCGAGGCAGGTGTGCGAGGCGCGGGGCATCCCGCTCGCCTGCCACGAGGACGACGTCGACGCGATGGAGGGCCGGCGCGACGTTGCGGCGACGGCGGCGCCGATCGCGAAGTTCTTCGGGCGGCTCTGGCAGGGACCTCCCCACCGCGTCGACCGGGTCCTGCGCGAGGGCGACGAGGTCGCCGGCTTCCGCGTCGTCCATGCTCCCGGCCACGCCCCCGGCGAGGTGATCTTCTTCCGCGAGCGCGACCGGGTCGCGATTTGCGGCGACGTAGTCCGCAACATCAGCTACCTCTCGCTGCGAACCCGGCTGGCCGAGCCGCCCCGCGATCTGACTCCCGACCCGGCCGAGAACCGGCGCTCGATCCGCAAGCTGGCGGCGCTGGAGCCGGCCCTGATCCTGCCCGGCCACGGCCCCGCCGTGACCGACATGGCGGCGTTCCAGCGCTTCGCCGCCGCCCTTCCCGGGTAGCTCCACCGCAGCGTCTCGCCGTCCGGCGGGTTACCTAATTTCAGCTACCCAACTGGAGTGGAAGGGAGTCCAGATGAGCACGCTCAAGAGGAGCCGTCCGTCCCCGGCCATGGTCGTCGCCCTGATCGCCCTGGTCGCGGCCCTGGGCGGCACCGCCTACGCGGCACAGTCGATCAACGGCGGCGCGATCCAGAAGCAGTCGATCGGCGCCGGCAAGATCAAGCACAAGACGCTGACCGGCTACCAGATCAACACCAACAAGCTTGGCGTCCTGCCGTCGGCAAAGCGCGCCGCGCACACCTACTGGGCGGTCGTCAACAACCCGGCGAACCCGACCAACGCCACCCTCGCGCGGGCCAGCGACGCCGGCATCACCGTGGTCGAGGCCGGAGGCTCGGTCAACGTGATCTTCCCGGTGAACGTGAGCGGCTGCGCCGACGTCGCCGGCCGCAACAGCGCCGGCACGACGGTCCCGAACTCGGGCTACGCCCAGACCAACATCAACCCCGCCAACCCGAACGCGGTCGAAGTCCACACCCGCAACAAAGACGGCGCCAACGAAGACGCCGACTTCCAGCTGATCGTCGTCTGCCCGTAGCCGGCCTCCGGCACGCGGTTTAGGATCCGCGCATGACCGATACCCCCCGAGCGCCCGAGGAAGGCGTCGTCGACACCGAGAAAAACGCGCGCGAGCTGGCGATCCAGCGCCTGAAGCTGAAGCAGGATTTCAAGGGTGCCGCGGGCGGCGGCGCCCTTGCGATCCTGGTCACGGTCGTCGTCTGGGCACTTGGTGATGGCGGCTATTTCTGGCCGATGTGGGTGATCTTCGGCGTCGCCATCGCCCTCATCACCACCGGCTGGAAAGCCTACGGCCCGAGCAACCAGATCACCGAGGCCGACGTCCAGCGCGAGATGAACAAGGGCTGAGCCCGCGCCGCCTCAACCGGCGCCGCTAGTCCAGCGGGTCGAGCAGGTCGAGTCGCAAGAGCTCGTCGGCCGGGGTGAACTCGACCTCGTATTTGCGTCCCGCTGCCTTCTCCTTCGCGAAGAACGCTTTGATCTTGTCGCCGACGCCGTCGACGAAATCGCTTTCGGTGAAGTGGATCGTGAAGTCGTCGTCCGGCCTCGCTTTCGAGAGTCGTTCGAGCGTCGGCAGGTCCGGGTTGTCGTCTTTGCCGTCGGCCGAGATCACGATGTGCGGCGCTCGTACCCGTTCGAGGAACCCGAGCGTGTTGTTGTAGGAGCTGCCGTGGTGGGGCAGCTTCAGCAGGTCGACGTCCATCGCCTCCCCCGGCTTCAGGAACCCGGCGGCTTCGAGCCCTTCGAGGACTTTCGGCCCCTGGGCGTCTCCGGTCAGCAGCATCCGCTTGCCACCGAGCTCGGCGACGCAGACGATCGAAGAGAGGTTGGGCGGTGACTTGTCGAGCTTTTCGACCGAGGCGGGTTTGATCTTCCCTTCTTTTTTTAGCTTCGCGATTTCTTTGACCCACTCGTTCTGGAGCGCATCGAGGTCGACCTGCCGCGGGCCGATGACGGTCAGCTTCAGCGGATCGAGGTCGACCTTCACTCCCTTGTCGTCGGGCGCCATCACCAACCCGTCGAAGCCCTTGTGCTCGGGCCAGTCGAGGCCGCGCGCGTTGTCTCTCAGAGTGCGGCTTTCGGCAACGCTCGCCTCCCTCGCTTCGAGGCCAGCGGGGACGATCGATGCAGGGGCCGCGTCGTTGACCGCTTTGACCTCGTCGTCGAACGAGTTGGCCCAAAGGGTCCGCACTCGGTACTTGGACTGGCGTTCGGGGTCTTTCAGCAGCTCCCGGCTGAACTCGAGGACGCCATTGATGTGGTCGCTGTCGATGTGGCTGACCATCAGGATCTCGATCGGCAGCGTCTCTCCTGCCGCTTCCTGCAGCTGTTCCAGGCGGGGGCGCAGCGCCGCCTTGTAGACGCCGCTGGGACCGCCGTCGATCACGATCAGGCGCGGCTTGCCGCCGTCGCCGAACCGCAGCAGCAGGCTGTCGCCGTGCTTCGCATGTAGTGCCTCGAGTGAAAAGAACACGCTCACACCTCCTGTAGGGCCCTGAGGGCGTCGATCAGGCCGGCGCCCTGGAAATAGCGCTCGCGGCCGAGGTCAGTTGCGGTGCTGCAGAGGATCTGCTTGATCCGTCGCGGCTGGCCGATCAGCTCCGGGTTGCGGGCGACCAGCAGCGCCGCCACGCCGGCTGCGTGGGCGGCGGCTTGGCTGGTCCCGTCCTTGGCCTGAAAGCCGCCTCCCGGGATCGGGCTTTCGACCTTCTCCCCGGGCGCGACCAGGTCGGGCTTGGCGCGACCGTCACCGGTCGGGCCGCGGCTGGAGAAATAGGAGACGCCGTAGGTGTGGGGGTTCTGGCGATGGGTCGAGCCGACGGTGATCACCTCCTCGGCGTTGCCGGGATCGGTGATTGCGACGGTGCGAAACCCGTCGCGATCCCCGTCCTCACCGCGGAACGTGGCCTGGCCTTCGTTGCCGGCCGCGACGGTGACGACGACGCCGCTGGCGGTGAGCCGCTCGGCCTCGTCGCAAATCGGGGTGCGACCGATCGCGTAGTTCTGCAGGTCGGCGTCGAGGGAAAGGCTGAGGTTGGCGCCGTTGACGACCTGGGTGTCGCTGTGGGCGTTCAGGTGCCGGATGAACTGCATGGCACCGCAGATCGCGTACTCCTCGGACCCACCTTCCTCGTCGAAGACGCGCAGGTCGTAGAGCTGGATGTCGGGGCAGATCCCGATCAGGTCCGTCAGCGCCGGCATCCCCTCGTCGGTCAAGCGCCAGTCGGCGCCGACGATGCCGGCGACGTGGGTGCCGTGTTCGCGCTTGGGTGCCTCGTAGCCCCTCTCCTTCTCCTTCGCGTGGGGTATCCGCAGCAGCGGCCCGAGCGTGTCCCAGTCGAGCGCTCGGCCGTGTTTGATCCGGTGTTGAATTTCTTCGCCGTCCTCGGCCGAGATCCCCGGCTCTTCGCCGGCCACGATCGCCCGCAGCTTGGTGAAGTCGTAGCTGTAGACGACGCGGCTGGCGTCCCCCGGCTGCCCCTTTTCCGGCAGCTCGACGATGGTCCCGTCCCGGCGGTGCCGGAAGGCGGGATGAGTCGCGTCGATGCCGGTGTCGAGGATCGCCCAGCGGAGCTTCGAGCAGCCGAGCGCGAAGACCCGTTCCGCCGCATCAGCCTTGACGGTCAGCCGTGAACAGGAAAGCGCCGTCCGTGCCTGGCGGTTGAGCGAAACCTGCCAGAGAGGCGTGCCGCGCTGGTCGTCGGCGGCCGGGGCGCAGAGGTCGGCGCCGACCTCGAGATGGCGATGTCGACTCGCTTTCGAGTCGCGCTCGTCCGCTTCCCCTGCTTCGGCAGCGATCAGTCGACCGACCAGGACGAGGTACCACGCCAGCGGGCCTTCGCCGGGGGCGACCCGGCCGCGCGGGCGGCTTTCGAGGCGACTGAGAACGCCGCCGAGGTCGGCCGGCCACGACTCCCGCGCACCAACCCTCGCCCACCAGGCGGAGAGCGGCACGACCTTGCTGACCAGATCCCGCAGGCTGAGGCGGGCGACAGCATAGCCCTCGTTGTAGGCAAGTCCCACCTTCTCGCCCTCGAGCTCGAGCGGGGCGAGGGCTTTGATCAGGTCGGCGGCGCTGCTGCGCTCATGCGGGGTCAGCAGCAGGTCCTGCGGCTGCGAGGGTTCCTCGGCGTACCGCAGCCAGACACTGGGCAGAACCGGCGATTCCTGGGTGAAGCGCTGGCGTCCGAGCGGGCCGAAGATCCACTCTTCGACGCCCTTCCACGCGTCAGCCATGCGCCTCCACCGAGCGCATCCTTACACGTTAGTCAAGTTTTTTTAAGTAACGAACTGTTCGGTTCGCAAGCCCGGCAGCTCGCCCGGAGGGGCGGGCGTCAGGGCAGGTGGGCGACGCTCATATCGACCCGTGCCCCCTTGAACGGCACCCCCTCGGCGACGAGCAGGCCGCGCTGGCGCTTGCCCTTGGCGAGTGAGCCGTCGGCGCGAACGACGCGCCACCAGGGCAGGTCGGGATCGTCGGCGGCGAACAAAACCGAACCGGCGAAGCGCGGCGCCCCCGGGGAGACATCACCGTAGGTGCGGACGAAGCCGGGCGGGATCGCGCGGACGCGGTCGAGGACTTCGAACTCGCGGTCTCCCGACGGCTCAGATGTACCCACGGTGGGCGGTCAACTGCCCGGCCCGAAGGCGTCGATGATCCGGTTCTGGAACTCGCTCAGCTCCTCGGGCGAAATGAAGTAGGTGGGCGGCGTCAGGAAGAGGCCGTCGGCGCGCTCGGCGGTCGCCTCGACCCGGGCGCGGACCTTGTCGAGCGGCCCGGCGGCGCAGTAAGTCTCGACCATCTCGTCGCTGATCGCCGCCGGCACGCCGGCGAGGTCGCCGCGGCGGAAGGCCTCGCCGGCGGCGACGGCATTGTCGCCGAAGCCGTGCAGTTCCCAGAGCGGCATGTAGGTCTTGACCGTCGCGTAGAAGGAGATCGTGCGGCGCGCCATCTCGATCGCCCGCCCCTCGTCGTCGTCGATCGCACAGCAGACGGTCGGCAGGTAGTCGAAGTCCTTGCGGTCGCGGCCGGAGCGGCGCAGGCCCTCCTCGAAGGCGTCGACGACGACCTCGTCGATCCAGCGCAGGCTCTGGATCGGGTGCCCGATCAGACCGTCGGCGACGTCGCCCGCCATCCGCGCCATCCCCGCCTGGACCGCGGCGGTGTAGATCGGCACCGCCTCGCGAACCGGGGCGTGGGGGCGGATCCAGCCCTTGATGTCGATGTCGTAGTACTCGCCCTCGTACCGGATCGGCTCGCCGGCGCTCGCCTGGCGCATGATCAGCCGCGTCGCCTCGATCGCCTCGCGCAGGTGCGGCGCCGGTTTGCCGTAGTCGGCGTTGTGCCAGGTTTCGTTGAGGCGTTTGACCCCGGCGCCCATCCCGAAACGGAAACGCCCGCCCGACATCTCGTCGATGTCGAGCGCGGTGACCGCGTGGATGAAGGGACTGCGGGTGAAGGCCCAGACGATCCCGGTGGCGACGTCGATCCGCTCGGTCTTCGCCGCCAGGTAGGCGGCCTGCGTCACCGCGCTGCGGAACAGCTCCGGCGCCCACACGCACTCGACGCCGGCCGCCTCGGCCCGCAGCGTCTCCGCCTCGAGGTCGGCGACCGAGGTGCCGATCGCGGCGACGGAGATGCGGTCGAGGGCGGCCATCGGGATTGCTCAGGCCGTCGCCGGCGTCGCGGCCCGCGACAGCACCGCCTCGGCGACCCGCTCGCGATGCCACTTGGCGTCGCCGAACAGGGCTGCGTTGGCACGGCCGCGCTTGAGGAAGAAGTGGAGGTCGTGCTCCCAGGTGAAGCCGATCCCGCCGTGGACCTGGATCGAGGCGTCGGGCACGCGCCAGCCGGCGTCGGAGGCGTAGGCCTTCGCCATCGAGGCGGCCAGCGGCAGCGACTCCGGCTCGGCATCGGCGGCCCAGGCGGCCCCGTAGACGGTCGAGCGAGCGTTCTCGGTCTCCAGCAGCATCTGTGCGCAACGGTGGGAGACCGCCTGGTAGGCGCCGATCGGGCGGCCGAACTGCTGGCGGTCTTTGGCGTACTCGACCGCCATCTCCAGCGCCCGCTGGGCGACCCCGGTCGACTCGGCGGCGAGGGCGACGCAGAGCCGGTCGAGGACCGCCTCGTACTCGTGACCCTCGGCCGGCAGCGTGTCCTCGGCGGCGACGCGGACACCGTCGAAACGGACGCTCGAGAGGCGCCGGGTGGTGTCGATCGACTCTTCCTCGCTGACGCTGACGCCGTCGGCGTCGCGGGCGACCAGGTGGCGGTGACCGTCGTTGGTGGCGACCAGGAAGAAGTCGGCGCTGCCGGCGTCCATCACCAGCACCTTTTCGCCGTCGAGGACGACGCCGTCGCCGTCGGCTTTCGCCTCCATCGTGTAGGCGCCGGGGATCGCGGTCGAGCCCGCGCCCCAGAGCGCCGGCGTGCCGCGGCGGCTGCCCTCGGCCAGCGGCCGCAGGTAACGCTCGCGCTGGTCGTCGGAGCCGCAGAGGCTCAGCGCCAGGCCGACGATCGTGTTCGAGAAGAGCGGCGATGGCGCGAGCGCGTAGCCCATCTCCTCGAAGAGGACGGCGAGGTCAACGATCCCGAGGCCCTGGCCTCCCCACTCCTCCGGCAGCGCCAGCCCGGCCCAGCCGAGGTCGGCCATCTGCTGCCAGCCGTCGGCGTCGAAGCCGCTGTCCGAGGCCGCGATCTCGCGGATCCGCTCCGATTTGAAGCGCGAGGCGAGGAAGTCGCGGGCGGTCGCCTTGATCGCCTGCTGCTCGTCGGTGAGATCGAAGTACATCCCTAAAACGCTCCCGCTGCCACCATTAGCGCAGCCTCGGCAGGCCGAGCACGCGCTCGGCGATGATGTTCTTGAGGATGTCGGTGGTGCCGCCCTCGATCGAGTTGGCGCGCGAGCGCAGGAAGCCGTACTGCCAGGCGCCGTTGTCGATCGCATGCTCGGAGCCGCGGGCGAGCGGCGCATAGGCGCCCTCGAGCTCCAGCGCCAACTCGGTCAGTCCCTGGTTGAGGTCGGCCCACTGCCACTTGCCAAGCGAGCCCTCCGGGCCGGGGATCCCCGACGCCATCGTCTTCGTCAGGCCGCGGTAGGCGCCGAGCCGCATCGCCTCGGCCTCGATGTGCAGCTGGGCGATGCGCTGGCGGTAGTAGGAGTCGTCGGCCGCCGAGCCGCCGGCGGTGCGGACCTCGGTCGCGAGCCGGGAGAGGCGGCCGAGGCTGTTCTGGATCTGGGCGATGGCGCCGAAGGCGAGGCCGGCGCGCTCGTTCATCAAGGTCGTGATCGCCACGCCCCAGCCGTTGCCAACGCCGCCGACTACGTTCTCGTCGGGGATCCGCGCCTCGTTGATGAAGACCTCGTTGAACTCCCCCTCACCGGTGATCTGAACCAGCGGTTTCGCTTCCACCCCGTCCTGCTCCATGTCCATCAGGAAGTAGGTGAGGCCCTGGTGTTTGGGCGCGTCGGGGTCGGTGCGGGCGACGAGCATGCACCACTTCGCGTACTGGGCGAAGGTCGTCCAGACCTTCTGCCCGGTGACGACCCATTCGTCGCCGTCCTTGACCGCGCGCGTCTTCAGCGAGGCGAGATCGGAACCCGACTCCGGCTCGGAAAAGCCCTGGCACCAGATCTCCTCGGCGGTCAGGATCGGCTCCAGGTAGCGCTGCTTCTGCTCCTCGCTGCCGTGGGCGATGACGACCGGGCCGCCCATCGCCAGGCCGAGCACGTTGGCCGGGCTCGGCGCTTCCTGGCGGGTCGCCTCCTGGACGAAGATCGCCTGCTCGATCTGGGTCGCGCCGCGGCCGCCGTACTCCTTCGGCCACGAGATCCCGGCCCAGCCGCCGCCGTGCAGCTTGCGCTGCCACTCGCTGCGGAAGCTCATCACCTCGTCGAGTCCGCCCTCCGGCTCCGGGCCGGGGTTGTTCGCCTGCAGCCAGGCGCGAACCTCGTCGCGGAACTCCTCCTCCGATGGCGACAGCGTCAGGTCCATCGAGCGCTGAGCATATAGGTCATTGGCCGAGCGGCCAGGAGCGTGTTCGCAACGACCTGAAGCCGGCTACAAGCCGGAGCAGGTTTCGAAGCCGTTCTTTTTCGTCACTTCCTGGAATTCCGCGAACGGAGACTGCGGCCCGCTCAGTTCCGAGGTCGGTTTTTCTTCGAGGCCCGAGATCGCGTTCTGCAGAGCGGTGATGGTTTCTTCGATTTTCTGCTCTTCCCCGGCCGGAGGCGTCAGGAATTCCATCGATTCGAGAGCCGATTCCAGCGGCGGGATCGCGGCTTTGAGATTGGTTTCCGCTTTCGACGGTTTCTTCTTCCCGAGTTCTTTTTCCAGCTTTTTCAGTTCTTCTTCGTAGCCGGGCGGCACCTGGATGCAGATTTCGTTGACCCGGGTGTTGAATTCGGTCTTGCTGAGCGGTTTTTCTTTTTCGGGTTCATTGCCATCTTCGCCGTCGGTTTCGCCGTCGGTTTCCTGTTCGCCGCTGCCATCACTGGCTTCGGTGCTTTCGGCCGGCGTCGTTCCATCGGTGGCGGTGGATTCGGCGCCGCCGGTGTTGCCGCCACCGCTGCTGCTGCTGTCGGAAGAACCGCCGCATCCGACCAGCAGAACGCCGACAACCACCATCAACGCCAGGCTGAAAATGACTTTGACTCGCATGAGATTCGCCCCTGCTCCCGAAGTTCTAGTGAAGACCCTGATTAATCGGGAACAACCGTATAGGCGAATCCCTGCAAGTCAAATAAAAACTTTCTATTCGCCCCCGCACTGCTTGAAGCCGTAGGCCTTCGCGAGCTTGGAGGCTTCCGCCAGCGGGTTCTCGCCGTTGACGACGGCCTTCGGGTCTTCTTCGATTTCCTCGGCGCCCTGGCCGACCGCGGCGACGATCTCTTCGACCGCTTCCTCTTCGCCCTGCGGCGGCCCGAGGTCGGCGATTTCTTCCGCCTGGCGCTTGATCGCCGGCCCGAGCACCTGTTCGACCACTTCTTCCTGCTGGGCTTCGGTCGGGTTTTCGGTGTCGATCCCGTTCTCTTCTGCGAATTTGTTCGCTTCGTCTTCGATCGCCGCATCGCCCTGTTTGCAGATTTCATCGCCCTGCTTGATGAATTCAGCCTTGGTCAGGGACGAGCCGCTGTCGCTGCTTTCGGTGCTGTCGACGCTCGCGGTGCTGCTGCTGTCATCTCCCCCACCACCGCAGCCGGTGGCGAGAAGAGCGACGACGAGAGCACCGAGCAGAGCGGACATCAGTCGCTTGCTCAAGTTGGTGGCCTCCTGGCTAGTTGACGAGGAGGCAACCTAGCCGGCCGGGGAGACGGCCCCGGCCGGCTGGACGCACCTGCGAATCAGACCCGCTGGATCAGGGTGCCGGTGCCGAGCCCGCCACCGCAGCACATCGTCACCATGCCCATCTCCTTGTCGCTGCGCTCCAGCTCGTGCAGCAGGGTGGTGACGAGGCGGGCGCCGCTGGAGCCGAGCGGATGGCCGAGCGCGATCGCGCCGCCGTTGACGTTGACCCGGTCCATGTCGGGATCGAGCTCGCGCCGCCAGGCCGCAACGACCGAGGCGAAGGCCTCGTTGATCTCGATCAGGTCAATGTCGCTGAGCTCGATCTGGTTGCGCTCGAGCAGCTTCCTGGTCGCCGGGATCGGGCCGGTCAGCATGATCACCGGGTCGACCCCGACCGTGGTCTGGTCGTAGATCCGCGCCCGCGGCTGGAGCCCGAGGGCCTCGGCCTTCTCGCGCGCCATCAGCAGCACCGCGGCGGCGCCGTCGGAAACCTGGGAGGAGTTGCCGGCGGTGATTTTGCCGTCCTCCTTGAAGGCCGGCTTCAGCGCCGCCAGGCCCTCGAGCGTGGTCTCGCGCAGGCCCTGGTCGGTCATGTAGGTGTCGCCGTTGACCTGGAAGGGGATGATCTCGCGCTCGAAGCGGCCCTCCTCGGTCGCCTGGATCGCCAGCTGCTGGGAGCGGACGCCGAGTTCGTCGAGCTCGGAGCGGGGGATCTCCCACTGGTCGGCGATCATCTCGGCCGAGAGGCCCTGCGGGATCAGCTGGTAGCGCTCGAGCAGCTCCGGCGTGAACGGCGCGCCGAACTCCTCGATCGCTTTCGCCGCCGCCCCGAACGAGTTGTGGCCCATGTGCTCGACCCCGCAGCCGACGACGACGTCGTGGACTCCGGAGGCGATCAGCGCCGCCGCCAGGTTGACCGCCTGCTGGCCCGAGCCGCACTGGCGGTCGACCGTGGTCGCCGGCACCTCCTCCGGCAGGCCGGCCTGCAGCCAGGCGTTGCGGGTGACGTTGATCGACTGCTCGCCGAACTGCTGGACGCAGCCGCCGATCACGTCGCCGACCTCCATCGGGTCGATCCCGGCGCGCTCGATCAGCGCTTCGAGGTTGCGGGCCAGCAGCGTCGAGGGATGGGTGTCTTTGAAGTAGCCCTTCTCGGGGTGGCCGCGGCCGATCGGCGTCCGCGCCGCCTCGACGATCACGACCTCGCGCCCTCCGAACATTCCCTTTCCGTTCTCCGCCATCACCATCTCCGTTCCTTAAGTTTTGTGACGAAACTGAGTCTCCGCCAAATGATAGAGCCCCGACTGACCCGTCAATCGGCCGTCTTTGCGGATCCTCTCAACCCCACACGGCACCGTTGCTGGCGCAACTGATAGGAACCCGGGCTCATGAGTTCCAAACAGGGGTACGACAGCCCGGGTATCGCGGGAGCCGGGGCGATTGCCACCGGCCTTGCCGCGGTATCGACCACGACCGCGGAGACGATCCTGCTCGCCCGCAGCGAGGCTTCCGCCTGGCGCGCCGAGGAGAAAGTCGTCGCCGCCTGCGCCAAGATCGAGGGCGGTGAGCCCTCGCGCCTGCGGGTCACCACCGACCCCAACGATCTCGCCGACTGCGACGTCATCGTCGAGGCGATCGTCGAGGAGGTCGAGGCCAAGGGAGAGCTGCTCGCAACGATCGTGGAAGCGTGCCCGAATGCCGATCTGGCGACCACCACGTCCTCGCTTGGGATTGGCGAGATCGCCAAGGCCGCCGGCACCGACAAGCTCTTCGGTCTCCACGTCTTCAACCCCGTGCCGCGGATGCAGCTGATCGAGGTCTGCTTCCCGGATGGCGCCGCCGGCGCCCGCGAGAAAGCCCTGGCCTGGTGCGCGGCGCTCGGCAAGACCGCGGTCGAGGTCCCCGACCAGGCCGGCTTCGTCGTCAACCGCCTCCTCTTCCCCTACCTCTTCGAAGGGGTGCGCCTGATGGAGCGGACCGGAATGGAGGCGGGAGAGGTCGACACCTGCATGAAGCTCGGCGCCGGCCACCCGATGGGGCCGCTGGCCCTGCTCGACTTCGTCGGTCTCGACGTCTCGAAAGCGATCGGCGACGCGCTCTATGCCGACAACGGCGAGGACGCCAGCAAGCCGCCCGGACTGATGATCGAGCTGATCGGCGAAGGCAAGCTGGGCCGCAAGAGCGGCGCCGGCTTCTACTCGTACGACTGAGTTACTCGGCGGGCGCGGTCCGGCGCTTGCCGGACACGTCCCAGATCACATCTGCCTCGGAAATCCCCTGGCGGCGGGCAATCGACTCGATTTCCTCCCAAGGCAGCTCTGCCTCCGGCAGCTCGTCCCAGCGAGCGAGGTCGAGAGCCTCGATCGAGCCTTTCAGCGCCGGGCCGAGATGCTCCTCGGAGCGCAACAGTGCCCTCAGCACCTCGAGTTGCTTGTCGGTCAGGCGAACAACCCACATGCGGTACCTCCAACTGTCGGCGGGGTCGCGGGTTGCCCGGAGAAGTTAGGCAGCGGGACGGACGGAACTGCTGATCCGGACGGCCTCGATCCGGTTCTCGCGCACTGCCTCGACCCGGATCGTGTAGCCGTCGACGCTGATCGAGTCGCCGCGCTTGGGCAGGCGCCCGAGCTCGCCGAAGACGAAGCCGCCGACCGAGTTGTAGGCGTCGGTGTCGACCGGCAGCTCGATCCCGGCGTCGGCGAGGTCGCCGAGCGAGACGTGGCCGCGGACGAACCAGTCGCCGTTGGCGAGCCGGCGCAGGGCAGCCGCGCGGGGGTCGGTCTCGTCCTCGATCTCCCCCACCACCTCCTCGAGGATGTCCTCGACGGTGACGATCCCGACCGTGCGGCCATACTCGTCGACGACGACCGAGAGCGAGGTCCGCTGGACCTGCAGGTCGTGCAGGAGGTCGTCCAGCGGCCGCGTCTCCGGCACGATCAGCGCGTCGCGGATCACGGTCTCGATCGACGAATCGGGGCCGTCGCTCATGTAGAGGCGGGCGAGGCTGTTGTTGTGGATGATCCCCTTGACCCGGTCCGGGTTGTCGTCCTCGATCACGACCAGACGGGTATGGCCGGAGGTGACGCAGCGCCGCAGCGCCGCCTCGACGGTCTCCGAGGCATCGACGGTGACGACCGCCGGGATCGGCGTCATCACCTCGCGCGCCTCCTGCTCGTGCAGGTGGAAGACCCCGGCCAGGTGCCCGGCCTCGCCGGGGTCGAGACGGCCGCGCTGGGCCCCGCGCGAGATCAGCAATCGCAGTTCCTCCGGCGAGGTCTCCTCTTCGACCGAGGCGCGGTCGACGCGGAAGATCTTGAAGACGATGAAGTTGGCGGGGGCGTTGGTGGCGACGATCAGCGGGTGCAGGGCGGAGCGGAAGAACCGCAGTGGCCGCGAGATCCGGATCAGCGTCGGCTCGGCCCGGGCGATCGCCAGCATCTTCGGCGACTGCTCGCCGAGGATCACATGCAGGAAGGTGACGATGATGAAGGCGATGGCGATCGAGATCCCGAGTGCGACCGCGTGCGAGAAGAAGCTGCCGAGGATCGGCTCGAACAACTGCGCCAGGGCGGGCTCGCCGAGGAAGCCGATGCCCAGCGAGGCGAGCGTGATGCCGACCTGGCAGGTGGCGACGAACTCGTCGACATGATCGAGCTGCTCCAGCGCCAGGGTGGCGCCGCGGACACCGTCGCCGCGCATCTGCTCGAGCCGCTCACGGCGCGAGCGGACGATCGCGAACTCGGCGGCGACGAAGAAACCGTTGACCGCGATCAACAGCAGAAGCAGGAGGAGCAGGAGGACGCTGCTCATCCGCTATGCGGCCCGGTACTTCGGGCTGGGACGTCGTCGGCCATTCGGGCCTTCGGAATATAGCTACCACCCCCGCGGCAGCCCGGAAAAGTGCCATATTGAGCGGATTGTGCGCATTGGAACGCTTAGCGAGATGCTCGAAGAGATCATCCGTCTCGGCGAGGCAACGGGCATGGAAGAGCACGCGCACGAGCTGCGCGGCGAACTCGAGGGGCGGCTGGCGACCGTGCGCGCGGCGGTCTCGGAGGCGACCACGCCACGGGTGGTCGCGCTCGAGCATCTGGACCCGCCGCGGGTCGGCGGCTTCTGGATCCCGGAGATGATCTCGATCGCCGGCGGCATCGACGTCGCCGGCGACCCCGGCCTCAACCCGCCCGAGGTTGGCTGGGGCGAGCTCGAGAGCCTGCGTCCCGACATCGTCGTCGTCCTCCCCGCCGGCTCGCTGCGCGACGCCCACGCGCAGGCGATGGAGCACTGGGAGCAGATCGCCACGCTGGGGGCGGCGCGGCTCTTCGCCATCGACACCGACGCCGCCTTCACCGAGCCGGGCCCGCGCCTGGTCGACGGCGTCGAGCTGCTCGGCCACCTGCTGCATCCGGACCTGATGGACCCGCCCGGGAACATCGGCTTCGAGCCGCTGCGGGCGCCGGTGACGCGGCCCTCGGCGGGGCTGTAGCCGGAGTCAGGCCGCGGCCAGGGCGAAGACAAAGCTGAGGGCGCCGACGAGGACGATCAGCGCCAGCTCGACGAAGTACCGGTTGCGCCCGAACATTCCGCGCTCGCCGGCGACAATCGCCCCGGCGCAGACAATCCCGCCGATCAGCCCGCCGAGGTGGGCGCCGACGCTGATGTTGGAAGCGGCGAAGGTGAAGATCAGGTTGAAGACGATGAGGAACCCGATCTCGGCCGCGATCGCGTCCATTCCCCGCCCCCGGGCGATCACGAAGACGGCGCCGGCGAGGCCGAAAACGGCGCCGGAGGCGCCGGCGCTGAGGGAGTTGGGGTCGAGCAGGATCACCCCGAGGGAGCCGGCGAGCAGCGACGCGAAGTAGACGCCGACGAAGCGCGGCGTCCCGATCGCCGGCTCCAGCAGCCGCCCGAGCAGGAAGAGGAGCAGCATGTTGAAGCCGATGTGGATCAGGCTGACGTGGAGGAAGCCGCTGGCGATCAGCCGCCACCAATCCCCTTCGGCGACCGCTGGACCGAAGAGACCGCCGAGGTCGTAGATCGTCTGCGAGCTCGGCGCCAGCCCACCCGATCCCTTCGCCACCTCGACCAGGTAGACGATCACGTTGATCGCGATCAGGACCATCGTCGCCGGGAAGGCGCTGAACTGGCCCGGGGCCCCGGTCGGGTTGCGGACGACTTTGGTCCGCTGCTGCATGCACTCCGGGCAGCGCATGCCGACCGGGGTCGGCGTCATGCAGTCGGGGCAGATCGGACGACCGCAGGAAGAGCAGGAAACACCGGTCTCGCGGTCGGGGTGGCGGTAACAGGTCTGGGCCATGCGGACGATGGAGCCTACAATCGGCGCCGATGGAGGCCGCCAGCCCTGCCCGCCTGTACGCCGCCGCGGCCGGCGCATTCCTCTTGCTGCTGGGGATTGCCGGCTTCTTCTACAGCGCTTCCTTCGGCGCTCCCGGCGACGTCGAGAAGGCGCTCGGGGCGTTCGACGTCAACGCCTGGGCGAACCTCCTCTACGTCGCCGCGGGCGCCATCGGCCTGCTCTCGGCGGGCCTGGCCTCGCGCCGCTACGCGCTCGCCGCCGGCGCCCTCTTCACGGTGCTGGCGATCTGGGGCTTCTCGCTCGAGCGCGGCGGCGACATCCTCGGCTTCCTCCCCGCCGGCGGCGCCGACGACTTCCTGCGCTTGGCCGTCGGCCTGCTCGGCCTGGCGGCCGCGGCGGCGACGCCGCGGCGGTCCCGCGTCTCCTCGCGCCGAGGCCGGCGCGATTCAGAGCCGCGAGCGCAGGCCGCCGGCTAGGGACTTCAGGCCGCTCTCGCTCTTGTGCCGGCTGCGGCGGCGCAGCTCGAGCAGGACGAGGGCGCCGGTGGCGGCAGTGCCGGCGCCGACCGCGACCACCGGCCGCACCCAGTTGCGCGGATCGCGCAGCGCCCTCAGCTCACCCTCGGAGAGCTCCTCGGCCCAGTCGGAGAGTTCCTCGGCGGCCGCCTGGGTGATCGCCGAGAGCGTGTCCTCGATCCGGCCCGAGAGCCGCTCGGGCGGCTCTATCGGCCGTAGGGCGTCGGCCAGCAGGCTCTCGACGCTAATCGGCTCGGTCATCGCTCATCTCCTCCTGCAACTGCTTGATAGCGCGATGGATCAGCACCTTGGTGGCACCGTCCGAGCGCCCCAGCGCCCGCGCGATCTCCCGATTGTCCATCCCCAGCGCGAAGCGCATGATCAACGCCTCGCGGCGGTCGTCGGAGAGGTGCTCGAGGTTGGCCATCACCTCGCGCAGCTCCTCCCGCCCCTCGGCGATCGCGACCGTGTCGTGGCGGGCGGCGATCGGGGCGCTCTCGTCGAGCGGGCTCTGCGGCCGCCGCGAGCGGTCGCGGTAGTAGTTCGAGGCGAGGTTGTGGGCGATCCTGATCAGCCAGGGCCGCAGCGGCCGGCCGTGCGACTCGCGCCGGGCCCGGTCGAAGTGGCGATAGGCCTGAAGGAAGGCCTGCTCGGTCAGATCCTCGGCGTCGTGGTGGTTGCCGATCTTGTAATAGGCGTAGGAGTAGACGTCGCGCAGGTGGGCCCGGTAGAAGTCCTCGAAGGCGCGGTCGAGCTCCGCCTTCGCGGCCGGCGCCAGCTCGGCCGGCTCGACGTTCTTCTCGGGGCCACTCACCGTCCCAGCCTATTGCGATCGCGGCCGCCATCAGGCCGCCCGTCGTGCCCGCTCGGTCCGGCGCAGGCCGGCGACCCACTCGGCGGCATCGATCCTGCCGGCGATCAGGTCGGCGAGGCCGGCGAGCGCCTCGGCCGAGACGCCGGAGGCGGCGACCGCTTCGGCCAGGAGCGGCGTCGTGTCGAGCCCCTCGGAGGCCTGACCGATCTGACCCGGAATCTCGGCCGCCGGGGTGCCGGTGCCGAGCAGCTCGCCGGCGCGGCGGTTGCGGCCGGCCGGCGCCATCATCGTCGCCGTCAGATCGCCGACCCCGGCGAGGCCGGAGAAGGTCTCGAGCTCGGCGCCGCGGGCGATCGCGTACTCGATGCACTCGCTCCAAATCTCGGCGACGGCGATGCCGGCGGCGTTGAGTCCGTGCGGCTCCGCGGCGGCCGCGGCAAGGGCGGCGGCGTTCTTCGCGGCGCCGGCCATCTCGACCCCGGTGACGTCGCGCGAGCGCTCGCAGACGAGGCCGGCGTGGTCGAAGACTTCGCCGAGCTGCTGGCGCAGATCGGCGTCGGCGGAGGCGAGGACGAGGGCGGCCGAGCCGGAGACGGCCTCGCGCGCGTGGGCGGGGCCGCCGAGGCTGGCGATCGCCCGCGCCCGCACCCGCTGGCTGACGTATTCGGCCGGCAGTTCGCCCTGGGGCGGAATCAGGCCCTTGGTCATCAGCAGGATCGAGGAGCGGCCGCCGACCCGGTCGGCGATCGCGCCGACCGCCTGCGGCAGGTTCTTGGACGGGATCGCGAGGCAGATCAGGTCGAGCCCGTCGAGCTCGATCTGGGAGGCGAGGCGGACGTCGATCGACTCCGGCAGCGACACCTCGGGCAGGTAGCGGCGGTTCTCGCCGTCCTCGGTCAGCTGCGCCACCGCCTCGGGGGTGCGGGCGCCGAGCTGGACCTCGAGCCCGCCGCGGGCAAGCAGGACGGCGACCGCGGTACCCCAGCTGCCGGCGCCGATCACGGCGGCGCGGCGCAGCGGCGGCAGGCCGCCGAGGTCTTCCCACTGCAGCTGCACGTTGGGCCAGATCCGCGCGGTCACGGTTTCGGCCAGCGCCTTCGAGGGCTCCTCGGCGCGCGGGAAGGTCATCGGCCGGCCCAGCCTCACGCGCACCTTGCGAGGCCGGATCCGCCAGCCGCGACGCACGTGTTCGGTCCCGATCACCGCGGCCGGGATCACCGGCGCCCCAGTTTGCAGTGCCAATCGCCCGACGCCGCGGCGGGGGGTCGAGAGGGTGCCGCGGCGGATCCTCGTTCCCTCGGGGAAGATGCAGACGGTGCCGCCGCGTTCGACCACCATCCGCGCGGTCGCCATCGACTCCTCGTCGGATTCGCCGCGCCGGATCGGGAAGGCGCCGAGCCGGGAGAGCAGCCAGCCCTGCCAGGGGTTGCGGAACAGCTCCTGCTTGGCGACGTAGTTCATCGGCCGCCGCCAGGGCAGACAGCCGCCGACGACGAAGGGGTCGAGGAAGCTGCGGTGGTTGGCGGCGACGATCAGGCCGCCCTTGATGTGGCGGGCGTTGGGACGACCGGTCCGGCCCCAGCGGAAGTAGACGAGGAAGAACGGCGTCAGGAAGATCCTGGCGACGATGTACATCGGCCAGTTGACGCTGTGCCCACGCGTGTAGGCGTGGTATTTGGACAGTCGCTCGGCGTCCACGCAGAGCGCTACACGGGAGACGGGTCCGAGTTACCCGAGGTCCAGAAGAGCGGGCGGTGACTACCAGGCACGGGCTATCAACTGGGCCAGGTCGTCTTTGGTCAACGCCGGTCCGGGGACGCGCCCGAGCTCGGAGCGCGCCAGCATCAGCTCGATCGCCTGCTCGAGCCGGTCGCGGTCGGCGGCGAGCTCGCCAAGGCGGGCTGGGCCGCCACCGAGCTCGAGCAACCGCGGCTCGAGCTGGTCGGGGTAGGCGCCGATCGCCGCCGCCAGTGGCCCGATCGCGTCCGGCGCGCGGGTCGCGAGGAGAGCCATCGCCCGCGGCAGGATCGCGGCGTTGGTCTCGGCGTGGGGGCTGCCGCAGGCGCGGACCAACGACTGGCAGATGACGTGGTGGAGCCCGAGCCCGGCCGAGTCGAGCGCGTAGCCGCAGAGGATCGAGCCGAGGGCCAGGCCCGCCCGATCGCGCTCGGACGCTGGTTCGTCGAGCGCGGCGGCGATCGCGGCCGCGCCGCGCAGGGCCGCCCATTCCGAGACCGGGTTGGCCAGGGGCGTGTAAAGCGAATCGGCGCCGTGGCCGAGGGCGTTCATCGAGCTCGCCCGCATCGCAGGCTCCGGCTGGCTCGTCATCACCTCCGGGTCGGCAAGGACGAGCGCAGGACGAATCGTTCCCTTGGCCCGGTCCTCGGCACCCGCGGGCAAGCGGTGGATCGCCGTCATCGGCGCCCCCGACATCGTCGTCGGAATCGCCGCCACCCTCGCCCCGGCGACCGAAGCCACTGCCTTCGCCGTATCGATCACCCTCCCCCCACCGAACGCCACCAACGACTGTGGTTGAGCTTCGTCTCGCATACCGCTACCAAGCTCAACCACGCTGTCGAGGAGGTCGGCGGCGAGGGCTGGGACCTGGCCGAGGGGCACGAGGTGGACCGTTTGCGCGGCCTCGGCGAGGGCCGGAGCGCAGGCCAGGGCGCGCTCGGTGCTCAGCAGCGCGAAGGACTCGAAGCCCTGCTCGGCAAGCAACTCCGTCGCGGCTTCGAGGCCACCACGGCGGAAGACGACGGTTCGCCCGGCGTCACGCCAGACGAACGGCTCGGTCAATCGCTCTGGACGGTGCGCGGGTTGACGACCGGCCGCAGGTTCGGTTCGACCTCGTCGCGCAGGTGCTCGAAGGCGGGCGGCAGCGAGAGCTTCTCGCCGAGGTGCTCGAGCGGCTCGTCGACGGTAAAGCCGGGGCCGAGGGTGGCGATCTCGAAGAGGACGCCGCTGGGCTCGCGGAAATAGATCGATTTGAAGTAGAAGCGGTCGATCTCGGGGGTCGGCCGGGCGCCGGCGGAGATCGCCTTCTCGCGCCATTTCATGTGCTCCTCGATGGTCGAGGCCCAGGCAACGTGGTGGACGCTGCCGGCGCCCTGCAAGCCGGGCTCGGCCGGCGGCTCGTCGTAGATGTAGCGACCGCCGCGCTCCTCACCGCGGGCTTCCCAGGCCCCGTCGACCGGCTCGAACTCGAGCGCCTCCAGCAACCCGGTGCTGGCGTCGGGGGCGGCGCTGTAGGCGCGCACCGCGTGGAACCCCTGCAGCGCGTGCTCGGCTGGGATCTCGGGATGCTCGGCAGCCAGCGGTGCGTCCGGAACGTCGACGACCAGCAGCTCGTGGTCGAGGCCCTCGGGATCGGAGAAGAGCAGGCCGGCGCCTTCGCGAGTCGACTCGATCTCCTTGGCGGCGAGGCGCTCGGCCCAGAACGAGAGTGCCTCCTCGGAGGCGACCCGCCAGACGACGCGGTGGACCATCCCGGCCCCGGCCCGGCCCAGCGGCGCGCCGGGGTACTCGAAGAAGGTGAGATCGGAGCCCGCGTCGCCGTCCTCGTCGGCGAAGAACAGGTGGTAAACCGTCGGGCTGTCCTGGTTGACCGTTTTCTTGACCAGCCGCAGCCCCAGCACGCCCGCGTAGAAATCGACGTTGCGCTGGGCGTTCTCGGTGATCGCCGTGATGTGGTGAATGCCCTCTAGCTTCATGGCCCACGTATAGCATCCCGGCATGAGCCGCGGACGCCGCCGTACGGTCAAAGCGCTGATCGTCCTCGGTTCGATCCTCGCCTTCCTCAGCGTCTTCGCGATCTGGATCGAGCGCCAGGCGCTGAACACCGACGACTGGGTCAACACCAGCGGCCGGCTGCTGCACAACGCCGAGATCCGCACCGCCCTCAGCGATTACCTCGTCGACCAGCTCTACGAAAACGTCGACATCGAAAAGGAACTGAAGGAAATCCTCCCCGGCGACACCAAGGATCTCGCCGGGCCGGCAGCCGGCGGCCTGCGCCAGGTGGCCGGCCAGGGGGCGGAAAAAGTGCTCGAAAGCTCGACTGCTCAATCGCTCTGGGAAGACGCGAACCGGTCGGCGCACGAACAGCTGCTGGCCGTGCTCGAAGACAAGGGCGAAGCGGTTTCGACCACGGAAGGCACGGTCAGCCTCAACCTCGGCAGCCTGATCACCAACCTCGCCGGCCAGATCGGCCTCGCCAAGAGCCTGGCCGAAAAGCTGCCGCCGGACGCGGGCCAGATCGAGATCCTCCACTCCGACGAACTGAAGACCGCGCAGAACATCGCGGTCGCGATCAAGGGCCTGGCGCTGGTCCTCTCGATCCTCACCTTCCTCGTCTTCGGGCTGGCGATCTACCTCTCGAAGGGAGGGCGTTGGGTGACCGTGCTGTTCAGCGGCATCGGCCTGATCGCCGCCGGCTTCGCGGTGATCGTCGCCCGCCACGTCGCCGGCGGCATCGTCGTCGACCAGCTGGTCAAACAGGAGAGCGTCAAGCCGGCAGGGGAAGCGGCCTGGTCGATCGGAACCTCGCTGATGACCAGCATCGCCACCTCGGTGATCGTAGTCGGCGTCCTCTTCGCCGCCGCCGGCTGGCTCGCCTCGCCGACCAGCCCGGCCCGCGCCACCCGCAAAGTGATCGCGCCGGCGCTGGAGGACTACGTCGCCTGGGTCTACACCGGCCTCGCGATCATCGTCTGCATCTACTTCCTCTCCGCCGCGACGCAGGGCCTGCGCTCCTTCCTCACCACCCTGGTGATCGCCGGGATGGCGGCCTTCGGCATCCACGAGCTGCGCAAACAGGCCGCTGAGGAATTTCCCGACGCCAAGTTCAGCGACGCCTTCGGCAGCACCAGGGACAAGGTCGTCAGCGCCGTCAAAGGCGCCAATCTCGGCGAGCGGGCGTCCAAACTGCGACTGCCGGAAGTGCGGCGGCCCGTGGAGGAGGGCGAGGAGCACTCGGAGGCACCGACCCAGGCGATGCCCGCCGCCGGCGGCGAGGACTCGAGGCTGGCCCGCCTCGAACGGCTCGGCGCCCTGCACGAAAAAGGCGTCCTCACCGACGAGGAGTTCGCCGCCGAGAAGGCCCGCATCCTCGGCGAGGACTGAGCGCCGCCCGGCAGCGACCCCCGGCTACTGTCGCCGTCCGGTTCCGCGCTCCACTTCTTCGCTGCGGATCGCCCGCCTCATTTTGCGCGACATGCGGATGCTCTTGCTCCAGCCCGGGGGGTCTGCGCCCCAGTAGCGCAAGCGGTTGGAGGCGGTGGGGTCGACGTACCAGCCGGGTGGCCGTTCCTCGTCGGAGTACGAGCCGGCGCCCCAAGCGGCGTCCACTGCATCGAACGGCTTGGACGCCAGAACGGGATCCTCACCGGCGGGTGGCTCTGGGGCCAAGACGGGAACCGCACCGGAAGACGCCTCAGGCAAGCCTTGGGCAAAGGCCCGCTGGCGACGGGCGCGGAGGTCGAAGTAGAGAAGAGCGGTCGCCAGGGCGGTGAACGACCAGACGAGGACCTGGACGACGATCGAGGCCAGGAAGGAGACCGGCCCCGTCGAGTCGCCGAACGCGTGACTGCCGAGGAATTCGAAAACGAACCCGATCCCGAACACGATGAGGGCGAGAACGAAGACGTGGAGATAGTTTCCGCTGACCAGCGTCGCACTGCGCTCCAACGCGTCCGACCAGCCTTCACGCTCGATCGCCGCGGCCTGGGCGACGACGAACCAGCGCAGGAACAAGTAGACCCCGGGGACGATCAACGCGATGAAGCCGGCGAAGATCCCCAGCCAGGCCATGAGCGACGCCGCAACGACGACCGGCAGGGCAGCCAATCCCAGCCGGGTGACAGCGCCGATCCGCGGCTGCTCCCCGGCACGAACGGCCACCACCGCATGAACGTGCAGCGCCGACACGAGCGGCGTGAGCAGACCGATTTCGAGAAGCAGGAGCGAGAGGCCGACCGCCTCGGCAAGAGAGGAGTCCTCCAGCCGCCCGAAGCCAGTCGCCGCCAGGAAGATCAAGTTGTACGGGATGACGACCAGGGCGGCGAGGGCGAGGAACAGCCACGGGTAACGCCGGTAGAGCTCGAAGGTCGATGCGATCAGGCCTGGCGCGGAGCGGGGCACGGATCTCACCACCGCAGCCTCAGCGGACCTCTCCCCTTTCATTGCGCCTCCCAGAGCAACTGATAGGACCCGAACGGCGCAAAAAGTAAATCAGAGCCCGCCGCCGGGATCGAACCGGCAACCTCCTGATTACAAATCAGGTGCTCTCCCAGGTTGAGCTAAGCGGGCACGCTCTCAAGCCTAGCTGCCATGCGGGCATTGATCCCTATCGGCCGCTGGGACGGAAACGACGAATAGGCAGCGTTGTTCGGGGATATGTTGGCGATTCGGGCACAAATGGCGATTTGTGCCTCAACGGGGGTGGTGGTTGGCGCCGACGACCGGCGGCCCAGCCCCTCGACCGCGCGAGGCAGCGGGCGTAGTATCGGCCGCATGGGCGCACTTGTGCTCCCATCCATTTGCTGGCAAGAGCCTGGAGAAGCGTGGGGCTTCGAGCCGCTGAGCATTTGGCTCGATCGCGACGAACAGCTAGCGGAGTTTCGTCGCCTTCTCGCCGCTCATCCCGAGGTACCGCTGGCCCTCAGGGGTCTCCGCTTGCGCGTCCCGACCCTGGACCTCCGGTCCCTTGAAGACTTCCCGGAAACAGCGTGGGTAGGCGACGCAGAGAGTTTGCAACTGACCTTTAGCGGCCTCTACCGGTAGCCGGGTGATTGGAAGGGATTTCACGCCCCGGACCCTTTTGTGCTTCGGATAGGTCCGGGGCGTGGGGTTAGTACTTCATGCGTAGGGAGGAGGTTGCCTCCCGTTTCCTGCCCGTCATCACGGGCAGAAGTCAGGCTATATCCCCGTGTTCTTGTCGGCTTCGATTTCGGCCTGGGTGAGCGGCCGGCTGTAGATGCGGACATTGTCGATCTTGCCTTCGAAGTACTCCGTCCACATGCTCGAGCAGCCGATCTGGAGCGGCCCTTTGCTTTCCATCGCTTTCACCGCCGGCCCGGAATCGACCTGAGTGCCGTTGATGTAGAGGCGCAGGGTGGTGCCGTCTGAGGTCATCGCCACGTTCGCCCAGGTGTTGGCGGTCAGTTTGCTGGGCGATTCGACTTCGGCGCCGGATTCGACTTTGTCGGCGATGTAGCCCTGGACGTAGCCGGAATGTTCCAAGGCGCCGTAGAAGAGGCTGTAGCCGTAGAACCCCGTGGCTTCCTTGAAGATGACCGGCGCCCGCTGGGTGGTGTTGAACGGCATCACCCATGCCGAGAGGGTGAGCGGCCCGTTCAGCTGCAGGTCGGCGCTGTTGGGGACGGTGACGCACTCGCCGTCACCGTTGAATTGAAGCGCTTTGCCGTATTTGCCTTCGACCCATTGAGGCCACGCGATCGTGCCGGTGTGGGTGCCGGCCACGTCTTTGGTGGTGGAGCCCGAGCCCTCGTTGAAGGCGAAGGCGGCGACGGGGCCGGCCGGGGGGACGCCCGAAGGTTTGATGTAGGTGGCGGTGAAGGGGTGCTTGGCTTCACCCTGAGCGCCGATGCGGCCGATCGCCACGCAGGCGGTTTCGCTCACGCAGGAGAGGTCGTAGTAGCTGTCGAGGCCGCCGTTGGCATCGGTGGCCGTGGTCGTCGGGCTGACCGGTGACTGGGCTTCCCAGGTGCCGCCTTTCATCTTCACCGTGTAGGTCACGCCGCCGGCAGCGCCGATCGCCAGGCAGGAGCCTTGCCCCGTGCAGGAGAGGCCCGTCGGGCGGATCGCGGGGGCCGGAACCGGGATCGAGGAGAGCGACCATTTCGAGCCGTCCCAGTGCTGGACGTATTGGAAGTTGCCCGGTTCGAAGGCTTCTTTTTGATAGGTGCCGACCAGCGTGCAATCCGACGAGGAGCCGCAGGAGATCGTGCTCGCACCGGCCTGGAACGTGGGCGAGGACTCAGAGAGCATCGTCACCGCAGACCACGCCGAGCCGTTCCAACGCTCGACAAAAGCGTGTTCTTGGAAGACGAGCCCGACCATGTAGGTGAGGCTGCCCACCGCCCAGCAGTTGGAGCTGGAGGTGCAGGAGATGCCGGAGATCCAGGAGGAGGCGTTGGAGAGCCCTTCGGTCGACGGTTTCGTCGGCACTTTCGCCGACCAGCTCGACCCGTTCCAGATCGCCCCATAGGGTTCGCCGCTGATTTTGCCTTCTGCCAGCTGCGACCAACCGCCACCGGCGATGCAGAAGGACGCCGAGGTGCAGGCCACCGCCATCGCGGTCGTGCCGAAGCCCGTCGTTTTGGCCCCGGGAAGTACCTGCGGGGTCCATTTGGTCCCGTTCCAGATCGTCGCTTCGGGGCGGCCGGAACTGGAGACGGTCGCGGCGCCGACCGCGGCGCAGAAGCTCGAGGAGACGCAGGAGACGTCTTCGAGCTGCGATTTGCTCGACCCGGAGGCCGCCGGGGTCAAGGTTTCGGCGGTCCAGCTCGTCCCGTTCCAGCGGTCGACGAGATTGCTCGGGACCGAGGAGGAATTGAGCTGGGCGCCAGCGGCGACACAGCTGGTCGCGCTTGAGCAGGAGATCGCCTTCGGCTTGGTGTTGACGCCGGTTTCGGGGTAGGGGAACGAGGCTTTTTCCCAACCCGGCATGAATTGCAGGTCAGGCCCGAGCCGCGTTCCGGCCCAGTTTTCGGCGACTAGGCGGTAGTGGTAGGTGGTGCCGATTTCGAGGCCGGAGACGTTCGCATTGACTTTGACACCGCTGGTGCCAGCACCAGCGCTGGCCGTGGCCGTTTTCGATCCATAGGCGGTCGTTAGCCCGTATTCGAAGAAATAGGTCGAGGTGGCGCCTTGCGGGTTAACGGTGCCGTTGAGACGGGCGCCGGTCGCGGTTCCTTCCGTGGGGGCTTCCGTAGTGGCAAGCGGCCGAGGCTGGACAAAGAAGGTCTGATCGGCGCTAGCGGTCGTGCCTCCGGCATTGGTCGCAACGACCCGGTAGTGGTAGTTCCCTTCAACTCCGCTGATGGACTGAGACACCTGAGTTACGCCGGCCCCAACTTCTTGGTCAGGAATAGGCACGCTCGACCCATAGCCGGTGGTCGGCCCATATTCGAAGCGATAACTCGTATCGCTTTTCACCCCGTCGATCGTCGCTCGAAGGGTCGCGCTCAGTTTCCCGGGTTCGGCTGAGACCGCTGAGACTTTAGGCGGTGCTGGTGGAGTGGTGAAACTGCCCTGGAGGCCGAACGTCGTGTTGAGAGAGTTGGTTGCTCGAATCCGGTACTGATAAGTGGCGAGAGGTTCGAGACCAGTGAGGGTGGCAGACGTTGGCACAAACCCTTGCCCGGCGCCAGCGCTCGCGGCCGGGATGGAACTGGAATAGCTGCCCAGGCCGTATTCGAACTGGTAGGAGGTCTGAAGGCCCCGCGGATTGACCTGACCGGCGACCGTCGCTTGGTAAGGCTGCACGCTGGAGTACGAGCCGGTGAGCGCTTCTGGAGCTCCCGGACCGGCGACGTTGACGTTCAGCTCAGCCGCGGCTTCCATGATGTCGCTGAAGTAGACGCGCGTTGACGTGCTGTAGCAGATGTTGTTGCTTCCCGAGAGGATCCCCAAGGCGACGTTATTCGCGAAGAACGGCCCCCCACTGTCGCCGCCTTCAGAACAAAGTCCAGTGCCGCCGACTTCGAACATGCTGTTCATTTTGTAGCCGCCGCTGTATTCAACGGTCACGTTTTCTGCTTTGACAATGCCACACGACGTACCCGACTTCGACCCGATGTGGCAAAGCGTCTGCCCTATGTAGCTCCGCGCTTCGCCGAAGATTGGGTATTCGTACGGCCCGCCCCAGTAGGCCAGTATCGTCGGCCACCCGACCGCTTCTGCTTCTGATCCGGTCGCGTCAATTTTTGCCCAATCCTTCCCCGGATAGTGCCATTGGCTCATGGTGCCAAGAGGAATGTGGTTCCCCTGTGAGCTAACCGTCTTCCAGTTCCAGAGGGGGCCGTTGGGACCACCCAACGGGCAATGCCCGGCGGTCAAGATGTATTTCTTCCCGTCGAGACCGTTTGCACGGAAACCGACCGTGCATATCTCTTCTAGTTCTTCACCGTTTGGACCAAGCCACGTTGGCGTCCCGTACATGCGGGTGCCGCCCCGTACGGGTAGGTCGCACCACCGTTCGACTTCTTCGCAGCCGTCCGGTGCCAGCTCAAAGGCAGATCTGGGGAGTTCGCGGACCTCGACGTTGACGGAGACGTCCCTGATCGCGTTTTCGATCGCGCCCAGCGTTTCCTCGGCCATCCCTTCGGGCACCCGAACGACAACAGCATTCACCTCGGGATCAATCTCGGTCTGCGCGAGTTGTTCTTCAAAGTAGGGGGCAAGCCTTTCGTTAATCGCTGATTGCGCAGCTTCGAGTTCGCTATGGCTGAAAGCGACAACTTCGGTGCGGAAGTCCCCCGGCAACTCCGATGCTCCGAACTCTTCGGCGACTTCTTCCCTAGCACCCTCGGTAACGGCGCGGGCTTCGCCAGCCGTCGCTACCGGCACCACGAACTCACCCGCATCGTTGTCGAACCACACCCCGCCGAAATCGTCGCCAAGGCGGTCTTCAAGCTGTTCGGGAACGTTGACTTCAGTCCCGCGGTGTTGAATGACGAGGTTTTCTTCCGCCTCTGCTCTTGAGGCACCGGCCTGCTGTTCCGTCTGCAGTTCGGCTGCAGAGATCGGCGCCGCGACCGTTGGCTCAGCTGCCAGGCCCAATGCCAACGTAAGCAGCAGGAGGACAATGGCCGCGCTGGATAGGTGATGCACCCTTCTCCCGGACGAAAGTCGCGCAGCTGCCCTCACTGCCTGTACGCATGGATATCCCCCACCTTGAGCCATCTGCATCTCCCGCCCCTGCGACGTTTATGTTCTGATTCGCCGGATCGAACGTCAGCCGGCGGTCGGGGATGGGATCACACCTTTACGTGCATGTCAACACTCGTTGATGCACATAACGGCTCGGTTGAATCGTAGGAAAATCTTACTGGTCACCTCGTACAGTCGTAGTAGTTTCTTTCTACCGGTCGCGGAGAGACCTTGCCGCAGGGACCGGATGCGAGGCGGAGCAGCTCGTCGGACAGGGTGTCCGACAAATTCCACAGCTGCAGATTTTCTTCAAGTCATCACCCAGGCCGAATGGCATTTGGGAGGGTGAATGGACATGTTCGTTGCGAACCGGTGTGTTTCTGGCGTAGAGCCCTATAATTTGCGTTCGGGTTGCACAGGGCCGAACAGGGTCCGAGTCCAAACCGTGAGGAGGGGGAACAGTTGGCAGGCAAGGTGACCGCGCGCAGGGTTCAGTACTGGGGATGGCTGGGAGTGTTTGCATGCCTTGCCCTCGTTGCAATCATTTCTCGGCCTGCAGGCGCAGCAGAACAAATCCGGATGCAGGCGCTCGTTGACGTCGACGGCACTGGACGTCTTTTCATCAATAGTTCGGGCGGCTCTTGGGCCTGGGAAGCGTGCAGAGCAGATGGCGCCTCCTGCAAACCTTTCGGGCACGGGAGGGAAATCGAGGTCGACGGCGCTCCTGCTGGAACGATTTTCCGAGTCACCAGCGGCACGGGCGCAACCGGCATGAGCCCAGAATGGCGCGGTCGACTCAGGCAGTTGAAGCCGCCGAGCGTATCCGGCCACATCCAGGCCAACGAGTTCGTTGACCCAATGCCAGGCCAGTGGTCGGGTGGTTGGAGGGGGGAATACGCCCAGATGCAAATGGCGGCCTGCGCGACGAAAACCGGAGAGGGCTGCACGACCCTGACCGATCTTCACTACGTCCGTACCTGCTCCTTGAGTGCATCGTTCGCCCTCGATGCCAGTTTCACCGGACAATATCTGCGAGTCGCAAACAGGCGCGTCGGCGGCACCCCGCCCATTGAACCGCAGTTCGCGGTGACTTCGCCCAATGCCGGCACGATCTGGCCCCGCAGCCCGACCACCTCGATTGCGACCCTCACCCGGATCGCGCCAGCTACCAGTCCCTTTTCCGGCGAATGCGGGTCGCCGCCACCGGGGATTGCGTCGATCTCCAAGGAAGGCGTGGTCTCGGCGGATTGCCAGGGAGGCTGTCGCGCCGCGATGCGGGCCTCAGGCCACGGCAACGCTCGTGTCGAGCGCGTCTTGCCCGCACATAGTGCCTTGCTCGTGCCGCCCCCAACCGAACTGCGGGTGCCGCAGCGCGTATTCGAAGGGGCAAGAAACGTCCGAATCGTCGTAAAGATCAACGGCAAACAGGTGGCCCAGAGAACCGTGCATCCGCGCGGATAAGCGGCATTTCACTTTCGGAAGGTAGACAAGGAGCCGGCAGGCAGCGTTGCCCTGGAAGGCCATAGGGTTCGGCGTCATGGGAGCGGTAGAGGGCCACTGGTCTCAAGACGGCTTGCTCGCGTATCAGGCAATGGCGCCGGCCTACGACGCCTTCACTGCTCATCACAACTACGACCTTTGGCTCGGTCACATGCTGCCGAAGCTGGAGCAGCACGGTCTCGCCGGCGACCGCCTCCTCGACGCGGCCTGCGGCACCGGCAAGAGCTTCCTGCCGATGCGACGACGGGGCTGGACCGTCACTGGCACCGATATTTCTCCCGCCATGATCGACGTCGCCCGCGCCAAAGTAGCCGGTGACGACGGCGTCGAACTCGGGGTTGCAGACCTTCGCGAGCTGCCGGTCCTCGGCGAGTTCGATCTCGTATGGGCGTTGGCCGATGCGGTCAACTATCTCCTCGATCCCGACGAACTCGTTGCAGCCCTGGCGGGGTTGGGCCGAAACCTGGCGCCGACCGGGTTGCTGGTCTTCGACACGAACACGCTGCAGACCTACCGGACCTTCTTTGCCGAAGAGGAGGTTGTTGACGGTGGCGACTGCCGTCTGATCTGGAAGGGCAGGACCGCGCCGAATGCCCCCGCAGGTGTGCTGGCCGAGGCCACATTCGAGGCTGAGCCAATCGAGCCCGGTGGCGGCGGTCGCCGGATCCCGCCCACGCTGCACCGGGAGCGGCACTTTCCGGAAGCCGACGTCCGGGCCGCGCTCGAGCGGGCGGGCCTCGTCCTCCTTGGCGTCTACGGCCACCATTACGACGCGATCCCCCATCAGCCCTTAGATGAAGACCACGACATCAAGGCCATCTACATTGCCGCCGCCGAACTGGCCTAGCTGGCGATCAGCTCGCGCGAGTCTTCCCGAATCCGGGAGCAGAATCATGGCCCGGCGGCAGGCAGCCCTCCTTCGTTGACGAGGAGCACCAGTACGCCGATGCAAAGGCCGACGGCGATCAAGGTCTCGAGTTCGCCTTGCTTTCGCTGGCGCTCGGCGAGTCTCTGCAGCTCAGTGGCAAGGCCACCGAATCGGGGCAGCACGGCTACCTCGCCGTCTCCCCTGACGCCGGTTCCGGGACCGCCTTCGCGGTCCAGAACGACAACCAGGGCCACGAAACCGGGATCCCGGCCGGAACCTGGCGCTTCCTCGTCCTGCGGCTCGAATGCACGCAACCGAACGAAGGCAACCGCTGCGCCGGCCCGGCGTCCAACGCTTTAGCCTCGGTCAAGCAGGTGCGGATCGCTCTCGCCGACGTCTCCCAGCCCACCCTGAGCGACGGCGGCTCGCTGTTCTCCGGCGCCGAACTCCGCGGGCCGCAGACGGTGCAGGTCGCTGCGGCCGACCAAGGCGCCGGGTTGCAGTCGATCCAGGTCATCGTCAACGGCAAAGGCGCAGCCGGCGACGACCTCTCCGCGAGCTGTAACCCGCTCCCCGGCGCGTTGACCTCGCGCATGGCGCCGTGCCCGCCGAGCATCTCCAAGACCTACACGCTCGACACCGCCGCCGCGCCCTTCCATGAGGGGCTGAACACGGTCTCGATCTGCGCCTTCGACTACGCCCAGACCGGGACGCCGAACAGCGCATGTGACAGCCATGAAGTGCTCGTCAACAACACCTGCCCCGCCTCCCCGGTTGCCGGCGGGACGACGCTGACCGCCGGCTTCGCCGGCAACAAGCGCAAGGACCGCACTCTCGCCTTCCACCGCAAAGCGCTGATCCGCGGCCGCCTCACCGACGCCAGCGGCCAGCCCGTCGCCGGTGCCCAGGTCTGCGTTCAGGCCCACACCGACCTCGCCGGCCGAGCTTTCCACTTGGTGGCGACGACGACCACGAACCAGAACGGCGGCTGGGCCTACAAGACGAACCGCGGCCCCTCGCGGATCTTCCGGGTCGGCTACCGCTACGGCGCCTTCGAGACCTCGACCGACCTCGCGCTGCATATTCGATCGCGGTCGACGCTCCACCTCAGCACCCACCGGACGCCGTTCCACAAGAAGGTCTTTTTCTCCGGCGCACTCCCCGGACCAGCGTGCGCGGGCAGAGCCGCCTACGTCAGCGGCACGGTGCCCGGCGCGAGCCGCCGGTTCCTCGTCGGCCAGGCGACGACCGACCCGCTCTGCCACTTCCGCATCGGCTACGCCTTCCTCCCGGTCACCGCGACCGCCCGCTTCGTCTTCTGGGTCAACGTCCCCGAACAGGCCGGCTATCCCTACCGTCCCGGCCGCTCTGTAAACCGCTACATACGGGTACTGCCCCATCCGCCGCCGAAGAAGCCACACAAGCATAGGAAGCACCACAAAAGCGCCGAGCAAGGAGATCGAAAATGAAGGCCAGGATGCTGCGCCCCTCCCCCTCGATGGTGATCGCGATGATCGCCCTCTTCATCTCCCTCGGCGGTAGCGCCGTCGCCGTCTCCCGGAGCAGTGATCAGAGCGCCGATCGGGCAGCAACTCGAGGAAAGTTGACGCTCCGCTTCGGGAAGCTGATCGATCGAGACACGACGCCGTTCGACGGCTCGTTCTTCTTCGCCACCGGTCACGCAATCTGCGATAAGGGCGAACGGGTCATCTCCGGTGGCATCCGTCAAGTAGGCGGTGGCGCCGGGATGATCCAGCACATCTGGACGGTGGAATCAGGCCCCGTTCCAAGTAAGCGAGGCTGGTATGTGTCGATGAACTCCGACCTTGGCGGTGCCGCCCGCAAAGACTTCTTGGTCGTCGCCAACTGCGAACGGAAGTGAGGTGACGTCCTCGGGGGGCGGTCTCCGCAGATCGAAGCAGGGCCGATCCCCGACCCGCACCGCGCAACGACTCTGTCGACTACGCGATGCGACTGTCTCAGTCCGACGTTGGCGGTGAGTGCTTGAGGGAATCCTTGCCCTCGATCCGCTTCGCCACGTCTTCGACCCGAACTCTCTCCGCTGCCGGCCTGGCATCCGGTGGCAGGATAAACGCGGACATATTCAAACTGACTTTAAGGAGGGGCTGATCGTCGCCGGCAGCTTCCCGGCGAGCCTGCACCCGCTCGAGTACCGTTTTCGTTGCGGCCAATGCGCCATCGGTCAATTTGAGTATTTCGCGCCAGCCCTCCTCGTCAACCTCTAGGTTCGACCAGCTGGCATGGCTTTCCGGCCGATGCTCGTAAACACGGTCGACGAGTGCAACTTCGGCGTCGGCGTAGCTGGTCATAAAGACGGCAGCGATCACCATCCCTTGAACCACCGGAGGCAAGGTGTCCCAGATCTCGGTCGGAAATTCGACTGCAACCTTTGCTCGGTAGACCCGTTTCGCGGTGCTCCCGCGTTGCTCGACCCGCACCAGTTCCACCGCGTCATATTTTTTTAAAACCTTCATGTGATATGCGGCATTGTGCTTCGTGCAATTCAGCCTCCGTGACAGGTCCATTGCGCTAGCGTCACCGTCAGTTTTGAGCGAGGCAAGCATCCTCACCCGGAGCGGGTGAGAAAGCACCGCAACTAGACCGTCATCGAGGCGAGACAGGCCGCCCCCCTTTTTCCTTTTCCGCGTCCGCTTGACCGTCTTCGGCAGTTGATCCTTTTTTCGCGGGCGCCGATTCGCAGCCATCCCTCCGTCGCTGGCTCCGCGGCTCTTGCTGCCTTTCGCACCTCCGCTTTTCCGTTTCGCCGCCGCGGATTTTGACGTCGCTTTTTTCGGCCGCCGGCCTCCACCTGCTGCTGGTGACGCCAAGTCGTGTCGCCTCTCTCTCCTGAGTGGTAGGCGGATTACACCGCCTAGACCAACGTTGATCAATCGAAATTCTAAGGGCGAAATACCCGCAAAGACGCAGGTTGCCTTCAACAGCCCGGTTTTCCACCCCGAAAGCGGTTGTCTAACGAGCCGCCTTTAGAGAGGATTGTTCTAGTGGTGCAACGGTTTGCACCACTGTTTTAGGGAGGCTGCACGCCCCGGCGATCGCCGCCGGAGGCGGCGCGGCCCGGACGAGTGCGGTCTCACCACACCCACTGGTGAAGGGAGGTGAACCGCATGAAGATCAGCAACGTCAAGAAGGTCGGCAAGACGTTCCCGATTCTCTCCGTGGTCAAGCTCGGCTAGGGAGTAGGCAAGGGAAGGAAGGGCGCCCGGCGCGCTCCCCCGGACCACGATCCGGAGGAGGCGCCGCCGGGCGCCTCTTCTTGAGGTCAACTGCATCAGTAAGAGGCGTTCCTGGCGGTGTAATCGTTTACTACCTGGACTACTCAAAGAGTGCGTAATGATTAATCCAGTCTGTGTTTCCCGCCGAAACCCGACGCGGGGAAAGAAATTCAACGCAGTTACGGAGACGCTGTGCCTCGGAAGCGGATACCTGCCAAGAAACCCATAGCTGCGGAGTCGAACAGAGAAGCAGCAGAAACTATTTCGCGGATCGCCGAGGCAATCGGCCACCCGCTACGGGTGCAGATTCTTCAGGAGCTGGTGAAGAGGCCAGCCAGCGCGAAGATCATCTCGGAATCCCTGGAGGTCCCGCTAGGGAACGTGTCCTATCACCTGAAACAGGTGTTAGACGACAAACTAGAAGTTGTCACAAAGGTGAAAGAGCGGCCCATCCGCGGTGCCCTCGAGACGTTCTACGAAATCGATGCCGATGCGCTCGTCGCCATCATGCAACTGCCAGATCTACCGAAGCAGTTTCGTGAAGCTCTGCGCGGCTCTACCCTGATCGCGTTCTTTGTTCACGCTCTCGAAGCCGTAGCAGCGGAGGTTCGCGATGACGAAGAGGCTGACTTTTCTCTCCTCGGTGACTGGCAGTTCGCACAGGTTGACGACATCGGCTGGGGAGAGATTCAGGGCGTCGTCCGTGAAGCCACAAGCTGCGTCGCCGCAGCCATTTTGGGCAGCCGCCAACGCCTCAATGGCGACGAAGGAATGAACGCGATCTTTGGGGTCGCTGCTTTTCCCTCCCTGGTTGGCCTGCCAGAGTCGGAGTGACTCGGGGTGTCGCTTCGGAGGCTCCCTGAGCGACTTCGTCAGGCTTGCCGAAGGGATAGGTCGCTCGCGAACGCCTGCGTAGCGGGCGACCGGCAAGGACCAAGTCACGAATTGCTTGAGCACCCGCCGAGGGCATGGGGCGCGGCGGGTGCTCGACTTGGACCTGACGAGATCAATCGGGTGTACCTCACCGCGCAAATAGTTGTTGATCCGAAGCGTGAACGAAACGCTCGGGGCACCGAGATAACTGTGCTTCTAGTTCGGGTTGATGCACCCGAGGCAGCCGGCACCTCCGGGTGCCTCGAGGTCGACGTACCGGACACGGTCATCGGCCGGCACCGGCCATCCCTCAAAGCTGGCGCCGAGATCCTGATCGCCGGAGCGGTGACCAGCACGGGCATTTGGGCTGACTCCATACACCAAGGCACCCCCGGAGAGGCTGGGTAGACCCAAAATGGGCCGACGACCCCTCTGCACCCCTCCGCCACCGAAGCCCGAGGGAAGGCCGCAACTGCACCGCCAGTTTCCCCACAGGGCGCAGCGCTACGACGAACTGGCGCTGATTCATATCCTTCTCGGCAACCTTCAGTATCTCTGGGCGCTAAATAGGGATCCGGCGACGACAATGGCCGCGGTCATCAGGTCGAGCGACAGGAGGCTGTCGAAACGTCAGCGACAGGCCGCAATCACCGAGCTGTCCGCGGCCATCGAACTCGGACCGGACGGGGCCGACGTCGAGATGGTGCCCCTGTTCTTGGCGGCGACGTCGTGGATCTGCTCGCTGGGCCTGCCAGCTTCCGAATCAGAGCTTTGGACCGGCCCACCTCTGTTTCAGCGTCGCCGACTCGCGGCGGTCACGGTAAATCTTCCGGCCGAGGAGCGGATGCGGTCTATGCCTTCGCCCTTGATTGCTTAAGTGGGATCGCTGCCGGGACCGCGGGCGTTGAGGGCACGATCGATACAACCGCGTCGGATGACCTGCGACAGGTGCTCGCCGACCTGGGGGATACTGGCAGCGGATCCGTCGAACTTCGGATTGAACGAGTTTCGGAAGCCCGCCGGATCTTTGACCAGCTCGGCGAATGGGCTGACGCCGCCGCCAGCACTGCATCGGCCTTCGATGGGACCACGGTCAGCGGGCCTGCAATCGGATCATCGGGACGATTGATCGAGGCTGGCAACGGGTGGCCGCCGATGCTTCCTAGCAGCGACGATTTCGACTTCGTTCCCGGCACCGAGGCTATTCAAGCTCTGCGCGGCGACAAGTATTTCAATGAGCGATTGGCCCGGAGGCTCGAGGAAGATGAGCCCGTCCTGCGGCGACTCGCCCTAGGCAAGATAGCAATCCCTGAGACCGAACCGGAGTTCCCGTTCAAAGTAGAGGAGCTGGATTTCCTAGACGGACGCGAGCGCAAGGTGCTGAGTATGCGGGTACGGCCTCGACACCGATGGCAAGCGGCACACGCTGCGCGAAGTCGGCGAAGAGTTTGACGTGACCCGCGAGCGAGCCCGGCAGATACAAAACCAGGCTTTAAAAAGCTTGCCCGAGCCCGCGCGGAAAAGGCGAAAGCAGCCGAGTGAGCGGCGCAACGGTACTGGGCAGACCCGAAGATTCAGCTTCCCCCCAAAGCGAGCGAGGCCCGGCGGCTCCCCAAACCCGGCCACCGGCCTCAGTCTCGCGAATGCGGGCACCTAACCACCAGCGGCGACCTTGAGGTCGTACTGCTTCGGTTTCTTGGTTGCGAGGCGAATCCGCTTCTCTTTCGCCAGCCTGCCCATACAGTTGGCGACCGCGCCCGACGACCGATTGATCCCGGTCGCCACCGTCCCCGGCGAGACCTTGCCCCGGTCTTCGTTCTCTTCCATCCACTTGACGACCATTCCGTCCAGCTCACCCGGCCGCAGCCGCTTGGTGCCATTGGGGTTCTTGCTTGGCGCTTTTTTCGCGGCTTTCGACGTCGATTTTTTGGGCGTAGCTGCTTTCCGAGCAGCTGCTTTTTTGGTCGACCGCTTCGCTCCGCTGCGGGTGGTTTTTTTGCTGTTGGCGCTCATTGCGATCCTCCTGATTCGATCCGGCCGCTGTGCCCCGGCGACGACCGTTCGGTGTTCTCTTCGGGGCCGAGGCGACCGTAGCTCTGGCCCTTTGCGGGAGCGAGTCGGATTCGACGGCAATCCCCGGCCATCTGCGCCGAACAAGCCGAATCGAGGCACATGTGCCTCGATTCGGCGGCGATCCAGGGGTCGGTTTAAGACAGACCCGCAGAGGCGATTGCGCGCAGTAGCGGGGTTTTCTAAGGTTGCGGATTCGAAGCCCGCCGCCGGGATCGAACCGGCAACCTCCTGATTACAAATCAGGTGCTCTCCCAGGTTGAGCTAGGCGGGCAGGGTGGCAATAGTTAGCTGATGAACGAAGAGCTAAACGTCAACTTCAGGTTCTTGGGGCCCCATGAGGGTAGCGTGCTGACCGGGGCGATCGAAGCCGCTTACGGGCAAACCTATGACGTGCGCTGGGTCTACGACGAGTCCGAGGTGGCGGCCCGGCTGGCCGATGGACGCTATGTCTCATGCGTGGCCGAGACCGAGGATGGCGAGCTGCTCTGCCACGAGGGGATGAGCCTTGCCGCCGCCGGCGACGCGGTCGCCCACTCGGGGCAGGCGGTGACGATGCCGGCGGCGCGGGGGCACCACCTCTTCACCCGCACCAAGCGCTACCTGATGGACTGGGCCCGCGACCAGGGACTGGCCGGGATGTTCAGCGAGGCGACCGCCGCCCACCCCTACAGCCAGCGCGCCAACATCGACCTCGGCGCCAACGAGACCGGCTTCTTGCTCGGCTGGATCCCGGCCTCGGTCGCCAACGACGCCGCCGCGGACGGACCGCGCAAACGGCAGTCGGCGGCGCTCTTCTACGCCAAGCTCAACGACGGCGACGAACGCCGCGTCTACGCGCCCGAGCGCCACCACGAGATCGTCGGCCAGACGCTGGCGCTGTGCGAGCTGCGGGGCACGCTGGCGGTCCCGGCGCCCGACGCCGAGCTCGAGCCCTGCACCAAGCTCCACGTCGAGGTCAGCCGCGACCACAACCTGGCGTTGATCACGGTCGACCTCCCCGGCGCCGACCTCGAGGCGGCGATCCGCGCCGAGCGGCGCCATCTCTTCCACAGCCTCGGCCTCGACGCCGTCTACGTCGACCTGCCGCTGGAGCAGCCGGCGACGGCGCTGGTTGCCGACGACCTGGAGCGGCTCGGCGTCTCCTACTCAGGCGTCTTTCCCAACAATCGCACCGACGGCGACGTTCTCCGCATGCAGTCGCTGCACCGGGTCCGAGTCAAGGCCGACGACGTCGCCGTCGCCTCGGACCACGGGCGCGATCTGCTCGATTACGTGCTCGCCGACATGGAACGGGACTAGACCGCGACCTCGCGGCTGGCGAGGTGGGCGCCGACCTTGCGCTTGACCCGCTGCAGCGCGTTGTCGACCGTCTTCGTGTCGCACTCCAGCTTCTCGGCAATCGCCTCGTATGAGTGGCCGTCGAGGTAGAGGGAGAGGACGCGGCTCTCCAGCTCGGAGAGGACGCCGGAGACTCCCGAAAGGCAGGAGACGAGGCTCTCCAGCTCTTCGCTCGCGATCACCTGGTTGACCGGGTCGTGGACGCTCGGTCCCGGCAGGATCTCGTCGAGGGTCGTTTCCGAGTCGCCGGCGGCGGCCGGCGTCTGGCTGAAGGAGACGTACTGGTTCAGCGGCGTGTGCTTGTTGCGCGTCGCCGTCTTGACGGCGGTGATGATCTGCCGCGTGATGCAGAGCTCGGCGAAGTTGCGGAAGCTCGACTCGCGGTCGGTGCGGTAGTCGCGGATCGCCTTGTAGAGGCCGAGCAGCCCCTCCTGGATCAGGTCGTCGGACTCGCCGCCGAGGAGGAAGTAGGAGGAGGCCTTGAGACGGACGAAGCCGCGGTAGCGGCGGACGATCATGTCGTAGGCGTCGGGCCGCCCCTCCTTGGCGAGGGCAACCAGGTAATGGTCATCAAGCTCAGCTTGAGGGTTACCCTGAGGGGAACGTCCGGCTGCTGGCTGCCGGACGGCTTGCGTAGGCGTAGATAGAGCCACAGATCCTTCTCCTTGCTGAAGGGTCGTGACGCCGCTTACCTCCCCAGGAGCGCCGACTTATGTACTTGCTGACCTCAGACTCAAGCTGAGGTTCAACCTTATGTGGGCGGCATGTTTACCGCTCGGCGGAGTTCTGTCAACCCCAAATTGCGATTTTTTGCAAACGCCGTTGCATCTGCTCGAGCGAGGAAGGACCCCGGCAGCGGGCTAAGAGCGCTGGCGCAGGGCCTCGAAGAGCAGGGCTGCGGCGGCGGCGGAAACGTTCAGGGAGTCGATCTGCCCGCGTTGCGGCAGCGCGATCAGGCCGTCGCAGGATTTCGCGACCCGGGGGCGGAGGCCCTTGCCCTCACCGCCCATGACCAAGACCGTGGAGCCGGTCAGATCGACCGACCAGGGAGTCGCCTCGGCCTCGGCGTCGGCGCCCCAGATCCAGAAGCCGGCGTCCTTGGCGGCGGCCAGCCAGTCGGCGAGGTTGCGGACGTGGGCGACGGGGATGTGCTCGACGGCCCCCGCCGAGGTCTTGCAGACGACGGCGGTGACGGTCGCGGCGCGGCGCTCGGGGACGATCACGCCGGCCGCGCCGGCGAACTCGGCCGAGCGGCAGACGGCGCCGAGGTTGCGCGGGTCCTGGACCTGGTCGAGAGCCACCAGCAACGGCGCCTCCCCCCGCAGCAGCGCCACCGGGTCCCCGTACGGGTAGGGGTCGACCTCGGCGACCACGCCCTGGTGATCCGGTGACCCACACAGCCGCTCCAGCTCCTCAGCCGGCGTCGCCGGCGCCCGCCAGACCCGCCGCACAGCCCGTCTCCCCCGTTCCGCCTCGTGGACGGGCTGTTTTCCGTAGACGAAGTCGGTCATCGCGGAACGAGCCGCGGACCCTCGGCCGAATCCCGCACCGTCCACCCCATCGCGGCCAACCGGTCCCGAATCTCATCCGCTCGCTCGAAGTCCTTGGCCGCCCGAGCCTCCTCGCGCTCTGCCATCAGCGCTTCGGCGTCGGAGTCTGCCTCAGCACCCTGATCCGGCTGGGTAAGGGAGCTGAGGCCGATGAGCTCGAGCATCTCCGTCAGGACGGGAACGGCATCGCCATTGGAGCCCTCACCCCGGTTCGCTTCCCCCACCAGCTCGAACACCTCGGCCAGGGCTTTCGGCGTGTTGAAGTCATCGGCCAGAGCGTCCTTGAACCTGCCCAGACGCTCCGCATCGCCCGCCCCGCCAGGCCCTCGAAAGAAGTTCCTCAGCCTCTCGGCCCGCGCCACGGCCTGCTCCATCTGCTCGGGTCCGAAGACCAGCGGTTGCCGGTAGTGGCCAGAGATCAGGTAGAGGACCACCGCCTCGCGCCCGTAGCGGTCGAGCGCTTCCTTCAGCTGGAAGATGTTGCCCTCCGATTTCGACATCTTCTCGGCGTCGGTCTCGACCATCCCGTTGTGCATCCAGGCCCGCGCGAACGGGCGGCCGGCGGCCTCGGACTGGGCGATCTCGTTCTCGTGGTGAGGGAAGACGAGGTCGGAGCCGCCGCCGTGGATCGCGAAGGAGGCGCCCAGCTCCTGCTCGGCCATCACCGAGCACTCGATGTGCCAGGCCGGGCGTCCCGGCCCCCAGGGCGAGTCCCAGCGGGTGTCCTCGCCTTCCTTGTGTGCTTTCCAGAGGGCGAAGTCGAGCGGATCCTCCTTGAGCGACGCCGAGCCCGCCTCCTCGCCCTGGTCCATGTCCTCGAAGCGGCGGTTGGAGAGCTTGCCGTAGTCGTCGAAGCTGCGGACGCGGAAGTAGACGTCGCCGCCCGACTCGTAGGCGTGGCCGGAGGCGACCAGCTCCTCGGTCAGGGCGATGATGCCGGCGATCCTCTCCGTCGCCAGCGGCTCGGCGTCCGGGCGGCCGACCCCGAGCCGATCGGTGTCCTCGAAATAGGCGGCGGTCATCCGCTCTGCGACCTGGCCAGAGGGCTCTCCGGTCTGCGCCGCGACCGCGTAGATCTTGTCGTTGACGTCGGTGACGTTGACGACGAGCTTGGTCTCGTACCCCTCGGAGCGGAGGAAGCGGGCAAACAGCGAGAAGACGACGTACGGTCGCGCGTTGCCGATGTGAATACGGCTGTAGACGGTCGGGCCGCAGGCGTAGATACCGACCTCCCGGGTCGGGTCGAGCCGCCGACGCTCCCCGCTCAGCGTGTCCCTGATCGTCACCTCGCGCATCGCGAGGCTGAGGTTAGAAGGTCCGGTAGCCGCTCGTCGTCGCGGCGGATTCGCTGCGCAGCCAGTTCGGCGCCGACTCGTCGGCGGCGGCCTGCGCCTCGCGCCGCGCTTTGCTGGCGCTGGCCTTGATCTCGTTCTCGGTCGCCTCGCGGGCCCGCTCCTCGCGGCGCTGGGCCTGAACCCGGATCCGGTCGGACTCGACCTTCATCTGATCCTCGGCGCGTGAGCGGGCTGCGTCGGCGGCGCTGCGCTCGACCTTCTCGACCAGTTTGCGGACGCTCTCCTCGGCTTCCTTGCGGATCTCCTCGGTACCGTCCATCACCCGCTGCTCGATTTCGCGCTCGAGCCGCACCGTCGCCTCGTGCGCCTCGGCCGTCGCGGCCTCGGCGTCGGCGGCACGCTGCTCGGCGGCGGCAACCCGGCGGTCGGCCTCGCCTTCGATCTGCCCACGCGCCTTTTCGACCTGCAGGTCGACCTCGCGATCGACAGCGGCCCGCGACTCGGCGACCGTCTGCTCGACCCCTTTGCGCACCGCGGCGACGGTCGTCTCGGCCTCGCTGCGCGCCTCACTGGCCTGCGCGATCAACTGCTCGCGCTCGGCCTCGGTGCGCTGCTGCAACTCCTCGAAGGCTTTCTCCGCCCGGTCGCGGCCCTGCTCGGCACCGCTCAGCTTCGCCTCGGCCTGCTTGCGCGCGGCGCGCTCCTTGGCGATCCGCTCGCGCGCCTCCTCGGAGAAGCTCTTGACCGTCTCCATCGCGCGCTCTTTCAGCGCCTCGCGAACCTTCTCGGTTCTCGCCTCAGCCGCAGCGACGCGCTCCTCGCTGACCCGGACCCAGTCCAGCGCCTGCTGGGCCACCCCGTGCATGGTCTTCGACGCCTCTCCGACTACCCTCAGCTGCCTGGCTGGGTCGCTCATTCCCAGGCAAACTACCCGGTCAGGCGGACCGCTGCTCGGGCTCGCGCGCCTTCAGCTCGCGCTTCAAGACCTTGCCGGTGGCGTTGCGAGGTAACTCGTCGAGGAACTCGACTTCGCGCGGCGCCTTGTAGCTCGCCAGGTTGGCCTTGACGTGGGCGTTGATCTGGTCGGTGCCGAGCTCGACACCGTCGACCAGCACGACGAACGCTTTCAGGCGCTGGCCGAACTCCTCGTCATCGACGCCGATCACGGCCACCTCGTGGACCCCGTCGAGATCGGCGAGCAGGTCCTCGACCTCGCGCGGGAACACGTTCTCGCCGCCGGAGACGATCATCTCGTCGTCGCGGCCGTCGATGAAGAGGCGGCCGGCCTCGTCGAAGTGGCCGACGTCGCCGCTCGAGAGAAGGCCGTCGATCGCCTCCTTGTTGCCGCCGCCGGTGTAGCCCTCGAACGACATTTCGTTGCCGACGAAGATGCGTCCGACGCCCCCCGACGGCACCTCGACGCCGTGCTCGTCATAGAGCTTGACCATCGTCCCCCGCGGCGGCGTCCCGGCGGTGCCGGGCGCGGCGCGCAGGTCGGCCGGAGTGGCGATCGTCGCGTAGGCGACCTCGGTCGAGCCGTAGAGGTTGTAGACGGTGTCGCCGAAGCGGTCCATCCAGGCGATCGCCAGCTCGCCGGGCAGAGCCGAGCCCGAGAGCGAGGTGATCTTCAGCGAGGAGAGGTCGTACTGGTCGAGGGTCTCGTCCGGCAGCGCCAGGATCCGCTGCACCATCACCGGCACCGCGGCGAGGACGTCGGCGCGGTGGCGCTCGGCAGCACGCAGCGTCTCCTCCGGGTCGAAGCGCCGCCGCAGCACCATCGTCGCGGCGGTCGGCAGGCTCATCACGAAGTGGAAGAACCCCCAGGAATGGAAGAGCGGCGCCGCGATCATCATCGTCTGGCCGCTGCGGAAGGGGATCTTGTCGATCAGCGAGGCGAGCGTGAAGAGCCCGTCGGGGCTGCTGCGCTGAGCGCCCTTGGGGGTGCCGGTCGTGCCGGAGGTGAGGATCACGAAGCGCGGTTTCTCCGGCGGCGGCTTCAGGTCGGAGTCGTCACCGGCGGCGATCAGCTTGTCGATCGTCAGCACCCCGACCGGGTCTTCGTCGACCCAGCCGACGATGCGCTCGACCGAGTCGTCGACGCCCTCCAGCAGCCCGGTGAACTCCTGGTCGTAGACCAGCGCCTTCGGTCCCTCGCGACGGGTCACCTCGACCAGCTGCGGGCCGGCGAACATCGTGTTCAGGTAGAGGGCGCTGGCGCCGAGCTTGGCCGCCGCCAGGGTCGCCTCGATGAAGCCACGGTGGTTGCGGCACATGATCCCGACCCCGTCGCCGTACCCGATCCCCATCGCCGCGAAGGAGTGGGCGAGGGCGTTGGAGCGCCGGTGCAGGCGCTCCCAGGTCAGCGGGCCACGTTCGTCGATGACCGCGATCTCGTGCGGGTGGTGGATCGCGGCGGTGGTGACGCCGGTGGCCGGCGACGCGCCCCAGCGCAGGAAGGCGGCGCCGATCCGCAGCGCCTTGTCCGGACGCATCGGGGCGAGGATCCCCGCTTCGTGCAGGACCTTCGCCTCGAAAGCCGAGTCGGCGAGCGTTTCCCTGAGAGCCGCTGGACTGACGGTCGAATTCGCCATCGAACGATGAAGACTATTCGCTCGGCGCTACTCGTCCTGAACCAGCGCCACCGCGATGCAGGCGATGCCCTCGCCGCGGCCGATCCAGCCCATCCCCTCGTTGCTCGTCGCCTTGACGCTGACCCGGGCCGAGGTCGCCTCGGCCAGGGTCCGCGCCATCTCCTCCTTGTAGGGGCCGAGGCGCGGCTGCTCGCAGATCAGGGTCGCGTCGACGTTGACGATCATCCCGGCGACGATGCCGACGGTGGTCCGCAGCAGGTCGATCGAGTCGGCGTCGCGCCAGCGCTCGTCGTCGTCCGGGAACAGAGTGCCGATGTCGCCGCCGCCGTTGGCGCCGAGCAGGGCGTCGATCACCGCGTGGGTGAGGACGTCGGCGTCGGAGTGGCCCTCCAGCCCGAGCTCGTGCTCGATCTCGACGCCGCCGAGGACGAGCTTCCGACCGGCGGCGAACCGATGGCTGTCGTAGCCGATCCCGATCATCATCCGACCCGGCTGCCGAGGGACGCCAGTTTGCGGCGCCGGCCCTCGAAGACGCAGATCTCCTCGACTCCGAGCGAGTCGAGGAACTCGACGGCGCGGTCGTATTCGAAGCCGACCTGCTCCGGCAGGTGGGCGTCGGAGGAAAGCGCGAACGGCGCCCCCGCCTCGACGCAGAGCTCGGCGAACTCGCGGGCCGGGTAGAGCTCGCCGACCGGCTTGCGCAAGCCGGCGGTCGAGAGCTCGACCGCGATCCCGCTCTCGGCAATCGCTTCCACCGCCGGCTCGTAGTAGGCGCGCAGGTCCATCTCCGGCAGCGGCCGCGCCCGCCCCCAGACCTTGACCAGGTCGGGATGGGCGAGGATGTCGAAGAGGCCGCTGCGCGCGCACTGGGCGAGCATCTCGAAGTAGCGGCGCCAGATCTCGTCCGGGTCGCCCCCCTCCCAGACGTCCCAGCCCTCGTGGTCGACCGCGTTGTCGCCCTCGCCGATGAAGTGGACCGAGCCGACGACGTAGTCGAACTCGCGCGCCCCAAGCAGCTCGGCGGTGCGTTCCTCGGTGCCGGGGATGAAGTCGCACTCGATCCCCAGCTTCAGCGAGGTCGTGCGGACGAAGGCGCAGTAGGCGTCGAGGTCGTCCTGGGCGTTTTCGATCCAGAGCGGGTGGCGCCAGAGGTCGAGCGCCTGGCGGAAGCGGTAGACGTGCTCGGAGACGCCGAGCTCCTCGATCCCGGCCGCCGCGGCGGCGGCGAGATAGCGATCGACGTTCTCGGCGGTGAAGTAGCGCGCGGCCGGCGTCTCGCCGTCATCCGGTCGCAGGTGGAGGTGGTAGTCGGTGAGCATCCTGCGAGCCTAGGACAACCGCGTCTCCGGCGGCGTCCGACGCCTAGACTCCCCGCGGCATGGGCCGCCAGCTGCTCATCCTCCTGCTCGCCTTCGGCCTCGGAACCGGCATCGCCCTCCTGCTCGGGGCGAAAAACCTCGGCACCGCCTTCGGCGTCGGCCAGCTCACCTTCGCCGCCGCCCTGGTCTGGGTCCTGATGACCGACAAGCCGCGGCGTGGTTGAGCTTCGTCGCGCATCGCGAGACGAAGCTCAACCACGGTCCGAAGTCCCTGCGCCCTAGCGCTCGGCGAGGAGCAGTTCGGCGACTTTGAGGTCGAGCGGGGTCGTGACCTTCAGGTTCTCCGGTCCGGAGGGGTGGATCAGGACGGTGCCGCCGGCGCGCTCGATCAGCATCGCCTCGTCCGTCGCCTCGACGTCGCTCGCCAGCGCCTCTCGCAGCGCCTGCGTCCGAAACACCTGCGGCGTCTGCGCCCCCCAGAGCTCGCTCCGATCCAGGGTCTCAGAAACGATGCGGCAGTTCGACGTGTTATGCACGTTCAAGTGCCGCATCGATTTCTCAGAGGCCCGCTTGACCGTGTTGGTGATGGACTCCGCCGGGATCACGGCGTCGGCCTCGGGCGCCTCTTCGAGGCGCCCGATCAATCCCTCGATCAATTGAGGAGTCACCAAGGGCCGCGCCGCGTCATGAATCGCGACGAGCTCCGTCTCCACGACGGCCAGGGCGTGCGAGACCGATTCAGCCCGCGTAGCCCCACCCCCAACCATGGTCGTGGAGCC
>DASSLT010000040.1:0-97116 GCA_035689305.1 Solirubrobacterales bacterium | reverse complement strand
TGTCCCGAGTAGTGCGTGAAGTGGGCCTGGCCCACTTTTTTTTCGTCCCGAACCAGCATGAGCGCCCTTGAACAAGACATCCAGCAGCAGCTGAACGAGCTCGACTCGAGCCTCGACCTGGTCGCCGTGGAGAAGCCCGGCAAGGAATCGCTGCGGCTCTTCATCGACCATCCCGAGGGCGTCGATCTGGCGCTCTGCGAACGAGTCACCCGACACCTGAACCACCTGCTGGCCGACTACACGCTCGAGGTCTCCTCGCCGGGGCCCAAATACCGCCGCACAGACCCAGTTTCCGAGACCAAGGAGCACCAGTGAGCAAAGAGATCGTCGACGCAGTCAAGGCGCTCGAGCAGGAGAAGGGGATCTCCGCCGACAAGCTGATGGACGCGCTCGCCGACGCGCTCCTCTCCGCCTACAAGAAGACTCCCGGGGCGGCCAAATATGCCCGCGTGGACCTCGATCACGAGACGGGCGACTTCCGGGTCTTCGAGCTGATCCTGCCGCCGGAGCTGGAGGAGAAACTGCTGGCCGAGGCGGCGGAGGCGCAGGAGGACGAGGAGCGCCAGGTCGACCCCGAAACCGGCGAGCTGCGCGAGCCCGAGGAGCCCGAGCTCGACCCGGCGATGATCGCCCCCTACGAGGACCAGATCGAGACCAAAGACGTCACTCCCGAGGACTTCGGGCGGATCGCCGCCCAGACCGCCAAGCAGGTGATCCTGCAACGGATCCGCGAGGCGGAACGGATGATGATGTTCGAGGAGTACCAGGACCGCGTCGGGGAGCTGATCACGGGCATCATCCAGCAGTCCGACAAGCGCTACACGCTGGTCCAGCTGCGCGAGCGGGTCGAGGCGCTGCTGCCGAAGTCCGAGCAGGTCTACAACGAGCGCTACGACCACGGGATGCGGGTCAAGGCCGTGATCACCGACGTCTCCGACTCGACCAAAGGGCCGGCGATCGTCGTTTCCCGCCGCAGCCCGGAGCTGATCAAGAGCCTGTTCGAGCTCGAGGTCCCCGAGATCGCCGACAAGCTGGTCGAAATCGTCGGCGTCGCTCGCGAGCCGGGATACCGCTCGAAGATCGCCGTCGTCTCCCACGCCGACGGGGTCGACCCGGTCGGCGCCTGCGTCGGCCCCCGCGGCTCGCGGGTGCGGATGGTCGTCTCCGAGCTGCGCGGCGAGAAGATCGACATCATTCCCCACAACGACGAGCCCGCCCGCTTCGTCGCCAAAGCGCTGTCGCCGGCGCGCGTCCGCGAGGTGATCGTCGACGACGAGGAGCGCCAGGCGACGGTGATCGTCCCCGACGACCAGCTCTCGCTGGCGATCGGCCGCGACGGCCAGAACGCCCGCCTCGCCGCCCGCCTCACCGGCTGGCGCGTCGACATCAAATCCGAGACCGACTTCGCCTCCGAGGAACCGGAGCTCGAAATCGAGGGCGAGGAACAGTCCGACGGGCGCTGCCTGGCGGTCCTCTCGAACGGCCGCCGCTGCCCGAATGCGGCGATCCCCGGCTCGACCTACTGCGGCCTGCCCCAGCACCAGGCGCTCTCGCGCTTCGACACCAGTCAGGTCGCGATCCTGGCGCCGCTGGCCGACGCCGAGGTCGAGATCCTCGCCGATCCCGATGGCGACCAGGGTCAGGTCGACGAGATCGTCGCCCGCGCTTCAGCCGACTTCGTCGAGACCGCCGAGGAGGCGGAGGAGGCCGAAGAGGCAGTTGCCGACGAGGTCGCCGAGGAGGCTGAAGAGGAGGCCGTCGGCGAGGCGGTGGCCGAGGAGGGCGCCGAGGAGGGCGACGACCAGGCGATCGAAGAGGAGCTGGCCGAGGAGGTCGGCGCAGAGATCGCTGAGGAGGCTGTCGCCGAGGCGGAAGCCGAGGAGGTCGTCGAGGCCGCCGAGGAAGAAGAGGCCGAGCCCGAGAACGGGTCCAATCCCGAGTCCGAGGGCGAGCCGGTTGCCGAGGAGGCTGAGTAGCGCGAGTGGCTAAGAAGCGGGTTCATGAGATCGCGAAAGCGCAAGGAGTCAGCAGCAAGGAGCTGCTGGCGGCGTTGAAAGCGGCCGGGGTCGAGGCCAAGGCCGCCGCCTCCAGCGTCGAGGAAGCCGACGCGCTGAAAGCGATCGCCGCCGCGAAGGGCAACGGCGGCGCCGAGGCGGCGAAAAAAGCCCCCGCGAAAGCTGCTGCAGCGCCGCAAGCCCAGGCTGCGGCGCCAAAAGCCGCGCCTGCCGCCAAAGCCGAGGCGCCGGCACCGAAAGCCGCCAAAGACCCGGCCGCCGCGCCGGCAAAACCGGCGGCACCGAAATCCTCGGCTTCGACCAAACCGGTGCGCCCGGCAGGCGTCCAGCAGGGTGGCGCCGCCGGCGGTGCCGCCGGCGCCAAAAAACGCCGGGTCGTGATCGACTCCCAGGCCGCCCGCCGCGACCAGATGGGCGGGCCGCCGCCGCAGCGCCCGCCACGCCGTCGCGGCGGACGCCGCCGCCGGCCGCTGCTGGAGGAGCCGCCGATGGGGCCGGCCACTCCGGCCGAGCCCGAGGCGACCAAGGTCAACTCCGGCGCCACCGTCCGCGAGGTCGCCGAGAGCCTGGGCCTGGCCCCGGCTGAGGTGATCAAAAAACTGATGATGATGGGCGAGATGGCGACCCTGACCCAGACGCTCACCGACGAGTCGATCCGGGCGATCGCCGACGAGTACGACCGCAAGCTGGAGATCGTCAGCGCCGCCGACGAGGAGCCGGAGGAGCCGGAGTTCGACGACGCCGTCGAGGACCTCACCGATCGCCCCCCGGTGGTGACGATCATGGGTCACGTCGACCACGGCAAGACCTCCCTGCTCGACGCGATCCGCGAGACCGAGGTCGCCGCCGGCGAGGCCGGGGGCATCACCCAGCACATCGGCGCCTACCAGGTCCACCACGAGGGCAAGACCATCACCTTCCTCGACACGCCCGGTCACGCCGCCTTCACCGCGATGCGCGCCCGCGGCGCCAAGGTCACCGACGTCGCCGTCGTCGTCGTCGCCGCCGACGACGGCGTCATGCCGCAGACCAAGGAGGCGATCGACCACTCCCGCGCCGCCGACGTGCCGATGCTGATCGCCGTCAACAAGATCGACAAAGAGGGCGCCAACCCCGAACGGGTCCGCACCGAGCTCGCCCAGGAGGGAATCCAGCCCGAAGAATGGGGCGGCGATACCGTCTTCTGCGAGGTCTCGGCCAAGACCCACGAGGGTCTCGACAACCTGCTCGACATGATCCTGCTCGTCACCGAGCTGGAGGAACTCGGCGCCAACCCCCACGCGCCGGCTTCCGGCACCGTGATCGAGTCCCAGCTCGACCCCGGCCGCGGCCCGGTCGTCACCGTCCTCGTCCAGCGCGGCACACTGCGGGTCGGCGACTCGCTTGTCGCCGGACCGCAGTGGGGACGGGTGCGGGCGATGCATGACTTCACCGGCGCGCGGGTCGAGGCGGCGGGACCGGGCATGCCGGTCGAGGTGCTCGGCTTCGACGGCGTCTCCGATGCAGGCGAATTCGTCCAGGCGGTCGAGAACGACCGCCGCGCCCGCCAGCTCGCCCAGGAGCGCGCGAATCGGCTCAAGACCGAGGCCCTGGCCCGTCGCCAGGCGCGCAAGGTCAGCCTCGACGAGGTCTTCGCCCGCGTCCAAGAGGGCGAGATCAAGGAACTCAACATCGTCCTCAAGGGCGACGTCGCCGGCTCCCTGGAGGCGCTGCAGGACGAGATCGCCAAGGTCCCGCAGGAACGCGTCTCAATCAACATCATCCACTCGCAGACCGGCGGCATCAACGAGTCCGACGTGATGCTCGCCTCGGCCTCCGACGCGATCATCATCGGCTTCAACGTCCGCCCGCTGGCCGACGCCCGCCGCGCCGCCGAGCGCGAGGGCGTCGACGTTCGCACCTACTCGGTCATCTACAAAATCACCGAGGACCTGCGCAACGCGATGGAGGGCCTGCTGGAGGCGGTCGAGGTCGAGGAGACGGTCGGCGAGGCCGAAATCAAACAGACCTTCAAAGCTTCCAAGGTCGGCCGCATCGCCGGCTGCATCGTCACCGAGGGCAAAGCCGTACGCACGGCCAGCGTCCGCCTGATCCGCGAGGGAACGGTGATCTGGACCGGCAAACTCGGCTCCTTGCGCCGCTTCAAAGACAACGTGCAGGAGGTCGAGGAGGGACAGGAGTGCGGCATCGTCCTCGACGGCTACGCCGACGTCAAGGAGGAAGACGTGCTCGAGTTCTTCCAGACGAAACAGGTCGAGCAGACGCTGGAGTAAGTGGCTGTCTACCGACCCCCACGCACGCCTGGCGGCGCCGGGCACACTTCGCGGGGCGGCGTCCTCGGGAGGCCAAATGGCTCTGCCATTCGGCCTCCCTGCGTCCTGGCCCCGCTCGGCCCGGCACTCGCCAGTCGCACGCGGGAGCCGACGGACAGCCACTAACATGCCCGGCCCTCGCATGCGGCGCATCAACGAGGTGCTCCGCGAGGTCGTGGGTTCGGCGATCTCGAGCGACCTCAAGGATCCCCGTATCGGCTTCGTGACCGTGACCGCCGTAGAGACCAGCCCAGACCTGCGCACCGCCAAGGTGTTCGTCAGCGTCCTCGGCGAGGAGGAGGATCGGGCGGCTACGCTAGATGGCCTGCGGTCCTCCCACGGGGTGATCCAATCCCGGATTGCGGCCGAGACCCGGATGAAGCGGACCCCGACCTTGACCTTCCATTACGACGACACGATCGAGCAGGGCGTGCGGCTCTCGAAGCTGCTCGAGGACGAGCCCGAGAGCGGGGAGGGGAGCTGATGGCCGCCGAGGGCACCAGCGTCGCCACCTCCGATCTTGAGCGCGTCGGCGCCGAGTTGCGCTCGCGCGATCGCTTCCTGCTGACCGCCCACGAGGGCCCCGACGGCGACGCCCTCGGCTCGCTGCTGGGGATGCACCACCTGCTGACCCAGCTCGGCAAGGACTCGATCATGTTCCTGGCGGCGAAGGAGTTCCCGCTGCCGATCGAGTACCGCTTCCTGCCGCTCGAGGAGGTCTTCCACGAGCCGCCGGCCGACATGGCCGACCGCACCGTCGTCTTCCTCGACTGCGGCAACATCGACCGGATGCCGGTCGATTTCCTCACCGCCGGCGACAACGACGTGATCAACATCGATCACCACCACGACAACACCCGCTTCGGCGACTTCAACCTGGTCAACGTCGACGCTTCCTGCACCGCCGAGATCGTCTACGACCTCGCCCAACTGATGGGGGCGACGATCACGCCGGAGATGGCGGCGGCGCTCTACGTCGGCCTGATCACCGACACCGGCAACTTCATGTACGACAACACCAACGCCCACACGCACCGGGTGGCGGCGGAGCTGATCGATGCCGGTGTCGACGTCGACGACACCTACCGGCGCCTCTACGAGCACGTGCCCATGGAGAAGGTGCGGCTGGTATCGCGGGCGCTGGAGGGGATTCAGCGCCACTGCGGCGAGCGGCTGGCGATCACGAGCATCACCAGCGAGGACTACGCGGCGACCGGCGCCGGCGAGGAGATGACCGAGGGCGTGATCGACTTCCTGCGCTCGATCGAGGGCACCAAGGTGGCCGCCGTCGTTCGCGATCTCGGTAGTCGCGGCCGCGCCGCCCGCAAGGTCAGCCTTCGCTCCTCCGACGGCGAGGTCGACGTCTCGGCGATCGCCCGCAAGAGCGGGGGAGGGGGTCATAAACGGGCCGCCGGCTTCTCGACCGACCTCGAGCTCGACGACCTCGTGACCTTCCTCTGCGGCGAGGTCGTCTCCCAGCTGGGCGAGTGATGGCGGGCTCCACCGACGCCGGTGGGGCGGTCTTGCTCTACGACAAGCCGGCTGGCGTCACCTCGCACGATGTCGTCGCCCTGGTTCGGCGCGAGCGCCGTCGCAAGGCCGGTCACGCCGGCACCCTCGACCCGTTCGCCACCGGCCTGCTGCTGATCCTGCTCGACCGGGCGACGAAACTGCAGCGCTTTCTCGTCGGCCTGCCGAAGACCTACCTGGCCACCGCGCGCCTGGGCTGGCGGTCGAGCACCGGCGACCCCGACGGCGAGCTGACCGAGACCGGGATCGTGCCGACCTCGCTGGAGCTGCCGACCGGAACCGTGCGCCAGCAGGTGCCGATGACCTCGGCGGTGCGGGTCGGCGGCGAGCGCCTCTACAAGAAGGCGCATCGCGGCGAGGCAATCGAGACCCCGGTCCGTGACGTCGAGGTACACCGCGCCGAGCTGCTCTCCCACGACGGGGAGTTCGCGCACTACGAGATCGAATGCTCGGCCGGGACCTACGTCCGCACCCTGGTCGAGACCCTCGGCGACGCCTACTGCTCGAGCCTGCGGCGGACCGCGGTCGGCCCGTTCGCGATCGAGGAGGCGGGGGCGGAGATCCCGCTGGAGCAGGTCGCCGAGCTGGTTCCGGCCGTGGGAGAGGCGCTGCGATGAGCATGAAGGTGACCTCGCTGCCCGACGTGGAGAACCGGCCGCGCCATGTCGCGATCGGCACCTTCGACGGCGTTCACCTCGGCCACCAGGCGGTGATCGACGACTCCGACACGGTTCTCACCTTCGAGCCGCACCCGCTCGAGGTGATCCACCCGACGGCGACGCCGAAGCTGATCATGCCGTTCTCGATCAAGCGCGACGTGATCGCCGGCCTCGGCGTCGAGGAGTTGGTGGTGATCCCGTTCGACGACGACTTCGCCCACCGCACCGCCGAGGAGTTCATCGAGGAGATCCTGATCGAGCAGCTCGGGGCCGAGCGGGTCTCGGTTGGCGAGAACTTCCGTTTCGGCGCCAAAGCAAAAGGCGACGCGAAGATGCTCGAATCGCGTCCGGAGTTCGAAACCCGGGTGCTGCCGCTGGTCGAGGTCGACGGCGAGACCGTCTCCTCGACCCGGATCCGCGCCCAGGTCGCGGCCGGCGACATGGTCGGCGCCCGCCACTGCCTCGGTGCCCCCTTCATGGTCGAGGGCACTGTCGTCAAGGGCGACCAGCGTGGCCGCGAGCTCGGCTTCCCGACCGCCAACATCGTCCCCGACGACCGTCTCGTGATTCCCGGCCACGGCATCTTCGCGGCCTTCGCCAACGGGATCCCCGCCGCCGTCAACGTCGGCATCCGCCCGACCTTCGAGAGCGGGAGGGGAGTCCTGATCGAGACCTACCTGATCGACCACGAAGAGGATCTCTACGGCAAGATCCTGCGCGTCGCCTTCGTCGAGAAGCTCCGCGGCGAGCGCCGCTATAGCGAGATCGAGGCCCTGGTCGCCCAGATGAAGCAGGACGTCGAGGACGCCAAGCGCGTCTGCGCCGCTTTCACGCGCGACTAGCTCGCGCCTGGTGGGAAGGAATGGGCCTGCGCGACAGCTTCCATGCCGATCGGGTACCCCCGTGGGAACTGCGCCACATCTTGGAGATGCATTTCGACGGAGCGTCGTTCGAAGGTGGGGATCGCGTGGTTTATGCACGAGAGGGGCAGCCGGCGTTGGCCGTGACCCACACGAAGGGCGAGATCAAAGAGATAGAGGCGCTGCCGGGTCTGAGCGATGCCGATGTCTCAGAAATCTCAGAAAAGGTGGCCGAAGGCGCCCTCGCGGATTCAGTTCAAATGGTGCGTCGCGACTTCGTTTTCTGCAGGTCGCCGGTTCCTGCCGGCTGGAGGTATCGCGACTCGTTTCAGATATCTCCCGCACCTGAGCAAGCCCCCCGTCCACCTTGGCTGGTCGGTGAACATCCCATGGTCTTGGAGGTTCCATATCGGGACTCGCCCGTTGGTGCCATTGGTCAAACGCGGGCCTCGCAGGCAGTCTTTGAGATCAATCTCATCCTCTCGGGTTTGATCCCTTCGATCCTGGCGAAGCAGCCATGGAGATCTATGCAGCAATGGGCAATCGTGATGGAGGATGACGACCTCCCAAGGCGCTCGGTCTGGACGCAGCCGGTGTACCTATGCGAGCGATTTGACCATGTATCTGATGGCTTCTCTCTGCTTCAAACTGAGCTCAAGCTGGTCGCCGACGGCGAGTTCTTTACTCCATGGGGCGGTGCCGCGAGCGACGAAGGACTTCTCCTTCCGGCTTCTCTCGAGAGAATGCTGGATGGGTTCAACTCGCTTGATTTGGAGCGACGCGATCGATTTTTGCGCTGGTGCTACTGGCTCAACTTTTCGAAGCTCAGTGGAGGCCTGTCGATGTCGGCGAGTTACCTCGCGATCATCCAGGCCGTGGAGGCCTTGCGCCCCGAGGTGTCGAGCGAGCCGTGCGCCTGCTGTGGCAAGCAGACCGGTCCGGGACCCACGAGGCAGTTCATTGACTTCATGGATCGATACGCGCCGCGGCAGGATGACGAGACCGAGCGAGAGAGGGGGCGACTGTACGGGCTCCGATCTGCCTTGACCCATGGCGGGAAGCTCATGGCATGGGACACGGAGCTTGGATTCGGCTCCTTCTACCCAGCGGCAATCAACGAGTCTGATTCGGCACGCAGAGCTTCGTTTCTCGTGCGACTGGCTGGAGTGAACTGGCTGCTCGCCGCCGCCCAGAGCTAACGGCTGTGCTAGCTTCCAGCGGCCGTGACCCGTCCTGGGCACGGTTTTTTTGAGACAGACATGAGCCTGACCAAAGAGAAAAAGAGCGAGCTGATCGGCAAGTACGGCCGCGCGGACGGGGACACCGGCTCCGCCGAGGTCCAGATCGCCCTCGCCACCGAGCGGATCAACGAACTCACCGAGCACCTGCGCACGCACACCAAAGACCACCACTCGCGGCGCGGCCTGTTGATGCTGGTCGGCAAGCGGCGCCGGATGCTGCGCTACCTCGAAAAGATCGACCTCGAGCGCTACCGCGCCCTCGTCGCCGAGCTCGGCCTCCGTCGTTGATCGCAGTCGGCGACAAGGCCCCCGACTTCACCCTGCGCAACCAGGACGGCGACGACGTTTCGCTCGCCGACTACCAGGGCCGCAAGGTTCTGATCGTCTTCTACCCGATGGACTTCAGCCCGGTCTGCTCGGATCAGCTCTCGATCTACCAGGAGGTCAAGCCGGAGCTGGCTGAGAAAGGCGTCGAGCTGGTCGGCATCAGCATCGACCACCCCTGGGCCCACAAGGCCTTCCAGGAGAAGCTCGGGATCGACACCACGCTGCTCGCCGATTTCGAGCCCAAGGGCGAGGTCGCCAAGGCCTACGGCTCCTGGTTCGACGCTGGCTTCGCCAACCGCACCTTGGTTCTCGTCGACGCGGACGGCACGGTCGCCTGGACCTACGAGTCGCCCTCCCCGGGCGAGTTCCCCGGCGCCAACGTCATCTTCGACGCCCTCGGCTAGACCGGGGCGATGAGCGATCTCGGCAGCGCTCCGGTCCCGCCGGTCGGGATCGACGATCACCTGCGTGGCGCGGGGGAGACGCTGATCGTCTACGCCGACCTCGGCTGCCCGCACTGTGCCAGGGACTGGTTCGGGCTGAACGAGTCGGGTCGCCACATCGTCTTCCGCCATTTCCCGGTCCGCAGCAAGCACCCGCGGGCGCCGGAGCTGCACGGCGCCGCCGAGGCCGCCGGTCTGCAGGGCGCCTTCTTCGAGTTCGTCGACTCGCTCTACGCCGACCGCGGCCACGTCGACGACCCGCACCTCTGGCAGCGGGCCGAACGGTTCGGCCTCGACCTCGAGCGCTTCGAGCGCGACCGCCGCTCCGACGTCGTCGCGGCCCGGGTCCGTCGCGACTTCGAGTCCGGGATCCGCGCCGGGGTGACCGGCACGCCGGCTTTGTTCGACGCTGACGGCCTTACAGCTTCGGCCTGATCACGGCGATCGTCTTGCCGCTCTCGTTGCCGGCCGTGTCGGTCGCCTGGACGGTGACCTTGACCAGCACCTGCTTCCCCTTGGCGAGCGCCCGTTCCGCCGCTTCCCGCGTCGCACGCGGCACTCGTAGGCGCAGCTTCGCCTTTTCCCGGCGCTCGACGTGGCTTTCGGCGAACGTCAGGCCGAGGATCAGCCGGCCCGTGCTCCTGCCTTCGCCGATCTCCAGCTGCCCGCCCGCTTCGGCGGTCGCGTCCTCGTTGCAGCGGACGTAGACGACGACTTCGCGGCTCTTGACGAAGTCCTGGATCGGGGGGTAGGTGAGTTTGGTCCGCGGCGGCTCCGTGTCTTCGGCGGCGCTGACCGCGGGCGCGAGCGCGAGGCCGGCCGCGACGGCGAAAGCGAGGACGAAACGCAACGCGGTGCCCCTCATGGCGCCACGATAACCGCTGCCCAGGCGGCTTCGTTACTCTTAAATGCGAAAGAGAACGAGAGTTCTAAAAGCAAATGGGCCGCCAACCGGGCGGCCGGAGGTAAAAAACTCAATGAGCATGTTTGACGTTACCCGCGTCTCGGCGGACGTCGGCGACAGCCAGATCTCCTTCGAGACCGGGAAACTCGCGAAGCAGGCGAGCGGGGCGGTCGTGGTCCGCAGCGGCGACACCATGGTCCTCTGCACCGCCACCATCGGCAGCCTTCGCGACGTGGACTTCCTTCCCCTCACCGTCGACATCGAGGAGCGGATGTACGCCGCGGGCAAAATCCCGGGCTCGTTCTTCCGTCGCGAGGGCAAATCGAGCGAGAAGGCGACGCTGACCGCGCGCATGATCGACCGTCCGATCCGCCCGCTCTTCCCCAAGGGCTGGCACTACGAGACGCAGCTGGTCGCGATCCCGATGTCGGTGGACCAGGTCCACCCGTACGACATCCTGGCGATGAACGGCGCCTCCGCGGCGCTGGCGATCTCGCCGGTCCCGGTCGCCGCCCATGTCGGCGCGGTCCGGATCGGCAAGCTCGACGGCGAATTCGTCGTCAACCCCGATGAGGAGACGCACGAGGAGCTCGAACTGGACCTGATCGTCGCCGGCACCGATGAGGCGATCCTGATGGTCGAGGCCGGCGCCAGCGGCGTCACCGAGGCCGAGATCCTCGACGCCCTCGACATCGCCCACAGCGAGATCAAGAAGCTGACCGCGGCGATGGAGGAGCTCCAGCAGAAGGTCGGCAAGGAGAAGCTCGTGATCGAGGCTCCCAGCATCGACGAGGGTCTGCTGAGCGAGATCCGCACTTCTCACGGCCAGGCTCTGGTCGACGCGATCGCGACCGAGGGCAAGCTCGAGCGCTACGAGGCGATCGACAAGGTCAAGGACGAGGTCGTCGCCCAGTACGCGCCGGAGACCGACGACTCCGAGGCCGACGCCGAGCGCAAGGGCGAGGTCAAGGCCGCGATCGACGCGATCGAGAAGGACACGATCCGCAAGGCGATCGCGGTCGACAAGAAACGCCCCGACGGTCGCGCCCAGGACGAGATCCGGCCGATCGAGACCGAGGTCGACATCTCCCCGCGCGTCCACGGCTCGGCGTTGTTCACCCGCGGTGAGACCCAGATCCTCTCCAACGTGGCGCTGGGCACGACGCGGATGGACATGCGGATCGACACGCTCGGTCTGCAGACGACCAAACGCTTCTGGCACCACTACAACTTCCCGCCCTTCTCGGTCGGGGAGGCCGGCTTCATGCGCGGCCCGAAGCGCCGCGACATCGGCCACGGCGCCCTCGCCGAGCGCGCCTTGGTGGCGACGATCCCGGACGAAGAGTCGTTCCCGTACGTGATCCGGGTCGTCTCCGAGACGCTCGAGTCGAACGGGTCCTCCTCGATGGGCTCGGTCTGCGCCTCCTCGATGGCGCTGCAGGCCGCGGGTGTCCCGGTCAGCGCTCCGGTCGCCGGTGTGGCGATGGGCCTGATCAAGGAGGGCGACGACTACATCGTCCTCACCGACATCGCCGGCGTCGAGGACCACCTCGGCGACATGGACTTCAAGGTCGCCGGCACCGCGGACGGGATCACCGCCCTGCAGATGGACATCAAGATCACCGGCGTCACCTTCGACATCCTGCGCGACGCGCTCGAGCAGGCGCACAAGGGCCGCCAGTTCATCCTCGGCAAGATGGCCGAGGCGATCGACGGGCCGCGGGAGAAGCTCTCCCAGCACGCGCCGGCGATCGAGTCGATCAAGATCGACCCCGAGAAGATCGGTGCGGTCATCGGCAAAGGCGGCGAAACGATCCGCGCCCTGTGCGAGGAGTTCGAAGCCGAGATCGACGTCGAGGACGACGGCACGGTGCGGATCTACGCGCCGACCGGCGAACTGGTCGACGCCTGCGTCGCCCGTATCAACTCGATGACCAAGGAGGCCGAGATCGGCGACCGCTACGAGTCCGCCAAAGTCGTCAAGACGACGACCTTCGGCGCCTTCGTCGAGCTGGTCAAGGGCACCGACGGCCTGCTCCACATCTCCAACGTGAAACCGGGGGAGAGGGTCGACTCGGTCGACGACGTGCTCAGCTCCGGCGACGAGATCGACGTCACCGTGGTCGAGGTCGACAAGGAGCGCGGCCGGATCGGCCTGCGCCTGACCAGTGACCCGTCGGTCGAGGGCAAATCGCCCGAGGAACTGGCGACGGTCGGCTCCGGCGACGGCGGCAGGCGCGGCGGCGGCGGCGACCGCGGTGGTCGCGGGCGCGACCGGGACCGCGGCGGCCGCGGTGGTCGCGAACGCGAGCGGCGTAACTAAGCGTTGAGCGAGGCAAAGCTCACCCAGCTCGGCTCGGGGGTCCGGGTCGTGACCGAGGAAGTTCCCTCGGTCCGCTCGGTCGCCCTCGGCCTCTGGGTCCGCACCGGCTCACGCAACGAGACCCCGGCTCAGGCCGGGGTTTCGCACTTCCTCGAGCACCTGCTGTTCAAGGGGACCGCGCGCTACTCGGCGATCGAGATCTCCGAGCGCTTCGACGGGCTCGGCGCCTCGGTCAACGCCGCCACCGGCAAGGAGACCACGCACCTGCACGCCCGCTTCCTCGACGAGCACACCGAGGAGGTCTTCGACCTGCTGGCGGAGATGCTGCTGGCGCCGACCTATCCCGACATCGACTCCGAGCGCCAGGTGGTGCTGGAGGAGATCGCGATGTACGAGGACGAGCCGCAGGACCGCGTCCACGATGTCCTCGCCGAGGCGGTCTTCGGCGACCACCCGCTCGGCCGCCGCGTGCTCGGCGAGGCCGAGGTGATCGCCTCGATCCCGATCCCGGACATCGAGGCCTACCACCACGCTCGCTACGCGGCCTCGGAGATCGTGATCGGCGCCGCCGGCCACCTCGACCACGACAAGATCGTCGCCCTCGCCGAGCGCCTCGTGACCGCCCCCGCCGACGGCGGGGGCGTCGCCCCGGCGACCGCGATCGAGGGCTCCGCTCGCCTTTGCTTCCACCAGAAGGAGACCGAGCAGTACCACATCTGTTTCGGGGCACCTGGCCTGCACCGCGACGACGAGCGCCGCTACCCGCTGGCGGTCCTCGACGCGATCTTCGGCGGCTCGACCTCCTCGCGCCTCTTCCGCGAGGTGCGGGAGAAGCGTGGCCTCGCCTACTCGGTCGGCTCCTACAACGAGCAGTTCACCGACCAGGGCCTGGTCGCGACCTACGTCGGCACCCGCGAGGACAACGTCGAGGAGGCCTGCTCGATCATCGGCGCCGAGCTGGCGCGGCTGCGCTCGGAGCCGGTCTCGGCCGAGGAGCTGACGCGGGCGAAGGAGAGCGTCAAGGGCCGCCTGGTGCTGTCGTCGGAGTCGACGGCGGCGCGGATGACGCGAATCTCACGCGCGACCCTGTTCGGGCTGCCGATCGAAACGCTGGACGAGATGCTGGCCAAGGTCGACGCGATCGAGGTCGACGACCTGACCGAGCTCGCCGCCGAGCTCTACGCCGCCGACCGGCTCTCCGCCGCCTGCGTCGGCGCCGACGAGGACCGCTTCCGGGCGGCGCTGTCGCCGGTCTCGGAGAGCCTGGTAGCGGCGTGATCCGAGTCGGCGTCTCCGGCGCCGCCGGGCGCATGGGCGAGACCGTCTGCGGGGCGATCGAGGCGGCCGAGGGCCTGGAGCTCGCCGGTCGCGCCGATCCGGCGCTCGGGGTCGAGTTGGGGGAGATCCTCGGCGAGGTCGACGTCGTCGTCGACTTCACGATTCCCGACACCGCGCTGGCCAACCTCGAAGCCTGCATGGCGGCCGGCGTCCACGCCGTCGTCGGCACCACCGGCTTCGATCTCGACGCGGCGCGTTCGGCCGCCGAGTCCAGCAACGGTGCGAATTGTTTCGTCGCTCCGAATTTTGCAATCGGCGCTGTTCTGCTGATGGTCGTGGCGCAGACGATCGCGCCGCACATGCCCGAGTGCGAGGTGATCGAGCTGCACCACGATCGCAAGCTCGACGCGCCTTCTGGGACCGCGAAACGGACCCAGGAGCTGATCGACGCCGCCGGCGGCAACGTCCACGAGCCGATCCACTCGGTACGGCTGCCGGGGCTCGTCGCCCACCAGGAAGTGATCTTCGGCGGCGAGGGCCAAACGCTGGCGATTCGCCACGATTCGATCGATCGCAGCTCGTTCATGCCGGGCGTGGTGCTGGCCGTCCGCAAGGTCGCCGACCTCCCCGACCGCTTCACGGTTGGGCTGGAGAAGCTCCTCTAGACGTGGATTCGGTAGCGAAGCGGCTGGCCGACGGGGTACTCTGAGCAGTCATGAAGCAAATTCAGGGCGTACTGACCGCGATGTGCACGCCGTTCGACGAGGACGGCCGCGTCGACCTGAACGGCGCGCGGCGCCTGGCTGCGCACCTGCTCGAGCACGGTTCGCACGGGCTCGTCGTCGCCGGCACCACCGGCGAGTGCCCGACCCTGACCGACGGCGAGGAGATCGAGCTGCTGGAAGCTGTCCGGGCCGAGGTCGGCGACGAGGTGCTGCTGATCTGTGGGACCGGGACCAACGACACCCGCCACTCCGGCGAGCTGACGAAGATGGCTGCCGACGCCGGCGCCGACGCTTCGCTTGTCGTCGTCCCCTACTACAACAAGCCCAACCGAGCCGGGATTCGCGGCCACTTCGAAGCGGTCGCCGCCGCGGTTCCGGAGCTGCCGATGGTGATGTACAACATCCCCTCGCGGGTGATCGTCAACGCCGATCCCGAGCTGCTCGCCGAGCTCGGACAGGTCGACAACATCGTCGCCGTCAAGCAGGCCAACGACGAGGAGCTGGGCCCGATCGAGGGCCTCGCCATCCTCGCCGGCAACGACAACACCTTCCTGCGCGTGCTCGAGTTCGGCGGTGCCGGCGGCATCCTCGTCGCTTCGCACCTGGTCGGACCGCAGATGCGGGAGATGTGGGACGCGGCGCAAAGCGGCGATCTCGACCGCGCTCGCGCGATCGACGCCGAAATAACTTCCGTCTACGAGGGGATCTCGGTCACCACCAACCCGATCCCCGTCAAGGCCGGGCTCGAGATGCTCGGCCTCGCCTCCTCGCGCATGCGGCTGCCGATGGTCGCCGCCGACGAGGAGCAGCGGGCCGCGGTGAGGGCCGCCCTCGAGGGCGTCGGTCTCCCCGTCGCGCGCTAATCAACTTCCTAATCAGAGAGTGAGCATTTTCAGTGCCAAGTAAGAAACTTCGAGTGCTGCCCTTGGGCGGCCTCGGCGAGATCGGCAAGAACATGATGGTGATCGAATTCGACGGCCGCATCGTCGTCGTCGACACCGGGCTGATGTTCCCGACCGCCGAGATGCACGGGATCGACCTCGTCCTTCCCGACTTCACCTACCTCCGCGATCGCGCCGACGACATCGAGGCGATCGTCCTGACCCACGGCCATGAGGACCACGTCGGGGCGCTGCCCTACGTGCTGCGCGAGATCGGCGTGCCGCCGGTGATCTACGGCGGCCTGCTGACGATCGGCATGGTCCGATCCAAGCTCGACGAGCACAAGCTCGGCGAGAAAGCGCCGCTCGAGGAGCTGCCGCCGGGCGAGAAGGTCCAGCGTGGGCCGTTCGGGATCGAGCTGATCCACCTCGCCCACTCGATCCCGGACATGCGCGGGGTCCTGCTCAGCACCGAGGTCGGCTCGGTCTTGATGACCGGCGACTACAAGTTCGACCAGACCCCGGTCGACGGCCGTCCGGCTGACATTCCGCGCCTGGCCGAGATCGGCAAGGAAGGGCTGCTGCTGCTCTGCGGCGACTCGACCAACGCCGACCGCCCCGGGGTGGCGCCGTCGGAGTCGAGCGTCGGGCCGGCGCTGCTGCGCCAGTTCTCGCAGTGCGGGGGGCGGATCATCGTCACCACCTTCGCCTCCAACATCCACCGCGTCCAGCAGGTGATCGACGCCGCCGCGGCGCTCGACCGCAAGGTCGCCCTGGTCGGCCGCTCGATGCGCAAGAACTTCAACATCGCCTCGAACCTGGGGATCGCCAAAGCGCCGGACGGGATCTTCATCCAGCCGCGCGAGATCGAGGACTTCCCGGACGAGAAAGTCGTCGTCATCTCGACCGGCAGCCAGGGCGAGCCGCTCTCGGCGCTGCGGCGGATGGCCAACAACGACCACCGCGATGTGCAGCTGCACGAGGGCGACACCGTCGTCTTCTCGGCGACGCCGGTGCCCGGCAACGAGCGCGCCGTCAACGAGACGATCGACCGCATCTACGAGATCGGGGCGACCGTCATCACCGCCAAAGACGCGCCGATCCACGCCTCCGGCCACGGCTGGCAGGAGGAGCTGAAGCTGATGCTGAACCTGACCAAACCGCGCTTCGTGATGCCGGTCCACGGCGACCACCAACGCCTGCGCCTGCACGCCGAGCTGGCGGAGGCGGTCGGGATCGAGCCCCAGAACATCTTCCGCGGCCGCAACGGACTGCCGCTCGAAGTCGATGCCACCAGCGCCGAGTTCGGCGAGGACGAGCACGTCGGCACGATGTACGTCGACGGGATCGACATCGGCGAACCCGACGACGCCGCCCTCCGCGACCGCCGCGAGATCTCCGCCGACGGCATCTTCATCGTCGTCGTCACGATCTCCGGCGACGACGGCTCGGTCGTCGCCGACCCCGAGGTCATCTTCCGCGGCGTCGCCTTCCTCGAGGAAGCCGACAATCTCGTCGAAGACCTCTCCGACCTGGTCGAAGACTCGGTCGAGGAAGCGGCCAAGGCCGGCAACCGCGAGTCCCACCTGATCGAGGAGGACCTGCAGGCCGAGATCGGCAAGTTCGTCCACCAGCGCCTCAAACGCCGCCCAATGATCCTGCCGGTCGTCATCGAGGTCTAGCGGAGCCACTCCGAGCGGCGGGTCCTGTCGTCGGGGGACACCCCTGCGGGCGGTGCAGTTGCTCCGTTCTCGGGGTGTCCCCCGACGCCACCCGCCGCAGGAGCGGATACGGCTAGACCTCGATGACGCGACCGCGTCGAACAGCTTCCAGCCTCCCGAGGTGCGGAAGCTGAATGCCGAAGGCGGCGCTCTTTTCTTGGCTTCCGTCCTTCGGGGCGCTGGCTGGGGCTGCTCCTGCCGGCGGGTGGCACCGATGGGGACCCCGAGAACGGAGCCGCTGCACCGCCCGCAGGGGTCCCCATCGGTGACAGAACCCGCCGGCCCGGAGCACCCCCGTCTCTCGCCCGAAAAACGGCAGAAAAAAAGCCCGCCGGGATAGTGTCTGGGGAGAATCCCGGCGGGCCAGTGTCTCGTCCACGCGGAAATCTAGGGGCGAGTTCTAAAGCGCCTCTAAATCATTGGATTTAGGTTTCAGAGGGCCTGAATCGCCGTTCGAGACGACCGGAATCCGGGCGCGGAAGAGGGCGCCGCCGAGGTCCGATTCCGCCGCTTCGACACTGCCGCCGTGCGACTCGGCGACGGCGCTGACGATCGCCAGGCCGAGGCCCGTACCGGTGCCGCGAACGGTGTCCGCCGGGCCTTCGCCGCGGACGAAGCGGTCGAAGACCTGGCTCCGCATGCCGACCGGGATCCCGGGGCCGTCGTCGGCGACTTCGACGATCGCGTAGCCGTCGTCGCGGCGCAGGGTGAGTTCGATGTCGGAGCCCGAGGGGGTGTGGCGGGCGGCGTTCTCGAGCAGGTTGAGGACCATCCGGTGCAGCTCATCCGGGCTGCCGTCGATCGGCAGCGGCCGGTCGTTGTCGACTGTCAGCGTCCGGTCTCCCATCAGGGCCGCCGCCTCGGCGGCGGCGTCGCCGGCGATTTCGGCGAGGTCGCAGTGGCGGTGCTTGTCGAGGCGGCCGGCGTCGGCCCGCGCCAGCAGCAGCAGGTCGCCGACGAGCCGGCTCATCCGCCGGGAAGAGCGCAGGGCCGAGTCGACGATCTCGCGGTCCTCCGCCTGGTCCTGGTCGCGGAGCGATTCCTGCAGCAGCTCGAGGTTGGCGAGGACGCTGGTCAGCGGCGTGCGCAGCTCGTGTGAGGCGTCGGCCACGAACTCGCGCTGGCGCTGCATCGCCGCCTCGCGCTCGGAACGGGCGGCATCGAGCGAGCGCAGCATCTGGTCCAGGGTCAGGGCCAGCTCGCCGACCTCGTCCTCGACCTCCGGCTCGGGCATCCGCCGCGAGGGGTCGCGGGTGGTCGCGATCTCGCGCGCGGTCGTCGTCAGCGAGGCGATCGGGCGCATCGCCCGGCCGGCGATCGCGACGCCGGCCAGGCTCGCCAGCAGGGTGCCGCCAAGGATGCCGGCGATGATCAGCAGCCAGACGCGGTCGACGGTCGAGTCGACCCGGTCGACGCTGCGGCCGTACTGGACGTACCCCACCGTTTCGCCGCCTTCGCCCTGGATGTCGTCGGTGGCGACGCGGAGGCCGTCGTATTCGGTGATCCCGACGTGGGGCGGGCCCATCGAGACCGATTTGGGGCTTTCTGCGATCTGGTTCCCGTGGATGTCGTAGACGCGGACGGAGGCCTCGTCGGCGCGGACGAAGCTGTCCAGCTGCGGGATCTTGGTGATCTGGCCTTGACCGAGAATGTCGTATCTGACCTGCGTTTCGCTGGCCAGGATGCGGACGGCACTGCGGACCTCGTTGTTGAAGTCGTCGTGGATGCGCTGGGTCGCGATCTGGCCGATCGCGCCGCCGAAGAGGAGAAGGATGATCAGGGTCAGGCCGGAGGAGACGGCCGCCAGGCGCCACCGCACCGGCCAGGAGCGCGGATGCAGGAGGCGGCGGAGCCAGGCTCCGGCTTGGCCGCGGCGTCCGCGCACGGGCTAGTCCTTCAGCACGTACCCGGCGCCCCGTTTGGTGTGGAGCAGCCGTGGCTCGTCGCCGGCCTCGAGCTTGCGCCGGAGGTTGGAGATGAAGACGTCGATCGTGTTGGTCGCCGCCATCGGGTCATAGCCCCAGACTTCGTCGAGCAGCCGCTCACGAGAGACGACGAGGCGCTCGTTGCGCATCAGGAACTCGAGCAGCTCGAACTCGCGGTTGGTCAGCTCGATCTCGCGAGCGCCGCGGCTGACCTCGCGAGTATCGGGATTCAGCTGCAAATCGCCGACTTCGAGGGAAGCGGCGCCGCGCGGCGGGCGGCGCCGCAGGAGGGCGCGGATCCGCGCCAGCAGCTCCTTGCGCTCGAACGGCTTGACCAGGTAGTCGTCGGCACCGCTGTCGAGGCCGGTGACGCGATCGGCGGTCTCGGCCCGTGCGGTCAGCATCAGGATCGGCACGTCGCCGTCCATCCGCAGCCGTTTGCAGACCTCGACGCCGTCGAGGCCGGGCAGGCCGAGATCGAGCACGACGAGGTCGGGGACGAAGCCGGCGGCGACGTCCAGCGCCTCGATCCCGTCGGCTGATGTTCGGACCTCGTAGCCCTCGTTGCGAAGCGATCGGCGCAGGACATCGGCGATGTCGGCGTCGTCCTCGACGATGAGAACGCGGCCGCCGACCTGTTCGGTCTCGCTGAGCATGAGCCGATGTTAGCCCCCGAAATCCGTCCATCGTGCGGGTTTTAGGGCGAATTTATGCGCAGGGGTGGGGGCCTGCGCGTCGAACCGGAGGACATGTTCGTGCGTAAGAAGCGCGCCGCGCCGGCGCGAAGGGCGAAAGCTGGGTCGAAACGGGGCAAAGCGAAAGCGAAGCCGAAGGCCGGCCTGCATCTGCCGGCCGCCCTCGAGCAGCGCCACCTCGACCTGATCGGGCTCGGGCTGCTCGCCGTCGGCGTCTACCTCGTCTTCGTCCTGTTCGCCGGCTGGGAAGGCGGCAAGGTCGGTTACGGGATCGAAACGGCGCTGCTCTACCTGTTCGGCAACGTCGGCGCCAAGATCTTCACCCTGCTGCTGCTCCTGGCAGGTGGGATGCTCCTGACCGGGACTTCGGTCTCGACCCTGGTCCGTGGCATCGCCCGCGGGCTGCACACCGTCTTCCGCGCGATCTTCTTCAGCGGCACCGAGGCGGCGCGATCCGCCTCGCAGGCGCACTCCGACTGGCGCCAGCGGCGCGATGGGGCGGCCGACACCGGTTCGGGCCCGACTGACGTGATGAGCGGCTACCCGGAGGACGACGACGAGTTCGAGCCGACGGTCGCGCTGGCGGACGACGATGACGGCTTCGCGCCGGGCATCTTCGACCTCCAGTCCGACGCCGAGGCCGAGACCGTGGCGATCACCGAGGCGGAGCCCGAGGACGAGGTCGAGGTCGAGCCGGAGCCCGAGCAGGAGGAACTGCGCAACTACGACCCGGTCGATGCCGTCGCCGTGGTCGACGAGGGCGATCGCGCCCAGGCCGGGCTGACCCCGATGGGCTCCAAACGCGGAGTGACGATGTCGGAAGAGATCGACTACCGGTCGCCGCCGGCGAAAGCGCTGGAGCGGGGCAAAGGCGACAAAGGTCCCGACCCGCGCGACCAGCAGCTGACCGGCCGCAAACTGATCGAGACGCTTGGTCACTTCGGAGTCGAAGCGAAGATCGTCGGCGTCGTCAGCGGCCCGCACGTCTCCCTCTACGAACTGCGCCTCGCGCCCGGGATCAAAGTCAAGAAAGTCACCGAGCTCGCCAACGACCTCGCCTACGCGCTGGCCTCGACCGACATCCGGATCCTGGCGCCGATTCCCGGCAAACAGGCGGTCGGCGTCGAGGTCCCGAACAGCAAGCGTCGCATGGTCCGCCTCGGCGACATCTACGCCGGCCGCCCGGCCAAGACCTCGCCGCTGGTCGCCTGGCTCGGCAAGGGAATCGACGGCAACGCGGTCTGGACTGACCTCTCGAAGATGCCGCACGTCCTCGTCGCCGGCACCACCGGCTCGGGCAAGAGCGGCTGCGTCAACGCGATCCTCTCCTCGATCCTGATGCAGGCCTCGCCGAACGAGGTCCGTCTGGTCCTCGTCGACCCCAAGCAGGTCGAGCTCAACCACTACGAGCACGTCCCGCACCTGCTGACGCCGGTCGTCACCTCGCCGCGGCTGGCCGCCAACGTGCTCTCGAACCTGATCGGCGAGATGGAGAGCCGCTACGGGATCATGAGCCAGGCCCGCTGCCGCAACCTCGACGAACTGAACCGGGCGCGGCGCAAACAGGGCGAGGCGCCGCTGCCGCACATCCTCTGCGTGATCGACGAGCTCGCGGACCTGATGATGGTCGCCCCGGCCGAAGTCGAGGACTCGATCATCCGCTTGGCCCAGAAGTCGCGCGCCACCGGCATCCACCTGGTGCTGGCGACCCAGCGTCCGTCGACCGACATCATCACCGGCACGATCAAGGTCAACATCCCCTCGCGGATCGCCTTCGCCGTCTCCTCCCAGACCGACTCGCGGGTGATCCTCGACCAGGGCGGCGCCGAGTCGCTGCTCGGCCAGGGCGACATGCTCTTCCGCGGTCCCGGCAGCTCGAAGCTGCAGCGGATCCAGGGCGCCTTCATCACCGAGGACGAGATCGCCCGGATCACCAAGCACTGGGCGAAGCAGGGTGAACCCGAATTCGAGGACGAGCTGCTGGAGGCGCCGGAGCCCGCCGAGGAGGAGGGTCGCGACGACGAGTTCGATCCCGACAGCGACGATCTTCTCGACGAGGCGATCCGGCTCGTGGTCCAGACCGAAACCGCTTCGGTTTCGATGATCCAGCGGCGTCTGCGGGTCGGCTACACCCGCGCCGGGCGTCTGATCGACATGCTCGAGCGGCGCGGCGTCATCTCCGGCTACGAGGGCTCGAAACCGCGCCAGGTGCTGATCACCCAGGGCGAACTCGGGCGGGTCTTGACGGCGGCGGGCGGCGGTGGGGGAGAACCACAGCCGGTCGCGACCGAGGCCGACCAGGACGATTGAGCGCTGCGGTAGCTTCCCGGGCGTGATTCGCGCCGGGATACTCGTCACGGGAACCGAGGTGCTGACCGGCACGATTGCCGACAAGAACGGCCCCTGGGTCTCCGAACGGCTGGCCGACCGCGGCGTCGAGGTTGCCCACATCCTGATCGTCGGCGATCGTCCCGAGGACCTCGAGGCGGCACTCCGCTTCATGGCCGAGGAGGGGCTGGACCTGATCGTCACCAGCGGCGGCCTCGGCCCGACCGCCGACGACCTCACCGCTGAAGTGGTCGGCAGGTTCGCCGGCCGCGAGCTGCGGATCGACTCCGAGATGGAGGAGAAGATCTCGGAGATCATCCGCAACTTCGCCCGCCGCCGCGGTGGCGGCAACTTCGACGAGGAGGCGCTGGTCGCCGCCAACCGCAAGCAGGCGATGGTGCCCGAGGGCGCGGTGGCGCTCGACCCGATCGGGACCGCGCCGGGGCTGGTGGTGCCGGCCGGGGAGCGGGTCGTGATCGTGCTGCCGGGGCCGCCGCGCGAGCTGCAGCCGATGTGGGAGCCGGCGCTGGCGACGGCGCCGGTGCGCGAGATCCTCGACCGCGCCACCACCCTGCACGGCTACACGATGCGGATGTTCGGGGTGCCGGAGTCGGAAATCGCCAAGAGCCTGCGCGAGATGGAGGGGGAGGGGGTCGACCTGGCGGCGGTCGAGATCACCACCTGCCTGCGCCGCGGCGAGATCGAGATCGACGTCCGCTACCGCGACGAGGCATCGGCGATCGCCGACGACGTCCGCGCGGGGCTGACCAAGCGCCACCCGAAAGAGACCTTCAGCGTCGACGGGACGACGATCGACGCGATCGTCGCCAAGCTCCTGGCCGGCCGCAAACTGGGCCTCGCCGAGTCCTGCAGCGGTGGCCTGATGGCGTCCCGGATCACCGACCTGCCAGGCGCTTCGGCTTATTTCATGGGCAGCGCCGTCACCTACTCGAACGAGGCGAAGACGGAGCTCCTGGGGGTCGATCCCGCCCTGATCGAGGCGAAGGGGGCGGTTTCGCCTGAGGTCGCCGAGGCGATGGCGATCGGCGCCCTGGCCCGCTTCGACGCCGACGTCGCGGTTTCGATCACCGGCGTCGCCGGGCCCGACGGCGGCACCGAGGAGAAGCCGGTCGGCTATGTCTGCCTCAACGCCCGCCTCGCCGACGGCACCGCGCTCGCCCGCGACCCGGTGATCCCCGGCGGCCGCACCGACATCCGCGAGCGCTCAGCCCTGGTCGGGCTGCACCTGCTGCGGACCCTGCTCGGCGGCGACGAGCCGCCGCTGTGGTGATTTGGCGGTTTCGGGCGCCTATGACCGGCTTTTGTAAACCCTGAAGTTCACAGCTAGGATCGGGCCAGTACCTCGACTCTCGGGAGGAGAGAGGGAATGAGCGGATACGCGCGCCTGGCGGCGCTCATGGCCGGTGCGGCGGCAATCGCGGCGATCCTGGCGCCTTCGGCGAGTGCATCGAGCGGCGAGATCACCAGGGCGCTCGCCAATTCCTCCCGCACAGAAGCGTCAGTGGCCGGCTCGATTACCTGGACGGGCTGTGAGCACCCGGCGCCGGTTGGGCCGCTGGAACCCTTCCCCCCCATAAAACCGAAACCAGGGGAACCAATTCCGTCCAAAGAAGTGTGGCCGAACCTGCCTTGTAACTGGACTCCGTTTGTCACCCTCGGCCCGGGCACCGCGGATGCCGACTGCTCGGCACCAGGACGCCAGGACCCGGATTCCCTTGGGGAAGGCGTCACGCTGGTTTGGCTTGGGTTCACGCGAAGCGGTGCTGGTGCCGACCAATTCGACGTCGGTGGCATTCCGCTGGGCGGGGGCGCCAACCAGCTTCTCTGCCTCTCGGCCGTCGAACTCGGTGCGCAGAAAACATGGATCGTGTGCCCTGCGGTTGTTGGCTTCGAATGTCCGCCGGCGCAATACCGGTCGGTTGAGTTTGCCCACGCGCTCGCGGGCTCGCTGCTCTCCCCATTGCCGGCGGCCATCGGTTCCGGGGCCGCTCTCTTCTCCGGCCCTGAGCCGCCGCCGGAACCGCCAAGGCAGCGCAGACGGTGCAAGAAGCACAAGGCAGACGGCAAGACGCACGCGCGACGGGCGGTCTGTAAGCGAAGCAGGCACAAAAAGCACCCGGCGATGTGACGCTTTCCTGGCATTCGCGTGTTGTTCTGTGCGCTTCGGCCCCCTAGCGTGGCGGCATGGTCGAGCAAGAGAAAGAGCCGCGGGTGCGCCTGTTCGTGGCGCTCGACCTGCCGGACGCGGTCAAAGCCGGGATCGCGGCGTGGGGCCGACGGGAGCTGCGCGATCCCGTGCTGCGACCGGTCGCGGAGCAGTCGCTCCACATCACCTTCGCCTTCCTCGGCCATCGGCCCGAGCCCCTGGTGGAGGAGATCGCCACCGTGGTGCGGGAAAGCGGCGGACCGGCGGCGAGGGTCGAGCTGCTCGAACCGCAGCAGCGCCCGCTGAAGGGGAGGGCGCGCGTCTACGCCCTGCCGGCGCGCTCGGAGGGCGCTGAGGCGCTCCAATCGGGCCTTCGGGCCCGATTGGTCGAGGCCGGGCTGTACGAGGCCGAGGAGCGCCCGTTCTGGCCGCACGTGACGGTTGCGAGGGTGCGGGCCGAGGGCCACCGCTCGAGGCGGCCGGCGCTGGTCGAGAAGCCGCCGAAATCGCTGCCGCAGGACCTCTTGCAGCCCTTCGAGGCCGTCCGACTGTCTCTCTACCGTTCTGAACTCCAGCCACGGGGTGCGCGATACGTCCCGCTGGCGCAAGTCGAGCTGTCCGCAGGCAGCAGTTAGGTGAACTAGATGGCTGACAAGAAAGTGAACTTGAAGGACGCCTCGGCGAAAGAGGCCAAAGCCAAGGACGCGGCTCTGGAGAGCGCCGTCACCGGCATCAAACGGGAGTTCGGCGAGGGCTCGCTGATGCGCCTCGGCGACCAGGGCACGGTCAAGGTCGCCTCGATCCCGACCGGCTCGCTGGCGCTCGACCTGGCGCTGGGGATCGGCGGCGTGCCGCGCGGCCGGATCATCGAGATCTTCGGGCCGGAGTCTTCCGGAAAGACGACCCTGGTCAGCCACATCATCGCTCAGGCACAACAGCTCGGCGGCGTCTGCGCCTTCATCGACACCGAGCACGCGATCGATCCGGTCTACGCGCGGGCGATCGGGGTCGACACCGACGAGCTGCTGGTCTCCCAGCCCGACTACGGCGAGCAGGCGCTGCAGATCGCCGACCGCCTGATCGCCTCCGGTGCGGTCGACATCGTCGCGATCGACTCGGTCGCGGCGTTGACGCCGAAAGCCGAGCTCGACGGCCAGATCGGCGACACCACGGTCGGCCTGCAGGCGCGGCTGATGTCGCAGGCGATGCGGAAACTCACCGGCAGCCTCAGCCGGACCAAAACCGTCTGCATCTTCACCAACCAGATCCGCGAAAAAGTCGGCGTCCAGTTCGGCTCGCCGGAGACGCAGCCGGGCGGCCGGGCGCTGAAGTTCTACTCCTCGCAGCGCCTCGACATCCGTCGCATCGAGACTCTGAAGGAAGGGACCGAGGCGGTCGGCAACCGGGTCCGGGTCAAAGTCGTCAAGAACAAGGTCGCGTCGCCGTTCCGCCAGGCCGAGTTCGACATCGAGTATGGGGCCGGGATCTCGCGTCAGGGCGAGCTGCTCGACTTCGGCATCGAGCAGGACCTGGTGCAGAAATCGGGCTCGTTCTTCTCCTACGGCGAGACCCGTCTCGGTCAGGGGCGCAACAACGCCAAACAGTTTCTCGCTGATAACCCGGAGCTGGCGCTGGAGATCGAAACCAAGATCCGCGCCGGGCTCGGTATCGGCGGCGAGCCGCCGGTTGAGGCCGATGCGACTCCGCCCGAGCCAGAAGTGCCGGTAGCCGAGGCGAAAGCCGCCTAGGAAGCCGCTCAGAAGCCGTCCAGCGCACCGCACGGTGTCCGCCGCGCCCAGCGATATAGGATCCCGGCCGCCTGCATATGAGCAACGAAACTCTTTTCTTCATATTCGGCATCGCGCTGGCGGTTTCGGCGGTGCTGGTCAGCTTCCTCGGCCTCAAACTGAAGGACTTCCCCGGGAAAGCCTTCCCGATCGTCGTTCTCTGGTTCGCGATCCTGGTCGGCGGTGCCACGACCTTCGCCGTCCTCCACGCCAAGGACGAGGATCACGAGAAGGCCGAGAAGTACGCGGAGGCCAACAAGGAGATCGAAAAGGAGACCTCCAGCGGCCCGTTCGAAGAAGAGGGCAGCGAAGAAGGCTCGACCGAAGCGGAAGAAGGCAAGGAACCGGCTGAATCCGAAGAAGAAGCCGGTGCCACCGGTCCCGGCGGCACGCTTGAAATCAGCGCCGCCGAAAGCGAACTCAAATTCGAAGAGACCGAATTGACGAGCAAGCCGGGCAAGGTCACGATCGACTTCACCAACCCCTCTTCGATCCCGCACGACGTCAAAATCGAAGACGAAGCCGGCGAAGAGCTCGGCGGCACCGAAACGATTGCCAAAGAAGAAGAATCGGCGACCGTCGAACTGCCGCCCGGCACCTACAAATTCTTCTGTTCGGTGCCGGGGCATCGCGAAGCCGGCATGGAAGGGACTCTCGTAGTCAAGTAGTTGGGTTTGGCGTGGAGGGATGGGGCATACCCTCGCCGCTCGCACCTCGTCGCCTTTGAGCCTCTAGCTGTCGCCTCTAGGAGCGCTGCTCCTCCCGCACAGTTCGCGTCGAGGGTATGCCCCATCCCTCCCAACGAATCCCAGGCAAGCTTCACGACCAGCGCGGCTTTCGTCGGCCAGAAGCTCCCGAGAGATGCAAAGCTCCCGAACAACGGAAGCTATAGAGAGCGACGGAAGCTCGTGACCGGCCCCGCCTTGGAGGCTCCCGGAATCTGAGAGCTGATCCCGGGTGGAGGGTTGGGTGCCCGTCGTACGAGCGGCGTCCTGATTTCTGCAGTGCCCGTCAGCGAGAGAGTGGGCACTTAAAGGCAGGAATCCCAGCGAAGGTAGACGGGCACCCAACCCTCCCTAGCGGCTTGAGCCCAAATCCGAATCGCTGCGTTCTCGGCGTTAATCTGCCACCCATGCCCAGGACTTTCCACGTCACGACCTTCGGCTGCCAGATGAACGTCCACGACTCCGAGCGCATGCGCGGCATGCTCGCCTCGCTCGGCTACGAGGAGTCGCCGGAGCGGGAAGGGGCGGACGTGATTCTCTTCAACACCTGCTCGATCCGGGAGTCCGCCGACAGTCGTTTCATCGCCCATCTCGGCGAGGCGAAGCGGTTGAAGGGCGAAGATCCCAGCCGGGTGGTGGGGGTCGGCGGCTGCTGGGCGCAGTCGGTCAAGGACGAGGTGTTCCAACGCTTCCCGTTCGTCGACGTCGCCTTCGGTCCCGGTCAGATCCACAAGCTGGCCGAGTTCCTCAACTCCGATTCGCTCAGCGCCCAGGGCTACTTCGAGTTCGAGGACTTCTCCGGCCACCTGCCGGCCCGTCGCGAGCGCGAGTTCCAGGGCTGGCTGCAGATCTCGCAGGGGTGCAACTGCCGCTGCTCCTACTGCATCGTGCCCTCCACCCGGGGCCGCGAGGTCAGTCGTGATCCGGCTGAGCTCGTCGCTGAGGCCGAGGCACTGGCGCTCGACGGCGTCCGCGAGGTCACCCTGCTCGGCCAGAACGTCAACAGCTACGGGCGCGACCTGCCGAAAGGCTCCCGCGTCACCTTCGCCGAGCTGTTGGCGCAGGTCGATGCCGTCGACGGGATCGAGCGGATTCGCTACACGAGCCCGCACCCGAAGGACATGAAGGAGGACGTGATCCGCGCCCACGCCGAGCTGCCGGCGCTCTGCGAGCAGATCCACCTGCCGCTGCAGTCGGGGTCGAGTCAGGTCCTGAAACGGATGCGGCGCACCTACGACCGCAGCCGCTACATGGACCGGGTGGCGCTGATCCGCGAGCATGTCCCCGACTGCTCGATCACCACCGACGTCATCGTCGGCTTCCCGGGCGAGACCGAGGCCGACTTCGCCGAGACGCTCGAAGTCGTCGAGGAGGTCGGCTACGACGGCGCCTTCACCTTCGTCTTCTCGCCGCGGCGCGAAACCGAGGCGGCGGAGATGGACGGCCAGGTCCCGCACCCGGTCAAGGTCGAGCGGATGGAACGGCTGGTCGAGGTCGTCCAGCGGCGGGCGCTGGAGCGCTCGCAGCGCTTCGTCGGCCGCACCATGGACGTCCTCGTCGAGGGCACCAGCCGCACCGACGAGACCAAGCTGCGCGGTCGCACCCGGCACAACAAGGCGGTCAACTTCGACGGCGAAGCCGGGCCCGGTGAGTTCGTCGCGGTCGAGATCGAGAGCGCCACGTCGCAGACGTTGAGCGGGGTCGCCGCGCGCCCGCTCAGCCAGCTTCTTTGACGGTCCTGGCGATTTTCGGCCCGACCGGGGTCGGCAAGACCGGGGTGGCGATCGCCCTCGCCGAGCTGCTGCGCGAACGGGGCGAGGACCCGGTTGCGATCAACTGCGACGCGCTGCAGGTCTACGAGAGCCTCGAGGTGCTGACCGGCGCCGCGACCGCGGCCGAGCGCGGGCGCCTCGAGCACCGGCTGCTCGGCTTCGTCCCGGTCACCAGCGACTTCTCGGTCGGCGACTACATGCCGCTCGCTCATTCAGAGATCGACGCGGCGCTGGCCGCCGGCCGCCGCCCGATCGTGCTCGGAGGCACCGGTCTCTACCTGCGCGCCGCGCTGGCCCAGCTCTCGCTGCGCAAGGTCCCGGCCGAATCGGCGGACTCCGAGCTGTGGTCGCCCGAAACCCGCCGCCCGACCGCGATCTTCGGTCTCGAGATGGAGCGCGGCCTGCTCTACGACCGGATCGACGCGCGAGCCGAGGCGATCATCGCCGGCGGCGCGGCCGAGGAGGTGCGCCGCGCCGACGCCCTCGGCCCCGGCCGCAGCGCCCGCAAGGCGCTCGGCTTCGACGAGGTCCTGGCCGGCGACGTCGCCGGGATGCAGAAGCGCTCCCGCAACTACGCCCGCCGCCAGCTGACCTGGATGCGGAAGATCCCGAACCTGACCACGATCGACCGCACCGGCAAGAGCGACGCCGAGGTCGCGGTAGAGCTTTCCCGCGCTATCCGCGGGTTTCCTCAACCACGCCCGAGCAAATAGGCTGCCGCCGGCATGAAATTCGAGAAGTGGCAGGCGCTGGGCAACGACTACCTGATCGTCGAGCAGGAGAACCTGCCCTGGGATCTGGGACCGAAGCGGGTCGAGTGGCTCTGTGACCCCCATTTCGGGATCGGCTCCGACGGGGTCCTGTTGCTCTCGCGCAGCGACGATCAGGAGTTCGTCGCCGAGCTGCGGATCTTCAACCCGGACGGCTCCGAGGCCGAGCTCTCCGGCAACGGTGCCCGCGAGGCGATCCTCTACCTGCGCCGTCACGGCTGGACCGACGAGGAGACCTTCACGATCAAGACCGTCGCCGGGCCGATCACGCCGACGATCACCGGCGAGCTGACCTGCAGCGTCGACATGGGGCGCGCCGCGACCGCCTCCAAGGACTTCCCTTCCGGCGGCGATGACGGCAAGGGCACGCTCGATGCCGCCGGCCGCGAGTGGGAGTTCCAGCACGTCTCGATCGGCAACCCGCAGTGCGCGATCGTCGTCGGCGACGAGCTCGACGACCTCGACCTCGGCGAGATCGGGCCGCCGATCGAAGCCCACGAGCTGTTCCCGAACCGGACCAACGTCTCGTTCATCGCAATCGACGGCAGCCGGGTCCGGGCGCGGATCTTCGAGCGCGGGGTGGGGGAGACGCTCTCCTCGGGCACCGGCGCCAGCGGCGCCGCGGTGACCGCCTTCCTGCGCGGCTCCGAGAGCCCGATCGTGGTCGAGCTCGACGGCGGCGAGCTGGAGGTCGAGATCGGCGACGACCTCTCGGTGCGGCTCGACGGTTGGGCCGAGCCAATCTGCGTTGGCGAGCTTTCGCCTGAGCTCCTGCAGGCGCTCACCGAGCTCGAATAGCGCCTGATCGTTAGGGTTCCGCGCCCATGGGCATCGCCGATCCATCCCAGCGCCTGCAGGCCATTCCGCCGTACAAGTTCCAGGAACTGGAGCAGCAGATCGCGGACAAGCGGGCGGCCGGGATCGACGTCATCAGCCTCGGCATCGGCGACCCGGACGAACCGACCTATCCCTACATCGTCAAAGCGATGCAGGAGGCGGTCGCCGATCCGGCCAACCACCAGTACCCGTCCAACCGTGGCCGCGAGGAGTTCCGCCAGGCGTTCGCCGACTTCTACGACCGCCGCTTCGGGGTCGAGATCGATGCCGCCTCCGAGGTGATCCCGGCGATCGGCGCCAAGGAGTGCATCTACAACCTCTGCTTCGCCTTCCTCGACCACGGCGGCGTCGCCCTCGCCTCCGATCCCGGCTACCCGGTCTACACCGGCGGTCCGATCCTCGCCGGGGCCACGGCGGAGCTGCTGCCGCTGGTGCCCGAGCTCGGTTTCGCCCCCGACCTCAGCGCCGTTCCCGCCGATGTCGCCGCCAAGGCGCGGCTGATGTTCATCAACTACCCGAACAACCCGACCGGCGCGGTCGTTCCCGAGGGCTTCTTCGAGATGGTCGTCTCCTTCGCCCGCGAGCACGAGATCCTGGTCGTCCACGACAACGCCTACTCGGAGACCACCTACGACGGTTACGTCGCTCCCAGCTTCCTCGCCACGCCCGGCGCCAAGGAGGTCGGCGTCGAGGTCTTCTCGCTCTCCAAGGGCTACAACATGACCGGTTGGCGCTGCGCCGCGATCCTCGGCAACGCCGGTGCGATTCAGACCTACTGGCGGCTGAAGACCAATATCGACTCCGGCCTCTTCGAGGCGGTCCAGATCGCCGGCGCCGCCGCGCTCGAGGGACCGACCGGCCCGTTGGAACGGATGAACCAGACCTACGCCCGCCGCCGCGACCTCGTCGTCTCCGCCCTGCGCGAGATCGGCGTCGAGGTCAACGCTCCGAAGGGGACGATCTACGTCTGGGCGCCGGTCCCCGAGGGCCACACCTCGACCTCGTTCTGCGAGACGGTGCTGGAGGAGGCGGCGGTCGTGATCTCGCCCGGCTCGATGTACGGGCCCAGCGGCGAGGGTTTCTTCCGGATTTCGCTGACCACGCCCGACGAGCGGATCGAAGAGGCCGTTGAGCGGATGCGCGAGCACCTCAGCTAGCGCAACTCGCCCTCGGCGTTTGGGTTTGTGCGCACGATGAGTGTCCGTTCGCTGCTGGCAGGGCTGGGAATGGTGTTGGTGCTGCTCGCGAGTGCGGCGCCAGCCTCAGCCGGCGACGGCTTGGCCGGGCCGGATCCGGCCCTGACCGAATGGCCCGAATGGCCATACCAGGCGTCCTGCAACGGGATGACCTTCGACCCGGTGGCGGCCTTCTCCGGGCCGACCAACGCGGAGCGCGGCCGGCTGCCCGCAGAGCGTGCCCTGCGCCGCCTCTTGAGCAGGGATTTCCCATTCCCTCTGCCGCATCATCACTGGCGCCTGGCAGCGGCGAAGCCAGGACGCGCTCTCTTCCTGCACGGCCGCCTCGGCGCGGAAATGGAAACGCCGGCGCAGCTCGAATCGTACGAACTGCGCCGCGGCAAAGGGCATTGGCACATGAATGCCTACAGCAGCATCTGTTACCCGCTTTCAGCTCGCGGCGGCCACTTCGCCACCACCTGGTTCCTCTCGAAGAGCCAACCGCCGTTGACGGCGGTGACGGAACGGATTCGGATCGACGTCGGCGCTCGCTGCTCGAAGAGCGAAGACCTCAACGCCCGCGCCGAACCGGAGTTCACCGAGTTCGCGGGGATGCTGGTGCTGACCGTCTTCATCAGACCCGCGAGGAAGACCACGAACGTCGCCTGTTTCGGAGAAGTGCCACTCGGCCCGCCGCTCGTCGTCGAGCTTCCCGGGCCGCTCGGCACGCGCCAGCTCTTCGACGGCGGCCTCTTCCCGCCCTCGCCGGCAAGCCATCTGCCGGAAATGCCGCACGTCGTCTTCGGGCGCGTCGCCGGCTAAGCAGCTTCGCGCTCGGCCCGCTTGCGCCAGTAGCGCTCGAGGCCGCCGTACTGGTAGGTCGTCGGCACCGCCTGCAGCAGCTCGGCGACCGTCTCCTCGCCGTGGCCTTCCGCGGCCAGCTGCTCGCGGATCCGGCGCTGCAGGTCGGCCTCGTACTCGGCCTCGGACATGCGGTGGACGAGGTCGGCCTCCTGGCGCAGCCGTTCGCGGACGATCGCCAGGTGCTCGGCGGGGGTGTCGACCGGGCCGAAGTGGGTGAGGCCGAGCAGGGCGGGGTCCCAGCTCTCGACGATCCCGATCGAGTCGATCCAGGTCTCGATGTCGATGTCGGGCGGCGGGGTGGGGGGCATGACCAGCTTCGAGGGCGGGATCCGGCAGGCGGCGACGTCGCCGACGAAGGCGGTGCCGCTCTCCTCGTGCAGGTAGCAGACGTGATGTGAGGCGTGTCCCGGGGTGTAGGCGACGCGCATCCCGAGCACGGTCTCGCCGCCGCTGAGCATGGTCACGTTCGCCTCCGGCACCGGCAGGATCCGGCCCCAGAGGTACTCGAGCCGGTCGCCGTAGAGGCGACCGGCGCTGGCGAGCAGCTTCGAGGGGTCGATCAGGTGCGGAGCGCCGCGCTCGTGGACGTAGACCTCGAGGTCGGGCCAGCGCTCGACCATCGCCCCGGTCGCGGCGGCGTGGTCGAGGTGGATGTGGGTGAGGAAGACGGCGCGCGGCTGCTCGCCGCCGAGCTCCTCGACCAGGGTGTCGAGCGAGGACTCGGGCCCGGGGTCGACCAGGATCCCGTCGGCCTCCCAGCAGCAGATCACGTGGGGTCGGCCGAGGTGCATGACGTCGATCGCGCGCATCGGCCGCGAACTCTATTCAGCGCTTGGCGCGGGTGAGGCGGCGCAGCTCAGGCGGCGGCGGAGGCGGGGAGGCGACCTTCGGCCGCCAGCATGTCGTGGAACCCCTGCTCGAGACCACGGGGTTCGTAGCCAAGCTCTCGGTGAGCCTTCTCGTAGGTCGCCCAGAAGGTGACGCCGTCGGCGGAGGAGATCAGCTCGCGCAGGTTCGGCGGCTGTCCCATCATCTTTCCGACCACCGGCCCGACCGGCGTCAGCGCCTTGAGCAGCCCGGTGGGGAGCGCGCGCTTCGGCGCCTTCTTGCCGGTCGCGTCGGCGACGACGCCGATCGCCTCCCGCACCGTCGTTTTCGGGCCGCTGATCACGTAGGACTCGCCGACTTTGCCCTTGTCGAGGCCGAGCAGGATCCCGGTCGCGATGTCTTCCACGTGCGAGAGGCAGATGCCGAGGTCCGGGAACGGGATCAGCGGCATTTTCCCGGCGAGAAATTCGTTCAGCATCACCGCGATCGAGGAGGTGTCGCCAGGGCCGTAGACACCGCCGGGCTGGACGATCACGCAGGGCAGGCCTTCGGCGATCAGGCGTTTCGCCACCTGGTGGGCTTCCCACTTCGTTTCCTCGTAGCAGGAGGTGAATTCTTTGGCCGGGTGCTCGTAGCTCTCGTCGACCACCTGGCCGTGGGTGTTGCCGAAGACGCCGACGGTGGAGACGTAGACGACTTTCGGGATCTTCAGCTCGAGCGCCGCACCCAGCACCCGTTCGGTGCCGCCGACGTTGGCCTCTTTCATCGCCGGCCGGTCCTTGACCGGAATCCCGACCTCGTAGATCGCGGCGGCGTGGATGACGGCGTCGCAGCCGCTCATCCCGTCCCGGATCGCGCGCTCGTCGCCGAGGTCGCCGGCGACGATCTGGCAGCCGAGATCGGCGACCTTCTGTCCCTTCTCGGGATTGCGGACGAGGCAGACGACCTCGTCGCCGCGGGCGCGCAGCTGGCGCACGACCTCGCCGCCGATGAAGCCGGTTCCTCCCGTGACGAACACCTTCACGATTCCCAACCATATATTCCGTTTGGGGGGTACGCGTACAATTAATCTGAGTGCAACGTTCGAGAAATGGCCGCAAGACGGAGACGCGTTACAGCGCCGAGCGCGGCAACGGCGCCGGAGTCACCAATCCACGCGCGCGCCAGCGGGCACTCGCGATCGGCATCACCGACGGCTCTGAGAACGGCGAAGTACTGGCCGAGCTGAAGGAGCTGTTGCGGACCGCCGGGGTCGCCACCGCCGGGGTCGCGACCCAGCAGCGGCCGCAGCCCGATCCCGACCGCTACTTCGGCCGTGGCCGCCTGGAGGAGCTGAAGCGCGAGATCGCCGCTTGCGACGCCAACCTGGTCGCCTGCGACGACGAGCTGGCGCCCCGCCAGGAGCGCAACCTGGAGGCGGCCCTGGGAGTGCCGGTGATCGACCGCACCGCCGTGATCCTCGACATCTTCGCCGACCACGCCCATTCCGCCGAGGGCAAGCTGCAGGTCGAGCTGGCCCAGCTCGAGTACAACATGGCCCGCATGCGGGGCCTCTGGACCCACCTCGAGCGCCTCGGCGCCGGTCGTATGGATGGCGGCATCGGCACCAGGGGGCCGGGCGAGACCCAGATCGAGACCGACCGCCGCCTCGCCCGCGACCGGATCTCGGCCCTGCGCCGCCGGCTCGCCCGGCTCGAGCGCAACCGCGGCGTGATGCGCGCCCGGCGCGATCGCTCCTCGATCCCCCGGGTCGCCCTCGCCGGCTACACCAACGCCGGCAAGTCGACGCTGCTGAACGCGCTGACCGGGGCCGAAGTCGAGGCCGCCGACCGCCTCTTCCACACCCTCGACCCGACCACCCGCAGCTTCGAGCTCTCCGGCCGCGACTACCTGATGACCGACACCGTCGGCTTCATCGAAAAGCTTCCCCACCAGCTGGTCGAGGCATTCAAGGCGACGCTCGAGGAGACCGTCCTGGCCGACCTGATCCTGCACGTGGTCGACGCCTGCGAGCCGGAGGAGCGCCGCCTCGCCGACATCAAGGCGGTCGACGAGGTGCTGGAGGAGATCGGCGCCGGCGAGAAGCCGCGGCTGCTGGTCCTCAACAAGGCCGACCTCCTGGACGAGGAGGAGAGGCGCGAAGCGGCGCTCAGCCACCCCGGCGCGGTGCTCGTCTCCGCCCTCGCCGACGAAGGCCTCGACGAGCTGCGCGAGCGGATCGAGGAGGCCTTCGCCGAGACCCTGACCGAGGTCGAGCTGCTGATCCCCTACAGCGAGGGCGGCCGCCTGCACGAGCTGCATGAGGTGGCCGGCGACCTCGAGCGCACCGATCGCGAGGACGGCGTTCTCGTCCACGCCCGCGTCCCCGCGGCGGAGCTGCACCGCTTCGACGATCTCGCGGTCGCCTGAGTCCTCAGTAGGGTGCCGGACGTGGATCTGCCGATCGCGAAACTCGTCGACGGAGCGACGTTGCCGTCGCGTGCCCATGACGGGGACGCCGGGCTCGACCTCTACGCCTGCGAGGCGGCCCATATCGGGCCCGGTGAGCGCTGGGGCGTCGGCACCGGGGTCGGGGTCCAGATCCCGGCGGGGCACGCCGGCCTGGTGCTGCCGCGTTCGGGACTCGCCCGGGATCATGGGATCGCGCTCGTCAACAGCCCCGGACTGATCGACTCCGGCTACCGGGGCGAACTGCGGGTCCTGCTGCTCAATACCGACCCGGCCGAGACCTTCCGGGTCGAACCCGGTGACCGCATCGCCCAGCTGGTGCTGGTGCCGATCGCGATCGGCACGCCGATTGAGGTCGAAGCTCTCGCCGAGTCGGTCCGCGGCGCCGGCGGCTTCGGCTCCTCCGGCCGCTAGTTCGCGACCCGACCATCCCTGATTGCCGCTCCCAGCAGCGGGAACCCGCTCGTACCCAATAACGGGGCTTCGGACGGACTTAGAGTTAACGCTATGGACCTGCGGGCGGGAAGCGCATTCCCTCTCGGACGTGTCCCGACGCTACGACCCGCAGATCGGCCTCGCTCGAGCGATCCGCAAGTTTCGGACTGACAGTGCGCTGAGTCAGGAAGATCTCGCGCTGCGGATCGAGATCCACCCGACCTCGATCTCGCAGATCGAGTCGGGCCGCGTCAATCCAGGATGGGGGAACGTGAGGCGGATCGCGGCGGGCCTGGGCGTGCCGCTGCCGGAGCTGGCTGCGCTCGCCGAGGAGTTCGAGCGGCGCGCCGTCTAGACGTCGGCGTCGGCCAGGTGGCGGAGGAGGACGATCGCGCGGCCGACCGTTTCCTGATCCTCGGCCGGTAGTTCTTCGATTGCCTTGACCAGCCAGCCCTCGCGGTTGCGGCGGTCGGCTTCGAGCGTGTCCTTGCCGGTGGCGGTGAGGCTGACGAGCTGGCGGCGACCGTCGGTCGGGTCGGGGTTGCGTTCGACCAGGCCCTCGCCCTCGAGGTCGCCGACGGTCTGCGCCATCGACTGCGGCCGCACCCGTTCGGCGACGGCGAGGGCGCTGACGCTCTGCGGCCCTTCGCGGTCGAGGCGGCCGAGAACCGAGCCGTGCGAGATCGGGAAGCGGTGCTCGGCGCGCAGGCGGCGGATCAGTTGGCCGAGGACGACGCGCAACTCGCTGGCCAGGGAGGCGGTGTCGGTTTGGGCCGGCACGGAGTGGTGACTATAGCGCGAGAATAGGCAGGCTAACTCAACAGTTTGCCTGTGTATTATCGCTTGCGGATGGCATCGGACCGCTACAAGTGGATCGTCCTCTCGAACACGACGCTGGCGATCCTCCTGGCGACGCTCGACGCCTCGATCACGCTGATCGCGATGCCGGACATCTTCCGCGGCATCCACCTCGATCCGCTGGTCCCGGCCAACAGCTTCTACCTGCTGTGGATGATCCTCGGCTACCTGGTCGTCTCCAGCGTCCTCATCGTCAGCCTCGGCCGCCTGGGGGACATCTTCGGCCGGGTGAAGATCTACAACCTCGGCTTCGTCATCTACACCGTCGCCTCGCTGCTGCTGGCGATCGACTGGATGACGGGGCAGGCGGGGGCGATGTACCTGGTCGTCTTCCGCATCGTCCAGGGCGTCGGCGGCGCTTGTCTGCTCGCCAACTCGGCGGCGATCCTGACCGACGCCTTCCCCGCCAACCAGCGCGGGATGGCACTCGGGATCAACAACATCGTCGGTGTCAGCGGCCTCTTCGTCGGCCTCGTCCTCGGCGGCCTGCTGGCGCCGATCGACTGGCGCCTCGTCTTCCTGATCTCGGTCCCGGTCGGGCTCTTCGGCACGATATGGGCATATTTGAAGTTGCATGAGCTGAGCACGCCCCGTCCGGCGAAGATCGATTGGTGGGGCAACGTCACCTTCGCCCTCGGCCTGATCCTGCTGATGGTCGCCGTCACCTACGGGATCCGCCCCTACGGCGACTCGCCGACGGGGTGGGGGAGCCCGCTGACGCTGGCGCTGCTCGCCGGCGCGATCGCTTCGTTGGTCGCCTTCGCGATGATCGAGCGCCGGGTCGAGGAGCCGATGTTCCGGCTGCCGCTGTTCCGGATCCGGGCTTTCACCTTCGGCACCCTCTCGACCTTCCTCGCCGCCGTCGCCCGCGGCGGCCTGATGTTCATGCTGATCATCTGGCTGCAGGGGATCTGGCTGCCGCTGCACGGCTACGACTACACGGAAGCGCCGCTCTGGGCCGGGATCTACATGCTGCCGCTGACGGTCGGGCTGCTGGTCGCCGGACCGGTTTCCGGCTACCTCTCCGACCACTACGGGGCGCGCCCGTTCGCGACCGGGGGGATGATCGCCGCCGCGCTCAGCTTCGTCGGCCTCACCCTGCTGCCGATCGACTTCGACTATTGGGTCTTCGCCGCGATCCTGCTCTTCTGCGGGATCTCGATGGGGATGTTCGCCTCGCCGAACCGGGCGGCGGTGATGAACAGCCTGCCGGCGGGCGACCGCGGCGCCGGCGGCGGCATGAACCAGACCTTCCAGAACTCCGCCCAGGTGATCTCGATCGGGATCTTCTTCACGCTGATGATCATCGGCCTCGCCTCGGCGCTGCCCTCGACCCTGAGCGGCGGCCTCGAGGCTCACGGGGTCTCCCACGCCGCCGCCCAGCAGGCGGGCCAGACGCCGCCGATCTCGGTCCTCTTCGCCGCCTTCCTCGGCTACAACCCGATCCAGCACCTGGTTGGGGCCGAAGCGCTGGGGGCGGTCTCCGCCCACGACCACGCGATCCTCACCGGCCAGACCTTCTTCCCGCACCTGATCTCGCAGCCGTTCGCCGACGGCCTCGACACCGCCTTCGCCTTCGCGATCGTCGCCTGTCTGGTCGCTGCGGCGGCCTCGCTGATGCGCGGCGGCCGCTACGAGCACGTCGAGGAGGGCGAGCGCCGTCGCAGCGGGCCCACGATCAAACCGAAACTGGAGGAGCAGCATGCGCGTTGAGTGGCACGGCCAGTCCGCCTTCACCTTGAGCGGCGGCAGCACAACTGTGGTCATCGATCCCTTCCAGGGCATGAGCGAGCTGGTCCGCGACCGCGGTATGACCTTCGACTACCCACCGTTCGAGACCGGCCCGGCCGACCTGCTGCTGGTCACCCACGAGCACCGCGACCACAACGCGGTCGAGCGGGTTGGCGGCGACCCGCACGTCCTGCGGGCGACCGCCGGCACCCACGAGTCGCCGCTCGGCGCGGTGGTCGGGATCGCTTCCGAGCACGACGACGCGGCGGGGACCGAACGCGGCTCGAACACGATCTTCGTCTTCGAGCTGGAGGGCCTGCGGGTGGCGCACTTCGGCGATTTCGGTCAGGTCGAGCTGCGGCCGGCGCAGGCGGCGGCGATCGGCCGGCCCGACCTGCTCTTCCTCCCGGTCGGCGGCGGGCCGACGATCGGCGGTCGCGCCGCCGCCGAGCTCGCCGACGACCTCGATGCGACCTGGGTCGTCCCGATGCACTACCGGACGCCGCGCATCGACTTCCTCGACGACGAGGAGGAGTTCGTCGCCGCGATGCCGGCGGTGCAGCGGCTCGACTCGCCCGGCTTCGACACCGCCGAGCTGCGCCGTAACGGCAAGCCGCTGGCGGTGATCCCAGCCACGCCCTGAGCGTGGTTGAGGTTATGCATCTATTGGATGCATAACCTCAACCACAAGTCAGGCTCCGGCGGCGGCGCGGGCGCTGGCGTGGGCGGCGGCCTCGAGCGCGTCGTCGAGCGGCTCCAACTCGGGCCGAACGCCGTAGCGGCGCCCCAGCGCCTGGGCGATCAGGTGGTCGGCGAGCCAGGCGTTCTTCGGCAGCAGCGGGCCGTGCAGGTAGGTGCCGATCAGGTTGTGGCGGCGGACCCCCTCGAAGCCGTCCTTGCCGTTGTTGCCATGCCCCTTCAGCACCTTGCCGAGCGGCGGCACGCCGGTGCCGAGGTAGGTGCGGCCGCCGTGGTTCTCGAAGCCGGCGAGCAGGCGTGGGCCGCTGCCGAGGTCGACCTCGATTGCGACGTTGCCGATCAGCCGCTCACCGGCCTCGCGTACGGTCTCGAGATCGGCCAGGCCGAGGCCCGGGAGCGTCTCGTCCTCGAGCTGATAGCTGTGGCCGAGCAGCTGGTAGCCGCCACAGACGGCGAGCAGGGAGGCGCCGCTCTCGACTGCGGCGGCGAGCGCGTCGCGCTTGGTCGCGACCATGTCGGCTGCCACCGCCTTCTGGTCGCGGTCCTGGCCGCCGCCGACGTAGAAGAGGTCGTGGGCGGCGGGGTCGACCGGCTCGCCCGGGCCGGCGCTGGCGTAGGCGAAGTCGATGCCGCGCCACTCGCAGCGCCGCTGCAGGAAGAGGATGTTGCCGCGGTCGGCGTAGATGTTCATCTGCTCGGGGTAGAGGGCTAGTAGGCGCAGCTCCATCTCAGGCCTCCTTGCCGAGGACGACGAGGGTGGTGCCGACGTGGATGTCGGTGGCGCCGATTGCGCGGCGCTCGACCGGGGCGAGGCCGAACGGCGCTGCCTCCTGCTCCAGCTGGGCCGCGGTGAAGGTCTCGATCCTGACCCGGTTCGGTTCCTCGCTCAACTCGCCACCGGGGGAGACCGTCTGGCGCAGGCGGCTGACGATGATTTCGCCCGGGCCGACCGCCGCCTCGATCGCGAGGCTCGAGTAAACCCAGCCGTCGACCTCGCGGACGTCGGGCAGCGGCGGCGGTGAGCCGTCGGGCTCGGGCATCGCCTCGAGGATCGCGGCGGCGAAGCGGCCGCCGGGCTCGAGGTGGGCGGCGACCCGCTGCAGGCAGGCGGCGCGCTCGGCGGCGCCGTCGAGCAGCTGCAGGGTCTGCATCGGCGCGATCGCCAGCCGCACGCGGCGCCCGAGCTCGAACTCGCGGACGTCGGCATGGACGGTCTCGACCGGGAGGCCGTCGGCGCGCTCGGCGAGCGCCGCCAGCAGCTCCGGGTCGAGGTCGAGGCCGACCACCGGCTGGTCGCGACGGGCGAGGTGGAGGGCGACGCGGCCGGTGCCGCAGCCAAGGTCCAGCACCTCGCCGGCGCCGGCCGCGAGCTCCTCCCAGAGCGGCAGGTCGGCGGCGTAGGCGCCGCACTCGGCGTCGTGCCAGATCACCGCGGCTCCGATCTCCGGGCTTGGTCGCTCCGTGCTCACTCCCAGAACTCCTTGGCGAGGCCACGGTCCGCCAGCAGCCGCCGCAGCTCGATCAGCGCCGTGTAGGTCGGGAGGGCGAAGAGCCGCGTTGGCGACGTTTGGTCCCCCAGGGCGGCCTCGATCTCACCAGCGGCGGCGACAGCGGCGTCGAGCGAGGGCTCGATCCCCTCGACGACCTCGATCCGGTCCTCGTGCCAGCCCGCGTACTTCAGCCGCAGCGCCAGCTCCGGCGCCCGGGTGCCGGAGCAGACGACCCGGCGGACGCTGCCGGCGAGCAGCTCGAAGTCGGCGTCCCAGACCCAGGAGACGTCGCGGCCGTCGGCGATCCGGTCGTTGAGCGCGATCCAGAGGTCGATCGGCGCGCTCTCCGCCTCGAGCCGCAGAGTTCGCAGCACCTCATTGGCGCCGGCCGGGTTCTTGATCAGCAGGATCGAGACCGGGACGCGGCCGACCTCGATCGTCTCGACCCGGCCGAAGGCGGCGCGGGCGCCGGCCAGCGCCGCCGCGATCCGCTCCGGCTCGACCCCGAGCCGGATCCCGGCGGCGATCGCCGCCAGCGCGTTGTAGACGTTGTAGAGGCCGGGGAGGGGGAGCTCGAGCCGGATCTCGGCGCCGCCGGGAACGCGGACGGTCGAGACCGAGCCCTTCATCCCGCGCAGCTCGATCGCGGTCGCGGCGACGTCGGCGTGCGGGCGTTCGGCGCCGCAGTTGGGGCACGAGTAGTGGCCGAGATGGCCGACGAAGGCGACCTCGTAGGCGTAGGGGTGGCCGCAGCGGCGGCAGTGCTTGGCGTCGAAGGCGTGCTGCAGCTGCGGCAGCGCCTGCGAGTGGTCGTCGATCCCGAAGTAGGTGACGCCCTCGCGCGGGCGCTCGCCCTCGTCGCGGCCGAGGTCGGCGATCAGCGGGTCGTCGGCGTTGAGCGCGAACGCGGTCTCGCCCTCGCGGGCGGCCACCGTCTTCGCCCACTCGTCGGCCAGCGCCTCCATCTCGCCGTAGCGATCGAGCTGGTCGCGGAAGAGGTTGCCGAGCACGATCAGCGACGGCTTCAACTGCGCGCTGACCCGTGGCAGCCAGGCCTCATCGACCTCGAACAAGCCCTCCTCGCCGCGCTGCTCCAGCAGCGCCGTGGCGACGCCCCAAGTCATGTTCGAGCCGGCGCGGTTGTGGACCGGACGGCGGCCTTCGGCCTCCAGCACGGCGGCGATCATCCCCGCCGTCGTCGTCTTGCCGTTGGTGGCGCTGACGATCGTCGTCCCGCCCTGCAGGCGGGCGCCGAGGCGGGCGATCGCCTCCGGTTCGAGCCGCAGCAGGACGCGGCCGGGGAGCGTCGTGCCGCCGCCTTTGCCGCTGGCGCGGCTGGCGCTGCCGATGGCCCGCGAGAGGGCGACCTTGGCCGGGAACATCAAGGCTCGGATGGGGCCGGGACCAGCACGTCGAGCGCGTGCGGCAGGACTTTGAGCGTCGTCGGCAGCTCGGTCAGGTGCTCGCCGTCGGCGTAGACGGGGAACGGCTTGCTGGCGCTCAGTTCGAGGTGCGAGGCGCGGAGGACCTTGACCTGCTCCTCCTCGATATGAGTGCCCTTGAACACCTTCGGCAGGTTAGCCACGAAGCGCAGCTTGCCGGCGTCGCCGACGGCGACGATGTCGAACTGGCCGTCGTCGAGCTCGGCGTCGGGGGCGATGAACATGCCGCCGCCGTAAGCCTTGCTGTTGGCGACCGAGACCGAGTAGCCGCTGATCCGCGTCCGTTCGTCGTCGATCCGGATCGTGAACCCGGCCGGCTTCCAGCGCAGCAAGGTGGCGAAGGCGGCATAGACGTAGACGAGGTTGCCGGGCAGGAAGCGGGCCTCGTTGGCGCGGCGGCTCGCTTCCGAGTCGAAGCCGACGCTGACGATGCCGAGGAAGCGCTTGCCGTTGGCATCGCCGACGTCGATCCGGCGGCTGTGGCCGGCGAGAACGACTTCGGCCGCCGCCTCGGGCTCGTCGGGGATGCCGAGGACGCGGCAGAGGTCGTTGCCGCGGCCGCCGGGGATGATCCCGAGCGGGACCTCGGCGCCGGCCATCGCGCCGCCGACGGCGCCGACCAGGCCGTCGCCGCTCATCACCACTGGCACCTCGCCGGCGTCGATCGCCCGCAGCGCGTGCTCGGCCCCGTGCTCCAGGCCCTTGGTGCGCTGCACGCGGAAATCGACGCGCTGGGCGTCGAACACCGCCTCGACCCGTGGCAGCAGCTTCAGCGTCTTGCCGCCGGCGGACGACGGGTTGACGAGCAACGCCAGTGGCATCCCCTCGATATCCATGCCGTTTGCAGCCTAAAGGGAGGGGCCAGCAGGGCCGTCGCCGCGGAGGCGGGCGACAGCGAAGCTGCCGTCCCCGGCCGACTCGGTGCGGACCGGCTCGAAGCCGGCCCGAGTGAGACTCCGCTGCAGCCGCCAGCCGCGCAGTCCCCCCGGGGCGCCGGCGGGATCGGTGTAGGCGAGGACGAGGAAGCCGCCAGGCCGCAGCACGCGGGCGATCTCGGTCGCGGCCGGGGCGGCGTCGACGAGGACGACGAGGTCGAACTGGTCGTCGGGGAAGGGAAGCGAGTTCGGCGAGCCGGGCTTGAAGGCGACCCGGCCCTCGGGGTCGAGCCCGATGCGGGCGGTCGCCTCGCGGACCGCCCGCTCGGAGCGGTCGACCCCGCGCACCCTCGCCCGCGGGAACTCGCGGGCGAGGAACAGCGTCGCCTCGCCGTCGCCGCACTCGACCTCGAGCACCCGCTCCGGATCGCCGGCCTCGAGGACCGCGGCGGCGAGCGGCGTCAGGGCCGGCGTCGACATCGAGCGATCGTAACCGCGCTTTGGGCTAGGCTTCCCCGCTGATGGGGGGCGGCAAAAAAGACCAGCGCTGGATCATCCTCGGCGTGTTCGCGCTGATCGCGGTTGCGATCGTCGCTGTGATCCTGATCTCGCGCGGCGGTGGCGACGACAACGGCGCCAATCCCACCACGGCGGCGAAGGCGGCCAAGAACGGCTGCAAGGAAGTCGAAGCGCCGGAACCGAAGAACGTCAAGCTCAAAGCGCCGGAAGAAACGATCGAAGCGGGCGAAGAACAGACCGCGGTCGTCGAAACCAGCTGCGGCACGTTCAAGATCGAACTCGACACCAAACAGGCGCCGATCACGACCAATTCCTTCGCCTACCTCGCCGAAGAAGGCGTCTACGACGACCTCAGCTTCCTCCGCATCGCGCCCGGCTTCGTGATCCAGGGCGGCGACCCGACCGAGACCCAGTCCGGTGACGCCGGCTACAAGGTCGAAGAGAAACCCCCGGCCAACCTCGAATACACCAACGGCGTCGTGGCGATGGCCAAGAGCTCGGCCGAGCCCCCCGGCACCTCAGGCAGCCAGTTCTTCGTCGTCACCGCTCCCGACGCCGGCCTGCCGGCCGAATACGCCCTTGTCGGCAAAGTCACGGAAGGCATGGACGTCGTCGAAAAGATCGGCAAGCTGCCGGTCAACGGCGAAACCCCGAAAAAGCCGGTCGTGATCGAATCGGTGACGATCGAACCAGGGCGTCCGGGCTAGAGCCCGCGCCTGGCGGCGGCACCAAACCTCTACCCTGACGGCATGGCCAAGCCCAAGGTCGGAGACAAGGCTCCCGATTTCGAGCTGCCGGGCACCGGCGGCAAGACCTACCGCCTGTCCGACTACCGCGGCCGCAAGCTGATCCTCGCCTTCTACCCGGGCGACTTCACCGCCGTCTGCACGAAACAGTTCTGCTCCTACCGCGACCAGAGCGAGCGGCTCGACGGCCTCGGCGCCGACGTGCTCGGGATCTCGCCGCAATCGGTCGAGTCGCACGAGCGCTTCACCGAGGAGAAGCGGCTCAACGTGCCGCTCCTGGCCGACGAGGACAAGGAGGTCGCCCGCGCCTACGGGGTGCTGGCCGGGCCGATGGTGCGGCGAGCGATCTTCATCGTCGACGAGGAGGGCGTGATCCGGCACCGCAAGGTGACGCTTGCCGGGCTCACCTACGAGTCCGTCGACGATCTCGAGCAAGCTCTCGCCGCAGTCTCCTGATGGCGCCCGCGGCCGCGACCCAGTTCGCCGTCGGGCCGGCGCCGGTGATCCGTGGCGAAATCGCGGGGGAGGGGATGCCGATCGTCCTCTGCCACGGGGTCACCGCGACCAGGCGCTACGTGGTCCAGGGCTCACGTGTGCTGGAGCGTTCCGGCTTCCGGGTCGTCAGCTACGACGCTCGTGGCCATGGCGAGTCCGACCCGGCGCCGGCGGGGGATGGTTATGACTACCCGCGGCTGGTCGACGACCTCGAGCGGGTCGTCGAGTCCGAGCTGGGGGAGGGACGTTTCTTCCTCGCCGGCCACTCGATGGGCGCCCACACGGCGGTTGCCTACGCGCTGCGCCATCCCGAGTGGCTGGCGGGCCTGATCGTCGTCGGTCCGGTCTTCAGCGGCGAGGCGCCGGCCGAGACGGTCGCCTACTGGGACGGGCTGGCGGATGCGCTCGAGGGCGGCGGCGTCGACGGCTTCGTCGACTACATCGCCGCCCATCAGGGGATCGACCCGGCTTGGAGCGAGACGGTGCTGCGCTTCACCCGCGAACGGATGCTCCTGCACGAGCACCCCGAGGCACTGGTCGAGGCGCTGCGCTCGATGCCGCGCTCGCGCCCGTTCGAGTCGCTCGGCGAACTGCACAGCCTCGACGTCCCGGCTCTGGTCGTCGCCAGCGACGACGGCGCCGATCCCGGTCATCCCTACGCGGTGGCAGCGGCCTACGCGAAGGCGCTGCCGCAGGCCGAGCTGGTCAGCGAGGGAGAGGGGGAGTCGCCGCTGGCCTGGCAGGGCGGCAAACTCTCGCGCCAGATCGTCGCATTCTGCGAGAACCACTCAAACTCTTTATCGTGATCGCCATGAAGATGCCGGCAGAGGGGACCCTGAGGCGGATCATCGCCTTCGTCGCGGCGGTGGGAATCGGCGTCGCGACCTACATCACGATCGCCGACTCGGGCGGTGGCGCGCCGACGTGCCTGGCCGGCGGTGGCGGTTGCGAGACCGTCGCCAACAGTTCCTATTCGCACATTGCCGGCATCAACGTCGCCGTCTTCGGGATCATCGGCTACGTCCTGATCCTGGCGACGGCCTTTTTCGCCAGCGACGCGGCCCGTTTCGGCGGTTTCGCCCTGGCGCTCGGGGGCTTTGGCTTCAGCGTCTATTTAACGTACTTGGAGATATTCAAGATCGAAGCGATCTGCCAATGGTGCGTCGCGAGTGCCGTGCTGATGACGATTCTCTTCCTGCTCAACGCCACCCGTCTGATCGGCTACGTGGGAAGCGACGGTGCCGCGGCGCCGGAGGCAGCGGACAACGACGATACTGCGGCGCCAGAAGAGGCCGAGTTGCAGGCCTGAATCGACCGTGGAGGGGGACGGATGAGCAACAAGAAGGAGCGGGAGAAAAGGCGCGAACAGCGGCTGACGGAAGAACAGAAGGTCAGCAGCTCCGACAACCGCCGCCAGCGCCTGCTGCAGATGGCCGCAGGTGCCGTCTTCCTGGTCGTCGTCGCGGTCGTCGTCCTCGTCGTCGCCAACTCGTCGAGCAGCGACAGCGGCGGCGACGCGAATATCGAGGAAGTCGGCGCCGTCGACAGCCTCTTCAACGGGATCCCCCAGGAAGGCCTGGTGCTGGGCAAAGCGTCGGCGCCGGTCGAACTGATCGAGTTCGGGGACCTGCAGTGCCCGGTTTGCAAAGAGTACTCGGAAGAAATCCTGCCCGAAGTGATCGAAAGCAAGGTCCGGTCGGGCGAAGCGAAGATCGACTTCCGCAACTTCACGATCATCAGCGAAGAATCGATTCCCGCCGGCGCTGCCGCGATCGCCGCCGGCAAACAGGGCCGCGGCTGGTACTTCATCGAGCTCTTCTACCGCAACCAGGGCGAGGAGCGCTCCGGTTACGTGACCGACGAATTCCTGACTTCGATCGCCAAAGGGGCGGGCGTCAAGGACATGGCCAAATGGAACAAGGAACGCAACGACCCGAAGACGACGAAGGAAGTCGAAGCGACCTTCGCCGAAGCCCAGAAATTCGGCTTCAACGGGACGCCGTCGTTTGCGATCCAGGGTCCGAGCACCAATGGCGTCGAGCTGCCCGGCAGCCTGCAGACGCCCGGCGAATTCGAAGAAGCGATCGAAGAAGCGAGCTGAGGACCCGGGACCTGGAGGGCCTGGAGCTGCTCGGGTCTCCGTGCCTGGGTTTACATAACCACCATTATCGTGCGGACGCTATCGCGCCAGGGCGATACGCAGCAGGGCCCTGGCGGCGCTGAAGGCGCCTCTGGGGACGTCGGCGGACGGTGAGGCGCCGGGATGGCGGTGTGAGATCCGGACTCGGAGGGTTTTCGGACGGATCCGGAAGCGCAGCGGCGGCTCCAGGGTCAGCGACTCGCCGTCGACCCCGAGCGGGACCGGGCCGTCGGCGTCGATCTCGAACTCCGGCTGCTTCAGCTCGCGGTAGCGGCCGGCGGATGACTCCGGTCCCGGGATCGGCGGTTCGAAGTCGACGATGCCGAGCACACCCTCGTCGAGGCGCGGCCGAGTTCCCGACCCGATCGTCGCTCCCATCCGGTAGACGTTGTTCGAGATCAGGATCAGCGCCGTGCTGACGTGGGCCGCGCCGTGTTCATCGCCCCAGCGCAGCTCAGCCGCTTCGCCTTCGGGCCCGAGCGTGTCGGCCAGGGTCTCCAGCAGCGTGCGGATCTTGGCGGCCCGGTACTCGTCCTGGCTGACCGCCTGGGCGTAGACGCCGAGCGAGACGTTGTTGACGAAGACCCGGCCGTTGACCTCCCCCAGGTCGACATAACGCTCGCCTCCGTCGACGAAGGCGTCGAGGGCGCCGACGACGTCTTCGCGGTCGACGCCGAGATCGAGCGCGAAGTGGTTGCGCGTGCCGGAGGGAATGCAGGCGTAGGGCAGGTCGTGCTCGGCGGCGATCGTCGCGACCAGCGCCTGGGAGCCGTCACCTCCAGCCATCGCCAGGCCGTCGGCCCCCCTCCCCACCGCGTCGCGGACCAGTTGCTCGAGGTCCTGACCCGGCTCCAGCTCGACCGTCTCGATCCCGATCTGGCGGGCCGCCTCGGCCAGACCGACTTCGGTCGCGCGGCCTTCGCCCGAGCGCGGGTTGACGAACAGGACCGGATGCTTCGGCGGCGGCACCCGCGGCAGCGAGCGGTCGGGCTTGAAGGCGCGCCGGGCGCCGACGACCGAGACGAGGACGCTGACGATCACGATCGTCAGCGTCACCGCGTTTTCGCCGCTGACGATGACGCCGATCCCGAGGCCGATCAGGAGCGCCGCGATCACCATCCCGACCAGCCGGCCGAGGCCGCGGCGCAACAGGCCGAGCCAGGCGGCGGCCAGGGCGGCGGCGACGCAGACGAGCACGATCAATCCGTTGGGGAAGTCGGCGACGAAGATCTCGAGCGCGAGCGCGAGTGCGACCGCCCCGCCGGCGAGCGCGACGATCGCTCCCAGACGGCGGCTCATATCATCACCCGATGCGCGAGTGGCTGAAGGAGGCGGAGGCGGTCGACGTCGCCGTCTACGCCGCCGTCGCCGGGACCGAGACGCCGCGGCTCGACGAGGCGATGCGGAAGCTCAGCAGCACCGCCGACCACAGCAAGATCTGGGTTGCCGCGGCGGCCGGGATGGCTGTTCTCGGCGGCAAGCGCGGGCGCCGCGCCGCCAAGCGCGGGCTGGTCTCGCTCGGCATCGCCTCGGCCTTCGCCAACCTCGCCGCCAAGCCGCTGACGACGAGGCGTCGCCCCGATCGCGAGCAGCTCGAGGTGCTGGCGCGCCGCCATGTGCCGATGCCGCGCACGAGCTCCTTCCCTTCCGGTCACACCGCCTCGGCTTTCGCCTTTGCCACCGGCGCCGGGCAGGCGCAGCCCTCGCTCTCGGCGCTGCTGCGGGCGCTGGCGACTCTGGTCGGCTACTCGCGCGTTCACACCGGTGTCCACTATCCCGCAGACGTGCTCGTCGGGGCGTTCATCGGGGTCAGCGCCGCTGAGCTGGCGGGGCGGCTGCTCGACCCCTAGGCCTCGGGGCTGGCCGCCAGGCGGGCGCTGCCGCGGACCAGTGGGCGCACGATCGGCGGTGCCTTCGGGGTGCGGTCGTGCTCGACCGAGTCGAGTGCGAAGGGCGAGGCCGCGAGCGTCGCCAGGGTGTCGCGGTTGCAGTGGCAGCCGTCGGCGAGGAAGCGCCAGGGACGTTCGAGCCGGTCCTGCCAGCGCGCCAGGCCGGGGTCCTCGGCTCGTACGTGCTCGACGAAGGCGAGCTGACCGCCCGGTTTGAGGACGCGGGCCAGCTCGGCGATCGCGGCAGCGGGATCAGGGACCGTGCAGAGAACCAGCATCGCGACCGCGGTGTCGAACTCGGCATCCCCGAACGGGAGCCGTTCCGCCGGCGCTTCGACGATCCGTGCGCTGCTGCCGGAGGCCGCGGCCTTTGCCCGCAGCCGTTTCGCCATATGCGGATCGGGCTCGACCATCACCAGCTCGCCGACCGAGTCCGGGTAGAGCTCAAGGTTGACGCCGGTACCGGCGCCGATCTCGACCACCCTCCCCTCTGCCTCGGCCAGCAGCTCGACCCGCATCCGCCGCAGCCCGGCCTCCTCCGTCGCCTTCAGCCCGCGGTCGTAAGTCGCCGCGAAGAGCCTCCCCCAGGTCGCGTCATAAATCCGTCCCACACCCCCCAACATAGCCCGCGAGGTTGCCTTTTGCCCACCTATAGAGGGGAAAACGCAACCTCGGCGGCTAGTGGCGGTGGCGGGGCATGATGCGGACGCGGGTGCGGGCGACCTTGCAGCCCTCGGGGCGGGCTGCGGCGGTGCGCAGGCCGAGCTTGCGTGAGTGCGCCTCGATTCCGATCCAATCGCGACATTGACCGCGCCATAGGCCGGTCAATGTCGCGAGCGATGGCTAGGCGGCGTCGCGCTGCTCGATCGGCTCCGCCGGCGCCTCCTCCGGGGCGTCGGCGCTCGGCTCGCTGGCGGCGGCGCGCTCCTCGTAGGCGCGGCGGGCGGCGTGGTCGACCTCGAACATCAGCTTGTCGACCTTCATCAGCCTTCCCATGCCCTCGCGCCAGGTCCGCGGCAGCAGTTGCATGAACTTGTAGAGGCCGCCGTTGGCGCGCGGGACGAAGACGTCGAAGCGCGGCACTTCCATCGCGTCGACGATCTCGTTGGCGACGTCCTCGGCCTCGACCGGTTTGACCCATTTCTGACCGACGCCGCTGGTCAGTTCCGTGTTGACGACGGTCGGCATTACGCAGAGGACCTCGACGCCGCTACCGCGCAGCTCCGCCCGCACCGCCTCGCTGACCCCGACGACGGCGTGCTTGGTCGCCGAGTAGGTGGCGATGCCGGGGATCCCTGCCTTGCCGGCCTGCGAGGCGATGTTGACGATGTAGCCGCTGCCCCGCGGCTGCAGGCGCTTGATCGCGAGCTGGGTGCCGGTGATGACGCCGTGCAGGTTGATGTCGATCTGGCGGCGGACCGAGTCGGCGCTCTCGTCGACGAACGGCGTCACCGGCATGATCCCGGCGTTGTTGATGACCGCGTCGACCGGGCCCAGCTGGCGCTCGGTCTCCTCGAGGAAGGCTTCGAAGGAGGCGCGGTCGGTGACGTCGAGCCCCAGCGCGATCGTGCCGCCGCCGAGGCCGGCCGCGGTCTCCTCGGCGAGGGAGAAGTCGAGGTCGCCGATCGCCACCCGGCAGCCTTTGCGGACCAGGGCCGTCGCCGTCGCCTTGCCGATGCCGCGGGCACCGCCGGTGATCGCCACCACCTTGCCGTTCAGTGAACGTCGATCCTTCGCCATTTCGTCCTCCGTTATCTCGATCGCGGACGGGCTCATCTCACCCGGCGACTGGTTTGTAGATCGTGACCACGGCGGCACCGCCGAGGCCGATGTTGTGTTGGAGGGCGACCGCCGCCCCCTCGACCTGGCGCTTGTCGGCTTCGCCGCGCAGCTGCCAGGTCAGCTCCGAGCACTGCGCCAGCCCGGTCGCGCCCAGCGGGTGACCCTTGGAGATCAGTCCGCCGGAAGGGTTGACGACGGGGCCCTCGCCGCCGTAGGTCGTCGCTTCTGCCTCGACCAGCTTGTGGGCCTCGCCCTCGGCCGCCAGACCGAGCGCTTCATAGGTGATCAGCTCGTTGGCGCTGAAGCAGTCGTGCAGCTCGACGACGTCGACTTCGGCGGCGGCGACCCCCGCTTCCTCGTAGGCGCGGTTGGCCGCGGTGCGCGACATGTCGGAGCCGACGATCGTCATGCAGTCGGCCGCCTCGTCGAAGGTCGAGGTCAGGTCGGTGACCATCGACTGGCCGACGATCTCGATCGCCTTGCCCCAGAGGTCGTGCTCGTCGACGTAGCGCTCGGAGGCGACGATCGCGCAGGCCGAGCCGTCGGAGGTCGGCGAGCACTGCAGCTTGGTCAGCGGGTCGTGGATCATCTTCGCCGCCTTGATGTCCTCGAGCGTGTACTCGTCCTGGAACTGGGCGTAGGGGTTGTTGATCGAGTGCTTGTGGTTCTTCCACCCGATCCAGGCGTAGTGGTCGGGGTTGGAGCCGTACTTGGCCATGTGGTCGCGGCCGGCGTTGCCGAACATCTGCGGCGCCGGCGGCGAGGCCTCCGGGTCGCGAATCTCGAACATCCGCGTCGCGTGCTTGTCGAGCGCATTGGTGCGGTCGGTGTACTTGACCCCGAGCGAGCCCGGCTCCATCTTCTCGAAGCCGAGCGCGAGCGCGCAGTCGGCGACCCCGCCCTTGACCGCCTGGCGCGCGAGGAACAAAGCCGAGGACCCGGTCGAGCAGTTGTTGTTGACGTTGACGACCGGGATCCCGGTCAGGCCCAGCTGGTACAGCGCCCGCTGGCCGTAGGTCGAGTCCCCGTAGCAGTAGCCGGCGAAGGCCTGCTCGACGTCCTCGTAGGGAATGCCGGCATCGGCAAGCGCCTTCTCCCCCGCCTCTTTGGCCCAGTCCGGGTAGTCCCCCTCCTTGGTCCCGGGCTTCTCGAACTTGGTCATCCCGACACCGATCACGAACGTCCGGTTGCTCAAAGTCTGCTCCTCGTGCGGCCGCGTCCCGCGCGCGGCGTTTGGCTGGTCAGCCAAATCTAGCGCGACTCGGGCTCCGAAGCGGGTGGAGGAGCGCGCAGGGCCTGAAAATCGAGACCCCTTCCCAGCTTCGGATTCGGCCACAGCACCCAGGCGAGGAAGGCGATCAGGATCCCGACGGCGGTGCCGATCGCGCGCAGGTCGGCGGCGTGCCAGGCGTTCTCGCCGAGGGTGTCGGTGAGCAGCACGACGTAGACCGTGATCGAGGCCGTGAACAGCGCGTACTGGACGGTCAGCAGGCCGAGGGCGAAGGCGGCGGCGAGGAAGAGGATCGCGACCACGGCGACGTCGCTGTTGTCGATCGTCTCCGCCGCCGCGGTGGCGATCAGCAGGCCGAGCGCCGTGCCGGCCGCCCGCAGGACCAGGCGCAGGTAGGTCTGGTCGCGATCGGGGCGCATCACGAAGAGGATCGTCAGCGGGATCCAGAAGCCGTGGTCGTCCATGTCGAAGATCCGGTAGACGGCGACGCCGACCGCGAGCGCGGTGCCGAAGCGGATCGCGTGCCTGAAAGCATCGGACTCGAGGGTGAGGTTCGAGCGAAAGGCGCTCTTCACGTCGCCCCAGTCCCAGCCGCTCGGCTCGCCCCGCGCCCGGTGCTCGGCGAAGACCCAGATCAGCAGCGACCAGGCGACCTGGGTGAAGCCGCCGAGGGTGACCCAGCCGAGCGCCGGCACGATCTCGTCGACGGGCAGGAAGAAGCCCTGGGCGACCATCAGCGCCAGCGAGACCGAGAGGCCGTAGATCGCCAGCCGCAGCGAGTAGGCGAAGAAGTAGCCGGAGATCGCGCCGAGCAACCCCAGCGCCAGGACTGCGAGCGGGGCCGACTGGCTGCTGAGGATGCCGAGCGCGGCGGCGATCCCGATCGCGGGCGCGGCTGCCATCTGCCAGGCCGCCCGCGGCAGCGCCGGCGCGTCCATCGCCGGGAAACCGGCGAGCAGGGCGCCGGTCCCGATCGCGCCGTGGGTCGGGGCGTCGAACCCGAACTCGATCCCCAGGCAGACTCCGATCGGGACCGCGATCAGGAAGCCGCGGCGGATCGCCGGGCCCGGCTCGGCGGGCCCGATCGCGAACAGCGGCGAGGCGCGCAAGTAGCGCGCCGTCCCGGCGGGGTTGAAGAGGCCGGGAGCCGGGCGCGAGGGCGAGCGGGTCGACACCGGCCTGAGGGTAACCTCCGAGCCAGTGGTCATCGCTGCAATCAGCTCCGATCCGGCCGCCGGAGTCGGGATCTTCGCCGCCCTCGCGGCGGGCGTCGTCAGCTTCCTCTCCCCCTGCGTGCTGCCGCTGGTCCCGGGCTACCTCTCAGCCGTCACCGGCGTCTCGGCCAGCGAACTCGACGACGCCGGCTGGCGGCGGGTGCTGGGACCGAGCCTGCTGTTCGTCGCCAGCTTCTCGACGATCTTCATCCTCCTCGGGCTGACCGCCACCGGTCTCGGCTCGTTCATGCAGGACAACAAGGAACTGCTGACCAAGATCAGCGGTGCCCTGATCGTCGCCATGGGCGTCCTCTTCGTCGCCTCGCTCTTCATCACCAGGCTGAACCGGGAGTGGCACGTCGACGCCCTGCTCTCGCGGGCGGGCAGAGGCGGCCCGATCGTCGCCGGCGCCGCCTTCGCGATCGCCTGGACGCCCTGCATCGGGCCGACCCTCGGCGCCATCCTCGGCGCCGCCGCCGTCTCCGGGTCGGCCGGCCACGGGGCCTTCCTGCTCGCCGTCTACTCGGCCGGCCTGGCGATCCCCTTCCTCCTCACCGCCCTCGCCTTCTCGCGGATGACGACCGCCTTCGCCGTCGTCAAGCGCCACTACCAGGTGATCGTCGCGATCGGCGGCATCATCCTGATCGCGATGGGCATCCTCATCTGGACCGGCGAAATCACCCAGCTCAACGCCGAAATCATCTCCTGGGCCGAAGGCCTCGGCATCGACTTCTGGAACTCCGTCTAACCGAAATGTTCTGTCCGAGCCTCCCTCTAATCTGCCACAATTAGAAGGGATGGTCGTGGGGAAACCCGCCTGCTGTCTTCACAGGCAGCATCCGCTGAGATAAGCGGCTGAAGGCGGCCCCGGTCCATCCTTTCGTCTTCTTGGGAGGGGAGCTTGGGGCTGTTTCGCCTCTATGTGGACGAGGCGGGGGATCGTGGAATCTCGTCTCGGTCCGGCTGTCATTTCGTCGTCTCGGCCATCGTCGTCCGTGATGAGGACGATTCCGCGTTGAGGCAGCATTTGAAGAATCTCCGAGCTGACCTGCGTCGGCATCCTGGTCAGGTCCTCCATTTCGTCAATTTCAGCCACTCGCAGCGGCTGAAGGCAGTCCAGGAGATTGCGCGCTCGCCTGCGGCGGCGATCGTCAACGTGATCATCCACAAGGACCTGATCGGCGAGCCTCTGCCGACCGGCGAAATGGCCCATATATCTCGGCCGGACCCGATGTATCTGTGGGCGCTCCGCCTACTGCTGGAGCGAGTGTCCTGGTTCGTGGACGACAACGACGGCGATGGCGCGATTGTCACCTTCGCGCACCTGAGAGGGTTCAAGACGCAGAAGCTCCACGACTATCGGCGGGCGCTGGAAGCCAGTTCCGAGGTCGACATTCGGTGGCAGGCTTTCCGTAGCCATCCCTTCAGGATCGCCAGCCCTAAGGCCGTCGAACTTCTGCAGCTAGCCGATACCTCGGCATCTGCTCTGTTCAGGGCAATCGAGCCCGACGCTTTCGGCAATACCGAGGATCGGTATCTGCGGGAGCTGTCGGGCAAGCTGTATCGCTGCGGGGACGGGAAGGTGACGTCGTACGGGCTCAAGGTCTTTCCGTCGAAGGTCTGTCACCCGGGAGGCAGTCTGGCCTTCCTCGATGGCTTCTAGCTCTAGCTCTGGACCGGGGTGACGGTCTCGAGCTCTTTGCCCACCGCCTCGGTGATCTCGAGGCCGTCGTCCTCGAGATCGCGGGAGCAGACGATGCGGAAGCGGCCGGTGCCGATCTCGCCGTCGGGGACGACCGGGAGGCCGCGGATCGTCTCCCAGCCGAGCCGCTCGACCTCGAACGGGTTCATCCGCACCTCGGCCGCCGGGAACGGGCAGTTGGCGTTGTGCTGGTCTATCGCTTTCGAGATCGCCTCCAGGTTCTTGGCCTCGGCCGACATCGCTAGAGCGTTCCACCGGTGAGGTAGGCCTGGCCGACGGTGCCGCCGAGCGCCAGCAGGCGCAGGCCCTCATCGCCGGCGATCACCTTGCGCTTCACCTCGGGCGGCACTTTGGCGATGTGGTCGGGGTCGAGCGGGAACTCCTCGCCGTCGGCGATCAGGGTCCCGGAGCCGCGCAGGGCGACGTAGACCTCTTCCTGGTTCAGTTGCTGCGGGCGCTGCGCGAACATCTCACCGCCGAGGCCGTCGGGAGAGTGGTCGTGCTCGGGGTAGGCGTCAGCCCCGGGCTCCATCTCGATGATCGAGATCCCGAAGGCGCCGACGTCGAGGTCCTTGGCGACCCGGTGCATCTGGATTCCGGGCAGGACGCCGCCGATCGCGTCGATCTCTTCGACCTTCTTGTGGGCAATCTCCGCCATCCTCAGGAGCCTAGAGACTGGCGTCGAATCTCTCCAGCATGAACACCAACCGGCTGGAGGCCTTCTCCGACGGCGTCTTTGCGATCGCGATCACGCTGCTGGTCCTCGAGATCCACATCCCCGAGCCGGGATCCGGGCGCCTCAGCGACGAGCTGGCCGCTCAATGGCCGAGCTACGCCGCCTTCTTCATCTCCTTCCTGACGATCGGGATCATCTGGATCAACCACCACGCGATGCTGCGCCGCCTCGCCCGCGCCGACCACTCGATCCTGATCTGGAACCTGTTCCTGCTGATGACGGTCTCGATCCTGCCCTTCACCACGGCGCTGATGGCCCAGTACCTGAAGGAGAGCGAGGGCGAGAGCCTGGCGGCCGGGATCTACGCCGGCTCCTTCCTACTGATGGGCCTGGTGTTCGCAGGGATGCAACGCCACATCCTCTTCCGGCGCACCGTCCTGCTGGCGCGCGAAATCGACCAGCAGGCGCGAAGCCGCGTGTTGCGCCTGGCGGCCCTGGGGATCGTCCCCTACGTGCTGGCCACGGCCGTGGCGATCGTCTCGCCCTACCTCTCGATCGCTATCTGCGGCGCCGTCGCCGTCTACTACGCCCTGCCGCTCGCCAGCAGCGCCTCCGCAGCCATCGAGCCCCCGCCGGCCTGACCTCCGGCTATCCTCGGGGCGGTTGCAACGTCGTCTGGGGAGGAGTGAGATGCCGGATCACCGGCGGCACAGGAACGTGTTTCGCGGCAGCGTCGCTGCCGCTGCCGCCCTCTTCGCCCTCTGCTTCGCGTCTTCCGCTGCGGCCGAATGCGCCACGATGATCGCCGACCCGGCGGCCGGATACGGGGGCTCGGTCGAGGGAATCTCGTGTCGCTACGAAGACGGGGCGCAGATCAGCTGGACTGTGCCGGCGGGGATCACGGACGCCCGGTTCTACGCGGTCGGCGCCGACGATGCCCTCGCCGGCCGCGGCGGCACGACTGCGGCGCGGCTGCCGGTCACGCCGGGGACGACGCTGACCCTCGAACCCGGCGCCGGTGGCGAAGCGTCGGTCGTCAAGCTCGGGGACGTGCCGCTGATCGTGGCCGGGGGCGGCAACCGGAAAGCGGCGAGCTACGTCGCTCCCGGCGCTTCGGAGATCGAAGCCCGACCGGCGGGCGCACCGATCCAGCCGGCCCTCGACGGCGTCACCTATGTCGGGAATGGCTTGATCGACGTCAGCTGGGGGAGCTTCGGCAAAGTGCCGAACTGGTGCGTGGTGCCCGAGTTGAAGGGGCTGCGCGCACGGGTCGCGCGCAAGAAGCTGGCGGCGGCGAATTGCGCCGTCGGCGAGCTGACCCGCCGTCCAGCCCGGCGGCCGGACCGCGGCCGCGTCCGGCGCCAGTCGCCGCGCGCCGGGTCCGAACTGCCCCCCGGCCTCGCCGTCGTCGACCTCTGGGTCGGCGCCAGGCCCGCGCCGGCGTCCTGAGCGGCGCCCGATCCCGTCCCGCCTCCCTCCTACCATCGGTGGGTGGCCTTCGAGCGCACGATCGCGCACCTCGATATGGACGCTTTCTACGCGTCGGTCGAGCTGCGGCGGCGGCCGGAGCTGAAGGGGAAGCCGGTCGTCGTCTGCGGGTCGGGGCCGCGGGCGGTGGTGACGACGGCGAGCTATGAGGCGCGACGGCTGGCCGGGATTCACTCGGCGATGCCGGCGGCGACGGCGCGGCGGCGGCTGCCGGATGCGATCTACATCAAGCCGGACTTCCCGGCCTACCGCGAGGCCTCGGCGCAGGTGATGGAAGTGCTGAAGCGCAACGTCGAGGTGGTCGAGGTGGTCGGGCTCGACGAGGCGTACCTCGACCTGACCGGGATCTACTCGCCGAAGGCGACGATGCGGCGGATCGCCGCCCAGATCCGCCAGCAGACCGGCCTGACCTGCTCGGTCGGGATCTCCGAGAGCCGGATGCTGGCGAAGATCACCAGCGAGCTCGGCAAGCCCGCCGGCCTCGTCGTCCTCTCGCGCGCGGCGGCGCTGGAGCGCTTCGCCGCCGAATCGCCCGGGCTGATCCCCGGGGTCGGGCCGAAAACCGTGCAGCGGCTGGAACGGATGGGCGTCCGCACGCTCGCCGACCTGCAGCGCCGCGAGGCGGCGGAGCTCGAAGCCGCGTTCGGGCCGCGCTCGGGCGCCTGGCTGCACGCCCGCGGCCGGCTCTGGGACGAGACGCCGATCACGGTCGAACACGAGACCAAGTCGCAGTCGACCGAGATCACCTTCGACGTCGACGTCAGTCAGCGCGGCGAGCTCGAGCGGCACCTGGTCGAGCTCGCCGAGGAGCTCTGCCGGCGCCTCGCCAAACGCGAGCTCGAGGGCCGCAGCATCGGGATCAAGATCCGCCTCGACGACTGGACCAACGTCACCCGCTCGCACTCGGTCGACGCCGCCACCAACGACCCGGCGGTCGTCGTCCCCGTCGCCCTCGACCTGCTGCGGGCGTATGACCCGCAGCGGCCGGTGCGGCTGCTCGGCGTCCGCCTCGCCTCTTTCGAGAACGAAGCGGACGCGGGCGCCGAGGACGACGCCGGGCCGCAGCTGCGCCTCAGCCTCTCGGCCTAGTGGTCGACGAGGATCGTGTCGACGCCGGGGAAGCCGAGCCGGTCGCGGGTCGCCTCGGTGAGGTCGAAGTCGCGGCCGGCCACGTAGGGCCCGCGGTCGATCACTGGCACCGTCACCGAGTGGCCGTGGTAGCGGATCGTCACCATCGTCCCGCAGGGCAGGGTCTTGTTGGCGACGCCTAGCGTGCCCTGCATCAAGGTGCCGCCGCAGGCGACGCCGTTGCCGTAAAGGCCCGGCCCGTAGTAGGAGGCGCCGGCGAAGCGGTAGTTGGTCAGGCGCCGCGCCTCGCTCGATGAGCCGTGGGTGTGCTGACCGTGGACGGCGAAGGCGCGGACGCGGTAGTCACCGATCCGGTCGGGCTTCCAGCGCAGGCGGAAGCTGCCGTTGGCCTTGGTGTGGGTGACGAGCACCCGTGGCTCGGGGCCGCGGAAGACCAGCTTGACCCGGTGTCCCCCACCGGGCCGCACCTTGCCGTGGACGGCGACGCCGTTGCCGGCGAGCACCGTGTGCCCGGAGAGGTGCAGGGATATGTGGGAGCGGACGCGCTGGGGTTGTTGGGGCTTCTGCTTCTGGTGGTGCGAGGCCGCGGGGGCCGTCGCGACTCCGACCGTGAGCGCGGCCACCGCCGCAACGGACAGGAGGTATCGCATGCGTTCAACTCGCTTTCCTCGTTTCGGAGCCGAACACGCTAGGAAGCCGTCGAGAGCGGAAATGTGAGCGACCGCACACAAAGTGCTAATCCCAGGTTGACAGTCAAACCGCACTCCAGAGCGGAAAATTGGTTCTATGCGGCTCGAGCAACCTGTGCGAAGATGAACTCGTGGCTGCTGACAGGCTGACCGGGCTGGACGCGTCGTTCCTCCATATGGAGCGAGCGGGTGCCCACATGCACGTTGCCTCGACGATCATCTTCGAAGGCCCCGCCCCCTCCCACTCCGAGTTCCGCGACCACATCGGCTCGCGCCTGCACCTGGTGCCGCGCTTCCGCCAGAAGCTGCGCACGGTGCCGCTCGACCAGGGCCGCCCGGTCTGGGTCGACGATCCCCACCTCAACCTCGAGTACCACGTGCGCCAGACCGCGCTGCCGGCGCCTGGCTCCGACGAGCAGCTGCGCAACCTGGCGGCGCGGATCTTCTCGCAGCAGCTCGATCGCTCGAAGCCCCTTTGGGAGCTGTGGCTGGTCGAGGGCCTGGACGACGGCCGCTTCGCGATCATCGGCAAGAGCCACCACGCCCTGGTCGACGGCGTCTCCGGGGTCGACATCACGACCGTCCTCTTCGATCTCGACCGCGAACCGGAGGGCCCGCCCTCGACGCCGCCGCCCTGGCTGGCCCGCCCCGAACCGTCCGACCTCCATCTGCTGACCGAGGCGCTGCGCGAACGGCTGACCAGCCCGAAGGAGATCGTGCGCGGAGTGCGCGCCGTCTTCCGCGGCCCGCGCCAGGTGCTGCGCGGGGTCGGCGCCACCTCGAAGTTCGCTGCGACCGGGATGAGCGCCCCCCACACCGTCTTCAACGTCGAGATCGGGCCGCACCGGCGCTTCGCGATGGCCCAGGCCTCGCTCGCCGACCTCAAGCGGGTCAAGGACGAGCATGACGGCACCGTCAACGACGTCATTCTCTCGGCCGTCGCCGGCGCCCTCGGCAAGTACCTCCGCGCCCGCGGCCACGACACCGAGGGCCTGGAAATGCGGGCGATGGTCCCGGTCAGCGTCCGCGCCGAGGAGGAGCACGGAGCGCTCGGCAACCGGATCTCGGCGATGATGGCGCCGCTGCCGGTCTGGTGCGAGGACCCGGTCGAGCGCCTGCGGATCCTGACCGAGGAGATGGGCGACCTGAAGTCCTCCGGCCAGGCGGTCGGGGCCGAGATCCTGACCAAAATCACCGACTTCGCGCCGACCACGATCGCCTCGCAGGCGGCGCGCCTGCAGCCCGCTCAGCGCTTCTTCAACCTGGTCGTCACCAATGTGCCCGGGCCGCAGTTCCCGCTCTACGTGCTCGGCCGCCAGATGGAGTCGATCTTCCCGATGGTGCCGCTGGCCCGGCGCCAGGCGCTCTGCGTCGGGATCATGTCCTACAACGGCCAGGTCAACTTCGGCCTGGTCGGCGACTACGACGCGATGGCCGACCTCGAGAGCTTCGCCCTCGACCTCGAGGCGGCGACCGACGAAATCGTCGCCACCGCGCCGAAGCCGAAGAAGGTCAAGGCTTCGAGCAACGGCGCCGGTACGGCAGTCGCCGAACCCACGTCATAGGCCAAGCCGCCCCCGGACGCGGAAGCAGGGGCGCGAGATCGCCGGTCATGATGAGCGCGCCCCTGCTGGAGCAGAGGAGGCGGCGCTTACCTGACGACGCGGCCGCTGATCTGGAACGGCAGCTGGTCGGTCAGGTAGCGCCAGTCGAGGCGGCGAGGGCTGAAGCCGCTGGCGCGGGCGTCGGCGTTGACGACGACGGCGGTGATGCGACTGAACCGGCCGGGGTCGGACAGGCGCGCGGTCAGCTTGCCGCCGCGCTCCCGGAAATCGATCACGGTGACCGGGCGGCCGTGCTTTTCGCTGCCGATGCGGCCGACCAGGGCAAGGCCGGAAGCGGTCCCTTCCGGGGCGATGGCGTGGACGACGAGCGCCCTGCCGGCGCGGGCGGCGACCCCGAGCATCGCGAAGGTCGTGTGGTTCAGCAGCCTGGTCAGGTGCTTGCCGTCGAGCGGCAGCGAGCCCTGACGGGGCATGTCCGGGTAGAGCCGGCTCTCGCGGAAGCCCTTGCCGGTGCGCCACTCGGCGACGGCGGCGGCGAAGCGGGTGAAGTCGCGGCTGAGGCTGGAGGGGCCGGCGGCGGCGATCGCGGCTTCGTAGGCGTTGACCGAGAAGCCGCCGGGGCGGGTGTGGATCGCGTCGGCCCAGGCCTTGCGCACGATCGGAATCCCGTAGTGATGGGCCAGCCACTCGTTCCAGACCGCCGAGCCGTACTCCTTGATCGAGCTGGTGGTCAGCGGCGTGTCGTAGCGGTGGACCCAGCGGCCGACGTAGCGCAGGTAGTCGTTGATCCCGTTGTAGACCTGGTCCTCCATCCAGACCGCGCTCGACTCGGCGAACCAAGGGTCCTGGTAGGCGTCGTAGCCGAACTGGAGGATGTGGTTGTACTCGTGGGCGATCGTCACCTCGAGGTCGTGCATCTGCGTCGTCTGCGGGAACTCGAACGGGCTGTAGTCGTTGTCGAGCACGAGGTAGCCGTAGAGGCGCCGCGGCAGCGGGTGCTCTTTCGTCTCCTGGCCGGAGTCGGGAGCGGCGTAGCCGAACAGTTCGCCGCCGATCTGCGAGAGGTAGATGTCGGTCTTGCCGTGGCCGCCCCCTTTGTTGCCGTCGCTCTTCGGCTCGCGCCAGCCGAGCTCGTCGTTCTCGACCTGGTGGACGTGTTCGGCGACCTTCAGCACCCGCTCGACGTAATCGGGGACGCCGTCGCCGTTCGTGTCCTTCGGGTTCGGCGCGTCGAGCCCCTCTTCGACCCAGTGGACGCAGAAGTGGGGCGAGCAGGCCGGCGACCGCTTGGCCTGCGGCACGGTGTAGGCGTTGCGGTTGGGGTCGGGATCGTCGGTCGGTCTCCCCCGCGCTTCGGTCGGCCGCGGCTTCGGCACGATGAACGGCTTCTGCGACGGCGAAGCGAGGCTGGGAACCGCCTGCGAGAGGCCCTGGGCAGCGCCGGCGGCAGCGGGCGTCGCGGCGAGGGCCAGAAGCGCCGCCGCCGAGATCCCGAGCACAAGGCGGCGTGGGTCCCTCACCCGCAGAACCCTAGAGGTTGCAGGTAAATCTCTCCTGACGAGGGGTTGCGAGGGGTCCGGGCGGCGCGCTCGCGATACTTCCCTCTTCCGATGCGCGTAGCCCTGGCCCAGATCGACCCCACCGTCGGCGACATCGACGGCAACGCCGCCAAAGTCGCCGCGTGGATCGACCGTGCCGCCGAGGCGGGGGCCGAGCTGGTGATCTTCCCCGAGCTCTGCATCCCCGGCTACCCGGCCGAGGACCTCTACTTGAAGCCCCACTTCGTCGAGGCCAACCGCCGCGCCGTCGCCGAGCTGGCGCGCGGGGTGAGCGGGATCACGGCTCTGGTCGGGTTCGCCGAGCCGGTCGCCGGCGGCGGCGACTTCCGCCACGCCCACAACTCGACCGCGGTCCTCGCCGGCGGCGCGGTCGCGGCCGTCTACCGCAAGAACCGGCTCCCCAACTACGCCGTCTTCGACGAGCAGCGCTACTTCATGCCTGGCACCGAGCCGCTGACGATCGAGATCGGGACGGCGAAGGTCGGGCTGACGATCTGCGAGGACTGCTGGGCGCCCGGGCCGCCGGCGCAGGCCGAGGCCGACGCGGGCGCGAAGCTGATCGCCAACCCGTCGGGCTCGCCCTACCACCGCGGCAAGGGGCGCGAGCGCGAGACGATGTTCGCCGAACGCGCCCGCGAGTACGGCGCCTTCGTCGCCTTCTGCAACCTGGTCGGCGGCCAGGACGAGCTCGTCTTCGACGGTCAGAGCCTCTTGGTCGGGCCCGATGGCGAGGTCCTTGCCCGCGCCGCCCAGTTCGAGGAGGAGCTGCTGGTCTGCGAGGTCCCCGTCGCCGAGCCGGGGCCGCTGACCGAGCCGCTCGCCGACATCGACGAGGTCTACGCGGCGCTGGAGCTGGGATTGCGCGACTACGTCGGCAAGAACGGCTTCCGCCACGTCGGCGTCGGCCTCTCGGGAGGGATCGATTCTGCGCTGGTGGCGATGCTCGCGGCCGACGCCATCGGGCCCGAGCGGGTCAGCTGCGTGGTGATGCCGTCGCCGCATTCCAGCTCCGAAACCCAGCAGGACGCCAGAAATATCGCTGCGAACCTGGGCTGTGAGCTGCTCGAGATCGAGATCGAGCCGATGATGGCCGGCTACGAGCGGGCGCTGGCCGGGCTCGGCGCCGCCCCGGACGGACCTGACCTCGCAGCCGAGAACATCCAGGCGCGGATCCGGGGCAACCTGATGATGGCGCTCTCCAACCGCCAGGGCTGGCTGGTGCTGACGACCGGCAACAAGAGCGAGATGTCGGTCGGCTACGCGACCCTCTACGGCGACATGGCGGGCGGTTTCGCGGTGATCAAGGACGTCCCCAAGGGGCTCGTCTACGAACTGGTGGAAAGGCGCAACGAGCGCGCCGGGCGCGAGCTGGTGCCGGCCTCGGTGATCGAGCGCCCGCCCTCGGCCGAGCTGCGGCCCGACCAGCTCGACAGCGACTCGCTGCCCGACTACGACCTCCTCGACCGCATCCTCGAGGCCTACGTCGAGCGCGACCTGGGCCGCGAGGAAATGATCGCCGCCGGGTTGCCGCCGGCGACCGTCGACGAAGTGATCCGGCTCGTCGACCGGGCCGAGTACAAGCGCCGCCAGGCGGCGCCGGGGATCCGGATCACGCCGCGGGCGTTCGGCAAGGACCGCAGGCTGCCGATCACCAACAGATTCGGCGGTTAAGCCGAACTACTTGGCGCCTGGCCGGGGACGAACCGCCAGCGTCATCGTGCCGGTCGCGCAGAGGCGCTCCTGGTCGTCGACGACTTCCACGTCCCAGAGCCAGGTGGTGCGGCCACGATGGCGGGCGCGGGCGCGGACTTCGGCGTCGCCCTCGGTCACCGGGCGGACGAAGTTGACGTTGATCGCCTGGCCGACGGAGATGTTGCCCTCGTCCCAGACGTGGACAGCCGTCGCCAGCGAGCAGAGCCCCTCGATCCCGCTCGAGTAGACGCCGCCGTGCATCAGCCCGAACGGCTGCGCCAGCTCTTCGCGCATCGTCACCCGGGCCCGGGCAGCCTCGGGGTCGATGCTGAGCACCTCGCCGCCGATCAGCTCGTCGAACGGCGAGCGCATGGCGTCGAAGGGCGGCGGCAGGCTTAACTCAGGCATCGCGCCGAACCCTATCGGGGTCGTTAGGGTTCGCTGACTATGGGGCTGAGCGACGATCAGAGAGCGATGCTGCGCCTGGTGGCGCAGCGCGGCGAGCAGGGCTACGAGGACATCGCGGCGCTGAAAGGGCTGAGCGTCGAGGAGGTCCGCGCCCAGGTCGCTGCGGCGCTGGCCCAGCTCGACGAAGAAGGGGCGCTGTCGGGCGAGGCGCCGGCGGCGAGAGCCGAGAGCGTGCCCGAGGAGAAGCCCGCGCCGCCGAAAACGGCCGAGAAGGCGCCACCTCCCCCGCCCCCAGCCGCCGCCGAACCGAAATCGGCGGCAAAGGAGGCCAAGCCGAAGCGGCCGGGCTTCTCGATGCCGACCGGAGCGGGCCTGCGGGCGGCGATCGCCGGCGTCGTCGTCATCATCGCCCTGGTCGTGATCATCGTCCTCGTCAGCGGCGGTGGAGGCGACGACTCCAGCACCAGCTCGTCGGCGGGAGACCAGACGACCGCGGCCAGCAACCAGCCCGTCACCAACTCCAAACAGGTGACGAAAGCGATCCTCAGCGAAGTCGGCGGCTCCGGCGCCGAGGGCGTCGCGATCTTCGGCCGCTTCAAGAACAAGCTGGCGCTCGAGCTCGCCGCCGAAGGGCTCCAGTTCACGCCGAAGGGCACCTCCTACACCGTCTGGCTGGCCGCTTCGCCGCAGAAAATGCTGCCGCTGGCGTCGACCGCAGTGCCGCGGTCGGGCAAGATCGGAGCCCAGCTGGAAATTCCGGTCGAAGTCCTCGCCTACCTGGCGAACGAAACCTTCAGCGACATCACCATCACCCGGACCGACGACGCGACCCTGGAAGCGGCGCTGAAAGAAGCGACGGCAGGCAAAAAAGCGCCCGAATACACCGGCGAAGCGGTGCTCAGCGGCACCGTCACCGGGCCCGTCGTCGGCGCCCAGATCCGCCAGGAAGAAAAAGAAAAAGAAGAAGGCTAGGCGGGTCTAGGGCAGGAGCTTGCCCGGGTTCATGATCCCCGCCGGGTCGAGCTGCGCCTTGACGGCGCGAAGGACGTCGATGCCGGACCCCCCGATCTCGGCCTGCATGTAGGGGGCGTGGTCGCGGCCGACGGCGTGGTGGTGGGTGATCGTCGCGCCACAGGCGACGATCGCCTCGCAGGCCGCCTGCTTGACCGCCTGCCACTGTTCGAGCTCGGCGCCGCGACGGGCGCGGGCGGCGAACGTGAAGTAGAGCGAGGCGCCGTCGGCGTAGGCGTGCGAGAGGTGGCACCAGACCAGCCCGGGCGTCCCCTGGGCCTCCAGCGCCCCGGAGATCGCTTTGGCGACGTGCTCGTGCAGCTCGCCGAGGCGACTCCAGGTGTGCGAGGTCTCGAGCGTCTCGACCATCGCGCCCATGCTCATCAGGGTGTCGCGCAGGTAGGGGCCCTGGTAGCGGCCGTGCTCCCAGGAGTTGCCGGCGCCCTGGCCGAGGTAGGCGGCGCCGCCGGCGCGCAGGGCTCGCACCGCCAGCGCCCGCTCGCGGGCGACCGATTCCTCCCCGCCCTCGAAGCCGACGATCATCAGCGCCCCGCCGCGCTTGCCGCGCAGGCCGAGGTAGCCGTCGAAGAGGCGTCCGGCGGTGCCGCGCGGCCCCGAGAGCGCCAGCGAGCCCTGCGTCTCCTCCTCGTCGGAGACGCGGATGACGGTCGGCAGCCCCGCACCCTGGGCGAGGGCGCGGACGATCTCCGCCCCGGCCTCGAAGCTCTCGGCGATCCAGGCCTCGTAGCGGCGCACGGGCGGCGCCGGGCGGATGCGGACGGTGACGTCTGGGATGACGCCGAGGACCCCCTCGGAGCCGATCACGAGCTCGCGCAGAGCCGGCCCGGCGGCGGTGTGCGGGGTCGCGAGGGTCTCGAGGTCGCCGGCGGGGGCCAGCATCCGGACCGAGCTGACGAGGGCATCGAAGCGCCCGTAGCCGCTCGATGCCTGGCCGGCGGAGCGGGTCGCGGCGAAGCCGCCGATCGTCGCGTACTCGAAGGACTGCGGGAAGTGTCCGAGGGTGACCCCCTCGCCGGAGAGCGCCGCCTCGGCCTCAGGGCCACGGAGACCGGCGCCGAGACGGGCGGTGAGCGAGCGCTGGTCGACCGTGACCTCGCGGAAGCCGCCGAGGTCGAGGCTGACGAGGCGCTCGTGGCCGCCGCGCAGCGGCTCGACGCCGCCGACGACGCTGGTGCCGCCGCCGAAGGGGACGATCGCCACCCCCTCCGCGGCGCAAACGTCCAGAACACGCCGCAGCGCGGCCGTGTGGGCGGGCATCAGGACGGCGTCGGGGGCGTCCTCGAGGCGGCCGATCCGCAGCCGCGCCAGGTCGACATAGCCGCGGCCGCTGGCGTGGCGCAGCCGGTCCTCATGGCCGTCGAAGACGTTCTCGGCGCCGACCGCGTCGATCAGCGCCTGCGGCAACGGCTGTGCGGCCGGCAGCGCGAAATCGCCGAGCTCCGCCGCCAAGGGCCACGGCTCGAGGTCCCCGAGCCGCTCACGCAGAACGCCGAGCGCCTCGGAGTCGAGCTCCGGGCTGATCGACGGGTCTCCCCACCCCCACCAATTCGAGTCGCGCCGCGGCGTCACACCGACCTCACTGTCGACTTTGTTCCACATGTCCGAACAAAGTCGACATTCACGTCAGCGCCCTTTCGATCCCGTCGAGGGCCTCGTCGAGGATCGATCCCTGGCCGTGGCGCATCATCGGCCCGCCCATCCGCGACATCCCGCGCAGTTGCTGGACCGAGGCGATGCTGACCTCGGTCTCGCCGTCGCGCGGCTTCAGCCCGATCTCGACCACCGAGCTGCGCAGGTGTTTGGCGAACGGCGTGCCCTCCAGCTCCTGCTCCCAGACGTAGCGTTCCTCGGCGGCGGAGCTGACGCAGCGGAAGTCGGCCCGCACCCCCCGTCCCTCGGCGGTTTGCAAGACCTTGGTCCACTGGCTGCGGCGCCCGCCGGGCTTGTCGTCGACGTTCTCGACCCGTCCCGTCCGCGGCCACCAGCGCGGCAGGTTGTAGGGGTCGGAGACGAGCTTCCAGACGTCGCTCACCGGCGCCTCGATCGTCCGCTTGCGGGTCACCCGGGGCACGTCACGCCGGGCGTCAGTCTCCGGCGAGGCGGCGCAGGTCGCGGACCAGCAGCAGGTGCTTGAGGTGGCTGACGGTCGCCGCCAGGCTTTCCAGGCTCTGCAGCGCCTCCTTGCGGCGCTCCGGGTTGCGCGAGCGCAGCGAGGGTCCGAGCAGCGCTTCCAGCAGCTGCGCCTCGCGGTCGGCCGAGGAGCGGAAGATGCGCAGGTTGCGGGCGCCGACCCCGACTCGTGAGAGTTCGTTGGCGGCGCGGACGATCTCGCGGTCGGTCTCGTCGTAGACGACTTTGCCGTCGCGTTTCTCGGGCTGGACGATGCCGAAGTTCTCGAGCTCGCCGACCAGCTCCTCGCGGGCGCCGGTCTCCTCGATCACCTCTTCCAGCGTCAGGTAGGTGCGGGCGGTGTCGACCAGGATCGCGCGGCGGACGGCGCCGCCGGACGGCTTGCGGTCACCGTCGCCGCCGAGGATCATGTCGTTGCCGGCAGCCAGCTCCTGGCGGATCACCCGCAGCGGCAGGAACTCGTCGCGCTGCAGGCGCAGGATCGTCCGCAGCCGCTCGACGTCGGACTGGCTGTAGAGGCGGTAGCCGCCCGAGGTCCGCCGCGGGCTCAGCAGCTTCTGGTCCTCGAGGTAGCGGATCTTCGAGATCGAGACGTCGTCGAACTCGTTCTGCAGGATCTTGCAGACGGCGCCGATCGTCAGCGCCTTGCGCGGCCGGCTCGGCGAGTCGGGCGTGCGGGAAGGGGATTCGGAAACGGCCATCAGATGCCTGACTTCCTGGCCAGGTGCGACTGGGGGTGCACGCGGCCGAGCAGATCAAGGACGCAGGGTGCAGCCTTTGGCAGCGCCAAAGGCAAACCCGAGGAAGCAGAGATGCGAAGCGCCGTGGGCGCCATCCAGGTGTGCATGGTCGGGGAGTCAGGCATCTACTAACGCTCCAGGTAGCTCAGCTTGTACTTGCCGACCTGGATCTCGTCGCCGTCGGCAAGGCGGTGGGACTCGATCCGGCGGCGGTTGACGTAGGTGCCGTTGAGCGAGCCGAGGTCGTCGATGTAGAGGCCGTCGCGGCGGCGCACCAGCAGCGCGTGGTTGCGGGAGACGGTGACGTCGTCGAGGAAGACGCCGGCGTCGGGGCTGCGCCCGATCGAGACCCGGTCCTCGCCGATGCTGAAGCTCTCCCCCGCGCGGCCGCCGCCGGCGCGGATCACCAGCGCCGCCCCCGACTCCTCGACCACCTCGTCGATGTCGACCGGCAGCATCTCGCCGGTCTCGTCGACCCGGTAGGTCATCGTCGTCGGGTCATCGCCCCCGTCGGCCGGACCGCCCAGGTAGGCGCCGCATTTCTGGCAGTAGTTCGCGCCCTCGGGGTTGGCGAACCCGCACTCGGGACAGTGGACGGCCATCGCAGCTTGCTCGCGTCGGTCAGGCGGCGTCGTCGTCCGGCGCCTGGGCCTTGCCGGCGAGGATCTCGGTCAGCTGCTCGACGTCGTCGCCGGAGATCAGCGCCTCGCCGCCCTCTCGTTTCTGGCGCAGCCGGTTGACCAGCTCCGCCCGCAGGATGTCGATCTTCCCGTGCAGAACCCGCCGTTTGTAGGAGATCTCGTTCTCCTCGGCCATCAGGTTGTCGATCAGGTCCTTCAGCTCCTTGTCGCTGAGCGAGCCTAGATCGGGAAAGGTGTCCTCCATGGATGCTCCTGACTAGAGGGGGCTGGCGCCTCCGTTTGCGCGAGTGGCGAGTATAGATCGATCTCGGCCAAAGGTTCAACTGAAGGTTGAAGGTTCGGCCGAGTTGGTGCTCAGCTTGCAGCGCCGGCGCCGCGCACGGCGCGCAGCCCCGTGCGCGCGTAGAGCACGGTGGCGACGATCGCCATCACCAGGCCCCAGATCAGCAGCGCGGTCGCGACCCAGCCCGGCGCCAGCAGGGCGAGGAAGATCCCGCCCATGATCGGGAAGACCGAGATCCGCCCGGGCCAGTTGACCTCGAGGTCGACCCCGTGGCGGAGCCCGTACTGGGCGAGGACGAGCATCGTCAGCTCGCGCAGGGCGAGGATCAGGAGCGCCCAGCGCGGCAGCAGCTCGAAGCTCCAGCAGACGACGGCGCCGGCGAGGATCGTCAGTCGGTCGATGAATGGATCGAGCAGCGCCCCGAGGCGGCTGAACTGGCCGGTCGCGCGGGCGAGGAAGCCGTCGAGGTAGTCGCCGGCGGCGATCACCCAGAAGACCATCGCCGAGAGCAGGGAGGTTCCGTCCTCGGTGTTGTAGGCGAGGACGAGGAAGACGGGAATGAGCGCCAGGCGGACGTAGCCGACGAGGTTCGGCAGCGTCCACGGCTGCAGCGGCTCCCCCTTGCGGGTCTGCTTGGGCGGCGGCGCGCTGCGGTCGAGCCCGAAGCGGCGGCGAAGGCGACCACGGCCGAATGGGGCCGTGCCGGGCATCTCAGCCGGCCGCCGCCGGGTCGGAGCCGACGAGCCCGCCGAGCAGCTCTCCGGTCCGGGTCACGACCTCGGCCAGGGGCAGTTCGTGCTCAACGCCACTGGCGCGCTCGGCCGCCTCGACGATGCCGTTGGCGAGGCCGCGGCGGCCGGCGACGATCCGCAGCGGGCAGCCGAGCAGCTCGGCGTCGGTCAGCTTTTGTCCCGGTCCGGCGTCGCGGTCGTCGTAGAGCGTCTCGACCCCGGCGGCGAGCAGCTCCTCGTAGATCTTGTCGGCGGCCTCGCGCTCCGGCTCGCCCGCCTTCGCCAGCGAGACAAGGTGGACGCTCCAGGGCGCGATCGCCGGCGGCCAGACGATCCCGTTCTCGTCGGCGCGCTGCTCGATCGCCGCGGCGACGATCCGCGCCGGCCCGATCCCGTAGCTGCCCATCACGATCGGCCGCTCGGTCCCGCTCTCGTCGAGGTAGGTGGCGCCGAGCGGCACCGAGTAGCGGCTGCCGAGTTTGAAGATGTTGCCGACCTCGATCGCCCGCTCGATCGCGATCGTGCCACCGCCGGGCGCGGTGTCGCCGGCCTCGACCGTGCGCACGTCCGTCTCCTCGAAGGAGAAGTCGCGGCCGGGCATTACTCCGCGCAGATGTACGTCGGGCTCGTTGGCGCCGGTGACGTAGGAGTCGCCGTCGATCGCCGCGTCCTTGATCACCGGGACCTCTGCCCCGATCGGGCCGATGAACCCGACCGGGCCGAGCTCGGCGGCGATCTCCTCCTCCTTGGCGAGGCGGAAGGGGGCGCCGAGTGCGTTCTGCAGCTTGATCTCGTTGAGGCGGTGGTCGCCGCGGACGAGGACGAGGACCATGCCCCGCCCCTCGACGATCGCCGGCAGCGCCTTGATGAAGGCCCCGGTCGGCAGACCGAGGTGCTCGGCGACCGGCTCGACCTTGCCGAGCCCGGGGGTGTCCACGCGCTCCGGGGCCGGCAACGGCGGCGGCAGCTCGACCGGCTGCGCCTGGGCGGAGGCGATCTCGACGTTGGCGGCGTAGCCGGGCGCCAGCGCCACCTCGTCCTCGCCGGCGGCGCAGGGCGCCATGTACTCGTCGGCGCCGGAGCCGCCCATCATCCCGACGTCGGACTCGACCCGGTACCAGCGCAGTTCGCAGCGGTCGAAGATGCGGGCGTAAGCGCCGGCCTGGGTCTCGTAGGAGCGCGCCAGGCCCTCCTCGTCGCGGTCGAACGAGTAGGCGTCCTTCATCGTGAACTCGCGGGTGCGGAGGACGCCGGCGCGCGGGCGCGCCTCATCCCGCTCCTTGGTCTGGATGTGGAACAGCATCAGCGGCAGGTCGCGGTAGGAGCGGACCTCGCGGGCGACGTGGTAGGTGATCGCCTCCTCGTGGGTCAGCGCCAGCACCATCGGCGAGCCCTTGCGGTCCTCGAGCTTGAACAGCTCCGGGATCGCGTAGCGTCCGGTCTTCTCCCAGTTCTCGGCCGGCTGCAGGACCGGCATCACGATCTCCTGGCAGCCGATCGCTTCCATCTCCTCGCGCAGGACCGCCTCGACCTTGCGCAGCGAGCGCCAGCCCGCCGGCAGGTAGGTCCACAGCCCCGCCCCCAGCTGCCGGATCAGGCCCGCCCGGACCATCAGTTTGTGCGAGAGGGCCTCCGCATCCGCGGGCGGGTCCTTCAGCGTCGGCAGGAAGGTCTGGCTGAGTCGGCTCACGCCGGGAAACCTACTTCGCCGGTTCCCCGCTTGCGGTACGCGAGCGGTATGTGCGGGTTTGCATATGCGTGGATACCCTGCGCGCGATGGCCGACCGCAGGCAGCCCGACAGACTCCGCGACTGGAGCGAGATCTCCGAGGAGGGCTGGCGGGTGCTGCTGCTCGGCAATGGAATGTCGATCAACGTCTCGTCCAGTTTTGACTACGCATCCCTGTTCAACGAGGCAGGGGTGCAGGGCACCCTGGGCGACGCCGACCGCGAGATCTTTGAGGCCTTTGACACCGAGAACTTCGAGGTTGTGCTCGCGAAGCTGCGCGACGCGATCACCCTGGCCGAGATCATGGAAGAAAGCGAGGAGATCGAAGAGGGAGGATCTGAGCCCTACCGAGAGCGGTTCCGCAGTGTGCAGCGAGCTCTCGGTGAGACCATCCGAACCGTCCATCTCGATCCCACCGAGATTCCGGGCGGAACTCTCGACGAGATGCAGGATTACTTCCTCGAGCAACGCGCGATCTTCACCACCAGCTACGACCTGTTGGCCTACTGGGTGATGAAACACCGGAACGGATTCCGCCGTCTCGGCGACTGCTTCTGGATGAAGGAAAACGGCCTCTGCGAGTTCGAGCGCAAGCGCCCCGGCGAGGGAAGGCGCATCCCCGTTTACTACCTGCATGGGGCGCTGCACCTGATCGTCGGTGGCTCCGGGATAGCCCGCAAGCTGACCAACAGCGATCTAGAGGCCGACGAGGAGCACCTGCTCGACAGGTTCGACAAGCCCCTGGCCGACGACCCCGAGGCGCGGCCGCTGCTCGTCACCGAGGGGTCCTCGCGGGACAAGCTGCGCGAGATCGAGGGCAACGACTACCTCGACTACGTCTACGAGCAACTCAAGGACAACGACCGGCCGCTGGTCGTCTTCGGGCATTCCCTTGGCGACCAGGACCAACACCTGATCGACGCGATCAACCTCAACCCGGAGCGGCCGGTGGCGATCTCGGTCCGCGATAAGGGCGAGTCGCAGGTGCGCGAACAACGGCACCGGATCCTGATGAAGCTGCACGCGCAGGAAACCGACGTCCACTTCTTCGATGCCGCCTCCCACCCGCTCGGCCGCGAGTACCACCGGGTCAAGCGGCAGCTGAGGAAACGGCGAGGAATCCGCCGCCGCGTGCTCAGGCGCGGGTGAAGCGGCGGCCCGCCGTCGGCGAGGCCTCCTCGTCGAGCAGGACCTTGTCGGACTCGCCCTTTGCGGCCGCTTCGTGCTCCATCTGGGCGATCTTCTCGGGGGTCAGGTCGCCGGCGTTTTCGCGCTCGATGGTTGCCACCCACTCGGCGCCCTCGGCCGACTCGGCCTCGTCGAACTCGACCTTGCCGCCGCGGTCGAGGGACTTGTCGATCTCCTCGAACAGGGTGTCGACCAGCTGCGCCTGCGGCACCTTTCGCAGCGGTTTGCCGTGGGCGAAGATCAGGCCCTCGTTCTTGGCGCCGGCGATCCCGAAGTCGGCGTGGCTGGCCTCGCCGATGCCGTTGACGGCGCAGCCGAGGACCGCGACCTCGACCGGCTCCTCGTAGCTTTCGAGCCGCTGCTCGATTTCGGCGACGACCGAGTCCATGTCGAACTGGAGGCGGCCGCAGGTCGGGCAGGCGATCAGGACCGGGCCGCGCTCGCGCAGCTGCAGCGCCTTGAGGATCTCCCAGGCGACTTTGACCTCCTCCTCGGCGTGGAAGGTCGAGAGGCTGATCCGGATCGTGTCCCCCACCCCGTCGGCCAGCAGCGTCCCCAGCCCGACCGCCGATTTCAGCGAGCCGGACCATTTCGTCCCCGCCTCGGTGATCCCGAGGTGCAGCGGGTAGGGAACCTTTTCGGAGAGCAGCCGGTTGGCGGCGATGGTGTACGGCACGTTGGTCGACTTGATCGAGACCTTGAAGTTTTCGAAGTCGAGGCCCTCCATCAGTTCGACGAACTCGACCGCGGCGGCGACCAGCGCCTCGACCGGGGCTTCGCGCTCGAGCTCATGCAGGTGTTTGGGCAGCGAGCCGGAGTTGACGCCGATCCGCATCGGCACACCTTTGGCGTTGGCCCGCTCGGCGACCTCGGCGACTTTCTCGCGGCCGCCGATGTTGCCGGGGTTGAGGCGGATGCAGTGCGCACCGGCGTCGATCGCTTTCAGCGCCAGCGTGTGGTTGAAGTGGATGTCGGCGATCACCGGGATCGGCGATTCCTTGACGATCGTCTTCAGCGCCTCCGCGTCCTGCTCGCGCGGGACCGCGCAGCGGACAAGGTCGGCGCCGGCGTCGGCGACCTTGCGGATCTGCTCCATCGTCGCCGCCAGGTTCGCGGTCTCGGTCTTGGTCATCGTCTGGACGACGACCGGCGCGCCGCCGCCAATCGGCACCCCGCCGACGAAGATCTGCCTTTTCGAAGCCATATCTGAAGGTTATCCGTGCGGGCTCGCGCTCCTGCCCGTGGTCGACGGCTAGCGGACTTTGAAGCCTTCGCCGGTGATCCGGCCGATGTCGTTCGAGAGGCCGAGGACGAACAGCATCAGGACCAGCGCGAAGCCGACGATGCTGGCCCGTTCCATCACCCGCAGCGAGACCGGCGCCCCGCGCAGTTTCTCGACGATCGCCCAGAAGATGTGGCCACCGTCGAGCGGCAGGATCGGCAGCAGGTTGATCAGACCGAGGGAGAGGCTGACGATCGCCAGCAGGATCAGCGCCGGCGCGACGCCGAAGTCGATCACCTGGTTGGCGACGTCGCTGGTGCCGACGATGCCGGAGATCTGCTTGCGCTGTTCCTCTTCGAAGATGTGACTGAAGACGCGGGCGGTGCCGGAGGTGACGACCCACATCCGGTCCCAGGCCTCACTGGCGGCAGCCCCGGCGCTGACGTCGAGCCCTTCGGAACCGTACGAGAACCCGACCAGGGCGCGTCCCGCTTCCCTGTTGTATTCGGGACGGACCGAGATCGTCCGCAGCTCGCCGTCGCGGCGGATCGTCAGTTCGACCGGGGTCGCGGCCCGGCAGCCGTTGACCTGGTCGCCGGCGCAGGCATGGGCGCCGACCAGGCGGCCGAAGCTGGCCAGGCGCTGTTCGGTTTCGAGCCCGCTGAGGGTGAAGCCGTCGACGGCGACGACTTCGTCGCCCTGCTGCAGAACCTGAGCCGCCGGCGTGTTGGGCCTGATTTCGCCGACCGTCTGGTTGGTCTTTTCGGAGCCGAGCAGGAAGACGAAGAAGAGGATCACGAAGGCGAGCACGATGTTCACCGCTGGCCCCGCGGCGACGACGACGATCCGCTTCCAGACCTTTTGGCGGTAGTAGGCGCGGTGCTCTTCCCCGGGAGGCAGCTCCTCCTCGGGGTTCATGCCGCTGATTTTCACGTAGCCGCCAGCCGGGATCGATTTGATCCCGTACTCGGTCTCGCCGCGTTTGAACGACCAGATCGTCGGCCCGAAGAAGAGGAAGAAGCGCTCGACCCGCATCCCGGTCGCCTTGGCGGCGACGTAGTGGCCGGTCTCGTGCAGCATGATCAGCACGCAGAAGCCGAGGAAGATCAGGAGCCAGTTCATACCTTGGTCAACCCCGCAATCGCCTCGCGGCTGCGCTCGCGCGCCTCGGCGTCGGTGGCGAAGAGGTCATCGAAATGGGATATCGGCTGCGCCGGCATCCGCTCCAGCACGTCCTCGATCACGGCGGCGATGTCGGTGAACGGGATGCGGCCGTCGAGGAAGGCGGCGACCGCGACCTCGTCGGCGGCGTTGAGGACGCAGGGGGCGGTCCCCCCCGCCTCGCCCGCCTCCAGCGCCAGCCGCAGACAGGCGAAGGTCTGGAGGTCGGGCTGCTCGAAGGTCAGGGAACCGACGTCGGCCAGGTTCAGCTGCGGCACGTCGACGTCGGCCCGCTGCGGGAAGTTGAGCGCGTAGGAGATCGGGACCCGCATGTCGGGGTAGCCGAGGTGGGCGAGGGAGGAGCCGTCGTTGAGCTGGATCAGCGAGTGGACCAGCGACTGCGGGTGGACGACGACGCCGATCCGCTCGTAGGGCACGGCGAAGAAGTGGTGGGCCTCGATCGCCTCGAAGCCCTTGTTCATCAGCGTCGCCGAGTCGATCGTGATCCGGCCGCCCATCTGCCAGGTCGGGTGCGCGAGCGCTTCCTCGACGCGTACCCCGTCGAGGTCGGCGCGGCCGCGGAAGGGGCCGCCGGAGGCGGTGAGGACGAGCTTCTCGACCGTTCCCGGGGCCTCGGCGCCGATCAGCTGGTGCAGCGCCGAGTGCTCGGAGTCGACCGGCAGCAGGCGGGCGCCGGTGCCCTCGGCGAGCGCCATCACCAGCTCGCCGCCGACGACGAGGCTCTCCTTGTTGGCGAGGGCGACGTTGATGCCCTCGGTCAGGGCGACCACGGTCGAGGCCAGCCCGGCGGCGCCGACGATCCCGTTCAGGACCAGGTCGGCGCCGGAGGAGGCGATCAGCTCGCGCACCCCCTCCTCGCCGGCGAGCACATGGCCGTGCCACTGCGCGCGCGCCTTCGCGGCTGCCTCCTCGTCGGCGATCGCGATCGCCGGCACGCCGTGCTGGCGCGCCTGCTCGAGCGCCAGCTCCCAGCCGGAGCCGGCGGCGAGGCCGACCGCCTGCAACTCGTTGGAGGCGCCGATCACTGCGAGCGCCTGGGTTCCGATCGACCCCGTCGACCCGAGTATCAAGACCTTCTTCATCCTCTTCAGAGGATACGGAGCGGTCCCTCTGAGTCCTCTGAGGGCAGCCCTAGAAGCCGCTTTCGCTGGGCTTGCCGTCGACCTGGAAGGCGACGTGCTGGGGTCGGGAGGCGTTGCCCGCCTTGTCGAAGGCGATCACTTCGAACTCGTAGCGGGCGCCGGGTTTCACCTTCGACCCGGTCCAGTCGCCGAGATAGGTGAACTGGTTGAGGCCCTTTTTGCCCTCGGCGGTGCGGTGCTGGAGGTTGGCGTCGGCCTGGCGGCACTTGCTGGACAGATTGCGGTGCGGGTTGCCGGGCGTCGCCGTCACGCAGCCCGTCTTGTCGACGCGGATCGTCAGCGTCGCCGGCTCGCTCAGGGTGGCCGCCAGCCGGGTCCCCACTTTGAGGTCGTACTGCAGTGCCTTCCAGACATAGGACGGCTCGCCGTGCTCGACTGCGACCTTGTTCAGCTTGCTGCCGGTCGCGAAGGTCTTGCGCGAGAGCTGCAGCTTCAGTTTCGGCGCCGTCGTGTCCGCTGGCGGCGGCCCGGCGACCGCGGGCGCCGGCAGCGGCGCCGCGCCGCTCCCTTTCGGCGCCGGCGGCCCTGGCTCGTAGATCGAGACCGCGGCACGCCAGTAGAGCTCGTTGTCGGCTTCGTCGATCTGTCGCAGGCCGACCAGCGCCCGGCCGTCGGGCGCGACCTGGAGATCGGTCACGTAGGCGTCGCCGAGCGAGAGGTCGTCGGGCACCCCGTCGAAGGCTTCCCCCGGCGGGCGGACCGAGACCTGCGGCACCCAGAAGCCGCCGTCGAAGCGGCTCCAGGCGACGTACCCGGTGCCGTCCGGGCCAACCGCCGCGTAAGGGAGTCCCTCGACGTCCTCGAGCTCGTCCGAGAGTTCCAGCGGCGGCCCCATCGTGGTGCCGTTGCCGACCGCGGCGCGGACCTGGTCGCAGCAGGCGTGGGTGCCGTCGTCGACGAACTGCAGCCAGGCGGCGACGACCATGCCGTTCGGGAACTCTTCGGTCGCGGGGCCGACGTCCAGCGCCAGGTAGGAGAGCCCCGCCGGGTTGGCGACGGTGATCGCTTCGCCGGGATCGGTGCCCCGCTTCAACATCACTTTGCCGCCTTCCATCCAGGCGGAGACCGGTTCGCCGTTGGGGGCGGCGGCGACCTGGGGTCGCAGGGCGCTGTTCGAGAGCTGGGTCCCTTCGCTCCAACCGGGCCCGCTCTCGGTGAAGAGGTTGAGCAGCGTCTGGCCGGGGCTGCTGGGGTTGTTCTTGTCGCCGAGCAGATAGCGAAAGGCGCCGTTGTCGGAAACCGCCACCGCCGGCTCCTTGTTCGACGTGTACGGCGAGGAGGGGAAGCTGGCGCTCGGCGGCGGCGCGAAGTTGCCGGCGTTGATCAGCCTCACCTTGTTGCGGTAGGGGCTGGTCGGCGTTCGCCAGGCGACCAGCCCCTGGCCGTTGCCGGCCAGCCTCAGGGTCAGGTAGTCGGCGGTGTCGTCGCCGCTGTCGGTCAGTTCGGTCACAGATCCCCAGGCGCCCAGGGCCCGCGTCGCTCCCTCGACGATGTCTTTACTGCCGTTGTTGCGTTCCCAGACGGCGACGGCGGTGCCGTTGGCGGTGACGCCGAGCCGGGGGCTGCCGACCGCGGTGCTGGGCGCGACCGGGACCGGCGCGGCGAAGTCTTTGGCGCCGCTCGTCAGCAGCGAGGAGCTGATCGTCAGCGTGCCGAATGCGTCTTTGAAGTTGGTGTCGTTGCGCCAGATCGCGGTCACGTTGCCTTTGGCATCGGCCCCGACCTGGACTTCCTCGCCCTCGACTTTGGGCGGCGAGGCGAACTTGTAGGGAAGCCAGCCCGCGGCTTGGGCGGCCGCCGGGGCAACCAGCAGCGACGCGAGGAAAACCCCCGCGCAGAGCCATCCGCGCCCTCTTCGTGCGACCGCCGACACGTCGGCGCCACGCTAGTTCCGCACCTGCAGATTTGGAATACGGCAGTTGCCGTATCTATTTCCCGGCCTAGACTTGGGTATGGCTTCGCTGTCTGGGGCGGACCTGAAGGCGGCGCTCGATTTCGTCGCCGAGGCCCACGAGTTCGAAACGATCGACGCGTTCCGGATCGGAATCCAGCCGGGACTGCAGCGACTCGTGCCCGGTGACCTCGTCGGCTACAACGAGGTCGACCCCGGTGGCGAGGCACTCGTCCTCACCTATCCCGAGCAGGTGCCGGAGTCGATCGGCGGCGAACTCGCCCGCCTCGCCCACGAGCACCCGCTGGTGATGGCGCAGGTGGGCGGCGACAACCGCACCCAGAAGATCTCCGACTTCCTCAGCCAGCGCCAGTTCCACGCCCTGGAGCTGTACACCGAGCTGTACCGCAAGATCGACGCCGAGGACCAGATCGCCTTCGGCCTGCCGGGGCCGACGGTGATCGGGATCGCCCTCAACCGCGCCAGCCGCAGCTTCAGCGAGCGCGACCGGACGCTGCTCGACCTGCTCAGTCCCCATCTCGCCCAGGCGCACCGACGAGCACTGGAGCGCGAACGGGCGGTGACGGTGATGGCGGCGCTCGAGCGTGGCCTCGCCGGACAGGACGCGGCGGTCGTCCTCGTCGATGCCGGCGGCGTGATCGCCTTCGCCAGCGTCCGCGCGCCGCGGCTGTTGGCCGAATACTTCCCGGAGGCCCGTGGGCGGGGCGCAGCCCTGCCGCCGCTCGTCGCCGAGTGGCTGGCGGCGCCGGCGGGAGCCGCCGGCCCGGTGCCGCTGGAGGTCGGCGCCGAGCACGGCACCCTGACCCTGCGCGCCGATCCCGGGCCCGGCGGCGGCTGGCTCCTGACCCTCGAGGAGGAGCCCCTCCCCACTCCGGAGCGCCTGCGCGGCCTCGGCCTCACCCGCCGCCAGGCGGAGATCCTCTCGCTGCTGGCCGCGGGCGCGGGCGTCGCCGAGATCGCCGCCGACCTCTACCTCAGTCCCGCGACGGTCCGCAAGCACCTCGAGAACGTCTACACCCGCCTCGGCGTCCACACCAGGGCCGAGGCGATCGCCCGCGCCCGCACCGCCTAGCTAGATCGCCAAGGTTGCATTTTCCGTCGCTATGCGACGGTTTTCGCAACCTCGGCGATTCAGTAGACGAGGGCGACGGCCAGGTAATAGCCGACGACTACGGTGAAGAAGACGGCGTCGAGGCGGTCGAGGATGCCGCCGTGGGGGCCGAAGATCGTGCCGGTGTCCTTGCGGCCGAGGTCGCGCTTCAGCATCGACTCGAAGAGATCGCCGACGGGGGCTGCGGCGGCGACCGCGGCGCCGATGATCAGGGCGTCGGTTCCCGACAGCCAGTCCTGGTAGAGGCCGGCGAACCAGAAGCCCATGGTCCCGATCAGGAAGCCGCCGACCAGGCCCTCGACGGTCTTGTTGGGGGAGATCGTCGGCGCCACTTTGTGGCTGCCGAAGAGGCGGCCGCAGGCGTAGGCGGCGGTATCGGTGACGAAGGTGCCGACGAGGACGTCGATCAGCAGCGCCGCGCCGTGGTGCGGGAGGTCGCGCAGGAGGACGGCGTGGACCAGCGGGATCCCGATCCAGACGATCCCCAGCAAAGTGACGCTGATCGAGACCGTGAAGCCGTCGGTGTGGCGGGTGCGGGCGCCGAAGGCGAACAGGACCGGGAACGAGGCGGCGAGGACGAGCAGGATGTTGAAGGCGGTGCCGAAGTGGGCGGCGACGATCAGCGCCGCCACCGCGGCGTAGGCGGGGATCGGCAGCGGCCGCGCGTCCTCGGTCATCCCCAGGTACTCGTTGAGGCAGACGGCGCCGATCGCGATCATCGCCGCGGCGAAGACGAGGCCGCCGGCGACGGTGATCGCGATCGCGAAGACGATCCACGGCAGCGCCACCAGGATCCGTTTCGCGGTCTCTCCGCGCAGCCCCCGCCGCCGCGGCTCACGCGGCGGTTTCGGCTCCGGCGGCGGGTCCGGCTCGAACATCTCGTCGTCGAACAGTTCGACGGTCACGTGCGGGCTCCGAAGCGGCGTTGGCGGGACTCGTATTCGGCCAGCGCGCTCTCGAAGGCGGCCCGGTCGAACTCGGGCCAGAGCTCCTCGCGGAAGACCAGCTCCGAGTAGGCGCACTGCCAGAGCAGGTAGTTGGAGATCCGCTGCTCGCCGCTGGTTCGTATCAGGAGGTCGGGATCGTGCATCTCGGGCGCGTAGAGGTGACGCCGGAACTCCTCCTCGGAGTCCCCCTGGAAGCTTCGCGCCGCGTCGACGATCTCCGCCCTGCCGCCGTAGTTGAAGGCGACGAAGAGGGTGATGCGCTCGTTGCCCGCGGTCGTCTCTTCGGCCCAGGTCATCTGCTCGATCAGGCTCGGATCGACCCCCTCGCGGCGGCCGATGAACCGCATCCGCACGCCTTCTTCGTCGAGCTCGGGCGTTTCCGAGGCGATCCGCTCGCCGAACATCTTCATCAGGCCGCCGACCTCCTCGGCCGAGCGGCTCCAGTTCTCGGTCGAGAACGAGAACACGGTCAGCTCCTCGATCCCGAGCTCGGCCGCATCACGCAGCCGCGCCTTGACGACGTCGGCGCCGGCCCGGTGTCCCTCGACGACGGGCAGCCCGCGCCGCTGTGCCCAGCGGCCGTTCCCGTCGGTGATGATCGCGACGTACCGCGGGGCGGTCAAACCTCGAGGATTTCCTCTTCCTTGCCCTTGAGCAGCGAGTCGATCTCGGCGACGGCCTCGTCGGTCTGCTTCTGCAGGGCCGCCTCGGCGCGGCGCTCGTCGTCCTCCCCGGCTTCGCCCTCTTTTTTCAGGTCGCGCAGGTCCTGCATCACGTCGCGGCGCACGTTGCGGACCGCGACCCGGCCCTCCTCGGCGACGCCGTGGACGACTTTGACCATCTCCCGGCGCCGCTCCTCGGTCATCTCCGGGATCGAGAGCCGGATCACGTTGCCGTCGTTGCTCGGCGTCAAACCGACGTCGGACTCCTGGATCGCTTTCTCGATGCCGCCGAGAGCGCCCTTGTCGAACGGCGTCACGGTCAGCAGCCGGGCGTCGGAGGCGGCGACGTTGGCGAGCTGCTTGAGCGGCGTCGGGTTGCCGTAGTAGTCGACGACGATGCGGTCGAGCAGGTGCGGCGAGGCGCGGCCGGTGCGGACCGTGGCCAGCTCGCCACGGCTCGATTCGACCGACTTGGCCATTCGCCCCTTGGCGTCCTCGAGAAGTTCGTCGATCAGCTCAGACACAAGTTCCTCACTCAGCGGCCGATCCGTTGGAGACCAGCGTTCCCACCTTCTCGCCGGAAACGATCCTATCTATGTTCAGCTCGTCGGCCATGTTGAAGACGTAGATCGGCAGATCGTTGTCCATGCAGAGCGAGAGCGCGGTCGAGTCCATCACTTTGAGACCGCGCTCGATCGCCTCTCTATGGGAGATCGCGGGAATGAACTCGGCGTCCGGGTTGGTCGCCGGATCGGAGTCGTAGACGCCCTCGACGCCGTTCTTCGCCATCAGGATCGCCTCGGCGTGGATCTCCAACGCTCGCAGCGCCGCCGCGGTGTCGGTGGTGAAGAACGGGTTGCCGGTGCCGGCGGCGAAGATCACCACCCGGCCCTTCTCCAGATGGCGCATCGCGCGGCGGCGGATGTAGGGCTCGGCGACCTCCTTGACGTCGATCGCCGAGAGCACCCGCGTGTACTGGCCGAGCCCCTCGAGCGCGTCCTGCAGGGTGAGCGCGTTCAGCACCGTCGCCAGCATCCCCATGTAGTCGCCGGTCGCCCGGTCCATCCCTTTCGCCGCCCCGTCGAGGCCGCGGTAGATGTTGCCGGCGCCGACCACGATCGCCACCTCCACCCCGCGCTCGCGCACCGCTGCGATCTGGCGGGCGATGCGCTCGACCTCGGCGCCGTCCGTGCCGTACTCCAGCTCGCCCATCAGGGCCTCACCGGAGAGCTTCAGCAGGATGCGCCCGAATCGGGGTTCGGGAGGACTGGTCACGTAAGCGTGACTCTATTCGCCCACGCGGAAGTAGGTGAAGCGGGCGATCTGGACGTTCTCGCCGGTTTTCGCCGCCAGCTCCTGGCGCAGCTCCTCGATCGTTTTCGAGTCGTGTTTCTCGGTGTTGACGTGGGTCTGGTCGAGCAGCGCCACTTCGCTCGCCCACTTCGAGAGCTGACCCTCGACGATTTTCTCGACGACGTTGTCGGGCTTGCCTTCTTCGCGCGCCTTCTCTTCGAAGACCTTCCGTTCGGCGTCGCGCTCCTCCGCCGGGATCTCGTCGGTGGATACGTAGCTCGGCGCGGTCGCGGCGGCGTGCAGGGCCACCTGGTAGGCGAAGACCCGGAACTCCTCGTTGCGGGCGACGAAGTCGGTCTCGCACTGGACTTCGACCATCGCCCCGACCTTGTCGTTGGCGTGGATGTAGGAGGCGACGACGCCCTCGTTGGTGCCGCGCCCTTCGCGCTTGGCGGCCGAGGCCTGGCCCTTCACGCGCAGGATCTCGACCGCGCGGTCGACGTCCCCGTCGGCCTCCACCAAGGCCGATTTCGCGTCCATCATCGCCGCCCCGGTGCTGTCTCGGAGCGCTTTCACGTCAGCAGCGGAAATGCTCATTTCGACTCCTCGGCTTTCTCATCAGTCGCCGGCGCCGGCGCCTCCTCAGCTTTCGGCTCGGCGGCGGGGGGTGCCGGCTCAGCGGGTGCGGCCTGAGCATCGGCGCTAGGCGCATCGGCCTGGGGCGCTTTCGCTTTCGCCGCAGCCTCAGCAGTCGCTCTGGCCTGCGCCTCCGCTTCCGCCGCGGCTTTTTTCGCCTCCTCGGCTTCGACGCGAGCCTTCTCTTCCTCCTCGCGCTTTTTCCGCTCTTCTTCCTCCTTTTTGCGGCGCGCCATTTCCTCGGCGATCCGCTTCTCCTCCTGCACCCGCCAGGCGCTGGAGCCCTCCTCAACCGCGCGGCCGATCGTCCCGATCACCAGCTCGCAGGAGCGGATCGCATCGTCGTTGCCGGGGATCACGTAGTCGACCGGCGTCGGGTCGCAGTTGGTGTCGACCAGGCCGATGATCGGGATCCGCAGCCGGGCAGCCTCGTGGACCGCGATCTCCTCGGTTTTCAGGTCGGTGACGAAGACCGCGTCGGGCAGCCGGTCCATGTCGCGGACGCCGCCGAGGTTGTACTCGAGCTTGGCGAGTTCGGCCTCCATCCCCATCCGCTCCTTGGTCGGCAGGAGGTCGAGTTTGCCCTCCTCTTTCCAACCGTTGAGCTCGTGGAGGCGGGCGATCCGGCCCGACATCGTGTTGAAGTTGGTCAGCAGACCGCCGAGCCAGCGCTTGTTGACGTACGGCATCTGGCAGCGGTCAGCCCATTCCTGGACCGTGTCGCGGGCCTGCTTCTTGGTGCCGACGAACAGCACCGTGCCGCCGCCGCTGGCGAGCTCGCCGGCGAAACGGCGCGCGTTCTCCAGCAGCGCCTCGGTCTGCAGCAGGTCGATGATGTGGATCCCGTCGAGTTCGCCGAAGATGAACCGGCGCATGTTCGGGTTCCAGCGACGCGTCTGGTGGCCGAAGTGAACTCCGGCCTCGAGCAGCTCTTTGAGACCTGCCTCGGGCATTGAGAATCTCCTTGGTCTTTGGGTGAATCACCCGCTCCGCTTGCCGGGACCTGGCCAGGTGGCACAGGCAGGATCCGGTTCGCCCTGAGCGGGGGTTGGTTTCCGAAAGCGTGATTGTAGAGGGCTGCAGCCGCCCGGGGCGCGCTCTAGCTCTACCCGGCGCGGGCCGCTTCCAGGGCTGCCGCCAGATCCTCGGGCAGCTCCGACTCGAAGCTCAGCTGCTCGCCGCTGCGGGGATGCTCGAAGGCGAGCCGGTGGGCGTGCAGGAACTGGCGCGCCAGCCCGTAGCGCTCGGCGCCGCCGTAGGTGGTGTCGCCGGTCAGCGGGTGGCCGATGGCGGCGAAGTGGGCGCGGATCTGGTGCGTGCGGCCGGTCTCCAGGCGCGCCTGCAGGAAGCTCTCGCGCGGCAGCAGCTCCAAGACCTCGAAATGGGTCCGAGCCTGGCGCGAGGCGGCGCCGGAGACCGCCATCCGGTGGCGCTGGCGGGCGGCGCGGCCGATCGGGGCGTCGATCGTGCCCGTTCGCGAGCTGATCCTGCCCCCGGCCAGCGCCAGGTAGACGCGTTCGACCTCGCGGCGCTGGACCAGCGCCTGCAGTGCCGCATGGGTCTCGTCGTCGCGGGCGACGACGAGCAGGCCGCTGGTCCCTTTGTCGAGCCGGTGTACGATCCCCGGCCGCTCCGGGTCACCGCCGCCGCCGAGGACGTCGGCCAGCTCGCTGACCAGGGTCGGCCCGGTGTGGCTGGGCGCCGGGTGGACGACGAGACCGGCCGGCTTGTCGACGACGGCCAGCGCCTCGTCGAGGTGGACGATTCGCAGCTCGGGCTCAGCCACTCTCGGGCGCGCGCTCGGCTTCGCGCAGGTAGATGAGGACGAGCAGGACGACGCCGACGCTGATCGCGCAGTCGGCGAGGTTGAACGGCGGCCAGTGCGGGAATTCGATGAAGTCGACGACGTAGCCCTGGCGGATGCGGTCAACCAGGTTGCCGATCGCGCCGCCGGCGAGCAGGCCGGTCGCGATCCACATCAGCGGCCGCGCCGGGTTGCGCGAGAAGAGGAAGAGGACGACGCCGAGCGCGACCACGGTGACGATCACCAGCGGCGCGCCGGAGCCGCCGGCGAGACCGAAGGCGACGCCTTCGTTGTGCGAGAGAGTGAGCTTCAACGGGCCGAGGACGTCGACCTTTTCGCCGAGGACGATCTCGTCGGTGACGATCCCCTTCGCGACCTGGTCGAGGAGGACGACGAGCGCGCAGAGGGCCCCAGCCAGCCACCAGGCCCGGGGCGCGGCCCGGCTCATCGCAGGATTACGTCGACGACGATCCCCCGCGCCACTAGGAGGACGACGATCGCCAGCATCGGGCTGAGGTCGATCGCCATGCCGCCACCGCCGACCGGTTTCAGCACGCGCCGGAACAGGTTCAGGTAGGGGTCGGTCGACTCGGTGATGAAGTCGAGCACCGCCCGCAGCCAGGGGTAGTACGGGATCCGGGGAACGAACGAGAGCAGGACGTTGATCAGGATCAGGATCAGGTAGACGACGAAGAGGGCGTCGACGTAGTCGGCGACGTCCACGCTGGCGGCGAGCGGGATCACCCTCGCATCCTCTCCAGCGAAGCCTCGACCGCCGCCTCGAACGCCCGCCGGGCCCCTTCGCGGTCGAGCGCTTCCAGCCCGGCTTCGGTGCTGCCGCCGGGCGAGGCGACCGCTCTGCGGACGTCGGCCGGGTGGCGGATCCGCAGCAGCTCGGCGGTGCCGCCGGTCGTCTCGACGACCAGCTCGCGGGCGAGCCCGGGGTCGAGGCCGGCCGCGGCGCCGGCGTCGGCGAGCGCCTCGACCGCCAGCGCCAGGTAAGCGGGGGCGCAGCTCATGATCGCCGTCGCCTCGTCGAAGTCGGCGTCGGGCAGCTCGACGACGTGGCCGAGCAGCTCCAGCTTCGCGCGCGTCTCGGCGCTCGCCTCGCCGGCGACGCAGAGCACGCCCTTGCGCACCTCGACGCCGACGTTGGGCATCACCCGCAGGACCCGCGTTGCCCCCGGCAGGGCTTCCTGCAGGCGGGCGACCGGGACCGCGGCGAGGATCGAGACGACCTCCTTGGCCGCGCCCAGCTGCGGCGCCACCTCGTCCAGCTTCGCCGGCTTGACGGCGACGACGACGAGGTCCGCCCGCGCCGCGATCTCCTCATTCGAAGCAACCTCGCCGCCCAACTCCTCGGCGAGCTCGCGAGCTCGCCCTGAGCCGGCGTCCGAGAACAGCATCGAGTCGCCGTTCCCGGCCCAGCCGCGAGCAATCGCGGCCGCCATGCTGCCCGATCCCACGAAGCCAATAAGCATGACCGGGAGTATCGCTGAGCCGTGCAGCGGACCCCCGGGCGGGTGGCACCGGGGGAGATGCCGAGAACGAAAACCTCGCCCGCAGGCGTCTCCCCCGGTGACAGGACCCGTCCGTCGGTGCTCTACCCGCCCAGCGTGCTGAACAGGTCCGTGTGATCGTTGGTCCCGAGCACCCGCAGGGCGCGCGGACCGCCGCCCCAGACCGGGACTACAGCACCGGTGTGCTGCTGGCTAACGCCGCTCGGCGCAACCGGAGCTTTGCCTTCGCCGCCGTAACCGGCGGTCCCGTAGGTGAGGCTCAGCGTCTGACCGTCTTTGGTCAGCAGGTTGGTCGAGTAGCCGGTCGGCAGACCGCTGGCGCTGGCGTCCTCAGACACGATCTGGCTCGTGTGCGCGTGATCGGCGGTGACGACGATCAGCGTGTCCGGGTGGGTTTCCTGGTAGTCGAGCGCGACGCCGATCGCTTCGTCGAAAGCGACCGTCTCGCCGAGCTGACCGCAGGCGTTGGTGGCGTGGTCCTGCTTGTCGATCGAGGCACCCTCGACCTGGAGGAAGAACCCTTTCTGGTTCTGCAGGAGCTGGATCGCCTTTTTGGTCATCGCCGCCAGGCTCGGCTCGTTGGCCGGGCGAGCGCCTTCGGTACACGGCACGGAGGGCTGGTTGCCCTTGCCGAGCGTCGCGGTCGGGCCGGTCCACTCGAGCGACATGTTGCCGTTGTTGAAGAGGCCGAGGACCGGCTTGTTCTTGTTGTCGTAGTTCGCCAGCGAGGTGGCGTCTTCGACGTATTTGTAGCCCTGGGCTTCAGCCGACTGGATCACGTTTTTGCCCGTGAACGGCCCGCCGGTGATCGGCTGCGTGAAGCGCGAGCGACCGCCGCCGAGGAGCACGTCGACTTTGTGGTCGACCTCCTGCTCGGCGATCGAGCCGAGACCGCCGGCCGCCTTGGTCTCCAGCGGGCAGGCGGCCATGCTGGACGGGCCCTGGCAGCCGCGCAGCGAGATGTGCGAGGCGAGCACCGCCGGGGTCGCGTCGGTGATTTCCGCGGTCGAGACGTTGCCGACCTTCTTGCCCGCGGCCTGGGCCTTCTCGAGAACCGTTTCGAGGTTCGTGCCCGGGACTTTTTCACCGCTGCTGGGGCCCTGCGAGATGCGCTCGTCGATCGTTTTCTGACCCGTCGCCCAGGCGGTCCCGGTCGAAGCCGAGTCGGGATCGTAGTCGGGCAGGTACGGGGCACTGGCCGCCGGCTTCACCGACCAGGTGGTGTCGAAACCGGTCAGCGGCAGACGGTCGACGTTGAGGGGATTGTTGACGCCCAGGTAGTAGCGGGCGGCGGTGATCTCCTGCGTGCCCATCCCGTCGCCGAGGAAGAAGATCACGTCGCGGGGGCTGTTGTCGCTCAGTGCCTTCCGGAACGACTTTTCCTTCGCGTCACCTTCTTCGAGCGGGCTGCCCGCGATCGCGACGCCGGCGCCCACTGCGGCAACAGCGAGCGCGGCAGCGAGCAGAAAAGCGAATCGCTTGCGCTTCATCAATTCCTCCTAGGTCAAATTGCGAGACAGCCGCAACCTAGGAACGGGCAGAGGGCGCGATGTCGCCCTCGCGTTTAGGCGCTGTGAAGATCCGGTGAGCGCTAGGACTGGTTGAAGAAGCCCTTGTCGATCAGCCTCGCCTTTTCCTCGGCGGAGACCTCGACGTTGCGCGGCGTCAGCAGGAACATCTTCTCGGCGATCCGCTGCATGCCGCCGTCCAGCGCGTAGGTGAGTCCGGAGCAGAAGTCGATCATCCGCTTCGAGAGCTCGTGATCGGCGGTCTGCAGGTTGAGGATCACCGGCACCGACCGTTTGAATTGGTCGGCGACCTGCTGGGCGTCGTTGAAGTTGCGGGGGATGACCAGGTGGACCTGGATGTCGTTGCCGTTGTCGACCGGGCGCAGCGTCCGCGTGCGGCTGGCGGCGATCGGCTCGTCGTCGGCGAAGATGTCGTCGATCTCGTCGCGGCGGGCGCGGCGCGAGGTCGGCAGGCGCCGGACCGAACCCTGGTCACGGTCGCCGCGCTCGCGGCGGGCCTCGAAGACTTCCTCGGAGCCGGTTTCGGGCTCGAATTCGTCCTCGTATTCGGGACCGTAGTCGTGATCCTCGGCCAGACCGAAGTAAACCAGTGCTCTATGCCAGCTGTCGCGAAGGGCCATGTGGGGCGTCTTTCGGCCTGAAGGGGCCGACTCCTTTACATATGCAGGGGAGATTAGCGCCGAATCACACGAACAGCGCGGTGCCCAAGCGGATGATCGTCGCCCCCTCCTGCACGGCCACCCGCCAGTCCTGCGAGGTGCCCATCGAGAGCCGCTGCAGCCCGTTGGCGTCCGCGAGCTTGGCGAGGCGGGCGAAATGGGGCCGCGAGGCCTCGGGATCCTGGCTGAACGGCGGCATCGTCATCAGGCCGCCGACCTTGACCGGGCAGCGGGCGATGAACTCGGCGAGCTCGGCCGGGGCGACGCCGCCCTTGCCCTCCTCTTCGGCGACGTTGACCTCGACCAGGACCTCGGTATCGGGCGTGCCGTGCTTGCCGAGCTGGTCGAGGACCGAGTCGGTCGCGACCGAGTGGATCAGCCGGCACAGGGGCAGGATCTGCTTCACCTTTCGGCTCTGGAGGTTGCCGATGAAGTCCCAGCTGAAGAGCTCGCCGAAGCGCTCGTGCTTGGCGGCGAGGTCCTGCTGGCGGTTCTCGCCGACCAGGGTCACCCCGGCCTCGGCCAGCGCTCCCATCTCCCCCAGCGGCACGTACTTGCAGGCGACGAGGACTTCGACTCCCTCCCCCGCCTCGACCCGGACCTGCTCGAGGTTGGCGGCGACCTTTGCTGGATCGATGCCGTGGACGAGCTCCGCCACTCAGGCCTCCCCGGCGAAGCGGGTCGGGGTCAGCCAGGCGAGTCCGGCCTGGCGGCCGGTGCGACCGGCGTCGCGGCGATGGGAGAAGAAGAGCTCCGGGTTGCAGGACGTGCAGAGGCCGGCGCTCTGGACGCTTTCGGCCCCAGCCTCGGCCAGCAGCCGCCGCGCGACCTCGGCGAGGTCGAGCATGCGGCCGTCGGCGATTCCGTCGCCGAGCGGGGCGAAGGCGTCGAGGACCTCGCGGCCGACCTCGTAGCAGCAGCGACCGATGCCAGGACCGATCACGGCCTCGGTGGCGCCGACCGTCTCGGCGGCGTCGGCGATGATCCCGGCCGCCAGCGGCCGCCAGCCGCAGTGCAGCATCGCCAGGCCGCCTGGGCCGCGGAGCGCGACCGGGAGGCAGTCGGCGACGAAGACGAGCGGTGCAAGACCCGGCTCGGTAACGATGTGCCCGTCGGCCTCGGGCAGCTCCGATCCAGGAACGGCGAACGGCGAGGGTTCCTGAGGCTCGGTGTGGTGGATGATGCGGCTGCCGTGAACCTGGCGGGCGATCGGGATCGATCCGGCCTCCAAGCGCAGCACCCGCGCCAGCCGCGTCCGGTTCTCGATCACCGCTTCGGGTTCGTCCTCAGTCAGGTAGCCGAGGTTGAGCCCCTCGAAGGACCCGGTGCTGACGCCGCCGCGCCGCGTTGAGAACGCGACCCGGGCCCCGTCCATCGAGGCGACCAGCCACTTGATCCCGTCGTGCTCTTGCCAGCGCATCTCGCCCACGATGACAAATCGCGTCCGCGGCTATCCCTCGCGGGCTGCCGCGAGGGCGACGGCGAGCTCATCGTCGCGGCCTGCGGTCTCGCCGTCGAGCTTGGCGCGGAGGGCGGCGTCGAGGCCGCGGCCGAGCGCCGGTCCGGTCGGGATCCCGGCCGCGACCAGGTCGTCGCCGTCGATCTCGAGGGAGGTGTCGCGCCAGACCCCCATGTAGTCGTCAAGCCACTCGGCGCCGAGGGCACGGGCCAGGATCAGTTCCGTCGGGCTGTGATGGCGGGCGAGGGATGCGGCCTGGGAGGGCTGGGTGGGGTGAGCGTTGGCGAGGCCATGGACGTCACCGTGGGGCCCCCGAGCCGCTGCGATCCAGACCTGGGCGGGATCGACCTCCCCGGCCCAGGGCGATTCATCAAGCAATTCGGACAGGGCCGCGGCAAGGGCTTCCCAGTGCTCCCCCGTCTGCAGCAGCCCCCACCCAGCCAGCAGTTCCAGTCCCTCAGCCGCGCTCGGTTCGGCCCCTAGTCGCAAGAGCTCCGCCTCGCGGCGCTCCGCCGAGATGGTCGTCAGGTCGGTCGCCCGCAGCAGCTCCTCGGTCTCCGGCACGAGCGCGAAGCCGAAACGGGCCGCGTAGCGGGCGGCGCGGATCGCCCGCGTTGGGTCGTCGATGAACGAGGTCGGGCGCAGGATCCGGAGCAGGCCGGCCTCGAGGTCGGCGCGGCCGCCGTGAGGGTCGACGACGATGCCGGGGTCGGCGAGCGGCAGCGCGATCGCGTTGAGCGTGAAGTCGCGCCGTGCCAGGTCGGCCTCGATCGAGCCGGCTGGCGCCACGGTCGGCAGCGCTCCCGGGCGCTCGTAGGTCTCGGTCCGGGCGGTCGCGAGGTCGACCTCGTGGCCGTCGAGGACGACCTTGACGGTGCCGAAGCGCTCGTGTGCGGCGACGGTCTCGGCGCCGAGCGCGGCGGCCAGCTCGGCCGCGTCGCCGACCACGGCGACGTCGATGTCGCCGCGCTCCCGGCCGAGCAGCAGGTCACGGACGGCGCCGCCGACAAGGTAGACGCACTCGCCGCCGGCAGCGGCGATGCTGCCCAGCTCCGGATAGGCGCCGCGCAGCGCGGAGGCGAGGTTCTCTTGCGGAATCAAACTCGGCATCGATGCCCTTCCCTACCATGACCCGCTGCACGGATGGCGAGCCGACCGACAGATGGGCCAGACGGGCCGCAGCGGCGCAGTGAGGAGCTGCGGACGCGACGCGCCGAGCGCAAGCGCCAGATCCGCCGCCGCCGGCTGCTCGCCGGCGGCGCCTTGGTCGCGATCATCGCCGCGGTGGTCGCCGTCGTCGCCATCGCCTCGTCCTCGTCGTCCCCCAGCAAGCGTGGTAGAGGTTCGTCTCGGATAGCGGGACGAAACTCAACCACGCCGTCGAAGGGGGGCGGCAAGAAGGGATCGGGGGCGGAATCCGGCGGCAAGGTTCGCAATTCGACGCCGCAGCCGGGCTGGGAACCGCACACCGGGCCGGTGCCGATCCTCGAGTACCACGTGCTCGGCGAAGCGCCGGCGGACGCCCCGTACCCGGAGCTGTACGTCGAACGGCCCGAGTTCCGCCACGAGCTCGAATGGCTCGACGACAACGGCTACCAGGCGGTGACCCTGGAGCAGGTGGAGGCAGCCTGGTACGAAGGCGGCACGCTGCCGCCGAAGCCGGTCGTGCTCTCCTTCGACGACGGCTACCGGCCGCAGTTCACCTTCGCCCTGCCGCAGCTGCGCAAGCACGGCTGGACCGGGGTCCTCAATCTCAAGGCCGAAGGCTCGGACCTTTACGAAAGCAACGTCAAGGCGATGATCGCCGCCGGCTGGGAGCTGGCCTCGCACACGATCCACCACTCGGACCTGACCACGCTCGATGCCACCGGCCTCGAAGAAGAACTCGACGGGTCGAAGGAAATGCTCGAAGACGAATTCGGGGTCGAGGTGAATAACTTCTGCTATCCGGCCGGCCAGTTCGACGAAACCGTGATCGCTGCGGTCGAAGCCGCCGGTTACGTCGGCGCCACGACCGAGATCCCCGGCTACGCCGAAAGCGACGCCCCTTACGAACTCGCCCGCTTCGAGATCCTCGGCTCGACCGGCGTCTCGGGCCTCGAAGAAGACCTGGCTTCGGGCTAGAGCCGGACCGGGATGCCGTCCTGCGCCAGCCGCTCCTTGGCTTCGCGGACGCGGTAGTGGCCGTAGTGGAAGATCGAGGCGCAGAGGACGGCGTCGGCGCCGCCGGCGTCGATCGCCTCGCTCAGGTGGGAGAGCTCGCCGGCCCCTCCCGAAGCAATGACCGGGACCGGGACCGCCTCCGCAACCGCTCTGGTCAGGGGAATGTCATAGCCATCATTGGTTCCATCCCGGTCCATGCTGGTCAGCAGCACCTCCCCCGCTCCGCGCCGCACCGCCTCTTCGGCCCAGGAGACCGCATCGCGGCCCTCGACCAGTTTGCGGCCGCCGTTGACGTAGACGCCCCAGCCATCGTCCTCGCGCTTGGCGTCGATCGCGATCACCACGCACTGGGCGCCGAACTGGGCCGCCAGCTCTTCCAGCAGCTCCGGCCGCGCCAGCGCCGCCGAGTTGACCGAGACCTTGTCGGCACCGGCGTCGAGCACCGCCTGGGCGTCCTCGACCGAGCGGATGCCGCCGCCGATCGTGAACGGGATGAAGACGTTGTCGGCGGTGCGACGGGCGAGCTCGACGATCGTCTCCCGCTTCTCGTGCGAAGCGGTGATGTCAAGGAAGACGAGCTCGTCGGCGCCCTCGGCGTCGTAGCGTTCGGCCAGCTCGACCGGGTCCCCCGCATCCCGCAGCCCGACGAAGTTCGTCCCCTTGACCACGCGCCCCGCATCGACGTCAAGGCAAGGAATTACCCGCTTAAGAACCATGACCAGAGCCTAGAGCGCCGAGGTTGCCGTTTGATGCGCTATTCGCATAAAACGGCAACCTCGGCGTCAGTGGAGCGCTTCGTTTCCTTCGGCGACGGTGAACTTGCGCTCGTAGAGGGCGCGGCCGACGATCGCGCCTTCGAGGTTGGGGGCCTCGGCGCCGAGCGCGGCGAGGGCTTCGAGGTCGGCGAGGGTGCCGACGCCGCCCGAGGCGATCACTTGGGCTGAGGTCGCGGCGGCGATTTCGTTCAGCTCTCCGATCGCCGGTCCCTCCATCGTCCCGTCGACCTCGATTGCCGTGCAGAGGAACCTCGCCACGCCGCGGGAGCTCAGCTCCGCGACGGCCTCGACCACACCCTTCTCACTTGCTTCAGTCCATCCCTGGAGAGCGACCCGTCCCTCTTTCGCATCGACCGAAACCACGACCCGCTCTCCGTGCCCCGCCACGACCCAATCGAGGAACTCCGGGTCGCGCAGGGCCGCGGTGCCGATCACCACCCGCTCGGCGCCGGCATCGAAGATCGCCGCGACTGAGCCGGCGTCCCGCAGCCCACCTCCGACCTGGATCGGGCAACCAAGCGCGGCAATCCTTTCGATCGCGGCCAGGTTCCGGGGCTCCCCCACCTTGGCCCCATCCAGATCCACCACGTGCAGGAACTCCGCGCCTTCGCCGATCCACCGCTGCGCCGCAGCCACCGGATCCGCGTCGTAGATCGTCTCGCGCGCGTAATCGCCCTGCAGGAGGCGGACGGCCTGGCCGCCGCGGACGTCGATCGCCGGGTAGAGAATCACGGCCTCAGCGTCCGCTCAGGCGGGGACCGAGGCGCAGACCCCGGCGAAGTTGGAGAGCAGCCGCAGGCCGGCGGCACTCGACTTCTCGGGGTGGAACTGAACGCCGAAGACGTTGTCGCTCTCAGCCGCACAGGCGAAGCGGGCGCCGTAGGCGGCGGAGCCGAGCAGCTGCTCGTCGCTGGGGTGCGGCGCGAAGGAGTGGACGAAGTAGAAGGGCGTCTCGGACTCGATCCCCTCGGCCAGGCGCGACCCCCGCTCCCAGCGGACCGGCGACCAGCCAATGTGCGGCACCTTCAGGCCCTCCGCGTCGAGGCCGGAGACCTCGCCGTCGAGCAGGCCGAGGCCGGTGGCGCCGCCGAGCTCGGTGGTCGAGTCGAAGAGCAGCTGCAGGCCGAGGCAGATGCCGAGGATCGGCACTCCCGCCTCGCGGCGCTCCGAAAGCAGCGCGTCGAGGTCGCGCTCGCGGATCCGCTCCATCGCCCGCGGGAAGGCGCCGACGCCGGGCAGGATCAGTCCATCGGCGGCGCGAACCTCGTCGGCGTCGTGGCTGATCGTCGCCGTCACGCCGACGTGCTCGAGCGCCTTCTCGACCGAGCGCAGGTTGCCCATCCCGTAGTCGAGGATCGTGATCCGGACGCCACTCATTCGTTCAGCGTCCCCTTGGTCGACGGCACGCCGCTCTCCCCGGGGTCGATCGAGACCGCGACCCGCAGGGCGCGGGCGAAGGCCTTGAAGCTGGCCTCGATCATGTGGTGGGCGTTGGTGCCGTAGCGGACGGTCACGTGCAGCGTCACCTTGGCGCTGTTGGCGACGGCGCGGAAGAACTCCTCCGCCAGCTCGGTGTCGAAGCCGGCGATCGATACCGCCGGCAGGTCGGCGTCGAAGTGGCAGTAGGGGCGGCCGGAGATGTCGATCGCGCACTCGGCCAGCGACTCGTCCATCGGCACCACGGCGGAGCCGTAGCGGCGAATCCCGGCACGGTCGCCGAGCGCCTCGTCGAGTGCCTGACCGAGAACGATGCCGACGTCCTCGACCGTGTGGTGGGCGCCGGTCTCGAGGTCGCCGCTGGCCTCGACCTCGAGGCCGAGCCGGCCGTGGCGGGCGAGCAGGTCGAGCATGTGGTCGAGGAAGCCGACGCCGGTCGCGGCGTTTGCCGCTCCCCCGTCGAGGTCGAGTGACAGCTCGATCTGGGTCTCAGCCGTTTTGCGATTTCTGGAAGCGGTTCTGGTCATCGCCTAATCATCCCCGACTCGCCGTGGACTGGGAATCCCTCTGCCCTGGCGAGGGCGTCGACGTGCGGCGCCAGCGCCGCGGCAGCGGCTGGCGGGATCTCGACGGTCGAGATCGGGCGGCGGAAGGCGGCGGGGCCCAAAGGGCCCGTGAAGCGTCCGGCGCCGCCGGTCGGCAGCACGTGGTTGGAGCCGGCGACGTAGTCGCCGAAGGCGGTCGCCCCGTAGCGTCCGGCGAAGACGCAGCCGGCGCTGGTGATCCGCTCGGCGAGCAGCACCGCGTCCTCCTCGAAGAGCTCGAGGTGCTCGGGCGCGAAGGCGTTGGCGAGGTCGGCGGCGTCGGAGAGATCGGGCACCTGCAGCAGCGCGAACGGAGCGTCGGCGACCGTGGGGCGGCTGGTCGCGGCCTCCTCGGTCGCGGCGGCGACCGCGTCGAGCACGTGCTCCTCGACGGCGACGACGATCAGCGGGCTGTCGGCGCCGTGCTCGGCCTGGGCGCAGAGGTCGAGTGCGGCCCACTGCGGGTCGGTGTCGTGGCCGGCGATCACCATCAGCTCCGAGGGCCCTGCGAGGGAGTCGATCCCGACCGTGCCGTAGACCTGCCGCTTCGCCTCCCGCACCCAGGCGTTGCCGGGTCCGGCGATGACATCGACCTTGGCCACCGTCTCGGTGCCGTGGGCGAGGGCGAAGATCGCCTGAGCGCCGCCCATCGAGTAGATCTCCTCGACCTCGCAGAGGGCGGCAGCGGCCAGCACCAGCGGGTGCAGGCGGCCGTCGGGCCCGGGCGGTGAGGCGAGGGCGATCCGCTCGAGGCCGGCGACCTGGGCCGGAATCGCGCACATCAGGACGCTCGAGGGATAGGCGGCGCGGCCGCCGGGCGCGTAGATGCCGGCGGCCCCAACCGGGAGCCAGCGGATCGTCACCTTCTGGCCCTGGGGAAGCTCGACCTGCTTGCGCTCCTCGGCGAGCTGCGCGACGGCGACGGCGCGGACGTTGTCGGCGGCGACGTCGAGCGCCTCTCGCAGGGCCGGGTCGAGCTCCGCCAGGGCGGCCGCCGCCAGCGCCGGGTCGACCCGCAGCGAGCTCGGCGGATTCTCGGCCGCATCGAGCCGCGCGGTCAGCTCCAGCACCGCCTCGTCGCCGCGCTCGATCACGTCGCGCTGGATCGGGACGACGTCGACCGGCTCGGCGGCCTCGGCCACCCAGGCGCGGATCGCCGCCGCCGTCGCGGCCGCTCCCCCCCAGTCGAAGCGGCGCGTTCTCATCGGCCGCTCGCCTCTCTCAGTTTCGCGGTCAGCTCGTCGACCTCGGCCGCCCGCAGCTTGTGGGCGACCCGGTTGGCGACGAAGCGGGCGGTGCATTCGACGATCTCCTCGCGGACCTCGAGGTCGTTCTCTTCCAGCGTGCGGCCGGTTGCGACGAGGTCGACGATCCCGTCGCCGAGGCCGATCAGCGGCGCCAGCTCGACCGAGCCCTTGACTTCGATCACCTCGACCTGGCGCCCGGTCTCCTCGAAGTGGCGCTCGGCGATCCGCGGGTACTTGGTCGCGATCCGCATCATCCCCAGCCGCCGCTGGGCCTCGCCGAGGCTGGCGTCGCCGCGGCGGCCGGCGAGCACCATCCGGCAGCGGCCGAAGCCGAGGTCGAGCAGCTCGTAGACGGCGCGGTCGGCCTGCTCCAGCAGCACGTCTTTGCCGGTGATGCCGACGTCGGCAGCGCCGGCCTCGACGTAGGTGGGAACGTCGGAAGGGCGCATCGTCACCAAGGTGACGCCGGCGGTCTCGAAGATCAACGAGCGCGAGTCGCTGCGCGGCCCGGAGGTGTCGATGCCGATCTCGTCGAGGACGTCGAGGGTTTCGCGGAGGAGCGCCCCGCGCGGCACCGCCAGTTTCAGGGGGCCGTCGGCGCGGGCGATGCTGGCCGCCACGTTGGGGTTCATGAGGCCGCCCTCCGCCGCCGCTCCTCCTCCATCTGGGCGACGTGGACGCGCTCGAGGTAGAGCGCGAAGCCCGCCGCCGGCAGGTCGACGCCGAAGCGCCGCATCAGGTTGTCGTAGCGGCCGCCGCCGCCGAGGATGTGGCCGAGGGCGGGGTCGTAGACCTCGAGGATCGCGCCGCTGTAGTAGCCGAGGTCACGCAGGAGGCCGAGGTCGATCTGGACCCGGTCGGCGACGCCGCGCTGCTCGAGCGCGTCGAAGGTTGTCTGCATCTGCGCGGTCGCCCGCTCGACCGCGGCGCCGCCGAGGCCGCGAGCCTGCTCCAGCACCTCGCGACCGCCCCGCATCTGGGCGAGCGCGACGCAGGTGGCGATCTGGTCGTCGCCGAGGCCGCGAACGGCCGCCAGCTCCGCCTCGAGGCCGACCATGTCGTGCGTGGCCAGGCGCGCCAGGATCGTGTCGCGGGCCTCGCCCTCGATCCCGAACTCGGTCAGCAGCTGGCGGTAGAGGTCGGCGTCACCGAGCCCGATCACGGCCCGGTCGAGGCCGGCGGCGTCGAGCGCCGCCTCCAGCACCTCGATCACCTCGACCGTCCCCTCCTCGGGGGAGGCGCCGATCAGCTCGACGCCGGCGTGGACCATCTCCCGCATCTGGCCGCGCTGCGGGCGAACCGCGCGGTAGGCGCTGGCCAGGTAGGAGAGCCGGTACGGCGGCTCCTGGGCGGCGGCGAAGCGGCTGGCGACAAGGCGGGCGATCGGCACGGTCATGTCCGAGC
>DASSLT010000039.1:0-17476 GCA_035689305.1 Solirubrobacterales bacterium | reverse complement strand
ACGCCAGCATGCGGGCGACGTCCATCGCCACGTTGCCGTTGCCGATGACGACGGCGCGCTCGCAGGAGAGGTCGAAATCCTCTTCGGCGTAGTCGGGATGGGCGTTGTACCAGCCGACGAAGGCAGTGGCCGCGTGGCTGCCGGGCAGGTCCTCGCCCGGGATGCCGAGCTGGCGGTCGGTCTCGCAGCCGACCGTGTAGACGATCGCGTGGTAGAGGCGCTCGAGGTCCTCGACCTCGATGTCGTGGCCGACCTTGACGTTGCCGAAGAATCGAAAGCCCTCGCGCGCAGCGGTCTTCTCGTAGACGCGGATCACCGACTTGATCTTGGGATGGTCGGGCGCGACTCCACCGCGGACGAGGCCGAAGGGGGTGGGGAGGCGGTCGAAGAGGTCGACCTGGGCGTGCAGGTCCTCGCCCTTGAGGATGTGCTCGGCAGCGTAGAAGCCGGACGGTCCGGCGCCGACGATGGCGACTCGAAGTGGGTTCTCTGGGCTACCGATCTGGGTCATTGCGTCTCCCCCTGCTAGCGGGTCTGGCGAGCGCGAAAGGATAGGGAAAGTCGGGACTCAGCCTAGGGCCGGCGAGCCGGCGGGCACCGCGCTCGGGGTCCCGTCCAGCGCGTCGAGGGCCTTGCCGACCGACATCGCGACGCAGGTGAAGATCGGCGTCTCCAGCTCGGTGTACTCGCTCGACTCGGTCGGCCGCAGCTCGTTGACGAGGTCGAGGAACATGCCCGGGTCGTCGCCCTCGAAGCAGACGACGAACTCCTGGTCGTCGATTCCGTAGGAGTAGGTCGTGTTGATCGTGATCTCCGGGTAGCGGCGGCCGACCTCGATGTGGCTTTTCATGATCCGGCCGCGCTCCTCCGGCGGCAGCCCGTACCAGCGGCGCTGCTTGATCATCGGGTAGAGGAAGAGGTACTTGCGCTCGGAGGTGCAGATCTCCGGCCGCGCCTGCTCCTCGGAGTAAGGCGAGGGTTTCGTCATCGAGAGGAACGAGTACGGCGTCTCGCTCCACTTGGCGAGGCCGCTCTGACCGAGGACGACGTGGAAGGTGTGGATGTCGGCGAGGTTCGGGCTCTGGCTGAGCAGGACCAGGTCGACGTCGCCCCGCGTTCCTATGGTTGAGTAGGCGCGCAGCGACCGGTCGACGGCGAAGTCCTCACAGGCGGCGAGGAACTCCTGCTTGTCGGCGGCGCGCAGCTCGGCGTCGCGTCGGCGCCAGGCGGGATCGATCTTGAAGAAGCTGAACTTGGCGAAAGTGCGGTCAGCCATCGGGGCCACGATAGCGCTCGCGCTGCTCGCGGCCCTGGGTGGAATCACGCCGGGATTCGGTGGTGAGGCAGCAGCGGCGAGCCGTGAGCAGGGGCGGGTGGCTCTGCTCTGGCTGCCGCCGCAAACGACGGTCGCGCAGCTGGCCGCGGCGGGTTTCTCGCCAGGCTTGATGAGCGCCGGGCTGGGGTCGGTTTCGGCGCAGCAGACCTACCTGGACATCAGCCAGGGCAACAGGGTCTTCGACTCGCTCTACGACGAACCGCTGCCGCCGCTCACTCGCGATTGCCAGGCCTGGCAGGAAGAAGTGACGAAGAGGGCCGAATCGGCACCGGCCGAGATCGTGCCGTTTCTGCTGCCCTCGAGCCTGCGGGGAAGCAACGTCTTCGTCTTTTCCGAAGGACCCTGGTCATGCGCGCTGGGGTTTGCCCCCGGGATCGGGATCGGGCATCCGGAAACGAGCTCGTATCGGGTCGAGCCCGGCACTCTGGCGGCGGCCCGCGCCGCTGTCCGCGGGCTGCACGGCGACGATCTCCTGATCGCGATCGCCCGCCCGACCGGCAAGGACGACGACCCGCTGCCGATCGGGATCGCCGGCCGCGGCTTCGACGGGGACCTCAGCTCGGACAGCACCCGCACCGGTGGCTACGTGCTCTCGACCGACGTCGCGCCGACGATTCTCGACCACTTCGGGATCGACGTTCCCGCGGAAATGTCAGGGGAGGCGATCCGCAGCGAGGGCTCGGTCGACGCGGTGGCGATCGAATCGCTGGGGGCGCGGATGGCGGTGATCGGCCACCGCCGCGGGCCGGTGATCGGCTGGAGCCTGCTGGTCTGGCTCGGGCTGCTGGCGCTGGCGGCCGCCGCGAGCCGCGGCCGTTTCGCCCGGCCGGCGGTGCGCCTCGCCGGCCTCGCGATCGTCTACATGCCGCTGCTGATGCTGCTCGGCGCCGCGCTCGAACCGAGCGAGAGCGCCGAAGTGCTGCTCGTCCTGCTCGGCGCGCCGGCCCTGGGGGCGCTGACGCTGGCTCTCTTCCGCGGCTACCGGGCGCTGGCGGTTGCCGCCGGCCTGACCGTGCTCACCTACGGCGTCGACGTGATCGCCGGCTCGCCGCTGACCTCGCTCTCGCTGCTGGGACCGAATCCAGGTCTCGGTGTCCGCTTCTACGGGATCGGCAACGAGCTCGAGGCGCTGCTGGCGGTGCTGGTCGTCGCCGGCACCGGCGCCGCCCTCGCCGGCTTCGCCCCGGCGGCATCGCGAGAGCGCTCGGCCGCTGCCTTCCTGCTCGTCGGCCTTCTCTGTGCCTTCGTCTTCGCCGCCGGCCGCTTCGGCGCCGACGTCGGCGCCGCGATCGTCTTCCCGATCGGGGCGGCGATCGCCGCGGCGGTGGCAGCAGAGCGCGGCCGCCGCGGGCTGCTGGCGGCGGTCGCGGCGCCGTTCGCCGTTCTCGCCCTGCTGGCGCTGATCGACCTCGTCTCCGGCGCCAATGCCCACCTGACCCGCTCGGTCCTCGATGCCGGCGGGCTCGGCGACCTCGCCGACGTCGCCCAGCGCCGCCTCCAGCTTTCCGCCCACAGCTTCGCCCGTCCGGTCCTGCTCGTCTTCCTGCCGGTGATCGCGATCCTCGTCGGGCTGGCGATCTGGCGCCGCGATCGCCTTCAAGCCTGGCTGCGACCGGCGCCGGCGCTGCGGGCGGGCCTGATCGGCGCCGTCGCCGCGACCGCGGTCGGCACCCTCGCCAACGACTCCGGCGCCCTCCTGCTCGAGGTCGGCACCGCGTATCTGCTGGTGTTCACGGGCTTTGCTTGGGCCGAGAGCAAAAAAGAGCACGACTCCGTAGACAAAAAGTTACACTTTCGTGCGCCACGCGTGAAGCCTTGATCCCTAGCCTTTGGAGCATGGAGTCGATGAGATCCACCTGGACCGATTCGCGTCTCGACGACCTCAACCAACGAGTCGGGGAGCTCAGGTCGGATGTAAGCGATCTGAAGTCGGACGTCAGCGGCCTCAAATCCGACGTAAGCGATCTCAAGTCGGGGATGATCGGCCTGCGGTCCGATCTCACCGCCTTGAATCGCACCTTGATCCAGATCGGTTGGGGCCTGGCCGGAACCGTGTTCGCAAGCGCGTTCGCGGTGATCGTGACGCGTCTCTAGCCGAGCGGCCGCGCCGCAGTCCCACGCCTGGTCCCAAAGTGCGACTGGTCACGAACTAGGCCCGATCGATGCCCTACCCTTTAGGGCTCGTGCGTATCGGTCTCGTCTCGCCATATTCCTGGTCTTATCGAGGCGGCGTCAACCAGCACGTCGAGGCTCTCGCCGAGGAGTTTCTCGGCCGTGGCCATGACGTCCGCGTGCTCGCCCCCTTCGACCCTCCGGGGCGGCTCAGCCGTGCCACACACCGGGCTGCCCCGGAACCGCGCGACCTGCCCGAATACGTGACCCCGCTCGGCCGCAGCTTCGCGCTCGGCGCCAACGGCGCGATTTCCAACATCGCGGTTACCCCGAGCGGCGTCTACCTGCCCCGTCGCGAGGTCCGCGCCGGCGACTTCGACGTCCTCCACGTCCACGAGCCGCTGGTGCCGCTGGTCGGCTGGAACGCGACCCTGGGGGCGCGGGAGACGCCGGTGGTCGGCACCTTCCATACCTACTCGACCAAGCCGGTCCCCAACTACATCGCCAACGGGGTCGGCGCCCGCCGCCTGTTCAATCGGCTTTCGGCTCGGATCGCGGTCTCCGAGGCGGCGGCCTGGACCGGGCGCCGCTGGTACGGCGGTCGCTACACGATCATCCCCAACGGCGTCGACGTCGATGCGCCGCCCGACACGCCGCGCGCGCCCGGGTCGGACTTGCGGATCCTCTTCGTCGGCCGGCCCGAGGAGCGCAAGGGGCTGCCGATCCTGCTCACCGCCTTCGGGGCTCTGGTCGAGCATGTGCCCTCGCGGCTGACCGTTATCGGGGCCGAGCGCGAGGACGTCCTCCGCTACCTGACGGATCCCGAGCTGATGCAGTCGATCGACGTTCGCGGCCGGGTCTCCGGCGATGCCCTCTGGCGTGAGCTGCACGAGGCCGATCTGCTCTGCGCGCCCTCGCTTTCGGGCGAGAGCTTCGGGATGGTCCTGACCGAGGCGTTCGCTGCCGGCACGCCGGTGATCGCATCCGAGATCGCCGGCTACAGCGACGTCGTCACCGACGGCGTCGACGGCATCCTCGTCCCGCCCGCCGACCCCCAGCGCCTGGCCGAGGAGCTGCAGCGCGTGTACCACGAGCCCGGGCGCTTGCAGGAGATGGGAGAGGCCGCCCGCCGCAGTGCCCAGCGCTACGCCTGGCCGCGGGTCGCCGACGAGGTAACCGCCGTCTACGAGCGGGCGATCGAGGCGCCGCAGCCGGTTGGCGCCGGCCAGAAGCTCGCCCACTGGGCGGGCGTGCGCCCGGCCGACGGCGAGCCCAAGGTCCCGGCCCAGAAACTGCCTTCCCTCGACCCGCCGCTCGCCCGCGAAGGAAAGCGCGGCCGCCGCGTTGCCCGCCGCATCGGCCTCGGCGTCGCCGCCGCGCTCGGGATCGGCTTGACTGTCCTGGCGGCGGAAAAAATCGGCGTCGACAAGGTGGTCGAAAGCATCGTCCGCTCCAACTTCACCCTCGTCCTCGTCGCCTGTGGGCTGATGGGGATCTCACTCTTCTTCCGCGCCGCCTCCTGGTACTGGATCGCGCGCGCGGCGCTGCCGAACCGGCCGATCCGTCGTCGCGACGTTACCTCGGCGACGATGGTCGGGGTGCTGATGTCGGCGACCCTGCCCGCTCGCCTCGGTGAGCCGGCGAGGGCTCTGACTCTGGCCCGGCGGACCGGGCGGATGCGGGAAACCTTCCCGGTTCTGGTCGGCACCCTGGTCTCGCAGACGATGCTGAACCTCGTTGCCCTGGTCCTGCTCGGGGTGATCATCGTCTCGGCGACGCCGCTCTTCCATTCCGGCACGAAGCAGCTCTTCCTCTTCAGCCTGGTGCCAGCGCTCCTCCTCCTCGTCGTCCTGATTGCGCCGCTGTTGATGCGCCGCAACGGCAACGGCCGCATGGCGCGCGTCGGGGCGGTCGTGCACAGCGCCCTGGTCCAGGTCCGGGCCGGCCTCACCGTCTTCCGCAACCCCCGTCGCGGCATCCCCGCGGCGGCGGCCCAGCTGCTGGCCTGGGCGATCCAGCTCTCCGCCTGCTGGGCTCTGCTCTACGCGCTCAACCTCGACGGCAAGGCGGGAATCGGCGCGGCGGCGGCGGTCCTCTTCGCGGTCAATGTGACCGCGGTGGTGCCGGCGACGCCGTCGAACATCGGGATCTTCCAGGCCGCGGTGGTCAGCGTCCTCCACACCGGGTTCGGAATCAGCACCGCCGACGCGCTCGCCTACGGCGTCATCTTGCAGGCAGTCGAGATTGCCACCGCCGTCGCCCTCGGCCTGCCGGCGCTGGTCCGCGAGGGCCTCACCTGGAGCGATCTGCGGGTCCAGGCGCTGTCGACTGCGCCGGTTCGGCTCGAGCCGAAGCCGCGCGCCCGCGGCGGCGAACCGAGTCGCGAACACGTTGTTTAGGGAAAAAGTTCGCTGATCTATAAAAAACTGTGGTGTATTGATCTAGGATGCACCAGGAGGCGTGCCGCCACCATTCCCAGGCCGGCACTCCTGGCTACGAGGAGGCGCGAGGTCGGCGCTGAGTCCATCCAGCCGGCGCCGGCCCCCCTTCTCGATGCTGTCTTCCGCGGCTTCGGTCTGCCGCTGCCCGGTTGTACCTAGGGCGGTCGTCCGGCTTATCGAAAATTTCTCAGCAAAGACCACGCTGGTTCCGTAAAGTCGGCGGAAAGTGGTGGGGAAGCAAAGCTGCCTGAGGCGAGGGGTCTATGGAATACGACTCGGCTGTGCTTGAGAGGGTTACCCAGCAGTTCCGGCGGGACATGTGGACATCTGTCGTGCCGGCAGCAGTGACGGAATCGGGGGTCGAAGTGGAGCGGTTCGGGCCGGTGCAGGCGACCGCGTTCGGCGACCTGCCGGAGTTCGTCATCCTCAATCAGATTCAAGGCGCCGCCGAGCCCGGCGCGATCGAGGACGGCCACCTGGCCGCCGCGATCGAATGGATGCGCTCGCGCGAAGTTCACTTCCGGATCCCGGTCGCGAGCTGCCGGCCCGGGGCTGGTGCTGCGGACGCCTGGCTCGACGAACGCGGCTACGAACAGGCCGACGGCTGGGTCAAGCTGGTTCGGAGCACCGCGCCTCCCTACCCGGCTCCGGATCCGCGGATCACGATCTATGAGCTCGGTCAGGACGAAATCGACGGCGAAGCGCTGAGCGCGATCGCCGCCGAGGGCATGAACCTGCCGATGCACGCCGGCACGCTCTTCTTCTCGCTGCCGCAGCGCGAGAACTGGCGCTGCTACACCGCAGCTCTGGCGCCGAACGAGCCGGTGGTGGCGACGGCCGCGATGATGATCAACGACGGCGTCGCCCAGTTCGGTCCCGGCAACACGCTCGAGCACGCCCGCGGCCACGGCTGCCACACGGCGCTGCTGCGCCGGCGGCTGATCGATGCCGCGGCGGCCGGCTGCCACACGGTGGTGGTCGAGCTCTGGGGTTGCACGCCCGAGCGTCCGTCGGAGGCGGCTCGCAACCTGATCCGGGTCGGCTTCGAGGTGGCCTACGCCGGTCGCACCTGGCAGCGGCCGGTGCTGCAGCCCGCCCTCCACTGAGGGCGGGATCGCGGTTCAGCCCAAGGCGCGGCCGGCCTAGCCGGCGGCCGCCGGTTCGGGGTCCTCGGACTCCTCCGAATCGGGGTCGGACTCGGGCGGCAGGTCGCCGCCGCGCTCGGTCCCGGCGATCAGCTCGTCGTGGGACTGTTCGGCCGGGATGAAGCCGGACTTCATGCCGAAGTAGACCGCCTGCGGGTGGTGGGCGACGATCGCCACCGTCGACTGCTCGGGCATCACCGCGAAGCCGTCGGAGAGGGTCATCCCGATCGCTTCCAGGTCGAGCAGGCGCCAAACCTTCTCGTGCTCGGACTGGTCCGGGCAGGCCGGGTAGCCCCACGAGTAGCGGCGACCCTGGTCGAGGTCGATCGCCAGCCCGCGGCGGACCTCCGAGTGCAGCCACTCGGCCAGGCCCTCGGCCGATTGCACGCCGAGGCCGTGAACGTAGAGCTGCTCGGCGAACTCGCCTTCGGCCTCGAGCTTCTCGATCAGTTCGGTCACCTCGGGTCCGACCGTGACTCCCTGCAGCGCGACGACGTCGCGTTCGCCGGAGTCGAGCGGGCGGTAGAAGTCGCTGAGGCAGATCCGGTCGTGCTTGGGCTGGCGCGGGAAGACGAGGCGCTCGAGCTCCCGGTCCGGGTTCTCGGGGTCGAAGACGACCAGCTCGTTGCCGTCCGCGTTGCAGGGGAAGTAGCCGAGCCGAGCCCGCGGGTGCAGGTAGTCCTGCTCGCGCCACATCCGCTCCAGGCGCGGCGCGAAGCCCTCGTCCTCGGCAGTTCCCTCGACCAGTTCGCGCCAGGCCTCGCCCTTGATGCCTTTGCCGCCCCAGTGCAGCTTGAACAGCACGTGGCGGTCGAGGTAGGGGTAGACGTCGGCGAGGTCGATGGGGACCTCGCGCGCGCCCCAGTAGGGCGGCGCCGGGATCGGCACGTCGGTGCGAGCGGCGGAGCGGACGCTGTCGTCGGTCGTCGGCGGCGAGTCGTCGACGACCACCGGCTTCTCGCGCAGCTGTTTGGCCTCGGCCCGGATTCGCTCGACCAGCGCCGCGCGGGCGGCGTCGTCGACCAACGCATCCATCGTGTCCAGGCCCTGGAAGGCGTCCTTGCAGTAGAAGACGCCGGGCTCGTAGACCTCGTCGGACTCTTTGCCCTTCGGGTAGAGCGTGCGGCGGCCGAAGTCGCGGTTGATCGCGGCGCCGCCGATCAGCACCGGGAATCCGAGCCCGCGCTGGTGCAGCTCGGCGACGCAGGTCGGCATCTGCTTCGAGGTCGAGACCAGCAGGGCGGAGAGGCCGATCGCGTCGGCTTCGTTTTCGACCGCGGCCTCGATGATCGCGTCGACCGGCACCTGCTTGCCGAGGTCGATCACGGTGTAGCCGTTGTTGGTCAGGATCGTGTTGACGAGCGACTTGCCGATGTCGTGGACGTCGCCGAAGACGGTCGCGATCACGACTTTGCCCTTGGTGTGGCCGTCGATCCGGTCGAGGTAGTTCTCGAGCTGGGCGACCGCTCGCTTCATCACTTCCGCCGACTGCAGGACGAAGGGCAGAATCAGTTCGCCGGCGCCGAATTTGTCGCCGACCTCCTTCATCGCCGGCAGCAGCACCTCGTTCAGGGTCGGGACGGCGCCGATCTTCTCCACCGAGCGGTCGATCCAGTCCTCGACGCCGTCCTTCTTGCGGCGCAGGATGTGCCAGTGGAGCGCCTCCTCGGGCTCCATCCCGGCGGTCGGGTCGGCGGCCTCGGCCTCGGCCTCCTCGCCCTTGGACTCGAAGTGGGAGATGAAGCGCTCGAGCGCGTCCTCGCGGCGGTTGAAGACGAGGTCGTCAGTCAGCTCGCGCTCCTCGTCGGGGATCTCGCCGTACGGAGTGATGTGGTTTGGGTTGACCATCGCCAGGTCGAGCCCGGCCTCGACGCAGTGGTGGAGGAAGACCGAGTTGAGGACCGCGCGCGGCCGCGGCGAGACGCCGAAGGAGACGTTGGAGACGCCGAGCGAGGTCTTGACTCCCGGCAGCTCGGCCTTGACCCGGCGGATCCCCTCGATCGTCTCCACCGCCGAGGGGCGCCACTCCTCGTCACCGGTGGTCAGGGTGAAGGTGAGCAGGTCGAAGATCAGCGCCTCGGGGTCGAGGCCGTGCTCGTCGCAGGCGATCTCCTTGATCCGTTGCGCGATCTCGACCTTGCGATCGGCCGTCTTCGCCATCCCGACCTCGTCGATCGTCAGCGCGATCAGCGCCGCCCCGTGAGCCTTGGCGAGCGGGATCACGACGTCGGCCTTGGCGCGGCCGGCCTCGAGGTTGATCGAGTTGACGATCGCCCGGCCGGGGATCTGCTCGAGCGCGGCCTTGATCACCTCGGGCTCGGTCGAGTCGACTTGGATCGGCGCTGGCTGCGTCAACGACACCCGCTTGACGACCGCGCTCATCTGCTCGTCCTCGTCCTGGCGCTCGGTCAGCGCCACACACACGTCGAGCACATGGGCGCCGCCTTCGACCTGGTCTTCGGCGACCTGGACGAGGCCGTCGTAGTCGTCGGCCAGCAGCAGTTCCTTCGCTTTTTTCGAGCCCTGTGAGTTGACGCGCTCGCCGACCAGGGTCGGGCGCGGCTCCTGGACCAGCGGCGTCGAGGTCATCATCGAGGAGACCTCGATCGGTCCCGGCGCCGGCCGCTCCGAGGCGGCGCGGCCGTCGACCTGCTCGCGGATCGCGGCGATGTGCTCGGGGGTGGTCCCGCAGCAGCCGCCGACGATGCCGACGCCATAGCGCTCGACGAACTCGCCCAGCGTGGCCGCCAGCGGCCCCGGCTTTTCGGGGAAGATCGTCTCGCCGTCGGGGCCCTGCAGCGGCAGCCCCGCGTTGGGGATGCAGTGGACCGGCAGCGGGCTGGTCTCGCCGAGGAAGCGGATCGCGTCGCGCATGTCCTCGGGGCCGGTCGAGCAGTTGAGCCCGACGACGTCGACGTCGAGTGCGGTCAGCGTCGTCAGCACCGACTGGATGTCGGTGCCGAGCAGCATCTTGCCGCCGTTGGGCAGCAGCGAGACGCTGATCTGCAGCGGCAACGTGCGACCGGTCTGTTTGAAGGCCTCGCGGACGCCGAAGATCGCCGCCTTGACCTCGAGGATGTCCTGCGCGGTCTCGATGATGATCAGGTCGGCGCCGCCCGCGACCAGGCCCTGGGCCTGCTCGGCGAAGACTTCGGCCAGCTTGGCGAAGGAGATGTCGCCGAGGGTCGGGTCGGTCGAGGCGGGGAGGAACCCGGTCGGACCGATCGAGCCGGCGACGAAGCGGTCCTCGCCGGCCGCCTTGCGGGCGATTTCGGCCGCCTTGGTGTTGATCTCGAGCGTCTGCTCGCCAAGGCCCCACTCCTCGAGCTTCAGCCGCGAGCCCTGGAAGGTGTCGGTCTCGACCACCTCGGCGCCGGCTTCGAGCATCGAGCTGTGGACTCCCTCGATCACGTCGGGGCGGTTCAGGACCAGCGCCTCGTGGCACTTGCCGAGCAGGCCGCCGTAGTCCTCCTGGGTGAGGTCGAACATCTCCAGGGTCGCGCCCATGCCGCCGTCGAAGACGACGACGCGCTCGCGCACCGCGGCTATGTAGTCACGCTCGGCCATGAACCTAGAGAGGCTACCGGCCGCCGGTTCTGTTCAGCGAAAGCGTGGACTGCGAAGGCCGTACTGCCCGAGCCACTCGGCCGGCTTTTCGACACTGTCGCTTACCTGCGAGGTCCCATTTCTGTCGATGAAGGCCGCCAACTCGCGCAGCTCGTCGACGTCCAGGTCGCCGGAGGCATCCTGCTTCGCAAGGATTACCGCATCCACCAGGCTCCACAGTCGGCCGAGGGAGCCGATCGCTTCTTGGTCGGCCTGCCGCAGGTCGGCGATCCCAAGGCGGGATGCAGCATAACTGAGCCGTCCGCGGAGCACGTGAAGTTCGGTCAGCTCTTCGCGATCGAATCCCAGCCTTTGCGCAGGGGGGAAGTCGGCGACATGACCCACGAGGCTGTTGCCATGGGCTTGAAAGGCGAACTCGAGCGTGCGCCAGAGTTCACGGAACTTGACCGCCGGGCTCGCGGCCGCGAGGACGTCGGGATAGAGGGAGACACTGCGTCGTCGCGCGAGCTTCTCGACAAAAGCCGCATCTATCGGCACGTTCTCAAACGGCTCGACCCCGGAGGTTCCTTGCAAAGGAAGGCTGCTGCGCCTGGTTCCTAGCTCGTTCAGGAGATCCTCGTCGTCCTTGCCCTCGGGGATGAAGCGGTTGTACCCCTCGAGTCCGATGAAGACTCCAGCCTCGAGGGCCACTCCGGTCGCGAAGCTGAGGGCGCCGACCACGCAGAGGGCACCCTCCGTGATGCTGTCCATCTCCTCGGCGTCGATTCCTCCACTCTCTGGGCTCCCGTCCTCGCGCTCGAACAGGGGGCGTCCCGACTCGATCCGCATGCCTGTGATGTCGACTACTTGCTCGCCGAGCACGAACAGGAAATCCTCGGCCGGCTCGAGGGACGGCAGGGAAACGTATTCACCCCTCATCACTTCGCTGCTTCGACTGATCGTGAAGCGGCCCTGTTGCGGCAGGTCGACATCCATCGGAAGCTCGAGCCGCCCCCAAGCTTCTTCGAGCGAGCCCCGAACGGCGAAGGACAGTTTCAGTCGCATGCTTCCGCCTTGAAGAAGCTGGCTCAGGAACCGCGTTGCTTCAGCCGCGCATGCCGAGGCGGCGTTTGACGTCGCGGGCGTTGAACGCCCGCGCGATGCGGCCGACCAGGCCGCGGCGCGCCTTGGTGTACGGGTACCAGGTCGGTTCGCGCTTGCCGGCGAAGCGGGTGGCGACGATCGACTCGGTCCGGCAGAACTTCTTGATCCCCGGTTCGCCGTGGCGGTAGCCGATTCCCGACTCCTTCCAACCGCCCATCGGCACGTCGGAGGCGAAGTAGTTGACCAGCACGTCGTTGACGTTGATCGCCCCGCACTCGACCCGGCGGGCGACCTGCTCGGCCCGGTTCTTCTCGCCGAAGACCGAGCCGGAGAGGCCGTAGCGGGTGTCGTTGGCGAGCCGCAGTGCCTCCTCGGCGTCGCGCACCTTCATCACCCCGACGACGGGGCCGAAGGTCTCGTCGCGCATCACCTTCATCGAGTGGTCGACGTCGACCAGGACCGTCGGTTCGAAGTAGTCACCGGGACCGGGGACTTTCTTGCCGCCGGTCAGCGCCTGGGCGCCGTTGGCGAGCGCGTCGCTGACGTGGTCCTCGACGATCGCGCTCTGCCGCGGCGAGGTCATCGCGCCGACGTCGGCGTCGTGGCCGGTCGCGTCGGGGCCCTGGCGCAGCTTGCCGACTTCCGCCGTCAGCTTGGCGACGAAGGTGTCGTAGGCCGGCTCCTCGACGTAGATCCGCTCGACCGACATGCAGATCTGACCCGAGTTCATCATCCCGCCCCAGGCCGCGGCGTTGGCGGCGCGGTCGAGATCGGCGTCGGCGAGGACGATCATCGGGTCCTTGCCGCCGAGCTCGAGGCTGACCGGGGTCAGCGTCTCCGCCGCCCGTGCCATCACCTTGCGCCCGGTCCGGTCCGAGCCGGTGAACTGGATGAAATCGACGTTGTCGACGAGGGCGCCGCCGGTGTCGCCGATCCCCTGCACGCAGTCGAGCACGTCGGGGCCGCCGATCTCCTTCTTCCAGGCTTCGATCAGCTCGGCCAAGCCGAGCGGGGTGAACTCGGAGGGCTTGATCACGACCGCGGCGCCGGCCTGCAGGGCCGGGATCGCGTCGCCGATCGAGAGGATCAGCGGGAAGTTCCAGGGGCTGATGATGCCGACCACCGGGTGCGGCCGGTACTGGACGCGGAGCTTCTTCGAAGCCAGCAGCGGCGAGTGGGCGCGGACCGCGTCCTCGCCGATGAACTTCGGGGCCTTGGCCCCGTAGAAGTTGATGATGTCCGCCAGGTAGACCGGCTCGTTCGAGGCATCGGCGCGGACCTTGCCGGTCTCACGCTGCATCGTGTCGAGGATCCGGTCCTGGTTGTCGAGAATCCAGTCGCGCAGCTTGCCGAGCCAGTGGTAGCGGCCCTCGATCCCCATCGCCTCCCAGTCGGCCTGGTTGGCGCGGACGCGGGCGACGGTCTCGGCGACCTGCGCCGGGCTGTCGACGGGGACCTGGGCGATCGTCTCGCCCGTCGCCGGGTTGCGGACCTCGATCGTCTCCGCGGCCGGGGCGCCATTGGTGCTCCCGTTCTCGCTCGTCGCCGTCTCGGTTGCCTTCGCTGCGGTCCCGCTCTCCACCGGATGCTCCCTTCGTCGCCCGTCAGCCCCTGGTTTGGCTGCTCAGCCAAGAGTAGCCGCTCAGGGCAAACGCGGCTCAGGAATTCGAGGCCAGGACGGCGACGAAAACGCTGAGGAAACCGATCAGCATCGTCCCGAAGAGGCCGGCGCTGACCTGGATGATCAAACGCTGCATGGCGTCGAACCGCGCGTCGATCCTTGAGTCGACTGCCTCGAACCGGGAGTCGACGACGCCGAAGCGAGCTTCGAGTCGACCGTCCAAGCTGCCGAAGCGAGCTTCGAGGCGACCGTCCAGGCCGTCGAACCGCGCGTCGAGTCGACCGTCCAAGCTGTCGAAGCGAGCGTCGAGGCGACCTTCCAGGCCGTCGAAGCGGCCGTCGAGTCGACCGTCCAAGCTGTCGAACCGCGCGTCGAGGCGACCTTCCAGGCCGTCGAAGCGGCCGTTGACTTCGCCCCGGAACTGGCGCATCTCGGCCCGAACCTCGCGGAAGCCGTCGTCGACCTTCTCGCTGAGGTCGTCGAGGCGCTCGTCGGTCCAGGTCTCACGCGGGGCGGGCATTACGGCCATGGTGGCACTGTAGACAGAAAGTTGCAACGAAACTCGCGCAGAGTGCAAGAACTTCGCCGCGGTTCTCGCGCGGAATCAGCGCGGGACGAGGCGGTAGACCGGGCCGTCGAGCGAGGCGACGTAGAGGCGGTGCTGGTCGTCTTCGCCGAAGGAGGTGGGGGAGGAGACCCGCAGGCCGAGCTCGTGGTCGCCGCCGGCGCGCCTCAGGTGCGGGGTCAGGGCTCGCAGCTGGCCCTCGCAGAGGTCGGCGTAGACGTACTTCTTGTAGAGACCGCGCAGGTGACGGTCGGCGACGACGTAGCCGCCGATGATCGAGCAGCTGCCGGCGCGGCTGTGGGGATAGGCGAAGACCGGCTTCGTCGTCCCCCCGGGGTCGGGCGTGCCGCTGCTTTCGTCTTCGTACCGGGAGAAGCCCTCGAAGGCGTCCCAGCCGAAGTTGGCGCCGCTTGCCGTGGCGACGGTCGTGTAGTCGAGCTCCTCGAAGCGGTTCTGGCCGACGTCGCCGATCGCGATTCGCGGCTGCGGGGCGCTGACCGTGTCGAACGAGAAGCGGAACGGGTTGCGCAGGCCGTAGCTGTAGATCTCGTCACGGCCGGGCTTACCGACGAATGGGTTGCTGGCGGGCACCGTGTAGGGCTTGCCGTCGGCGGGCCGCGGGTCGATCCGCAGCAGCTTGCCGAGCAGCACGTCCTTGTTCTGGGCGTTGTTCGGCGGGTCGCCGCCGGAGCCGCCGTCGCCGGTGCCGAAGTAGAGGAGGTCGCCGAGGAACTGGAGCTGGCCGCCGTTGTGGTTCGAGTTGACCGGGTGGGGGATGCGGATCACCGGGCGGTCGGAGCCGGAGTCGGCGCGGGTCGCGCTGGCGCGCTGGGATTCGTCGATCCGGATGTTGCCGGCGTTGTCCACGTAATAGACGTAGAAGCGGCCGGTCTTCTCGTAGTCGGGCGGGAAGGCGATCGAGAGCAGGCCGCGCTCGCCGCCGTCGTCGCTGACTCGCGGGTCGACGTCGAGGAACGGGTGCGGCAGGCGGCGGCCGTTGCGCAGCACCTCGACCCGGCCCGGCTGCTCGACCACGAACAGCAGGCTCGGGTATCCGGGCGCGGCGGCGACGTCGACCGGGCTCTCGAAGCTGCCGATCTTCTTCAGCGCGACCCCGGCCTTGGCGCGGCCGGCACCTTGGGATTCGCCGGCGGTGGGAACGTTGGGCTTCGCCCCGGTGGTGTCGTCGGCGGAGCCGCAGGCCGGCAGGGCCAGCGCCGCCAGCAGCGCGGCAATCAGCGCGAGTGTGGGGCGGCGCATGCCGTCACGCTACCCGCCCGCTTACTTCTTTATTTCGACCACTTCGCCGTCGTCGGTGACTTCGACGTCCGGCGTCACCTTGCTGATTTCGGTCGCGAAGGAGCCGCCGGGGGCGACTTCGTCCTTGCCCGTCACCGCCTTCGCTTCGCCGCTGAGACCGGCGTCGATCCGGTAGAGCAGCGTGAACTTGCCGGCTTTGACCGCACTCAGCTTCCAGACCGCGTCCGCCGATTCGCCCGGCTTCAATTCGCCGAAGGCGAAGGTTTTCCGGTTCGAGGTGCTGGCCCCGCCAGGTTCGTCGGAGCCGACGAATTTCGGATAGCCCTGAGCCAGGACCCAGACCGGGCGGTCGGCCTGGGCCAGGCCCGCCTGCGGGTCGCGGACTCCGAACGGGAGCGAGGAGTTGCTGCCCTCCTTGCCGGCGACCGTGATCGTCACCGTCAGCGCCGGCACGGTCTTGTCGCCGTCGTTTTCGATCCCGAGCGCCAGCAACGAGGTCTGGCCGAGCTTCTGCTCGGTCGGGAAGGCCGCTTCGGTGACCTTCACCTCGTACTTGCCGGCCGGCTCGTTCGAGTCCGAGGAGGATTCGCCGCAGGCGGCGAGCAGCGCCGCCACCGCCACCGTTGCGAACCCGGTCGCGGTGACACGGAGGCGGGTGCGCCGGGAATGTCTTCCGGTCCCCCGCAAAGCGGCTCGAACATAGCACGGGGTTTCCCCGCATTCGCGGCCATTTCGGACCCTCGGAGAGGGTTAGTCAGATCTCAACACTGGGCTAACCGAAGGCGCTGGACCATCCCATAGACTCAGTCGGGCGAGCGGGGGCGTCGCGGGACTGTGACGCAGCTCGCCGGAGGAGCAGATGGTCGGATCCGCGGTCAACAGGGCTTTCTTGCCCGCCAAGTCGGTGTTCGAACAGGTGGGAGAGATGATCCTCCTCACCGCGCGTACGATCGTCTCCGCGGTCAAACCCCCGTATCCCTACGGCGAGGAGTTCATCGGCCAGTTCCTCTTCGCCCTGCAGCTCTGCTGGTTCCCGCTGCTGGTCTCGACCGTCGCCTTCGGCTTCGGCGCCCCCGGCCTGCAGGCCGCCAACTTCCTCTCGCTGTTCGGGGCGCTCGACCGTCTCGGCGGCTTCTTCGTCCTCGCCTCGATCCGCGAGTTCGCGCCGTTCGTGACCGCCGTCGTCGTCGCCGGCGTCGCCGGCACCGCGATCACCGCCGACCTCGGCGCCCGCAAAATCCGCGAGGAGCTCGACGCCCTGCAGGTGCTCGGCGTCGACCCGATCAAGAACCTGGTCGTGCCGCGCTTCCTGGCGCTGATGCTGATCACCGGCCTGCTCGACATCTACGCACTGGTCTTCGGGATCAGCGGCGGCATCCTCACCGAGCTTCTCTACAACCAGCCGCTCGGCGGTTTCTTCGCCACCCTCTTCTCGAACGCCTCGATCACCGACCTCTGGGGCTCGGTGATCAAGTGCACCCTGTTCGGGGCCCTGATCTCGGTCGTCTGTTGTTACAAAGGGATGACCGCGTCCGGCGGCGCCGCCGGCGTCGGCCGGGCGGTCAACGAGGCCGTCGTCATCTCCTTCATGGGCGTCTTCGCCTTCAACTACGTCTTCACCCAGACCCTGCTCGCCACCAACCCGGAGCTGCAGACGATCCGATGAACGCCTGGCTCGAAGTCCCGCGCGGCTGGCTCGACTCGTTCGGCGAGATCGCCCGTTTCGGCTCGCGCGTCGCCGGCCTCGTCTACTCCGGCCGCGTTTTCCGTTTCTTCGGCGAGGCCCTGCGCCAGGCCGGGATCCTGATCCTCGGCTCGGCCCTGATCATCTGGGGCCTCGTCTTCACCCTCGGTCTCCAGTGCGGGATCGAGGGTGCTTACCTGCTCCGCGCCCAGGGCGCGCCCGCTTACGCCGGCGTCTTCTCCGCCTGGTGTGACCTGCGCGAGATCATGCCCTACGCCTTCGGCTACATGCTGGCGGCCAAGGTCGGGACCGGGATCGTCGCCGAGCTCGGGGCGATGCGGATCTCGGACGAGATCGACGCGCTCGAGGTGATGGGCGTGCCGCCGGTCACCTTCCTCTGCGCGACGCGCCTGCTGGCCGCCTGGATCGCCTTCCCGTTCATGTACCTGGCCGGGATCGGGATCATGTACTTCGCCAGCTACCTGGCCGTCGTCCAGCAGATCGGCGACGTCTCCTCGGGCGGCTACGAACTGATCTTCTGGATGTTCCAGAACCCTCCGGACCTCTTCTTCAGCCTGACCAAGGGCATGTTCATGGCGACGGCGATCGTGCTGGTCGGCTGCTATTACGGCTACACCGCGTCCGGGGGACCGGTCGGCGTC
>DASSLT010000038.1:0-12610 GCA_035689305.1 Solirubrobacterales bacterium | reverse complement strand
CGGCCAACATCTGCAAGTCGGACAACCTCGCCCTGGTCAAGATGCGCGGCCAAAACGGCAAGACCCACGACTCCAACCTGAAGATCGCCACCAGCTGCCCGAAGAAGTAGCTCCCGCAGCTCCAGGGCCCCCGCTCGGCTCGGCCGAGTTGGAAAACACCGGCGTTCGAGATAAAAGACACCGCGCAGGAAAACTTGATCGCTCGGCTCTGCTCAGCGAGGATCCCTAATGCGCAGGTACTCAAACGTGCGGATCGAGGCGTTCGCGGTTTCGGACACCTTGAACCGCCACCTGCGAAACAACAACCAAAAGGGGAAATATCAATGAGCAAGCGTAAATCTGTGCTTGGCATTGCGGTGCTTTGCGCCCTGGCGCTCAGTGCTGTTGTGGCCTCGAGTGCCTCTGCCAGCAGCGCGACAGCCTACACATGTGTGCAGGGCAAAGGGGTGCTGAATGGAGCCCACTGCCTAGGTACCTCGGGCGGCGAATACGGCCACGTGGAAATCAAAGAAAACGAAGTCACAACAGGCACAGCGACGAATGCCAACACGGCGTCGAGCACAACCGCTGCCACGACCTCGATTCTCAAAGGGGCCCTGGCGGGGGTTGAAACCGAACTGTCGTGCACGGAAACCCACGGCGAAGGTACGTTCTCGAACAAAACCGAAGGTGGGGAAATGCTCGGCCATGCCGAAGGCAAACTGCATTACACAGGCTGCAAAGTCCTTAAGCCTGTCGAAAAAGGATGCAAAGTCGCCAACGAAGGCACAATTACAACCGAAAACCTGACAGGACGGACCATTTCGACCACGCAGGTGGAAATCAAACCGGTAACCGGAACCAAATTCACCGACATCAAAATCGAAAATTGCAGCATCGCAGCGCTGAACAACACGTTCCCGGTTTCGGGCACCCTCAAGGCGTCCATCACCGGCGCGACATTGACGTCGACGCACGCGCAGACGACAACCGACAACACGCTCAAATTCGGTGGCGTCAAAGCCGGCCTCGAAGGCGCGCTGACACTCAAAGCGCACTCCCAGGCGGGCGAGACGACAAACGCTCTGACCGTTACATAGGTACGCGATAGCAAAGGCGATCCGACCAGCGCGACCGGATCGCAGTATTAGGTGAGGAAGGGCCGGGGCCCCTAAGGGCCCCGGCCCTTCTTTGTCCTCGGCGCAGATAGAAGACTGCACGGCCGAAAGCTTGCGTCGTCCCGAGGGTTTGAGGAGACTGGTCTCCGCAAGTACGGCGGCGTTCTTGTGGGCGACCGCCACCCATCGCAAAGTTCTTGAGACGTCTTGTTGGCTTGCGTAGATCAACTCAGATTGGAGAGCGAGATGAGAAACCGTAAGACGGCCATCGCATCCGCGGTGCTTTCCGCGTTTGTATTTGGCGTCCTTGGGACCGCTAGTTCCTCGGCGTCAAGTGCGACAGGCTACACATGCGTAAAAAACGCCGGACCTCTCGTGGGGGCCCATTGTTCAGGCTCTTCCGGAGGCGAATACGGTCACGTCGCAATCACCGAAAACCAAGTCACAACAGGGACAGCGACGAACGCCAATACCGCCGAATCAACAAATGCCTTCAGCTCCTTGACGCTAAAAGGTGCCCTTGCTGGGGTCGAATTCGAAATCACATGCTCGGAAGGCCACGGAGAAGGGACGTTCAGTAACAAAACTGAAAGCGGAGAAATGTTGGGCCATATGGAAGGGCGTCTTCATTTCACAAAATGTGTTGTCAAGAAGCCAGTCAATAAAGATTGTGTCGTGAAAGAAGAAACAATCACAACGGAACCGCTGACAGCGCGCACTTCTTCACCGACGTCAGCTGAAACCAAACCGAAAGCGGGCACGAAACTGGCCGACATCACGATCGAAAAATGCACAATTCCCTCTCTGAACGGTACCTTCCCCGTGACTGGGTCCGTCAAATCGCCAATCAGCGGCGCGACATTCTCGGCTACCGAGTTCCAGACCACAACCGATAACACGATCAAATTCGGCGGAGTGAAAGCAGGGGTTGAAGGAGCGCTGACAATCAAGACGCACTCCGAAGCGGGCGAGGAAACAAAGCCGTTGACCGCTACATAGCTAGGCAGTAGGCCGGCAGTTTGTCAGAGCGATTGACGGATCATTCCGGATCGGAGACTAGGGGCCGGGCCTTGGGTCCGGCCCCTCTAGTTCAGCAGTTCCGATCCGGATAGAAGACGTCGGCGCGGAAAGCTTGCGCCGTGAAAGCGGCCCCGGGATGCTCTTCACAGCGGGCGGGCAGCCTCCGCCTGGGATGGCACGCGTCCACCATCCGGCTCGAGGCCAGAGGTATGCCCGTAGTGACTCAATGTAGGGGAGAAATCATGAGAACTAGCTTTAGAAGCGCTGTCGGCCTCGCGGCTCTCTGCGCCATCGCGCTCAGCACTATCGGAACCTCGAGCGCCCCGGCGAGCAGCGCTACAGCGTACACATGTGTGACAGACACGAACTCTGGAAGTCTTGTAGGACGCCATTGTCTAAAAACGGGCTTTGGGCTCAAAGCCAAACACGTCGAAATCAAAGAAGGCGAAGAAACAACAGGCACAGTGACGAACTTCAACACGACTGCGGAAACAATCGCTGGTCAGTCAGCGATCCTGACCGGAGCCTTGGCTGGTGTCGCCACGGAAATTTCTTGCTGGGAAGTTCACGGTCAAGGCACGTTTGAAAACAAGACCGAACTCACCGAAATGCTAGCCCACCTCGACGGGTTCCTCCACCTCACAAACTGCGTGGTCAAAAAACCCAGCGAAAAAGGCTGCAAAATCCCGGAAGAAACAATAACAACGCAGCAGTTGACAGCTCGAACCACTTCAGCGGCCTCCGGCGAAGTCAAACCCAAAGAAGGCACGAAGATCGCCGACATCAAAATCGAAGGCTGCAGTATTCCGGGGCTGAATAACACGTTCCCAGTTACGGGCGCGCTGAAAGTTCAAATCAGCGGCGCCACATGGACGTCAACCGAGTCCCAGGTGACAACGGACAACACGCTCAAATTTGGCGGGGTCAAAGCTGGGCTTGAAAGCGCGCTGACACCGGAAGCCCATTCCGGACCGGGTGAAGGAACAAACCCGCTGAGCGTGACATAGCCCAGCTTGCTTGCCTAGGAGGGGAAGATCATGAAAAGCCGGCGTAGAGTTGTTTGTCTTGGGGTGCTCTTTGCATTGACGCTTGGTGCGCTGTCCGCGGCGAGCGCTGCGGCCACGGGCACGACAGCCTACACATGTGTACCGGAAGGCAATGGCGCATATTTCGGAGGCCATTGCCTCGCAACGGGATCTGTACCGCACGACCTAAAAGAGATTCCGGTCAATACCCTGACAACAGTCACAGCAACCAATCAAGACACGGCATCTGAGACAACGGCGGCGAGATCCGAGACCATCAAGGGGACGATCTCGGGGATCAATACCGAAATCACATGCAATGAAGAGCATGGCGAAGGCACGCTCGAGAACAAGACAGTCAGCGGAGAGATGGTCGTCGCGGGCGAGGTTTTATGGCACTTCACAATCTGTGAAGTCAAAGCACCAGCTGGGAAAGGCTGCAAAGTGAGTGGCGGAACATTTACAACGAGTCAGTTGACGAGCACGACGCAGGGCCAAGGAGACGGCGTGAAATTTGCGCCCAAAGAAGGAACGAAAATCGCCGACATCAAAATCGAAGGCTGCAGCGTGGCGGCCTTGAACAACACGTTCCCGCTTACTGGCAGCTTCGTGGCGCAGACGAGCGGCGCCACACAGGCGTCAACCCACGTCGAAGTCACAACCCAGAACACGCTCAAACTCGGGGGACAAAAAGCCGGCTTTGAAGGCGCCATCACAACTGAAGGCCACAGCGCCGGTGAGGAAACACATCCGATATTCCAAGGGACATCGTAAGCGCGCGAACGCCCCGGCGGGGTGATCCCGCCGGGACGGCTCCGCCGGCCACGCGGGATCATGCCCTAGCGCCGATCTACCGTTGCACTCTCGAGTGCATGGCGAAAAAGCGCGGTGTCCGAATGGCGCGCGTGGTCTGCAGCGCGAAATAGAAGACAGGGCTGGCAGAAACTTGAGTACTCCAATGTCCTCCGAAAGGATCACGTGCACGTAAGCGTGGGGAGGCATTGCAGCGGCGAAGCCCAGGCCTGTCACGGCACCAAATTGCCAATCCGCGCAGTCAACCGAAAGGGGAGGTCAACAGTGAGTGGACCTAAGACAGCCAGTGGTGCCGCGATCACCGCAATCGTTATCGCCTTGGCGCTCAGTGCCTTCGCAGTGTCGAACGCTGCGGCAACCGGCACAACAGGCTATACATGCGTGAAAGATGCGGAAGGCACGCTATTTGGTGAGCACTGTCTCTCGTCTGGATCTGGCGAAAAATACAAACACGTCGAAATCAAACCCGGAGAACAGACAACAATTGCCGCAGGAAATGAAAAAACGGCATCAGGTACAACTGCGTCCCAGTCGGTCACCATAGGTGCGACCGTAAGCGGCGTCAGTCTCCAAATTACATGCAGTAAAGCCGAAGGTGGGGGCACGTTTGAAAACAAACAGAATGCCGGAGGAGAAATGTATCTTCACTCTGAAGGCAGTGTCGATTTCACGGGGTGCGTGGTAAAAACGCCGGCAGAAAAAGGCTGCAAAGTTAGCGGTGAAACAATCAAAACCTTCCAGATGACAACCACTTCGGAAGGACAGGGACATGGGGTCATGGTAAAACCTGTAGAAGGCACGACCATAACCAACATCAAAATCGAAGGCTGCAGCATCGCCGCGTTAAACAACACCTTCCCACTGACGGGTAGTGTGAAAGCCCAAGGGAATGGCGCCACATTGACGACGACCGAGGCGCAAGTGACAACCGACAACACGCTGAAATTTGGCGGGAACAAAGCGGGGTTGGAATGTGCGATGACAGTTAGAGCGCACTCCAATGCCGGTGAGGAAACACATCCAGTCTCCGTTACAACAACGTAGCGCTGGACGCCACTAGGAGAGGCCCGGCCGAATCGACTGCGATGGGCCGGGTCCTTTCCGGCCCCCTCGTGGCTAGAGCGGCTGGCTCGTCGACACCGGAGGCATGTCTGAGGGGGTAGATCACGGCCTCGTGGCCAGGAAGTCGCCGTCGCCGCGCCCGAGCAGGTGGGGGAGGGTGGCGCGGATCGTCAGCGCCGCGCCGTAGACGTTGGTCAGGAGCATCGACTTCCAGAACTCGGGCGACTCCTCGAGGAAGCCGCGCTTGGCGCCGAAGCCGGCGTTGGCGAAGACGGCGTCGATTCGGCCGATGAGAAGCGTCTTCGGCCGGCGGTGAGCGGGACGCACCGCGGGTCCCTGGCAGATAGACGACGAAGGTGGGAAAAACTTGAGCGCTGGGGCCAGTCGGGAGAGGCTCAGGCCAGGGACACGACGGTGTCTAGCGAGAGGGTGCCGATGTTCAAACAAGGGAGAAATCATGATGAAGAAGAGAACGCACGCGGTGGGTATTGCGGCGCTGTTCGCCTTGGCTTTAGGCGCATTTGGGATAGCGGGCGTTTCAGCGGCTGCTACAAGACCATACACATGCGTGAAAGACCCGACTGGGACTTTCTTCGGAGCCCATTGTCTCACTTCTGGGTCGGGCGAAAAGTACAAACATGTGGAAATTCCGGCGAACACGCAGACAACATACACACTGACCAACGCCAACACGGCGGAAGAAACAAAAGCGGCCCGGTCCGCCATCCTCAAAACGACTGTGGCCGGTGTGAGCCTTGAAATCACATGCGCCACGGTTCACGGCGAAGGGACGCTGGAAAACAAGACAGTCGGCGAAGAAATGTTTGCGCACGCGGTTGGGACCTTCCATCTAACGGGGTGCGAAGTCAAACAGCCTGCCGGGAAATTGTGCAAAGTGGCGGGGGAAACAATCAAAACGGAACAGTTGACAGGTACGTCTCAGGGGCAGGGCGATGCGATCACATTCAAACCCAGTGGCGAAGGCTCTAAATTCACTGAAATCAAAATTGAAGGCTGCAGTATCGCGGCTTTGAACAACACGTACCCAGTGACGGGTAGCCTCAAAGATCCCGCGTCCGGTGGGACAGTGACGATCAATCACGCAGAAGCGACAACGCAGGCCACGCTGAAATTCGGTGGGCAGAAAGCGGGAATCGACGGCGCGCTGACAATCAAAGCGCACAGCAAAGCCGGCGAGGAAACAGTTCCGATTTCGGGCACAACATGACACTTCAGCTTGATTGAGAAGTTGGATTGAGGCGCGAGGCCGGAGATCCGTCCTCGCGCCCTTCACTCCGCAGGCATCCAGAACGCGAACATCCGTTCCGCCTCGATCCGCCAGTAGGCGACGCCGGAGTCGAGGAAGTCCTCCCACTCGGCGCCGTAGCGCGGCACGTAGATGCCGAGCAGCGTCTGGCGCAGCTCTGCTCCCTCGGGCGCACCGACGTCGACCGGCGCCGCCCGGCCGTGGACCGTCACCGCCAGCTCCTCGCCCGGCAGGTGGGTGGCACTGACCTCGGGGCGGGCGGCGATGTGGCGGGCGCGGACGGAGTCCGGCGAAGAGCCGAAGTGGAAGCGGCCGCGGAGGAAGATCCCGTCGACTGGACCTACCACCGGGCGGCCGTCGCGGCCGGCGGTCGCGAGAGCCAGCAACGTCATTCCCTGCAGCCGTGCGGCGATGCCTGTCGCATTGAGGCGCCGCTCGGGGGTGTGGATCCGCAGCAGGTGCGGGCCGGCGCCGGCGTAGCTGCGGTCGAGCAGGTCCTGCAGGGCCGCCAGGTCCGCCTCGGTCTCCTACACGCCGCACCTGACCCGCTTAGAGCGGCTGGCTCGTCGGCCGCACGAGGATCTCGTTGACGTCGACTCCCGGACCCTGTTCGAGCGCGTACATCACCGCTTTGGCGATGTCGGTGTCGCGCAGGGCGGCCTCGCCGGGGCTGTTGTCGAAGAAGGGGGTGTCGGTCATCCCCGGCTCGATCAGCGTCACCTTGATCGCCGTGTTCTGGTGCATCTGGCGCAGCTCCGAGCGCAGGCTCTCGCCCATCGCCGTCGCCGCGAACTTGGTCGCCGAGTAGAGCGAGCCGGGCAGTGCCCGGCGGCCGGCGATCGAGCTGGTGATCAGGAAGTGGCCGTCGCCGCGCTCGAGCAGGTGGGGGAGGGTGGCGCGGATCGTCAGCGCCGCGCCGTAGACGTTGGTGAGGACCATCGACTTCCAGAACTCGGGCGACTCCTCGAGGAAGCCGCGCTTGGCGCCGAAGCCGGCGTTGGCGAAGACGGCGTCGATCCGGCCGAAGCGCCCGAGCGCTTTCGCGGCCAGCGCCTCGACCTGGTCCCACTCGGTGACGTCGCAGCGAACCGGCAGGGCGCGCTCGGTCCCGCCCAGTTCCCCCGAGAGCACGTCGAGGTCTTTGATCCGCCGCGCAGCCAGGACCAGCCGGTACTTGTCAGCCGCGGCGCGGGCGGTTGCAGCGCCGATCCCGCTGCTGGCTCCGGTGATGAGGAGGACCGGCCGATCGTCGTCCGCGTTCGCCACGCCGCGATTCTGGCAGACGGCTGAACTCGGTCGAGGGGCCTGGATTGCGATAATCCGTTCTCGAACGTGGACCCTGCACGCAAGCGCACGATCCGATTGGTGGTAGCGCTCAGCGTGGCCGTGCTGCTCGCGGTGGCGCTGATCTACACCTCCTTCTCCGCCTCGACCGAGGCGAAGGAGCCCTCGCAGCTTTTCAGCGCCGCCCCGGGCACGACCTATGACATGACCGGACGCGTCGTCCCCGGCTCGATCGAAAAGCAGGGGAATGGCATCGCCTTCCGGGTCGAGGACCGGGAAGGCGACAGCGAGAGCCTGCCGGTCACCTACACCGGCACCGTCCCGGACCCCTTCCGCGGCGGCCGCGAGATCGTCCTCACGGGCGCGATGGAGGGCGGCACCTTCGTCGGCGAACCCGAAACCCTGATCACCAAGTGCCCGTCGAAGTTCACGACTCAAAGCGATGGCTAGCCTCGGCAGCGTCCTGCTGGCGCTGGCCTTTCTCGCTGCCGTCTTCGCCGCTGTAGTCGCCCTCGCCGGGCGCAACGGAGAGCGCCGCTGGATCGACCTCTCGCGGCGGACCGTCTATGCCTTTTGCGCGCTCGTCACCGCCTGCGTGGTGATCATCGAGATCGCCTTTGCCAGCAACGACTTCTCGTTCAACATCGTCCAGCAGCACTCCTCGATCGAGACGCCGCCCTTCTACAAGCTGGCGGCGATGTGGTCGAGCCAGGAAGGCTCGCTGCTGCTCTGGGCCTGGGTGCTCTCGATTGCCTCCAGCATCGCCCTCTACGTCACCCGCAACAAGCTGCGCGAGATCGTCCCCTGGGCGACCGCGGTGATGATGGGCGTCGCCGCCTTCTTCACCGGCCTGATGCTGTTCGCGCCCGACGTCGATCCGTTCGCGACGGTGCCGGGGCCGACGCCGGCCGACGGGATCGGCCTCAACCCGCTGCTGCAGCACCCGAGCATGATGATCCACCCGCCGATGCTGTACTCGGGGTACGTCGCCTTCACGATCCCCTTCGCCTTCGCGATCGGCGCCCTCGTCACCCGCCGCCTGGACGCCGAGTGGATTCGCTCGACCCGCAAGTTCGCCCTCGTCGCCTGGACCTTCCTCGGCTTCGGCCTCCTGCTCGGCGCCCGCTGGTCCTACACCGAGCTCGGCTGGGGCGGCTACTGGGCCTGGGACCCGGTCGAGAACGCGGCGCTGATGCCGTGGCTGCTCGGCACCGCCTTCCTGCACTCGATCATGGTCCAGGAGAAGCGGGGGATGCTGAAAGTCTGGAACGCCTGCCTCGTCGTCGCCACCTTCTCGATGGCGCTGCTCGGCACCTTCCTCGTCCGTTCCGGCGTCCTGCAGTCGATCCACGCCTTCGGCGACAACACTGTCGGCCCCTACATCCTCGCCCTGATCGGGCTCGTCGTGATCGGCTCGACCCTGCTGATCGTCTCCCGCCTCGACGACCTCAAATCGGAGAAGCGGATCGACTCGCTGATCTCGCGTGAGTCGGTCTTCCTGATCAACAACCTGCTCCTGGTCGGGCTGACCCTGGTGATCGCCTGGGGCACCTTCTTCCCGCTGATCTCCGAACTCTTCACCGGCAGCAAGGCCTCGCTGGCGGCGCCCTGGTTCGACCGCTACACGACGCCGCTGGCGATCCTGCTCGTGCTCTTCACCGGGATCGGGCCGCTGCTTGCCTGGCGCCGTGTGACCTGGGCCTCGGCCAAGCGCGTCTTCCGGTTGCCGCTCGCAGTCGCCGCCATCACCCTGGTCGGGCTGCTGATCTTCAGCGACGCCGGCCACAAGCCGTGGGCGCTGTTCCTCTTCGTCTTCGCCGCCTTCGCGATCTCCGGGCTCGTCCAGGAGTTCTGGATCGGAGCGGCGGCGCGGCGCAAGATGTCCGGCGGCACGATGGCGGGGGCGACGATCGCGATCGTCGCCCGCAATCGGCGCCGCTACGGCGGCTACATCGTCCACCTCGGCATCGCCGTGGTGCTGATCGGAATCGCCGCCTCCTCGAGCTTCCAGACCAACCGCGACGTCGTCCTCAAGCCGGGCGAGAGCACCGTCGTCGACGGCTACACCGTCACCTACGTGAAGCCGGAAGTGGAAGTCGACAGCGAGAAGTTCACCTTCGCCGACCGGATCCGGGTCGAGAAGGACGGCAAGCTCGTCGCCAGCCTGCGGCCGAGCCGGCGCTTCTTCCGGCCGACCGGCGGCGAAGTCAGCCTCGGCACGCTCGGCAGCTACTTCGACGGCGAGGCGACCAGCGAGGTCGGCCTCGACGCCGGGGTTGCCCGGGATTTCTGGATCGCGCCCAATCCCGACATCAGCGGGGTGATGGGCCGGGTGCGGCGCGCCGACGCCGCCTTCCGGGAATGTCTCCGTGGCGCGCCGGGGACGCCGCCCGAGTGCGCGCAGCTGCGGGGGCTGATGCTGGCCGCCCGCGACAACCCGCGCCTGCAGCCGGCGGCGCTGGAAACGATCGGCACCCTGCAGGCGAAATCGGCTGAAAACATCGCCCGTACCTACGCCAGCGAACAGCTGCCGGTGACCTTCAAGGTGATCGTCAACCCGCTCGTCACCTGGATGTGGATCGGCGGCCTGATTGCCCTCGCCGGGGCGTTGATCGCGGTCTGGCCGACCCGCGGCCGCCGCCGCGGCGCCCTCGTCCGCACCGAGGCCGACGCCCTCAAGGAAGCCAAGTACCGCGAGATCCGCGACGCCGAACTCGACCATGCAGCCGGCAAGCTCTCCGACGAGGACTTCGCCGCGATCGACGCTGAGCTGCGCCGCGAAGCGATCGAGATCCTCGATGGCTTCAACGGAAATGGCAACGGAGCCGGGAAAAAGCCACAAAAAGTCGAGCCGGGCTAGACTTCGCGAACGATGTTCACGTTCTTGAGCGTTATCCAGGTGATTCTTTCCGTCGTCTTGATCTTCCTCGTGCTCCTGCACTCGGGCAAAGACGCGGGCCTCTCCGGCGCCTTCGGCATCGGCGGTGGGGGCAGCTCGATCGGCGGCGGCTCGATGGTCGAGCGCAATCTCGACCGCGCCACGGTCTTTTTCGCGATCGTCTGGGTCGTGAACACCTTCATCCTGCTGAAGATCTAGCCGGCTCTGCAGCCAAGACCGGGCCAGGTCAGATGCCCGGCCCGGTTCTATGTGCTGGCGTCAAATGTCGGCTGGTCCTGCTGCCGTGATCCGTTCCGCTAGGGCACTGTTGTAACGCTGATCGGCTTTGTTTCTTCGCCTTCTTTTTCGTGGGCTTTGATTGTCAGAGAAGCTTCGATACCGGCTTTCTGGCCAGCGAATTTCAGGGTGTTCTGCGTTGTGGTGCCCGCCTCGGTCACCAAAAATGTGGCGCCGTTCGCCGTCGCTTTGATGGTGCCCGTCAGGGGAAACGTGCCATTACAAGAAGGATTGCTGCAGCCTTCGACGGTGATGCTCGTAACCCCGCCTCCTTCCGCGGGTTTGACGAGCAATTCGTCACCCTGTCCTTCGGTCGTGACTGTCAGTTCGGTCGTCGTGATTTCCCCGCCTTTGACTTTGCAGCCGATTTTTTCAGGCTTGTTCACCACACACCCGGTGAGGCGCAATTTCCCGGTTGCATGCACGAACATTTCCGCGCTGCCGTTTTCTTTGTTTTCCAGGAACCCTTCGGCATGTGCTTCGCTGCATGTGATTTCCGTGATAATGCCTGCCGTGGTTCCTTTCAGGATGACGGAGCTAGCTGCGGTTGTTTCAGACGCCGTGTTGGCGTTCGTGGCTGTGGCTGTTGTTTTGGTGTTGAAGCCGACGTGTTTGTAGCTTTCGCCGCTGCCTGACGTGAGGCAGTGGGGGCCTTTCAGGGACCCACCTGCGTCTTTGACGCATGTGAAGGCTGTTGTGCCGGTCGCCGATGCACTGGTCGCCGCGACGGCGCTCAGTGCCAGGGCGATGAGCACGGCGAGGCCGAAAGTTGCTCTGCGTCCAGTCATCGTTGATCTCCCGCTCTGTCGTATTGATGGCGAACAGCACGAAGTCCGCCCGTTTCTGCAGCAGACTCCCACTCAATAGACGATCAATCAAGATTTTTAGAGTATCGTCTTCTATCGGTCTGACTGCTCGCGGGCTTCTCGCGGATGTGGAGACTCCGCAGTTGTCATGGCACGACTAATTGTCGGCGTAGTTGACAAAACTCCAATCCTTGTCAATACTGCTTACTCCAGTCTTCGATTTGACAAGGGAGGCATGCAATGGAGGCGCACGCCGATGGGAACGTGTTCGAGGAGGAGCACGGGCACCATCACCACCATCACGACGAGGTCGGTCTCAACCCGGCGACCTGGAAGGACGGCAAGCGCTACGCGTGGCTGCTCGGGATCCTGATCCCGCTGGCGCCGTTCATGGCCTGGGGCTTCGTCGAGCTGACCGGCTTCGGCGGCTTCTGGTTGCTCGGCCCGGTGCTCGTCTTCGTCGCTTTCCCGCTGCTCGACGTCGCCGTGGGCGTCGACCCCAGCAACCCGCCCGACAGCGTCCTCAAGTGGCTCGAGCAGGATCGCTACTACCGCTGGTGCACCTACCTCTTCATCCCGGTCCAGTACGCCGGGCTCGTCTTCGCCTGCTACCTGTGGGCGAGCGGCGACCTTTCGGTTCTCGAGAGCCTCGGACTCGCGGTGACGATGGGCGTCGTCGGCGGGATCGCGATCAACACCGCCCACGAGCTCGGCCACAAGCGCGCCAGCTCGGAGAAGTGGCTGAGCCGCGTCGCCCTCGCCCAGACCGGCTACGGACACTTCTTCATCGAGCACAACCGCGGCCACCACGTCAAAGTCGCGACCCCCGAGGACCCCGCCAGCTCGCGGCTGGGGGAGAGCTTCTGGGCCTTCCTGCCGCGCACCGTCGCCGGCAGCCTGCGCTCGGCCTGGGGAATCGAGGCCGCCCGCCTCGATCGCCTCGGCAAGTCCCACTGGAGCCTGCGCAACGACATCGTCGGCGCCTGGGCGATGACGCTCGGGCTGTTCGCCGTCCTCGCGATCGTCTTCGGACCGGTGGTTCTGCCGTACCTGGTGCTCCA
>DASSLT010000037.1:0-49376 GCA_035689305.1 Solirubrobacterales bacterium | reverse complement strand
TCCTCGCGATCGGGGTCCTGCAGAGCGTTCACATGCAAGCGCGCCTCAGCCAGAAGGGCAGGTTCGCCTGGTGACCCGTGAACGGGCGCCCGGCGTGCGTACCAATCTGAACTGAGAAAGCAAACATGAAAAAAACGATTTTGGTGTCCGCCGACCGCGGCGAGACACGGGTCGCCGTCCTCGAGTCGAAGACGAAAGGCGGCAAGCCCATCGTGGCGGAGCTCTACATCGAGCGCCGCGGCCGGCGCTCGATCGTCGGCAACATCTACAAGGGGAAGGTCGACAACGTCCTTCCCGGCATGGAGGCCGCGTTCGTCGACATCGGCCTCGAGCGCAACGGCTTCCTCCACGTCGACGAGATCGTCCTCCCCGACGGCCAGCAGGCGCCGAAGCGCGGCCGCGGCTCCGGGCGGCGGATCAACGAGCTGATCAAACCGGGCCAGGAGATCCTGGTCCAGGTCGTCAAGGACCCGCTGAAGACGAAGGGCGCCCGCCTTTCGATGAACGTCTCGATCGCCGGCCGTTACCTGGTCTATGCCCCGCAGGGTTCCGGCGTCGGCGTCAGCCGCCGCCTCTCGGACTCCGAGCGCGACCGGCTGCGGAAGATGGTCGACCGCACCTACAAGGGGCCGGGCGGGCTGATCGTCCGCACCGCCGCCCACGGCGCCAAAAAATCTGACTTCGTCCGCGAGATCTCCTACCTGCAGCGGCTCAACGAGGTGCTCGACAAGCGGACCGAGGGGGTCAAGGCGCCGGCGATGGTCTTCCAGGAGGCCGACCTCTCGGTCCGCGTCCTCCGCGACGTCTTCCTCAACGAGTTCGAGAAGGCGATCATCGACTCCGAGAAGCAGTTCGAGCGGGTCACCGGCTTCTTCCAGCGCACGGCGCCGGAGCTGGTCGGCGGCGTCGAGCTCTACGAGGGCAAAAAGCCGCTGTTCGAGAAATGGAAGATCGACCAGGAGATCGAGTCGACCCTGAACCGGCGCGTCGACCTCCCCTCCGGCGGCTACCTGATCATCGACTACGCCGAGGCGCTGACCGTGATCGACGTCAACAGCGGCAGCTTCACCGGCCGCGGCAAAGGCGGCCTCGAGGAGACGATCACCAAGGTCAACACCGAGGCGGCCGAGGAGGCGGTGCGGCAGCTGCGCCTGCGCGACATCGGCGGCATCATCGTCATCGACTTCATCGACATGGCCCGGGCCTCGAACCGCGACAAAGTCCTGAAGACGATGCGCAAAGCGCTCGACGCCGACAAGTCGAAGAGCTACGTGGTCGAGGTCTCGCCGCTGGGCCTGGTCGAGATGACGCGCCAGAACGTCACCGACGGCGTCCGCGAGATCCTGACCGAGTCCTGCCCGACCTGCCACGGTGAGGGCGTCGTCCTCTCGGCCGAGACCGTCGCCCTCGACGGCCTGCGCAAGATGCGCGAAATCGTCGAGGAGAACGCCGACGTCGAGGCCTTCCTGATCCGCGTCAACCCGAAAGTGGCGCGCGAGCTGACCGATCCCGACAGCGGCCTGACCGAGTTCGAGGACGAAACCGGCAAGCGCTTCCACTTCGAGGGCGGCGACGCGCTGGCGATCGAGACCTTCGAGGTCGTCGAGTCCGGTACCCGCGAGGAGATCGAGGAGCGGGCACTGCCGTTCAAGGTCGGTGAGGAGGTCCTGGTCAAGATCGACGAGCCGCATATGTACAACGCCGACGACGCGGTCGCGCGGATCGACTCCTACATCGTCAGCGTCACCGGCGGCGGCCGCTACGTCGGCGACCGCAAGCTGGTGCGGATCGAGGAGGTCGAGCGCTCGGCCGCGGTCGCCTCGCTGCTGGGCGGGGATTCGCCCAACGGCTCCGCAGGCGGCGGCGAAAACGGCTCCGAGCTAGAATCCGACGCTCCTTCGCGTAAACGCAGTCGCGGCCGTCGGGGCGGCCGGGGGCGTTCGCGCGCCAAACAAGGCAGCAAAGAAGAAGAGTGAGCATGTACGCAGTAGTCGAAACCGGTGGCAAGCAGTACAAGGTCGAGGAGGGCACGTCCCTGCTCGTCGACCGCCTCGATGCCAAAGAGGGCGACAAGGTCGCCCTGCGCGCGGTGATGTTCCGCGACAGCGAGGTGATCGCGGCGCCGAAAGAGCTCGAGAAGGTCAAAGTCGAGGCGACCGTCGCAGAGCACCTGCGCGGGCCGAAGATCAAAGTCTTCAAATACAAGGCGAAGAAGGGCTACCGCAAACGCGCCGGCCACCGCTCGGAGCTGACCAAGCTCGAAGTGACCAGCCTCAAACTGGGCAAAGCCGCCCCCAAAAAAGCGGCAGCCGAGAAAAAAGAGGCGAAACCGGCGGCGGAGACCAAAGTCAAGAAAAGCCCATCTCCGGCTAAAAAAGCCGAGAAAGAGGAGGCCTAGGCATGGCGCACAAGAAAGGTCTCGGGTCGAGCCGCAACGGGCGCGAATCGAATCCCAACATGCTCGGGGTCAAGGTCTTCGCTGGCCAGCAGGTCCACGGCGGCGAGATCATCGTCCGCCAGCGCGGCACCAAGTTCTGGCCCGGCGAGGGGACCGGCCTCGGCCGCGACCACACGATCTTCGCCACCCGGCCGGGCAAGGTCGACTTCTTCACGGCTCGCAAGGGCCGCACGATCCGCGTCCTCGCCGACGACTGATCGCCTTCGCCGCACTAAGAGCTGCTGCTGCACGGTAGGCGTGGTTGAGCTTTCACCCCCCGTGGGGACGGAAAGCTCAACCACGCTGGCTTTACCCTGACTCGCGATGTACGACAAGGCGAAGATCTGGGTCGAGGGGGGTCGCGGCGGTGACGGCTGCATCTCCTTCCGTCGTGAGGCGCACGTTCCGCGCGGCGGGCCCGACGGCGGCGACGGCGGGCACGGGGGGGACGTCGTGCTCGTCTGCGACCCCTCCAGGCGCGATCTCGCCTACCTGAAGGGGAGCAAGCACTTCCGCGGCCAGCGCGGCCGCCACGGCGAAGGGGCGAACCGCCACGGCGCCCGTGGCGGGGAGGTCGAGATCCTGGTGCCGCCGGGGACGCAGGCGACCGCCGTCGACGGCAGCGCGATCGACCTGCTGGAGCCGGGGCAGCGGGCGGTCGTCGCCCACGGCGGCCGTGGCGGCCACGGCAACAAGCGCTTCACGACCTCGACCCGGCAGGCGCCGCGTTTCGCCGAGAACGGGACCAAGGGCGAGGAAGACTGGATCGAGCTGCAGCTCAAACTGCTCGCCGACGTCGGCCTCGTCGGGCTGCCGAACGCCGGCAAGTCCTCGCTGCTGGGACGGCTGACGCGGGCGGCGCCGAAGGTCGCCGACTACCCGTTCACGACGCTCTCGCCGGCGCTGGGAACGCTCGAGGGCGAGGATCGCCAGGCGGTCCTCGCCGACATCCCGGGCCTGATCGAGGGCGCCGCGGGGGGCGCCGGCCTCGGCCACGAGTTCCTCGCCCACGTCGAGCGCTGCGCGATGCTCGTCCACCTCGTCGACATCGCTCCGCTGGAAGGCGACCCGGTCGCCAACTACGAGACCGTCCGCGCCGAGCTCGCCGCCCACGACACCGGTTTGGAGGAACTGCCGGAGCTGGTCGTCCTCAGCAAGCGCGACCTGGTCGAGCCCGCGGTTGCCGAGGCGGCGGTGGCGGATTGGGCGGAGCGGCTCGGCGACCGCGTCCTCGGCGTGCTCGCCGTCTCCTCGGCCACCGGCGAGGGGCTGGATGAGCTGCGCCAGAGGATCCTCGGCGAGCTGCCGGAGACGCCGATCGTGCCGGCGGGCGCCGCGCCCGGCGACGGGTTCGAGGCCGAGCACCGGGTCTACCGGCCGGCCGGCGAGGGCGGCTACTGGGTCGAACGCGAGGACGACGGCGGCTTTCGCATCGGCGGCCGCGGGGTCGAGCTTCTGTTCGAACGCCACGACACCAAAAACGAGGAAGCGCTCGCCTACCTCGAGCAGCGCCTGACCGAGATCGGCGTCATCGCCGCCCTGACCAAGGCTGGCTTCGAGCCCGGCGACGACATCCGCGTCGGCGAGAACGAGTTCGAGCTCCACATCTAGGAGACGGATGAGAGCGCGGCGGCAAGGGCGAAGCCGAGCGCGGTGACGAGTCCGGCCCAGCGGCCGGCGTCGCGGGTCGCGTCGGGGATCATCGAGTCGATCAGCATCACTAGCAGGGCACCGGCGGCGAAGCCGTCGATCGCCGCCTTGAAGTCGCCGGAGGCGCCGTCGGCGATCGCATAGCCGGCGACGGTGGCGAGGGTGCAGATCGCGGCGACGCCGAGCCAGAGGCGGAGGATTGCGCTCCGGGAGGTGCCGGATGCGGCCATCTGGTCAGCCGAGCCGAGCGACTCCGGCACGTTGGAGACGAAGATCGCGAGCAGCAGCGAGACGCTGACCCCGCCGCCGGCCGCGAGGCCGATCCAGCCTCCAGCCCCTCTTGCGCGAGCTCGAAGCTGACGGCGCTGATCAGCGCCCCGGCGCCCAGGCGAGGACGAGGCCGACCTGCCGCCGCGACCAGCGGCGGGCGAAGCTGAGCAGGGAGCCGAGGACCAGCGAGCCCGCCGCCAGCGCGCCCCAGCCCAGCGCCGCTGCCATCAGTCGTCGGCGCCGAGGTAGGGCTCGAGCCCCGCCCGCACCCAGTCGGGGATCTCGGTTTTCGACCAGCCGCCGGTGTCGACGAAGACGTGGCGGATCCGGCACTGGACCAGCGACTCGCCGTCGCGCACCAGCTCCAGCCCGGTAGTCATGCTGGTCGTCCCCAGCTTCTCGATCGTCGCCTCGACCTCGACCAGCTCGTCGAAGCGGGCGGAGCCGGTGAAGGTGAGGTTGATCTCGCCGACCACCATGTCGATCCCGCGCTCGACCATCGCTCCGTAGGAGCCGAAGGCGCGGCGCCAGAGCTCGGTGATGGCGTCGTCGAAGTAGCCGACGTAGTTGCCGTTGAAGACGATCCCCTGCGGGTCGCACTCGCGGAAGCGGACGCGGAGCTGGTGGGAGAACGGGGCCGCCATCGCGAGGAGGGTAGCCGCCCGCTCATACACTCCCGGCCATGACTCTGGTGGTGAAGCTCGGCTCCTCGGTGGTGGCAGATGACCGCGGCGCCTTGCGGGGCAAGGTGCTGGCGTCGATCTGCCGGCAGGTCGGCGAGCTCTCTGCGCAGGGTGAGCCGATGGTGCTCGTGACCTCCGGCGCGATCGCCCGCGGCACCTCGCTGCTTGAACGCGAGGCGCGCCCGAAGGCGATGGACGAACTGCAGGCGGCCTCGGCGATCGGGCAGAGCGACCTCTACCGGGCTTACGAGAGCCGTCTGAAGAGGAACGGGGTCAAGGCGGCCCAGGTCCTCCTGACCCGTTCGGACATCACCCGCCGCGAGAACTACCGCAACGCTCGGCACACGATCCAGCGCCTGCTGCAGTGGGGGTTCGTGCCGGTCATCAACGAGAACGACACCACCGCCACCGAGGAAATCTCGTTTGGCGACAACGACTTCCTCGCCGCCCAGATCGCCGTCTTCCTGCACGCCCGCCTGCTCGTTCTGCTGACGAACACCGACGGCCTGTTCAAGAGCGATCCCCGCGACGACCCGAACGCGAAGCTGATCAAACGGGTCACGAACCTCGACCAGATCCGCCGCGTCGAGATCGGCCAGACGCCGTCCCATCTCGGCCGGGGAGGGATGGCGAGCAAGGTCGCGGCGGCCGAGATGGCAACCGAATCGGGAATCAGGACGGTGATCTGCAACGGCCGCACCGACGGTGTTCTCACCGACGTCGCCGCCGGCAAGTCGGTCGGCACCCGCTTCTCCGCCTCGAAAGGGAAGCGCAGGACCTCGGTCTTCAAGCTCTGGCTCAAATACGCGAACCACCCGGCGGCCAGCCTCTATGTCGACAGGGGCGCCGCGAACCGCTTGCGCAAGAGCGGCTCCAGCCTGCTGGCGGTCGGCATCGTCAAGGCCGCCGGCCGGTTCGAGGCGGGGGAGGTGGTGGCGGTCCGGGAAGAGGGGACCGACGATCCGATCGGCAACGGCATCACCGAGTTCTCCGCTCCCGAGCTGAAACGGATCCTCGGCCGCAAGAGCGCCTGGGTGCGCAAGCAGTTCCCCGACGCTCCCGACGAGGTGATCCATCGCGATCGCTTCGTCCTGCTCTAGGGCGCTCGCGAGCCCTCTGGGCCCGCCCAGCTACCCTGTTCGGATGGCTACGACCACGACCAGCGTCGCCGAGTCCTGCGCCGCCGCGAAGAAGGCGGCGCGCGTCTTGGGGCGAGCCTCGACCGAGGCCAAGAACGCCGCCCTCGAGGCGACCGCGCGCCTGCTCGAAGAGCGCTCGGCGGAGATCCTCGAGGCGAACGCCGCCGACCTCGGCGACGAGCGCGCCACCAACCTGACCACGGCCCTGCGCGACCGCCTGGCGCTGACCGAGGCCCGGGTCAGGGCGATGGCCGACGGCGTCCGCGTCGTCGCCGCCCTCGATGACCCGGTCGGCGAGGAGCTGGAACGGAAAACGCTCGAGAGCGGGCTCGACTTGCGCAAGGTGCGGGTGCCGCTCGGGGTCGTCGCCGTCGTCTACGAGGCGCGCCCGAACGTGACGATCGACTGCGCGGCGCTGACGATCAAGAGCGGCAATGCGATCGTCCTCCGCGGCTCACGCTACGCCGAGCGCTCCAACACGGCGCTGGCTGCAATCGCCCGTGAGGCGCTGGCCGAGGCCGGCCTGCCCGAGGACGCGGTGCTGCCGCTGTCTGGCGGCGGGCACGAGGAGCTGGCCGAGCTGGCGACCCAGGAGGGTCTGGTCGACCTCCTGATCCCCCGCGGGGGGGAGGGCCTGAAGAACGCGATCAAGGCGGTGGCGACGGTGCCGGTGATGTACGCCGCGGCCGGCAACTGCCACGTCTACGTCCACGCCGAAGCCGACCTCGAGATGGCGCGCCGGATCGTCGTCAACGCCAAGACCCAGCGCCCCGGCGTCTGCAACTCGGCGGAGACGCTGCTGATCGACGCCGCGATCGCCGAGCGCTTCGTGCCGGCGATCCTCTCCGACCTCGCTGCGGCCGGCGTCGAGCTGGTCGGCGACGAGCGCGTCCGCGCCCTCGCCGGCGACGCCGTGGTCGGGGCCGCGAGCGAGGATGACTGGGACGCCGAGTACCTGGAGCTGAAGCTGGCGGTCGCCGTCGTCGACTCGGTCGAGGACGCGGTCGAGCACGTCAACGCCCATGGCACCGGCCACTCGGAGGCGATCGTGACCGATTCCGAGGAAGCCGCCGAGGCCTTCGTCGCCGGCGTCGACGCCGCCGCCGTCTACGTCAACGCCTCGACCCGGTTTACCGACGGCTTCGAGTACGGGATGGGTGCCGAGATCGGCAACTCGACCCAGAAGCTGCACGCGCGCGGCCCGATCGGGATGCGCGAGCTGACCACGTTCAAGTACGTGGCCCGCGGCGACGGCCAGATCCGTGAGTAGCGCCGTGAGCGGTGGCATAGGCGTCCTCGGCTCGGCCTTCAACCCGCCGCACCTCGGCCACCTGGCCCTGGCCCAGGAGGCGCTCTGGCAGCTCGGCCTCGACGAGGTGATCCTGGTCCCGACCGGCTCCGCCCCGCACAAGCGGATCGCCGACGACCCCGGCCGCGAGTTGCGGGCGACGATGACCCGGCTCGCCGCCGCCGACGACTCGCGCTTCTCGGTTTCCTCGCTGGAGGTCGATCGCGAGGGACCGTCCTACACGTATGAGACCTTGGAGCTGCTTGCTGAGGAACGAGGCGAAACGGGGCTGGTGTTCGTGATGGGGGCGGACGCCGCCGTGGGCCTCGAGAGCTGGCGCAATCCCGAGCGCGTGGTCGAGCTGGCGCGGCTCGCCGTCGCCCGCCGGGCGGGCGTCTCCGACGCCGAGGTGGCAGCGGTGATGCGCAGCCTCGGCGCCGACGGCCGAGCGACGATGCTGGAGATGCCGCAGTTCGGCGTCTCCTCATCTTCGGTCCGCGAGCGCGCCGCGGCGGGCCGGCCGCTGCGCTACCTGGTGCCGGAGGCTGTTGCCCGCTTCATCGAGGAGAAGGGGATCTACGCGTGAACACCAAGATCCAGTCGGAGACACTCGTGCGCCGGGTCGCGGAGCTGGCGGACTCGAAAAAGGCCGAGGACATCGTCGTCCTCGATATGCGCGGCCTCGTCGCCTACACCGATTTCCTCGCGATCTGCACCGCCCGCAACGAGCGTCAGGTGCGGGCGATCGTCGAGGAGGTCCACTTCAAGTGCAAGCGCGAGCTCGGCTTGCTGCCGGGCGGCGCCGACGACGCCGGGGAAGCCGGCTGGGCGATTCTCGACTACCTCGACTGCGTCCTCCACGTCTTCACGCCCGAGGCCCGCGACCGCTACCAGCTCGAGGATCTGTGGCGCGAGGCGCCGCGTCTGGAGCTCGAGCTGGATGCCCCCGAGGAGCCCGAGGCGGCAAGCGCCTGAGGGCGGCGCCGGCTCCGCGGCGCTTGTGTGACGAAGTTACGTCCGAAGGCGGCCCTACGGTGCCGCGCATGGGAAGTTTCAAGCGGTCGCTGTTCGGCTATCGCCGCCCCGAAGTGGACGGCGCGATCTCGGCTCGTGACGCCGAAATATTCGGGCTCAGAGCCACCCTCTCCGCGCAGGTGGCGAAGCTCGCTGCGAGCGAAGGGGAGCTGAGCACGCAGGAGACGGAGACCGCCTCGCTGTCGGGCATGGTGATCGAGCGCGAGCGCGAGATCCGCGACCTCTCCGAGCGCTTGCGCGAGGCCAACGAGTGCCACGACCGCAGCATCGCCTCGCTCGACGCCGTCACCGCCAGGCTCGAGGAGATGCAGGCCCAGGCCCGCGGTCAGGCGACCCGGATCCGGATGAAAGCGCTGCGCGAGGCGGTCGAGGTAAGTCGCCGTGTCCAGGCGCTGACCGACGTCGAAGAGGCGGAACCGACCGAGATGCCGGCGGTCAGCGAGAACGGCCACATGAAGCTCGAGATCGGTCCGCTCGGCGATTTCTCGCAGCTGGTCGGGTTCGAGGACGCCGTCGGCCGGGCGGGCGCCTCCGAGATCTCGATCGAGTGCTTCTCCGAGGGTCGGGCGACGCTCTCGATGCGCCACGAGCAGCCGACCGAGCTGCTGCGCGAGCTGGAGGAGCTCTCCAGCCTCGACTTCAAGGTGCGCCACTCGGCGCCGGACAACCTGATCCTCGACGTCGATGAGGATTCAGGTCCCGAGCGGCACGCCGCCTAGCCCGGCAAGCCCGTTAAAATCGGGATCCGACCTGGGGCTGTAGCTCAGCTGGAAGAGCGTCGCGCTGGCAGCGCGAAGGTCAGGGGTTCGAGCCCCCTCAGCTCCACTATCCGACCGCGGCGAGCAGGGCCCGGCCGGCGAAGCCGACGACGTGGTCGTTGCTGTCTTCGTAGCTCTCGCGCAGCGGTGGCAGCGAGCGCAGCGACCAGATCACTTCCGCTCCGACCCAGGCGGCGTCCCGGGCCCGGCCGATGTTCCAGATGGCGACGACGTCGTCGACGTCCCCGAATTCGCGGTCGAGCTCCTTCAGCAGCCCGGTCATCATCCATCCCTTCATCTGCTTCTCGACTTCCGCGATCAGACCGTTGACCGACTCGTAGTCGCGGTGCTCGGGACCGTCGTCGTTGGGCTCCGACCGGCGCGCGGCGCAGGTACCGCAGACGGCAATCGCCAGGTCGTGGTTGATGTGGGCGTTCATCCCCGCGAGCGCGAACTGGACCGGGGCGATGCCGCGCTCATGCCGCGCCTCGAACAACGGCTTCCAGGCGTGGAATGGGTAATTGGGCGGCAGCGGGCTGCTGCCGCCGGAGGCGTCGAACGCCGTCAGATAGCGGTCGGCGAAAACGACGTCGAGCGCCGCCAGGAACCCGGGCGCCGCCTCGGGCTGGCTCGCCACCGTTGCCTCCAGCTGCTGCGTCATTTCGAGGTAGAGCCGGTTGAACCACTTGACGCCGTCGCTGTCCGGGAGCGCGGCGTCGATCGCCGCAAGACGCGCGAGTACGTCGGCGACGGTCTTTACCTTGGCGCCCATTGTTAACGGCTACCTGCCGGTCCGGGCCGGCGTCAAGAACAGCCGGGTTCGACAAGGCCTGGGCCGCTGTGAGCGCCCCGTGCTCAACGAGCGGTTCAGCGCTGCCGATAGTTAGGCGGTGAACACCGTGAACGAGCACGTGTTCTCGCATGGGATGCGGGACACGCGGGAGACGATCGACGCCTGGAGCGAGCACCCATGGCGGGTCCTGCGCGGCTGGCTGGCGCTGAGCCTGGCGATCGCCCTGACCCTGCTGGCGGCGGTCTGGTTCGCGGCCGGGCTGCTGCCGGCCGACATCACCCCGATCCACCTGCCCGGCCTGACCTCGCCCGCCGACCCCGGCGACCTGCTGCCGATCCTCTGGCGCAACTCGCTGGTCCTGGCCCTGCACGCGACCGCCTGCGTCGCCGGCTTCATCGCCGGTGCCTCGATGCCGATCGCCGCCGCCGAACGGACCGGCTTCTCGCGCTGGGTCCACGTCAAAGCCGGCGAGCTGGCGATCCTCTTCGTCGCCGCCGTGACCATCTTCTCGCTCGGGACCCAGGCGCTCTACCTCGGCCTGCAGGGCGCGACGCTCTCCTACCAGCTCCACATCTCGCACTTCGAGCTGATCCTCAGCGTCCTGCCGCACGCGATCCCCGAGCTCTGCGCGCTGTTCCTGCCGCTCGCCGCCTGGCTGATCGCCAGCCGCCGCGGCGAGTGGAACCAGCTGCTGGCCGCGACCCTGGTCACCGTCGCCCTCGCGATCCCGACCCTCGTGGTCGCCGCCACCATCGAGGTCTACGTCTGGCCCCAAATCCTCGAATCCCTCTCCACCTACCACTACACCCTCCACTGATCCGCCGAGGTTGCAAAAAGCGTCGCCTGGTAACGGTTTTTGCAACCGCGGCGAAATAGCATCGGGGGATGGGACGCTCGCGGCCGATGGTTCGGCTCGTTCACTGGAAGGACGAGGAGGTGCCGGAGCGGGTGGCGCGGCTCGAGGCGGCGGGCTACGCGGTAGACGGCGAGGTGCCGGGGACGAGCATCGGCGTCAAAGCGCTGCGGGAGAACCCGCCGGCGGCGTTCGTGATCGACCTCGGGCGCCTGCCATCGCACGGTCGGGAGGTCGCTTTCGCCCTGCGTCAGGCGAAGGGGCTGCGCGAGATTCCGATCGTCTTCGTCGCCGGGGCCCCAGACAAAGTGGCGAAGGTTCGCGCCGAGCTCCCGGATGCGACCTACACGAAGTGGGAGGGTGTCGGCGCTGCCCTGGCGGCGGCAATCGCGGCGCCGCCGATCGCGCCGGTCGTCCCGAAATCCGATTCCGGCGCCAACTCGGGGCGGCCGCTGGCGGCGAAGCTGGGGATCAAGGCGGGGACGACGATCGTCCTGCTCGACGCACCCGACGGCGCCGAGGCGCTGCTGGAGCCGCTTCCCGGGGACGTCGCGGTGCGCCACGGCAACCGCGGCGCCCGGGAGATGACGATCTGGTTCGCGACCTCCCGCCGCGAGGTCGAGCGCCGCTTCGAGGCGGTCGCCAAGGCGGTCGGCGATGGCACGCTCTGGATGGCCTGGCCGAAGGGCTCCTCCAGGGTCGAGACCGACCTCTCCGAGAACGCCGTCCGCGACGTCGCCCTGCCCGCCGGCCTCGTCGACACCAAGGTCTGCGCAATCGACACCACCTGGTCGGGCCTTCGGCTCACCCGGCGCCGGACGTGAGCACTTCCATGTCGAGTTTGTTCGGAGGGGTCGAACAAACTCGACATCCATAAGATCGCCCCTCATGGCTGGTTACGACCCGAAGGCGATCGAGGCCAAGTGGCAGGCGGTGTGGGCCGAGGAGCGGACCTGGGAGGTCCCCAACCCCGGTCAGCCCGGCTTCGACGAACGCAAGCCGAAGTCCTACGTGCTGGAGATGCTCCCCTACCCCTCTGGCGAGCCCCACGTCGGCCACCTCAAGTGCTACGCGGTCGGCGACGCGATCGCCCACTTCCGCCGCCGCCACGGCTTCGAGGTGATCCACCCGATGGGCTATGACTCCTTCGGCCTGCCGGCGGAGAACAACGCGATCAAAACCGGCGAGCCGCCGGCCGTCGCGACCGGGCGCTCGATCGAGTCCTTCCAGCGCCAGTTCCGCGAGTGGGGGATCTCGATCGACTGGGCGCGCGAGCTCGCCACCCACACTCCCGAGTACTACCGCTGGACGCAGTGGATCTTCCTGCAGTTGTTCGAGCAGGGGCTCGCCTACCGGACCGAGGCGGCGGTCCAGTGGTGTCCGAAAGACGCCACCGTGCTCGCCAACGAGCAGGTAGTCGACGGCCGCTGCGAGCGCTGCGGGACCGAGGTGATCCAGCGCAAGCTCTGGCAGTGGTTCTTCAAGATCACCGAGTACGCCGACCGCCTGCTCGCCGACTTCGACCTGCTCGAGTCCTGGCCCGAGAACGTGATCACGATGCAGCGCAACTGGATCGGCCGCTCCGAAGGCGCCCAGGTCGTCTTCCGCTGCGAGGAAGCCGAGCTCGACTTCCCGGTCTTCACCACCCGCCCCGACACCCTCTTCGGCGCCACCTTCTTCGTGCTCGCGCCCGAGCACCCGGAGCTGATGCGGCTGGTCGAGGGGACGGCGGCCGAGGAGGAGGTGCGCGAGTACGTCAACCGGATCGGGCGCGAGTCCGCCCAGGAGCGCGGGGCCGAGGACCGCGAGAAGACCGGCGTGCCGCTCGGGCGCAGCGTCGTCAACCCGGTCAACGGCCAGTCGATCCCGATGTACGTCGCCGACTACGTGCTGATGGAGTACGGGACCGGGGCGATCATGGCGGTGCCGGGCCACGACAGCCGCGACTACGAATTCGCCAAGAAGTTCGAGCTTCCGGTGGTCCGGGTGATCGAGGGTGAGGACTCCGAGACCGCTCGCGACGAGGAGGGCCTGCCCTACGCCGGCGACGGGCCGATGACCAGCTCCGGGCGCTTCGACGGCAAGGGCAACCGCGACGCCTACGAGGAGATCGTCGGCTGGCTGGCCGAGGAGGGGCGCGGCAAGACCGCGATCAACTACCGGCTGCGCGACTGGCTGGTCTCGCGTCAGCGCTACTGGGGGGCGCCGATCCCGGTCGTCTACTGCGACGCCTGCGGCGACGGCGGTGCGGCGGCAATCGTTCCCGTGCCGGACGAGCAGCTGCCGGTCGAGCTGCCCGAGATCGAGGACTACGCGCCGCAGGGCAAGAGCCCGCTGGCGGCGGCCGAGGAGTGGGTCGTGACCGAGTGCCCGCGCTGCGGCGGCCCGGCCCGGCGCGAGACCGACACGATGGACACCTTCGTCGACTCCTCCTGGTATTTCATCCGCTACCTCGACCCGGGCAACGCCGAGGCCGCCTGGGAGCGCGCCGCCGCCGATCACTGGCTTGCCGTCGACCAGTACATCGGCGGCGTCGAGCACGCGATCCTGCACCTGATGTACGCGCGCTTCTTCACCAAGGCGCTTGCCGATCTCGGCCACGTCTCGATCCAGGAGCCGTTCGCCAACCTCTTCGCGCAGGGGATGATCACCCGCGACGGGGCGAAGATGTCGAAGTCGCGCGGCAACACGGTCAGCCCCGCCGAGTACGTCGCGCGCTACGGCGCCGATTCGGCCCGCACCTACGTCTGCTTCATGGGTCCGCCCGAGCGCGGCGGCGACTGGACCGACGAGGGCGTCGAGGGCGTCAACCGCTTCCTCTCGCGCCTTTGGCGGCTGTGCGAAGAGGTCGAGGAGCGGACCGCGCCCTCGGCCGAGCCCGATCTTGGAGTACCGGCGGCGCGCGAGCTGGTGGCCAAGGCCCACTGGGCGATCGAGAAGGTGACGAAAGACTTCGAGCGCGGCTTCCAGTTCAACACCGCGATCTCGGCGGTGATGGAGCTCGTCAACGACGCCTACCGGCTCAAGGACGGCCTCTACGCCGAACTGCGGACCGGCGCCGCCGTTCGCTTCGCGGCGGCGACCGCGGCCTCGCTGATCTTCCCCTTCGCCCCGCACCTCGGGGCCGAGGTCTTCGAGCGGCTGACCGGCGAGCGGGTCTGGGAGCGCGAGTGGCCGCTGGCCGATCCCGAGCTCCTGGTCAGCGACACCGTCACCCTCGTCGTCCAGGTCAACGGCAAGCTGCGCGACCGGATCGAGGCCGGGGCCGAGGCCCCGCAGGAGGAGCTCCTGGCGCTGGCCCGGGCAAGCGAGAAAGTCGCCCGTCATCTCGACGGCAAAGAGGTGGTCAAGGAGATCGTCGTGCCCGGCAAGCTCGTGAATCTGGTCGTCCGCTAGGGGTCCACTCGCCTCGGCGAACGGCCCAGTTCTGGTACAAAGCGCGCGCATGCTCGTCAGACGCTTCAACGAAGCCGCGGTGGAGGAGTGGCACCGGCTCAGCGCCCACGTCCTGATGGACGCGGGCGAACTGGGGTCCCGCAACCTCTCCGTCACCTGGCTCGCGGTTCCGGCCGGAGCCAGTCAGACCCTGCGCTCCGACGAAGGGTCCGAGCAGGCCTACGTCGTCGTCCGCGGCAGCGGCACGATGTCGGTCGCCGGGGACACGCAGCAGGTCGGTGAGGGCGACCTGATCCTCGTCCCGCCGGCGACCGAGCACTCGGTCAGCAACGACGGTGAGGACGAGCTCGCCTGCGTCTCGATCCAGTCGCCACCGGTGGCCGCCTCCGAGCTGTACAGCGATCAGCTCGCCGAGGTCGCCGGCTATGACGACGACGACGATCTTTAGCGCCTGAGGCTTTCCCGAATCGTTTGATTTGGCGCGCCACGCGTGCGCCGGCGGCGGTGAGGATCGGGCGATGCCCGAGCTGAGCAGAGCGCAGATGGCCGTCTACGGCGCGATCGCGGTGGCGCTGCTGTTGGTCGGGGCGCGGGCGATTCGCGGCGAGGGAGGTGAGGCGGAGCCCTCGTTTGCGGCCGGTACGGCGGGAGCGTCGGAAGCGGGGATCGAAGCCGAAGCCGACGGTTTCACCGTAAGCGGGCAGGGCGGCGACCTGGTCGTCGACGTGACCGGGGCGGTGGCGCGGCCGGGCGTCTACCGGATGCCGGCCGGGAGCCGGGTCAACGACGCCGTGCTGCGCGCCGGGGGCGCGACCGGCCGGGCCGAGCTGGAAGCGGTCAACCTGGCGGCGCGGCTGGCCGACGGCCAGCAGGTCGTGGTGCCGGAGCGCGCTCCCGGCGGGGGCGTAGCCACGGCTACCGGGGCGGGAGACGAAGAGGGGCCGATCAGCCTCGGCACGGCGACGGTCGAGGAGCTCGACACGATCGACGGCATCGGCCCGGTCACCGCCGCAGACATCGTCGAGTTCCGCGACCAGCACGGCGGCCTTGCCTCCGTCGACCAGCTCGATCAGATCTCGGGGATCGGACCGGCGACGATGGAGTCGCTGCGGGCCCGGCTCCAGCCCTAGATGGCCGATCCGGGCGCCGGCGCGTCGTTGCGCTCGCCGCGCCCCTCGCTCGTGGTCGTTCTCGGCATCGTCGTGGTGGTCGCGATCGCCCTCGTCCGCAGCGATGAGATTCGCGCCCGCGCCTCCGACGGCCTCGGCCGCGGGATGCCGGCGCGGGAGGCGGCGCTCGCCCGCGGCTTCGTCCTCGGCGAAGACGAGGGCGTCGACGCCGCGACCGAGGAGGACTTCCGCCGCTCGGGCCTGGCCCACCTGCTCGCCGTCTCGGGGGAGAACGTGACTCTGCTGGCGCTGCTCGGTTCGGCGCTCCTCGGCGCCCTCGGGATCCCGCTGCGCGAGCGCCTGCTCTGGCTGCTCGGTTTGGTCGCCGTCTACGTGCCGCTGGCCGGTGCCGGGCCGTCGATCCAGCGCGCGGCGGTGATGGGTGCGGCAGGTCTGGTTGCCACCCTGGCCGGCCGGCGGACCTCGCGCCTCTTCGCACTGGTCCTGGCCGCGGTGGCGACGCTGGCGGTCGAGCCGGGGATCGCGGCCGACGTCGGCTGGCAACTCAGCTTCGCCGCCGTGCTCGGCATCCTCCTGCTCGCTTCCCCGCTGCGCGATGCGTTGGCAGCGCGGCTGGGGCGTGCCGGCTGGCGCCGCGCCCTCGCCGAGGGGATCGCGGTCACCGTCGCTGCGACGCTGGCGACGGCGCCGCTCGTCGCCTTCCATTTCGAAACGCTTTCGACGACGACGCTCGTCGCCAGCGTCCTGGCGCTGCCGGCGGTGGCGCCGGCGATGTGGCTCGGCATGGTCGCCGCCGCCGCCGCGCAGGTACCGGGGCTGCCGTTGGAGCCGCTCAACGGCCTCACCGCCCTCCTCCTCGCCTACATCGCCCAGGTCGCCGAGTGGTGCGCCGCCCCGAGCTGGGCCGAGCTCCACGTTCGTCTCGGCGTCGGCGGCCTGTGCGCCGCCTACCTCGGCCTGGTCGTCGCGATCGCCGCCGGCCTGTATGCGGGGCGAGTTTGTAGCCGTATGGGTGACAAACTCGCCTCGCCGATCGTGGCAAGGGCCGCTTTCGTCTCGGCCGTCGCCGGGGTCGTCGTTCTTCTCGCCCTCTGGGCGCTCGATTCGGGCGCCGCGCCGGAGCCTCGTGGCGAGCTCCGGATCGAGGTCCTCGACGTCGGCCAAGGAGACGCGATCCTGCTGCAGCCGGCGCGGGCACCGGCGGTGCTGGTCGACGGCGGCCCGCCGGGCGACAGCCTGGAGGCGAAGTTGGCTGCGGCGGGCGTCGAGCGACTCGGCGCGGCGGTGATCACCCACGACGAGTCCGATCATGCCGGCGGGGTGGAGGAGCTGTTCGGGCGCCTGCCGATCGCCCGCCTCGTCTACGCCCGCCTGGGGCAAACGCCACTGGAAGCCGCGCGCCTCGCCGGCGCCGCTCCGATGCGCGTTGCGGCGGGTGCCGCGATCCGCTCCGGACGGTTGCGGCTCGAGGTCCTCTGGCCGCCGCCCGAGCTCCTTACGCAGCCGCTGGCGGGCGCCGACCCCAACACCCAGGCGCTTGTCCTGCTCGCCCGCTGGCGCGATTTCACGATGCTCCTGACCGCTGACGCCGAGGCCGAGGCGGTACCGCTCGACCCCGGACCGGTCGACGTCCTCAAGGTCGCCCACCACGGCAGCGATGACGCCGGCCTGGGGATGCTGCTGGATCGCATCCGACCGCGCCTGGCGGTGATCTCGGTCGGTGCCGGGAACCCGTTCGGACACCCGACCGCAGCGACCCTGGCGACGCTCTCGGACCATGGTGTCCGGACCCTGCGGACCGACCGCCATGGGACCGTGACGCTCGAATATTCGGGTGGCAGAGTCGCGCTCAATGGCCGACAATGATTGGATCGGTAACGCCATCTAAACGAATAGACGAATCGAAACTGGGTTTATCCGGTTCCTTGCCTACGGTTGCGGCGAGTGGGGGCCGATGGACGAGCAAGTGAGCAGCGGGCTAAAGAAACGCGCATCGGGACTGGTCATGCACGTGATCGGAACCGGCCTGCCGGAACGGATCCGGGCGACCGTCGTCGCCATGCTCGGCGTCACCACTGCCGCTGCGCTAGCGCTGGTCCTCTTCCTGTACCAGGCCAGCTGGCCGATTCCCTCGCTTGGGCCGCTCACCCTGCCGCGCTCGGAAGCGGGCATCCATAGCGGGGTTGCCCTCAACGGCGCCGGCTCCAACTCTGCTTCGCCGTCCGCCGGTGGCCTCGCCGTAGCGGCACCCGGTTCGACGTCGGCCGTCCTCGTCGTCCCCGTCAGCGCGACCGGGACGAGCGCCGGCGGGGGCTCGCCGGCGGGCAACGCTGGCCTCGGGTCCGGCGTCGGTCAGAGCCAGGGGGCTGGCGGTGGCTCGCAGCCGGCGAACCCGTCGCCTGCCAGCCCGGTCCGTCAGCCCGGCTCGGCGAACTCCGAGTCTGATCAAGCGCCGGAATCCGAAACGGCTCCGGTCACGTCCCCGGTCACGCAGCCGACCACCCCACCAGAAGCACCCGCGATCCCGGCCGGCGAAGAACCGCCGATCGGAGGCGAACTGCCCGAATCGGAAGAACCGCCGGTCGAAGAAGAAGAGCCGGAAGGCGAAGAAGAAGTGGCGGAAGAAGCGCCGGAAGAAGAAGCGGCGCACCCGGGAGGCGGCGTCAGCGCCGTTCCCCTCGTCGAATAGGGCCGGCCCGGCCAAGCCGCGGCCCTCTCTAGACTCGCCCCTCGTGGCCGAGGGGATGCAAGCGCTCTACCTGATCGGCGGCACCGACGGGGCGAAGATCGACGCCACCCGGGGCCGTCTGCGGGCTCGTGCCGAACGCGAGGGCGGTGCCGCGGCACTGGAGGTCTTCGAGCCCGGCGAGGGACGGGGGATGCCCGACCACGAGGCGCTGCTGGCGGCGATCCCGGCGATGTCGCTGATGGACTCGCGCCGCTACCTGCTGGCCGACGGGGTCGAGCGCTGGCGTGACAAACAGCTCGACGCAGTGATTGCCGCGCTCGGCGAGCTGCCCCCGGACCTGACCGTCGTCCTCATCTCCCGCGCCAAGACGCCGGCCAAGCTGACCAAGGCCGTGAAAGCGGCGGCGGGGGAGATCCACGAGTTCGAAGCGCCGAAAGCGCGGGAGCTGCCGCGCCAGCTCGTCGCCGACGCGCAGCGGCTCGGCTTCCGCCTCGAGCCTAACGCGGCCCGGCTGCTGGTCGACCGCATGGGCGCCGGTCCGGTCCGGCTCCAGCACGAGCTGGAGCGCCTGGCGCTGTGGGCGGGAGAGGGCGGCGAGGTCGGGGTCGACGACCTCGAAGCGATGATCGCCGACACCTCCGAAGCGGCGGTCTGGACCCTCTCCGACGCCCTGCTCGAACGCGACGCGGCGACGGCGCTGCGGATCGCCGAGCGCCTCGTCAGCCAGGGTGAGAACGTCACCGGGCTGATCTATGGCCTCGCCTCGCGCCTGCGCAGCGCCTGTGCGGCTACGGCCAAGCTCGAGGAAGGGGTGCCGCCGAAGCAGGTCGAGTCCTCGCTGAAAATGCACCCCTACGCCGCCAAGCAGCTCGTCGGCCGGCTCCGCGACGCCGACCTCGGCGACCTGCGGATGGCGACCGAGGCGCTTGCCGACCTCGAGCTCTGGTGCCGGGGCGAGAAGGACTACGGCGACGAGCTGGCGCTGACGCTGGCGCTGCGGCGGGCTGCGGGCGTCGCCGCTGCGGCTTAGTTGCTCGAGGCGGTCGCGACTTGGCGCGCGGCTTTGGACTTCTTGCGGGAACCGGTGTTCTTGTGCATGGCGCCCTTTTGCACGGCCTTGTCGATCTTCGAGACCAGGTCACGATGCTCGGTCTCGATCGCGGTTCCGTCGCCGCCCTCGATCGCCGCCTCGAGGCGGCGGAAATGGGTCTTCACGGTGCTCGTGAGCAGCCGATTCTCAGCGCGCTCGCGCTCGCTGCGTAGGATCCGCTTCTTCTGTGAGGCTATGTTGGCCATGTCGAGTGCCCGGAGGATGCGTCGCAGGCTCCGGGCGGCCGCCGACTATAGCGACTGAGGAGTTCCTGGGGCGCTCCCGAACTTGAATGCGATGGAGAGGCCGGAACCACCCGACATCCCGAATTACGGCGAGGAAACCGCCGAGTTCGAGTCGTCCGAGTTCGGCGAGCGGCCGATCAACGCCGACGTCCCGCTCGCCGAGGACGTCGCCCTGCGCCGGGCCGAGGCGTTCGATCCCGGCGAGGAACCGTCGGCCGAGCCGGCGCCGGGCCGCCAGGCCGGCCGGATCGCCCGCTCGACCGCATTCTTCTCCGCTGCCACCGCTGCCTCGCGGGTTGCCGGCCTCGGCCGCGAAGTCGTCGCCGCCGGCTTCTACGGAGTCAAGGGCCCGATGTCGGCCTTCACGATCGCCTTCCAGGTTCCGAACCTGGTCCGGGCCCTGTTCGCCGATGCGGCCCTGCAGCCGGCCTTCGTTCCGGTCTTCACCGAACTGATCGGCAAGAAGCAGCACCGCGAGGCCTTCCGCCTCGCCTCGACCCTGTTGCTGCTGATCACGATGGTGCTGGGGGCGATCACCGCCCTCTTCGTCCTCCTCGCGCCGGTGATCATGCCGGTCTTCGCGCCCGGCTTCGAAGGCGAGGTCCTCGACCTCACCGTCACCCTCTCCCAGGTCCTCTTCCCGATCCTGATCCTGCTCGGGATCAGCGGCGTCGTCGTCGGCATCCTCAACAGCTACGACCGCTTCGGCGCCTTCGCGATCTCGCCGCTGTTCTGGAACCTGACGATCATCGTCGTCCTCGTCGTCCTCGAGCCGATGTTCAGCGGCCAGGACCGGATCTACGCCTACGCGATCGGCATCCTCGCCGGCACCCTGGTTCAGCTCCTGATCCCGACCTGGGACCTGCGCAACACGCCGTTCCGCTTCAGCCTCAGCTTCGACTGGCGCCACCCGGGGGTGCGCCGGGTGCTGCTGCTGATGCTGCCGGTGACGATCAGCCTCGGCCTGATCAACTTCAACATGCTGATCAACAGCCTCTTCGGCAGTCTCGTCTCCGACGAAGCGCCGGCGGCGATCGACAAGGCGTTCCGCATCTACCAGCTGCCGCAGGGAATCTTCTCGGTCGCGATCGCGACCGTCCTGTTCCCGACCCTGGCCCGCTTCGCCAACGCCGGCGAGATCGACAACCTGCGGGCGACGATGGCGAACGGGATGCGCCAGATCCTCTTCGTCCTGGTGCCGGCGGCGGCGGCGATCCTCGCCCTCTCGGACCCGATGATCCGGCTGATCTACCAGCGCGGCGAATTCGGGCCGGAAGAAACGGTGATCGTCGCCACGGCCCTGTTCTGGTTTGCCTTCTCGCTGCCGACCAACGGCCTCTACCTGCTGCAGACGCGGACCTTCTTCAGCCTTCAGCGGCCTTGGCAGGCGACGTCCCTGGCGGCGATCGACCTCGTCGTCTCCGCCATCGCGGCGCTGGTGCTCTACTCGCCTTTCGGAGTCGGCGGGATCGTTGCCGGCACCGGGATCGGGACCACCGCTGCCGTCGTCGCCCAGGCGGTGATCCTGCGGCGCGAGTTCGGCGGGCTCGAGCTCGGCCGCCTGTTCTCGACCACGCTCCGGATCACGATCGCCTCGGCCGCCCTGGCCGGCGTCGCCTGGCTCGTCTGGGACCTGCTCGACGAGGCGCTCGGACGGGACCTCGGCGCCCAGATCGTCTCCCTCGGCAGCGGCCTCGTGCTCGGTGGCGTCGCCTACCTGGCGGTGTCGAAGCTGCTGCGGGTGGCGGAGCTGGAGCAGATCATGCGGCTGCTGCGGCGGCGGTCGGGCTGAGGTAGATGCTCGGCCCGGGGCGGTACCTGCTGGGAGTCGTGGAGCTGGTGCTGCTCGTGGGAGCGGCGTGGCTCGGGGCGGTCCGGGTGCGGGAGCGGTTGCTGCCGTCTTTCGCCGGGGTGCCGGCGCAGTTGGCGACGTCCGTGATCGCCGCTGCGCTTCTGATCTGGTGCGCCGTGATCCTTGGGACGGTTTCGCTGTTCGAGCCGGTGCCGTACCTCGTCGTCGTGGTCGTGGTCGGGCTGGGGCTTTGGCGGTTTGTGGGGGTCGCTCCGTCGCCGGAGGGAGGGATCCCGCACCCGCACTTGCAGGTAGGGGTGCGGGATTCCTCCCTCCGGCGGGACGGTGGCGGTGATGGGGCTACGGGAGCGGGGCGCGGGGGCGAAGGACTGGCGGCGACTCTGGTGGCGCTGCTGATTGCCTTGATTGCCGTCATCCACTTCGCCGGCGGCGTCAAGACTCGGCTGAGCACGGGGATGACCGGGTTCGACAGCACCTGGTACCACGGGCCGTTCGCAGCGGGCTTTTTTCAGAGCGGCAACACGATCGACCTGCACTTCATCGCGCCGCAGTTCCTGGCCTGGTTCTACCCCGCGAACGGGGAAATCTTCCACGCGGTCGGGATGCTGGCGTTCGGGCGGGATCTGCTCTCGCCGCTGCTGAACCTGGGGTGGTTCGTCGGCTGCCTGGTGGCGTGCTGGTGCATCGGGCGGCCGTACCGGGTCGGGGCGTGGTCACTGGCGCTGGGAGCGGTGGCGCTGAGCGTGCCCGCGCTGTCGGACCAGGCCGGCGAGGCACGGAACGACATCGTCGGGATCTTCTTCCTGCTCGCGGCGGTGGCTGTTGCCTTGAATGCATGGGCGGGGGAAAGGGATGAAAAACAGGCAGGTGGGGATGAGAATCGGGCGGGGTTGGCGACTGGGGCGCTCGTCGTGGTCGGGCTCGCGGCGGGGCTTGCCGCTGGGACCAAGCTCAACTTTCTCCTGCCGGCCGCGGTTCTGGTGCTCGGCTTGGTCGTGATCGCGCCACGAAGCGCGCGCTGGCACGCTCTCTGGGTCTCCGGCCTGGCCGCGCTGGCCGGAGGCGGCTACTGGTACCTCCGCAACCTGGTCCAGAGCGGCAACCCTTTGCCCTGGATCCATCATCTGGGGCCGATCGATCTGCCGGCACCGGAACAGGCTCTCGGCGGCCGCGAAGCTCACAGTGTCCTCGGTTACCTGACCGACGGAACCGTCTGGTCCGATTGGTTCCTCCCCGGACTCCACCACGCCTTCTGGTTCCTCTGGCCGCTGCTGGGCCTCGCCGCCCTGGCCGGTCTCGTCCTCTGCCTGTGGCGCTGGCGTACCCAGCCCGTATTGGCCGTCGCTGCCCTTGTCGGCGTCGCTTCGGCCGTCGCCTGGCTGATCGCCCCGACCTCCGCCTCCGGCCCTGACGGTATGCCTCGCGGCTTCGAGTCCGGCCTCCGCTACCTCGCCCCGGCCCTGATCCTCGGCCTCGCCCTGTTGCCTGCGGCCCCGCTCCTGCGCCAACGCCTCGCGTCCCTGGCGGCGCGGCTGAGCTTTTCTACGGATAGCGAAGAAAAGCTCAACCACGCGCGGTCGAGCTTCGTTCCGGATAGCGGTACGAAGCTCAACCACGGTCGGGCTTGGGTGGTGATGATGGGACTGGTTCTGGTCGTGGTTACGGTCGTGGTCGGGTATCCAGTGCAGCGGCATTACCTGAAGGACCGGTATGCGGATCCGTCGTTCACGACGCCTGGTCTGAATGCGGCGTTCAAGTGGGCCCGGGACGTATCCGGAGCCCGCATCGCGACCACCAGCACCCGTCAGTACCCCCTCTTCGGCACCGACCTCTCCAACCACGTCCAGTTCCTCGGCGAAGAACGACCCCATGGCGGCTTCGAGGCGCCTCAGACCTGTCGTCGCTACCGCGAACTGCTGAACGAAGGTGACTACGACTATGTGGTCGCCAGTCGCGACCGGATCGAAGCCGGCAAGCCGCCCTACCCGCCGGAGGCCAGGTGGACCGAAGGCCCGGGGTCCGCGGTGGTTCTGAAGAAGCCGCCAACCGTGGTCTTCAGGCTCAGCGGCAAGCTGCCCCCGTCGGCGTGCCCCTGACCTGAGCGCCGACGGGGCGCTCTCGCCATACTCCGGCAGCCGATGGACCACATTCGCAACTTCTCGATCATCGCCCACATCGACCACGGCAAGTCGACCCTGGCCGACCGCATCCTCGAGCTCACCGGGGCCGTCGACCCGAAGAAAATGCAGGCGCAGCTGCTCGACTCGATGGACCTCGAGCGCGAGCGCGGGATCACGATCAAGGCCCAGGCGGTGCGGGTCGAGTACAAGGCCGCCAACGGCGAGACCTACCACCTGCACCTGATCGACACCCCCGGCCACGTCGACTTCTCCTACGAGGTCTCGCGCAGCCTCGCCGCCTGCGAGGGCGCGCTGCTGGTCGTCGACGCCGCCCAGGGCGTCGAGGCGCAGACCGTCGCCAACACCTACCTGGCGATCGAGAACGGACTGGAGCTGATCCCGGTCATCAACAAGGTCGACCTGCCGGGCGCCGAGCCGGAGCGGGTCGCGCAGGAGATCGCCGACCTGCTTGGCGGCGACCCCGAGGAAGCGCTCTGGATCTCGGCCAAGACCGGCGAGGGCGTAATCGAGGTGCTGGAGGCGATCGTCGCCCGGGTCCCGCCGCCGCAGGGTGAGCCCGACGCCCCGACCAGAGCCCTGATCTTCGACTCCGAGTTCGACCAGTACCGCGGCGTGATCGCCTACGTGCGGATCGTCGACGGCTCCTTCCGCAAGGACGAGCGGATCCTGGCGATGCAGAACGGGACCGAAGCCGACATCGACGACATCGGCTTCTTCCGCCCCGAGATGACCGCGGTGAAGGGTATGGACGCGGGCGACGTCGGCTACCTGATCACCGGCATCAAGGACGTCACCAAGCTGCGGGTCGGCGACACCCTGACCGCGCAGGCGCGGCCGGCGAGCGAGCCGCTGGAGGGCTACCGCGAGGTGCGGCCGATGGTCTTCTGCGGCCTCTTCCCGATCGACACCGACCGCTTCGAAGATCTCCGCGACGCGCTCGAGAAGCTCTCGCTGAACGACGCCGCCCTGTCCTGGGAGCCGGAGACCTCGGAGGCGCTCGGGTTCGGCTTCCGCTGCGGCTTCCTCGGCCTCCTTCACATGGAGATCGTGCGCGAGCGGCTGGAGCGCGAGTACGACCTCGACCTGCTGGCGACGACGCCGAACGTGCGCTACGTCGTCAACCTCACCAACGGCGAGACGCGCGAGGTCCACAGCCCGACCGACCTGCCCGACCCGGGCGTGATCGAGACGATCGAAGAGCCCTACATCCGGGCCACGATCATCTGCCCGAAAGAGCAGGTCGGAGCGGTGATGGAGCTCTGTCAGCAGCGCCGCGGGACCCACGTCGACATGCACTACCTCAGCCCCGAGCGGGTCCAGATCCGCTACGACATGCCGCTCGGCGAGATCGTCCTCGACTTCTTCGACCTCCTCAAGAGCAGCACTCGCGGCTACGCCTCGCTCGACTACGAGCCGATCGGCAACCGCGCCTCCGACCTGGTCAAAGTCGACATCCTGCTCGCCGGCGAGAAGGTCGATGCGCTCTCGATCATCGTCCACCGCGAATTCGCCTACGACCAGGGCAAGCGCCTGGTCGGGCGCCTGCGCAAGACGATCCCGCGCCAGCTCTTCGACGTCCCCGTGCAGGCGGCGATCGGCTCCAACATCCTCGCCCGCGAGACGGTCAAGGCGCTGCGCAAGGACGTCACGGCGAAGCTCTACGGCGGTGACGTCACCCGCAAGAACAAGCTGCTGAAGAAGCAGAAAGCGGGCAAGAAACGGATGAAGGCGGTGGGGCGGGTCGAAGTCCCGCAGGAGGCCTTCCTCGCCGTGCTCGAGATCGACGAGTAGGGGAGCGCGCCAAGGTGCGTCATAGCCGCCTCGGCACCTGGCTGCCCAGCCAGTTAGAGTGCCCGCGACCAGACTTGGGAGGAGCTGCTCGATGGCACTGAAAACCGATGCGGTTGGGAAGGAATGGCCCGGCACCACGTACCAGGCGGGCCGGGAGAAGATCAAGGAGTACGCGACGGCGCTGGGGATCGAGAACCCGGTCCACTTCGACGCCGAGGCGGCCCGCGCGGCCGGTTTCCGCGACATCGTCGCGCCGCCGATGTTCGCGGTCGTCTACAGCGGCCCGGCGCTCGGCCCGGTCCTCTTCGACCCCGAGGTGGCGATGAACTTCGCGGCGATGGTCCACGGCGGCCAGGAGTTCGTCTGGGGCGAGCCGGTCTGCTCCGGCGACGAGATCACGACCACCGCCAAATGTGTCTCGATCGAGGAGAAAGACGGCAAGGGCTTCTACGTCTTCGAGACCGTCTCCGTCAACCAGGACGGCGCCGAGGTCGTGCGCGCCACCTGGACCAACATCGTCAGGGGGGTTTGAAATGCCGAACATGGGAGACCAGATCCCGGAGCTGCGGGTCACCCCCGACAAGTACCTGCCGCACCGCTACGCGGGCGCCTCCGGCGACTTCAACCCGATCCACATCGACGACGAGTTCGCGAAAGCCGTCGGGCTGCCGCGCAACATCCTCCACGGCCTCTACTCGATGGGCCTCGTCGCCCGGGCCAACGCCCAGGGCCTCGCCGGCGGCGACCCACGGGCGCTGAAACGGCTCTCGGTCCAGTTCCGGGGGATGGGGATGCCCGAGCAGGAGATCGTCGTCTCCGGCACGATCAAGTCGGTCGAGGGCGACCGCGTGGTCGTCGACACCGTCGCCGCCCAGGGCGAGAACCAGATCATTCGGAACGCCGAAGCAGAACTGCAGATCTAGAGCCGCTGGGGCAGCCTCCTAGAATCCGGAGGATGCTCACCGAGCGCCAAGAATTGATCTTGCGGCTTGTGGTTGACGCGTACCTGGCGTCGGCGAGGCCGGTCGGTTCGCGCGAGCTCGCCGACCGCCGCGAGGTCGAGTGGGGCCCCTCGACGGTTCGCGCCGAGCTCGCCGCGCTCGAGCTCGAGGGCTATCTGACCCATCCCCACACCTCCGCCGGCCGCGTCCCGACCGACTCCGGTTACCGCCGCTACGTCGACCTCCTGCTCGAATCGGGCGAGGCGCCGACCGAGACCCACGTCGAGCTCGAGGTCTCGCGCCTGCGGCGCGAGGTCGACGAGGCGATGCGGGAGACGACCGCGGCCCTCGCCCAGGTCACCGACCTGGTCGCGATGGCGACGGCGCCGCCGCCGAGCGTCGCGGCGACGATCCACCGGGTCGAGGTCCTGCAGCTGGCGCCGACCAAGGTGGTGGTGATCGCGATCGCCTCGACCGGCGACGTCGCCCGCCGCGTCTTCGAGTTCGACCGTGCGGTCGACCCCGGCCTCGTCGCCTGGGCTTCGAGCTACCTGAACGAGTCGCTTTCCGGCCTCGGCGTCGGCGCCCGGATGATCGCCAGCCGGCTCTCCGACCCCGACCTCGGCCAGGTCGAGACCGAATTCGTCGCCACCCTCGGCGGCGCCTTCACCGAGCTCGACGCGCAGCGGGCGGACGACCTCTACGTCGACGGCGCCTCGCGCCTGCTCTCCGAGGCCCACATCGCCGACCTGCCGCGTGCCGACGAACTGATGACCGCGCTGGAGCGCCGCGCCGACGTCCTGCAGATGCTGCGCTCCTCGCTCGACCAGCGCTCGGTCTTCCTCTGGATCGGCGACGAGAACCCGCAGCCGGAGCTGCGCTCGGTCAGCGTGATCGGCGCCAACTACGGGCTCGCCCACCGCAACCTCGGCGCCGTCGGCGTCGTCGGCCCGCTGCGGATGGACTACGCGACCGCGATCGCCTCGGTCCGCGTCGCCGCCCGCGAGCTCTCCCGCTACTTCGAGACCGTCTACGGCGACTGATGACCGCCGCCGCCAACCCCTCCCGGATCTGATGCCGAGCGACTACTACGAGGTCCTGGGCGTCTCCCGGGACGCCGACGAGACCGAGATCAAGAAGGCCTTCCGCGGCCTGGCCCGCGAACTGCACCCGGACGTCAACGGCCACGACCCCGAGGCCGAAGCGAAGTTCAAGGAGGCGGCCGAGGCCTACGAGGTCCTCTCCGACGCCGAGCGCCGCCGCACCTACGACGCCTACGGCCACGAGGGACTGCGCTCGGGCGGCTACGACCCGCGCGGCGCCGGCTCCTTCGGCAGCCTCGACGACCTCCTGCAGAGCCTGTTCGGCGGCAGCGGCGGCTTCGGCGGTGCCTTCGGCTTCGGCGGCGGTGGCGGGCCGGCCAACGGGGGCGACATCCTGGTCGGGGTCGAGATCGAGCTCGCCGACGTCGTCGAGGGAGTCCGCCGTGAGGTCAGCTTCGACGCCGTCTCGGTCTGCGAGCACTGTCACGGCAACGGCGCCGAGCCCGGCACCCCGATCCACGGCTGCGAGAAATGCGGCGGCGCCGGCCAGCTGCGCGCCGTCTCCCAGACCCCGTTCGGGCAGATGGTCCGCGCCGTCACCTGCGACGTCTGCCACGGCGCCGGCAAAGTCCCGGAGACCCCGTGCGAGGTCTGCGGCGGCAGCGGCCGCACGCCGGGGGAGCGGACGACGACGGTCGAGGTCCCGGCCGGGATCGAAGACGGCCAGCGGCTGCGGGTCTCCGGCGCCGGCCACGCCGGCGATGCCGGCGGCCAGCCCGGCGACCTCTACGTCGAGGTCCGGGTCGCCGCCGACGAGCGTTTCGAGCGCGACGGCACCGATCTGATCAGCCTCGTCTCGATTCCCGCCACCGAGGCGATGCTCGGGACCACGGTCACGATCCCGACGCTGGACGGCGAGCGCGAGGTCGAGCTCGCGGCCGGCACCCAGCCCGCCCACGAAGAGGTGCTGCGCGGGGCGGGTCTGCCCCGGCTCGGCGGCCGCCGCCGCGGCAACCAGCGGGTGATCGTCAACGTCGTCGTCCCCACCAACCTCAGCGACGAGCAGCGCGAGGTCGCGGAGCGGCTCGACGAGTCGCTGGAGGACGAGAACCTCGAGCCCCAGCACGGCGAGGGCCTCTTCAGCCGCGTCCGCCGCGCCTTCGGGTAGGCGTCAGGCTTTTGTTTTTCATTTCTGGGCAGGTCGCATGATTCGCCTCGCCGTTCGTTGTTCAAGTGATGTTGCTGATGTCGTCCTCGCCGAGCTGACGGTGCTGGCGCCGAACGGGGTCGAGGAAGAGCGCGGCCCCGGCTACGTCGAGTACGCGATCTACGGCGGCGAGGGGGAGCTGCCGGAGCTGGGTGAGATCGACGCCGCGGTGGGGGAGAGCCGGGTCGAAGTCAGCTCGACCGAGATCCCCGACGACTGGGCCGACCGCTGGCGCGACTTCCACAAGCCGCTCCTGGTCGGCGAGCGCCTCTGGCTCCGGCCCTCCTGGGAGGAACCCCGCCCAGGCACGATCGACTTGATCGTCGACCCCGGTCAGGCCTTCGGCACCGGCGCCCACCCGACCACGAGGCTCTGCCTCGAGTACCTGCTGGAGCTGGAGGCGGAGGGCCGCGCCAGCGGCGCCCTGACCGATCTTGGAACCGGCTCCGGGGTCCTCGCCATCGCGGCCTCGAAGCTCGGCTGGGGCCCCATCCACGCCTACGACCACGAGCCCTCCGCCCTGGAAGCGACCGCCGCGAACGCCACAACCAACGACGCCCTTGTCGCGTTGCAGCGGATGAACCTGCGGGAAACGCTGCCGCCCCTGGCTCCGACCGTGGTAGCCAACATGACCGCCCCGATCCTGCTGGCGGTCGCCGCTCAGCTCACGAGCGCGCCGCAAACGCTCGTCTGCTCGGGCATCCTGCCGACCGAGCTCGACTCGGTCGTCGCCGCCTTCGCCGATGTCGGGCTCGTCGAGCGAGACCGCCGCATAGACGGCGACTGGTCCGCTCTGCTGCTCCGTCAGCCCTAGCGGTTATGTTGTCGCCGATGCCAATCGCGGCCTTCGGCGACTCCGGCTACAAGATCGCGTTGTTCCTGCACATCCTCGCGGTCGTGCTCGCCTTCGGACCGACCTTCGGCTACGGCCTCTTCTTCTCGGTCGCACCGCAGTACCCGCGGGCGGTGCCGGCGATCCTCGCCGGCGTCCAGCGTTGCGACCGCTACCTGGTCAACCCGGGGATGATCATCCTCCTGCTCGCCGGCATCTACCTGATGGCCGCCAGCGACAGCGTCTGGGACGGCAGCGACGCCTTCATCGTCGTCGGCTTCATCGCGATCATCGGCCTCTTCGGCCTCCAGCACGCCTTCTTCCAGCCGCAGGTGCGGAAAGCGAAGGAGATCGTCGAGCGGGACCTGGAGAGCGGCGACACGCTCAGCCCCGAGTTCGAAGCGCTGAGCCAGCGGATCGGCCAGGTCGGCACCCTCGCCGGCCTGACGGTCGTCGTCACCGTCTTCTTCATGACGTACAAGCCGTTCATGTGAGCGACCGCGACCGGCGGGCGCGATGCCGGATCTAGATCCCTCGCTGCCGGTGGCGATGTTCGACTCCGGCGTCGGCGGCCTCACCGTCCTCCACGAGTGCCTGGTCTCGCTGCCGCAGGAGGACTACGTCTACCTCGGCGACACCGCCTGCTTTCCCTACGGCGGCCGCGACCCGGAGCGCCTGCGCGAGCGGATCGCCCGCATCGCCGAGCTGCTGCTCGGCCGCGGCGCCAAGCTGCTGGTGATCGCCTGCAACACCGCCACCTCGATCGGCGAGGAGGTGGCCCGCGCGGTCGCCGCCGAGCGCGGGGTGGAGGTGGTGCCGGTGGTCGAGCCGCAGGCCGAGATCGCGGCGGCGATCACCGCCAGCGGCCGGGTCGGGGTCCTGGCGACTCCGAACACGGTCGAGAGCGGCGCCTACCGGCGGGCGCTGGAAGCGCAGGGCCGGGCCCTGGAGGTGACGGAGGTCGAGGCGCCGGAGCTGGCTCCCTTCATCCAGAACGGCTCGCTCTTCGACGAGGAGACGATGACGATGGCCCGCAACTACTGCGCGCCGCTGAAGCAGGCCGACGTCGACACCCTGATCCTCGGCTGCACCCACTACCCGCTGGTCTCGCCGATGCTGCAGCGGATCCTCGGCCGCGACGTTCGCCTCGTCGCCGGCGGCCACGCCGTCGCCGCCGCCGTTCAGCGCACGCTCGAGCGCGAGGGCATCGCCCGTCCCGACGGCGCCGAGGGCACCTACGACTTCCTCTGCACCGGCGACGCCGACGCTTTCCGCGCCGTCGGCACCCGCTTCCTGCAGATGCCGCTCGGCGAGGTCGAGCGGATCGAGCTCACCTAAAGGCAGGATAAATACTCAGAAGTCCTTGATCGTACGTCGTTTTGCTGCTACCACTAGCCGATGGGTGGAGAGCGGAGAGGCTGGGCGCTGGTCAAGCTGGCCGGCCTGCTGGTTCTCGCGGCGCTGTCCCTCTCGGCCTGGGTCGAGGCCGCCTCCGCGATCGCCTCGGAAACGACCCTCTGCGAAACGAACGCCAGCAGCCCTGCCTGCGTTGCCGTTTCCCGCTACCCGGCGGCCACCACACTCGAAGCCGAATTCTCGCCGCCGGCCAGCCCGGCCAAATTCGTGCTCGGCAGCAACGTCGTCCTCTGCGAAACCTCCTTCATCGGGCTCGAAGCGACTGAAGCGAGCGGCGAACCGCTGCCGGTGGTCCTCTCCGGTCCGGCGTTCTGGTCCTGCAAGACCACTCTCGGAAGGCCCTGCACCGTGACTCCGACCTTCCCCGAAAACGGGCCTGAAGTCGTCTGGAAAGCGGGTGACGATGGTGCCGTGCTGGTTCGCGCCGGTCCCGGCGAACCAAAAGCGCAGATCAAATTCGTTTGCAGCGGAGTCCTCAACTGCACCTACGCGACCGGCCTGCCCGAACTCGAACTCGAAGGCGGCAACCCGGCGGCTGCGGGCGACCTCGGTCAGCTTCAGCAACGTGACGGGGGCGCCGTGCAGCTCGAAAGCCGTCTGGAACGCCGCCTACGAAGTCGCCTCGCCGACGCCGCTGCACGTGCAGAAAGTGGAGGAAACGACGCTTTGCGAAGGCAACTTGCTGAGCCCGACCTGCCCGCGCGAAGAACGGTTTGAACCGACTGGAATCGAAGCCTGGGGTGAATCGAGCGCGTCCTTCGAAGTCGGCGCGACGGCCGTCGACTGCGCCGAAGCGGAACTCGGCGGCGAAACCCAGGCCGAAAGCGGCGAACCCCTGCCCGCGCAGATCAGCTTCTTCAGGTTCGGCGGCTGCAAAACGGTCGGATCGTCCTGCGAAGTCAGCACGCTGGGAGGCCCGTACCAGGCCGAATTCACCTGGACCGGCGGCGACGACGGCATGCTCGAACTGCGTTCGGGCGGGTTCGGCGAACCCCAGATCGAAATCGTCTGTGGCGGCATCTCGCTGTCCTGCCTCTACAACGCGTCCGTGATCTGGCTCGGAGTCGAAGGCGGCAGCCCGGCGCAGGTCTACGCGACGGCGACCCCGCTGACGATCTGGGCAGGTTCCTGCCCGTCGATTGCCACGCTCAGCGTCGAATACAACCTGCTGTATCCGTCGACTGCCTACCTCGAGCACACCTGACCCGCCCGTCGCCGCGACCGCGCCCACTACCCTTAGTGCCGTGAGTGCTCTAGAGCAGGCCCAGGCCGACGTGCGGACGGCGATGAAAGCGCGCGAAAAAGACAAAGCCGCGGCCCTGCGGCTGATCGTCGACTCGCTCCAGCAGGACGCCAAGCTGGGCAAGGGCGACGAGGTCGCGGTGCTGCAGCGCGAGCGCAAGAAGCGGGTCGAGGCGGCCGAGGCCTACGAGGGCGTCGGCCGCGCCGAGCAGGCCGCCGCCGAGCGCTTCGAGGCGGAATTGATCGATGCCTACCTGCCGCAGCAGCTCTCCGACGAGGAGCTGGCGGGGCTGGTCGCGGAGGCGGTCGCCGAGACCGGCGCCACCGAGCAGAAGCAGATGGGTGAAGTGATGTCGGCGCTGATGCCGAAGGTCGGCGGTCGTGCCGACGGCAAGCGGGTCAGCTCGGCGGTGCGGCAGAAGCTGGGTGCTTGAGATGATCGATTCCCAATTCGGGCCCACCCGGATGACGCACCCGGCACTTCGCATCTCGGCGTCCTCGGTCTCGCCTTTGGCACCGCCAAAGGCTTCACCCTGCGTCCTTGACCTGCTCGGCCGGGCGCGCCCCCGGTCGCACCCGAATTGGGAATCGATCATCTAGTGGCCCGTAGGCAGCTGACCCTCGACAACAACGTGGCGGCCGAGCTGGCCGGGTCCGAGGACACGGTCCTGCGCAGCCTGCGCGACAAGCTCGACGCCGATCTGCACCTGCGCGGCAACGTCCTCACCGTCGAGGGCGAGCCGGCCGACGTCGAACAGGCGGCGACCGTGGTCGACGAGATGGTCGAGCTGATCGAGCAGGGCCACGAGGTCGCGCCCGGGACGATCGAAGCGGTGACCGGCGCCCTGGAGGCGCACGAGAGCCCGGCCGAGATCCTCGACGACGTCGTCTGGCGCCACCGCAACACCAAGGTCGCGCCGAAGACGCTGAACCAGAAACGGTACGTCGACTCGATCCGCAACAGCACGATCACCTTCGGGATCGGGCCGGCCGGCACCGGCAAGACCTTCCTCGCGGTGGCGATGGCGGCGGCGGCGCTGACCGAACGCGAGGTGCAGCGGATCATCCTCACCCGGCCCGCGGTCGAGGCCGGCGAGCGGCTCGGTTTCCTCCCCGGAGACATCCAGGCCAAGGTCGACCCTTACCTGCGGCCGCTGTTCGATGCGCTCTACGACATGATCGACCCCGACCGGGTCAACGGCTACTTCGAGCGCGACGTGATCGAGGTGGCGCCGCTCGCTTTCATGCGCGGACGGGCGCAGCCGGTTACGAGTCCAGTTCTGACGCCGTCGGGTTTCAAGCCGATCGGCGAGCTTCAGGTGGGCGACATGGTGATCGGATCGGATGGGTCACCCACCCCGGTGCTCGGCGTTTACCCGCAGGGCCGCAAGGACGTCTTCCGGGTGCGGGCGCAGGACGGGGCGTCAACTCTCTGCTGCGCGGAACATCTCTGGCATGTGTTCACGGCACCCGATCGTCGCCGCGGAAAGCCCGGTCGCGTGCTGGAGACCCGCCAGATGATGGGTCGCTTGCGGTCCGCGCACCAGCACCGCTACGAGCTGCCGCTCCTGACCTCGCCGGTTGAGATGGTTGCTCGCGACGTACCGCTCGACCCCTACGCCCTTGGCTTACTGCTCGGGGACGGCTGTATCACGGGAAGGACGACTCCATCCTTTGCGACCGCGGACGTCGAGCTGGTCGAGGAGCTGGAGGCAGCGCTCGACGGCATCGAACTGCGCCACAAAGGCGGCTACGACTATGTGCTCCACAATGAAGGCGGGCATCGTGGCGGCGTAATCGTCGCCAACCCGGTGACCGCGGTGTTGCGTGAGCTCGGCCTGCTCGGCACCGGGTCCGGAACGAAGTTCGTTCCCCAGGCCTACCTGCACAACGAGTCGTCCGTTCGCCTCGCGGTCCTTCAGGGCTTGCTGGACAGCGACGGGGGACCCGTCACGCAGCGGGAGCGCAGTTGCCGTGTCCAGTACGTCACCTGCTCCGAGCGCCTTTGTGACGACGCTGCCTTCCTCGTACGTTCTCTCGGGGGAGTGGCCTATGTGCGGCGGCGACAGGCCGAGGGGCGCATTCCCGGGCAGGCCAACGGTCGTCCTGTCCACCACCGTAAAGACGCTTTCGTCCTGGACCTGCGGCTGCCGGTCGGGCTCGAACCGTTTCGCCTGTCCCGCAAGCGGAAGCTCTACCAGCGCGACGGGGGCGGCCGGCCGATGCGATTCATCGACACAATCGAGCCAGCCGGCGAGGCGGAGACCGTCTGCATTCAGGTCGCGGCGGCGGACTCGCTGTATGTCACCGACGATTTCCTGCTGACTCACAACACCCTGAATGACTCCTTCGTGATCCTCGACGAGGCCCAGAACACCAGCCCCGAGCAGATGAAGATGTTCCTCACCCGGCTCGGCTTCAACTCGCGGATGGTCGTCACCGGCGATGTCACCCAGATCGACCTCCCCAGCGACCAGAGGTCGGGCCTGATCGCGGTCAGCGACATCCTCGAAGAGGTCAAAGACATCTCCTTCGTCCGCTTCGGCGGCGAGGACGTCGTCCGCCACAAGCTGGTGCAGCGGATCGTCGCCGCCTACGACGCCCACGGCAACCGCGAGCGCGCGGCTCGCCAGGAACACGGGCCGACCCCGAAATCTTGACGACGGACCTCGCGGACGTCCCTCCCGAGCTGCAAAAGGCGGTTGCGGCGGCGCTGGCGGCGGCCGGCGTCGAGGACGGCCACCTCGCGGTCCAGGTCGTCGACGCGTCCCGGATCCAGGACCTAAACCGTGAGCACCGCGGCAAGGACGCGCCGACCGACGTGCTCGCCTTCCCGCTCGACGGCACCGGCCCGGTCCCCGGCCCGCGCGAGCTCGGCGACGTGGTGATCTGCCCCGCCCATTGCAGCGACGTGACCGAAGCCGCGGTCCACGGCGTCCTCCACCTCTGCGGCTTCGACCACGAGACCGACGACGGCGAGATGCTGGCGCTGCAGGCCGAGGTCCTGGCGGGAGTGCGATGAGCGCCGCCGCTCCGCAGACCACCCGCTCGGGCTTCGTCGGCTTGGCCGGCCGCCCCAACGTCGGCAAGTCGACGCTGGTCAACGCCCTGGTCGGCTCCCACGTCGCGATCGTCTCGGTGCGGCCGCAGACGACGCGGCGGGCGATCCGCGGCGTTGCCACCGACCCCGAAGCCGGTCGCCAGCTGGTCCTCGTCGACCTGCCCGGCGTGCAGAAGCCGCGCGACGAGATGACCGAGCGGATGCAGCACCGGGTCGAGCGCGAGCTGGCCGAATCCGACGTCGCGCTGCTGGTCATCAACGGCGAGGAGGGGGTCGGCGCCGGCGACCGCTTCATCGCCCGCACGCTGCTTTCCGCCGGGCCCGAGATCCCGATCATCTGCGCGGTCAACAAGGCCGATCGCCTCGGCCCGAACGAGATGGTCCCGGCGCTCGCTGACGCCGCCAACCTGCAGGGCGTCGACGAGATCTTCCCGATCAGCGCCCGCACCGGCGAGGGCCTCGAGCCGCTGCTGGAGCGGCTCGGCGAGCTCGTCCCCGAAGGGCCCTACATGTATCCGCCGGAGGACCATTCCGACCAGTCGAGCGAGCTGCTCCTCGCCGAGCTGATCCGCGAGCAGGTCCTGAACCGGACCCGGCAGGAGATCCCCCACTCGGTCGAGGTCAAGGTCTCCGAGCTGAGCCCGCGCGAGGACGGCCTGGTCACGGTCAAGGCCGAGATCTGGGCCGAGACCGAGTCCCAGAAGGGGATCCTGATCGGCAAGGGCGGGGCGAAGATCGGCGAGATCGGGACCGCCGCCCGGCGCTCGCTGGAGCGCGAGCTCGGCGCCCAGGTCCACCTCGACCTCAGCGTCCGCGTTCGCAGGCACTGGCGGCGCGACGAGGACCTGCTCGACCGCTTGGGTATCGAGTAGGAGGTCAGTCGCCGCCTCCTCCGCTTCGCGTCCGGGGGCGGCTTGGTCACTACGATGGGCCGGATGTTCGGCGAAATCGAATTCGACCAGCGGGGACTGGCCCCCTGCATAGTCCAGGACTTCGCCAGCGGCGAGGTGCTGATGTTCGCCTACGTCAGCCCGGAATCGCTGGAAATGACGCTGGAGACGGGGGATCTGCACCTCTACAGCCGCTCCCGCGACGAACTCTGGAAAAAAGGCGAAACCTCGGGCGCCTTCATGCACCTGCGCCAGCTCCGCTACGACTGCGACGGCGACGCCCTGGTGGCGATGGTCGACCCGGTCGGGCCCGCCTGCCACACCGGCCAGCGCAGCTGCTTCTACCGCGAGGTGCTGGGCTCGGCCTCGATCCGCAAGGACGCGCCGCCGGCCCCCGGCGAGCCGTTCCCGGTCACCCACGAAGCGCTGGCGGCGCTGGAACGGACGTTGCGCAGCCGCGCCGTCGAGCGGCCGGAGGGCAGCTACACCGCGAAACTGCTCGAGGACCCGGGGCTGGTCGGCGAAAAGATCGAGGAGGAGGCGGAGGAGGTCGTCCGCGCCGGGCGCGAAGAGACCGACCAGCGGGTCGCCGAAGAGGCGGCCGACGTCCTCTACCACCTGATGGTGCTGCTGGTCTCGCGCGGGATCGCCCTGGCCGACGTGCTGGAGGTGCTGAATGACCGTAGCCGCTGACTTCGAGCTGCGGCTCGAGCCGAGCCTCGAGCAGGCGCGCGAGTTGGCCCGCGAGGGCAACGTGGTGCCGGTCCGGGCCCGCCTCGTCGACGACTGCGAGACCCCGGTCTCGGCCTTTCTCAAGCTGCGTGCCGGTGAGCCCGAGGGGGCGCCCTGCTTCCTGCTCGAGTCGGCCGAGCAGGGCCAGGTCGGCCGTTACTCGTTCGTCGGCCTGCGGCCGCGGGCGGTGCTGCGCTGGAGCGAGGGAACGCTGTCGGAATGGAGCGGTGAGGCGCCCGCTGCCAGCGACGAGCCGGTCCGCCGCGACGAGGCGCCCGATCCCTACGCCGCCGTCGCCGAGCGCCTCGCCGCTTACCGGCCGGCCCCGGTCGAGGGGCTGCCGCCGTTCGTCGGCGGCGCCGTCGGCTTCTTCGGCTACGACCTGGTGCGGACCGTGGAGCCGCTCGGCGAGCCGAATCCCGACCCGCTCGGGCTGCCCGACCTGGCGCTGATGGTGACCAACGCGATGGTGGTCTTCGACCACCTGCGGCACGAGCTGACGATCCTCGCCTGCGCCTTCGCCGACGACGACGGCTCGATCGACGCCGCCTACGAGCGCGCCGCCGAGACAATCGCCGAGATGCGCGAGCGCCTGCGCGGAGCCGTGCCGCTGCCGGCGGCGCCGTCGACCCCGGAGCCGCCCGAGTTCACCTCCAACTTCGAGCGCGAGGAGTTCGAAGCGGCGGTGGCGCGGATCGTCGAATACGTCCACGCCGGCGACGCCTTCCAGGTCGTGCCCTCGCAGCGCTTCTCGGCGCCGGCTCCGGTCGAGGCTTTCTCTGTCTACAGGGGGCTGCGCGCAGTCAATCCCTCGCCCTACATGTACTTCCTCGAGTTCGGCGATTTCCAGATCGCCGGCGCCTCGCCGGAGCCGCTGGTCAAGGTGATCGGCAACCGGGTCGAGACGCGGCCGATCGCCGGCACCTACCCGCGCGGGCGCAGCGAGGACGAGGACCGGCGCCTGGCCGAGCGGCTGAAGAACGACCCGAAGGAGCGGGCCGAGCACGTGATGCTGGTCGACCTCGGCCGCAACGATCTCGGCCGCGTCTGCGAGTACGGGAGCGTGAAGGTCGACGAGCTGATGGAAATCGAGACCTACTCGCACGTCCTCCACATCGTCAGCCAGGTCTCCGGCACGCTGCGCGAGGGCGTCAGCGCCCTCGACGTGCTGCGCTCGGCGCTGCCGGCGGGGACGCTCTCGGGGGCGCCGAAGGTGCGGGCGATGCAGATCATCGACGAGCTCGAGCCGGTCAAGCGCTGCGGCTACGGCGGTGCGATCGGGTACCTCTCCTGGGACGGCGACCTCGACACCGCGATCCACATCCGCACCGTCGTCGCCAAGGACGGGCAGCTGCACGTCCAGGCGGGGGGCGGCACCGTCGCCGACGCCAAGCCCAACTACGAGTACACCGAGTCGGTCAACAAGGCGAAGGCGGTCGTCCGCGCCGTCGAGGTCGCCTGCGAACAGCCCGACTGGCCCTGAGGTAACGATGAACGGTTCCAAGACCAGGGTGCTCGTGATCGACAACTACGACTCCTTCACCTACAACCTCGTCCAGTACCTGGGCGAGCTCGGGGCGGAGATCGAAGTCGTGCGCAACGACAAAGCGGAGGTCGGCGAGCTGCTCGAGCGCGGCGCCGAGCGCCTCGTCGTCTCGCCCGGCCCCTGCACCCCGGCCGAGGCCGGGATCTCGGGCGAGGCGATCCGCGCCTTCGCCGAGGCGGGGACGCCGGTGCTCGGCGTCTGCCTCGGCCACCAGGCGATGGTCGAGGCCTTCGGCGGCAAGGTCGTCCAGGGTGAGCCGATCCACGGCAAGGATGCCGAGGTCGAGCACGATGGCAAGACGATCTTCGCCGGCCTGCCGAGCCCGCTCGTCGCCGGCCGCTACCACTCGCTCGTCGCCGACCCCGACCTGCCCGGCGAGCTCGAGCTGAGCGCCTCGCTCGGCGATGTCGTGATGGGCGCCCGCCACCGCGAGCTGCCGGCCGAGGGCGTCCAGTTCCACCCCGAGAGCGTCCTCACCCCGCAAGGCAAATCCCTCCTCGCCAACTTCCTCGACTAGCGTGGTTGAGGTTATGCATCCAATGGATGTAAAAGCTCAACCACGGTGGTGCGCTGATGCCTAACGACGTCGTCAGCAGGGCGATCGACGCGGTTTGCGCGGGGGATCACCTGACCGCCGACCATGCCGGTGCGGTTCTGTCCGAGATCATGGAGGGACGGACCGACCCGGTCCAGACCGGCGCCTTTCTGATCGCGCTGCGGGCGAAGGGGGAGACGGTGCCGGAGTTGGTCGGCCTGGCGCGGACGATGCGCGGCCTGGCGGCGCCGGTTTCGACCGCGCGCGAGAGCCTGGTCGACACCGCCGGCACCGGCGGCGGCCCGACGACCTTCAACGTCTCGACCGTGGCGGCGCTGATTGCCGCCGGCGCCGGTTGCGCCGTCGCCAAGCACGGCAACCGCTCGTCGACGACCAAATGCGGCGCCGCCGACGTGCTCGAAGCGCTCGGCGTCAACATCGAGCTCGAGCCCGAGCAGGTCGGCCGCTGCATCGACGAGGTCGGCTTCGGCTTCATGTTCGCCCCCCGCCACCACCCGGCGATGGCGCACGTCATCCCCGCCCGCAAAGCGCTGGGGGTGCGGACGATCTTCAACTTCCTCGGGCCGCTGACCAACCCCGCCGGCGCCGACCGGCAGCTGGTCGGCGTCGCCGACCGCCACTACCAGGAGACGATCGCCGAGGCTCTGGTCGGGCTCGGTTGCCGGCGAGCGCTGGTCGTCACCGCCGAGGACGGCCTCGACGAGATCTCGATCATGGACCGCACGCGGGTGATCGAGGTCGCCGACGGCGGCACCGCCGAGTGGTTTGTCGAGCCGGGCCAGTTCGGGCTGGCGCCGGCGACGCTCGAGGACGTGGCGGGGGGGACTCCGGAGGAGAACGCGGCGGCGGTGCGCGCCGTGCTCGGCGGCGAGCCCGGCCCGCGGCGCGACCTGGCGCTGGTCAACGCGGCGGCGGCGATCTACGTCGGCGGCCTCGCCGCCGACCTCGAGGAGGGGGTCGCGAAGGCGAGCGCCGCGGTCGACTCGGGGGCGGCCACCGAGATCCTCGAGCGGCTGATCGCGTTTGGCAGCTCGGCGCCCGCGTGAGCGGATTGGATCGCGGCAGCCGTCCAACCATCTAGGCTTTGTCGGTCCAGTGGGAATCATCGACCAGCTGATCGCCGGGGCCCGGCAAGGAGTAGAGGCGCGCCGCAGCCAGCTCTCGCAGGCAGAGCTCGAGTCGCGCCTGTCCGCGCGCGGCGAGGACCGCCCCTTCAGCGAGGCGCTGGCCCGACCCGGTCTCTCCCTGATCGCCGAGTTCAAGCGGCGCTCGCCGAGCAGGGGCGAGATCGTCGCCGCCGACACCGACGTCGCCGCGCGGGTCAGCGCCTACGAGCGCGGCGGCGCCGCCGCGATCTCGGTTCTCACCGACGAACCGCACTTCGGCGGCTCGCTCGAGGACCTGCGGGCGGCGCGGGCCGCCTGTGGGATGCCGATCCTGCGCAAGGACTTCGTCGTCGATCCCTACCAGCTGTACGAGGCCGCCGTCAACGGCGCCGACGCGGTGCTGCTGATCGTCCGCGCCCTCGACGGCGACCAGCTCGCCTCGCTCTACGAGGAGGCGCGCGCGATCGACCTCGACTGCCTGGTCGAGGTCCACGACGCCGAGGAGCTGGAGCGGGCGCTGGAGATCGACCCCGAGGCGATCGGGATCAACAACCGCGACCTCGACGAGCAGAAGGTCGACATCGCCACCACCTTCGAGCTGATGCCCGACGTCCCCGCCGGGCTCACCGTCGTCGCCGAGAGCGGGATCTCCGGCCGCGCCGAGCTCGAAGAGCTGGAGCGGGTCGGCGTCGACGCGGTCCTGATCGGCGGCGCCCTGATGACCGCCCCCGATCCCGAAGCGAAGGTGCTGGAGCTGATCGGCGGCGACGAAGGCACCCGCGAACACCGCTTCTAGAAGCCACTTCCAGAGCCAAGTACGCTCGCGTCTTTAGAAAACTTTTCGCGAGCATTTAGAAAGCGGACAGCGCCGGGAGCGATGCTGGCTCCCATGTCCGAGAGAAAAAGCTTCTTCCGCAGCCCGTTCGGCTCCGCCCTGCTGGGCGGAGCAGTCGTCGCCGTCGTGGGCCTGATCGCGATCGCGACCGGGCTCGTGAAGTCGGACGGCGGCTCAACCACGACCATCACCCAGCCGCTGGCGGCGCCCGTCGCCGCCAAGAACGGCGACGAAGGCAGCACCAACCTCGTCAACCAGATCTACAAGGCCGACGGTGACGGCGTCGCCTTCATCGAATCCCAGATCCCGGCCGAAGAAGGGCCGGCGATCAACCCCTTCGGCGCCCCCGAAGAACAGTCCGGCGGCGGTACCGCCACCGGATCGGGCTTCGTCATCGACGGCGAAGGCCACATTCTCACCAACAACCACGTGATCGAAAACGCCGACAACATCGAGGTCAAACTCGGCGACTCCGACACCGAATACAAAGCCGAAGTCGTCGGCGCCGACCCCGCCTCCGACCTCGCCCTGCTCAAGGTCGACGCGCCCTCCAAGGAACTGCACCCGCTCACCCTGGGTGACTCCTCGGAGGCCGAAGTCGGCGACCCGGTGGTCGCGATCGGCAACCCGTTCGGTCTCGACCGGACCGTGACCAGCGGCATCGTCTCGGCCCTGCAGCGTCAGATCCAGGCCCCGAACGGGTTCTCGATCGACAACGTGATCCAGACCGACGCGGCGATCAACCCCGGCAACTCCGGCGGCCCGCTGATCAACGCCGCCGGTGAGGTGATCGGGATCAACTCGCAGATCGAGACCGGTGGCTCCGGCTCCGAGGGCAACGTCGGGATCGGTTTCGCGATCCCGATCAACACGGCCAAGGCTGAGATCGCCGAACTCGAGGCCAACGGCGAAGTCGAACACGCCTACCTCGGGATCGAAGGCGGCTCGATCACCCCGCAACTCGCCAAAGCCCTCAATCTGCCGGTCGACGAAGGCGTGGTCGTCCAGTCCGTCGTCCCCAACGGCCCTGCCGACAAGGCCGGGATCGAAGGCGGCGACACCTCGGCGACGATCGACGGCGCCGAAGTCACTCTCGGCGGCGACATCATCACCGAAATCGACAGCAAGAAGGTCGCCGGGATGGATGAAGTGATCGAATTCGTCAACGGCGCCAAGCCCGGCGAATCGGTCGAGGTCGAGATCCTCCGCGACGGCAAGCAGAAGAGCGTCGAAATCACCCTCGGCAAGCGCCCGGCGTCGGTCGAAGAAGTGTCCTCCACGTCACCCACCGAATAAACCGGCAGCCCCATCGCCGGGCGGGACTCTGGTCCCCCGCCCGGCGATGGGGCTGCCGTCTTCGGCTTCGCGTGCGAGCGCCCACGCGCCCTCATCTAGTCTGGAGGGATGCGAGTCAAGATCTGCGGGCTCACCAACATCGATGACGCCGCCGAGGCCGTGCGCCTCGGCGCCTGGGCGCTGGGCCTGATCCACTACGACCGCAGCCCGCGCTGCGTCGACCCGGCCGCGGCCGCTCAGATCGCCGCCGCCTTCCGCCGCAAGTGCGAGGTGGTCGGCGTCTTCGTCAACCCAACCCTGGAGGAGGTCGGCAAGGCGGTCGAGGACGAGGGCCTGACGATGGTCCAGCTCAACGGGTCCGAGGGCGAGTCCTTCTGCGCCGAGGTGGCGCGGCGGGCGGGCGTCAAGGTGATCAAGGCGATCCACGTCGCCAGCGCCGCCGACGTCCACGCCGCCGAGTCCTACCGCACCGATTTCCACCTCTTCGACCGCCGCGGCAAAGGGCTCTGGGGCGGTACCGGCGAGAGCTTCGACTGGGAGCTCCTGCGCGGGCACCGCTCCGAGGTGCCGGCGATCCTCGCCGGTGGGCTGCGGCCGGAGAACGTCGCCGCCGCGATCGACGTCGTCCACCCCTACGCGGTCGACGTCGCCAGCGGCGTCGAGGCCGAGCCCGGCCGCAAGGACCACGCGGCGATGGCCGCCTTCTTCGAGGCCGCCAACCCGGCCGGCGTTCCCAGCGCATGAGCACGGTTGACCAGCGCTTCGGCCCCTACGGGGGGCGCTACGTGCCGGAGACTTTGATCGCGGCGCTCGACGAGCTGACCGCGGCCTGGGTCGAGGCCCGCGAGGACGCGGACTTCATTGGACGGCTGGAGCAGCTGCGGCGCGACTTCATCGGCCGGCCGACGCCCCTCTACCTCGCCGAGCGCCTGTCCGAGCGGGTCGGCTCGCGGGTCTACCTGAAGCGCGAGGACCTCTCGCACACCGGCTCGCACAAGATCAACAACGCGCTCGGCCAGACGCTGCTGGCGGCGCGGATGGGCAAGCCGCGGATCATCGCCGAGACCGGGGCCGGCCAGCACGGCGTCGCCACCGCCACCGCCTGCGCCCTGCTCGGCCTCGAATGCATCGTCTACATGGGGACCGAGGACATCCGCCGCCAGGCGCCCAACGTCGAGCGGATGAAGCTGCTCGGGGCCGAAGTCGCCCCGGTCGAGGCGGGGGCGCGGACGCTGAAGGAGGCGGTCTCCGCCGCGATCCGCGACTGGGTCGCCAACGTCGAGACGACCCACTACGTGATCGGTTCTGCGGTCGGCCCGGCGCCCTACCCGGCGCTGGTCCGCGACCTGCAGCGGGTGATCGGCGACGAGGCGCGCGAGCAGGCGCTGGCCGCCGAGGGGGCGCTGCCGGGTCGGGTGATCGCCTGCGTCGGCGGCGGCTCCAACGCGATCGGCATCTTCACCCCGTTCCTCGCCGATGCCGAGGTGGCGCTGATCGGGGTCGAGGCGGCGGGGGAGGGGCTCGACACGGGCCGCCACGGCGCTTCGCTCGGCGCCGGCGCGACCGGGGTCCTGCACGGGTCGCTTTCCTCGGTGATCGCCGACGAGGAGGGCCAGATCCTCGAGGCCCACTCGGTCTCCGCCGGGCTCGACTACCCGGGCTCCGGCCCCGAGCACGCGCATCTGCGCGACACGGGGCGGGCCCGCTACGAGAGCGTGACGGACGAGCAGGCCCTGGCCGCTCTCGTCGAGTTGACGCAGCTCGAGGGAATCATTCCGGCGCTGGAGTCATCCCACGCAGTGGCGTGGCTGCTGGCCAACCCCGGTGGCGACAGCTATGACGTGCTGTGCCTCTCGGGAAGAGGCGACAAGGACATGGCCGAGGTGATGGAGCGGCTGGGTGGCTGACCGGATCGCCGCCGCCTTCGAGGCCGCCCGCAATGAAGGCCGCGCGGCGCTGATGCCGTACCTGATGGCGGGCTTCCCCGACCGCGAGACCTCGCTGGCTGTGGCGGCGGCGTACGCCGACTCCGGTGCCGACGTGATCGAGCTCGGCGTGCCGTTCTCCGACCCGCTCGCCGACGGGCCGACGATCCACGCCGCGGCGACGGCGGCACTCGCCAACGGGGCGACGCTGGCGACCGCGCTCGAGGTCTGCCGCTCGGTCTCCGACCGGGTGCCGGTGGTGCTGATGGTCTACGTCAACATGGTCCTCGCCCACGGCGGCGCGACCGAGTTCGCCCGCCTCGCGCTCGCCGCCGGCGCCAGCGGCGCGATCGTCCCCGACCTGCCGCTCGGCGAGGCCGAGGACATTCGCGAGGCCTTCGACGCCGAGGGCCTGGCGCTGGTGCCGCTGGTCGCGCCGACGACCGCCCCGGAGCGGCTGGCGCGGATTGGCGCCGTCGCCAAGGGCTTCGTATACGTCGTCTCCACCGTCGGCACCACCGGCGAGCGGGCCGAGGTGCCGCCGGCGCTGGCCGAGCTGGTCGCAGCGACGAAGGCGGTGGCGAGCACGCCGGTGGCCGTTGGGTTCGGGATCGGCACGCCGGAGCAGGCGGCGGAGGTGGGGCGGATCGCCGACGGCGTGATCATCGGCAGTCGCCTGGTCCGCGCCGCGGCCGAGGGCGGAAGCGCCGAGGGGGCCGCGGACGCGGTCGCCGGCTTCCTCGGTGAGACGCGCGTCGCCCTCGCCCGATAGGCTCCAGCCCGCGTATGAAGATGACCGTGACCCTGTTTCTGGCGATCGCAGTGATGGTGATCGCCTACGCCTGGCTCGGCCAGGGCGGCCCCGTCGCCGGCTTGATCTTCTTCGGCATCCTGTTGATCGGCGGCATCCTCTCCGCCTTCGGCCCGCAGTCGAGCTCCGACTCTAAGCGCGCGTAGCGACCACCTGCAGGTACTCGCCCTCGAGCACGAGCGCCCGCTCGCCGGCCGTGTTGACCTGCCCGAGATAGGCGCGCAGGTCGTCTTCCAGCGCCTGCTCGCCGTCGGCCCCCACCCGCTCGAAGGCCATTTTCGCCGGGCCGAACCAGGTGCGGAAGAACTCGATGTAGTGGTCGGGGGAGCGGAACGGCTGGCGCGAGAGCCGGCGCTCGAAGCGGATGTCCGAGACGCCGTCGCCGAAGAGGTCGCGGACCCGGTCCTCGGTGCCCCAGAGCACCGGCGGGTCGATCCCGGGCGGCGGCGGTGCGTGTTTGGAGATCGTTTTGAACATGCCGCCGACTGCTCCCTCGGGGGTCCAGTTCGCCATCCCGATCCGGCCGCCGGGCTTGGTCACCCGCAGCAGCTCCGCCGCGGTCTTCGGCTGGTCGGGGGCGAACATCGCCCCGTAGACGGAGATCGTCACGTCGAAGCTGGCGTCGTCGAACGGCAGGTCCTGGGCGTCGGCCTCGACGAACTCGATCTCGAGCCGCTCGGCGGCGGCGCGCTCCCGTCCGCGCTCCAGCAGGGCTGGCACGAAATCGGAGCTGACGGTGTTGCCCCAGGCGCGGCGGGCGGCGGCGATCGCGGCGTTGCCGCTGCCGGAGGCGACGTCGAGGACGCGCTCGTCGGGGACGATCTCGAGCGCCTCGGCCAGCGCCTCGCTGGGGAAGTAGACGAGGTTCGCGACCATCGCGAAGTCGCCCTCCGACCAGATCGACCGCTGTATCTGGGTGATCGCCTGCAGGTCCGGTGCGTCGTTCATCTCTCCTCCTTTGTGGGCCAGACGAACCTATCGCGTCAGTGTCCTAATCTGAATCGATGCGGATTGGCGTGCTCACCGGCGGCGGCGATTGCCCGGGACTGAACGCGGTGATCCGTGCCGTCGTCCGCAAGGGGGTCGGCAGCTACGGCCACGAGTTCGTCGGCTACCGCGACGGCTGGCGCGGGCCGCTGGAGTCCGACAGCCGCCCGCTCGGGGTGCCGGAGGTGCGCGGGATCCTGCCCCGTGGCGGCACCATCCTCGGTTCCTCGCGGACCAACCCGTTCGGCGAGGACGGCGGCCCGGAGCGGATCGCCGAGAACATGGCAGCGGCTGGGGTGGACGGGTTGATCGCGATCGGCGGCGAGGACACGCTGGGAGCGGCGTCGAGGCTGCACTCCGAACACGGGCTGAACGTGATCGGGGTGCCGAAGACGATCGACAACGACCTCTCCGCCACCGACTACACCTTCGGTTTCGACACCGCGATCAACATCGCGATGGAGGCGATCGACCGCCTCCACACGACCGCCGACAGCCACCACCGGGTCCTGATCGTCGAGGTGATGGGGCGCCACGCCGGCTGGATCGCCTTCCACGCCGGCCTCGCCGGTGGCGCCAACGTGATCCTGATCCCCGAGCGCGAGTTCGACGTCGGCCAGGTCTGCGACCTCGTCGGGCGCCGCTTCGCCAGTCACTTCGCGCCGATCATCGTCGTCGCCGAGGGGGCGCAGCCGGTCGGCGGCGTGCCGGCGGCCGACGAGAAGGAGCTCGACGCCTTCGGCCACGTCCGGCTCGGCGGCATCGGCCACTGGCTCGAGGGCGAGATCGAGCGCATCACCGGCAAAGAGACGCGGGCGACGGTGCTCGGCCACGTCCAGCGCGGCGGCACCCCGACCGCCTTCGACCGGGTCCTGGCGACGCGCTTCGGCCTGCACGCGATCGACGCCGCCGACGCCGGCCGCTGGGGGACGATGACGGCGCTGCGCGGGACCGAGATCGAACTCGTCGAGCTGACCGAAGCGACGGCCGAGCTGAAGACGGTGCCGCCCTCGCTGTATGAAGAGGCCGAGGTCTTCTTTGGCTAGAGCGCTCGCGCTCGCGGCGGCCACGCTGATCGTCCTGGTCGCGGCGGGCTGCGGTGAGGACGAAGGGGTGGCGGCAGGCGCGGTGGTCAATGCCTACGTCGGCGCTTCGCTCTGCGCGGAAGCGCAGGGGGTTGCCGGCAAGGCGGGCGATCTCGAGCTGCGCGTGATCTGCCTGCGGGATCCGTCGCCAGGCGGGCGCCTCGATCTGGCGACCGTCGGCGCCAACGCCCGCCGCGCGACCGAGGACTCCGCGGCGGTCGCCTACATCGAAGCGAAGGGCCCTGCCAACCGCTTCGCCCAGACCATCGTCGAAGAAGCCGGCATCGCCTTCGTCACGGCAAGCTCGGGCGAAGAGGCGGTACGGCGGGTCCTGCAAGCCGTTGAAGACGCCGGCTCCGGCTCCATTCGGGACGAGGTCCGCAGCAACCTCGAAGGTTCTCTCAACCGACCAAGTCTCTGAGCGCCTCGTCCAGATCCGGGTGCCGCAACCGGTAGCCGAGCTCTTCGGTCCGTTTCGGCACCACCCGCTGGCCGCCGCGCAGCACCTTGCCGAACTCGCCGCCGAATTTGAGGTCGAGGACGAAGCCGGGGAGGGGGAGGACGGCGGGGCGCCCCAGCGCCCGCCCCAGCGCCTTCGAGAAAGCCTTGCTCGTGACCGGGTTCGGGGAGGTGGCGTTGACGACGCCGCTGACCTCGGGGGTGTCGAGCGCCCATTGCAGGATCTTGACCTCATCGTCGCGGTGGATCCAGGAGAGGTACTGCTCGCCGCCGGCGATCGGTCCGCCGAGGCCGAGCTTGAACGGCAGCAGCAGCTCGCCGAGCAGGCCGCCGCCGGCGTCGAGCACCTGTCCCGTCCGTACGATCACCAGCCGCAGGCCCTCGGCCTCGGCCTCGCGCGCCGCCTGCTCCCAGGCGACCACGACCTCGGAGTCGAAGCTTCCGCCGCCAGGACCAGACGACTCGTCGATGACGGCGTCGCCGCGATCGCCGTAGTAGCCGACCGCCGACTGGCTGACGAGGACCTGCGGTTTTCGCTCGAGGCCGGCGATCGTCCCCAGCAGGTTGTGGGTCCCCTGCTGGCGCGTCGCCATGATCTTCTGCTTCGCATCGTCGGTCCAGCGTTGGTTGATCTTCTCGCCGAGCAGGTGGACCACGCCCTCGACGCCCGCGAACGCCTCCGCCGGCGGCCGTTCCAGGGTCGGCTGCCAGGGGTGCCAGGTGATCCGCGGTTCCTTTTCGCCCGCCCGGACCGGGTCGCGGCTGAGCCCGACTACCTCGTCCCCCCGTGCCAGCAGCGAATCACACAGCGCCGAGCCGATCAGGCCGCTGGCTCCGGTGACGAGGACGCGCATGATGCGGACGGCCCCGGCGGGGCCGTCAGGCGGTCTCCACGGTCGCGAAGGTGCCGGTCTCGTCGTTGAAGCGGGCGATTCCCGCTCGCTTCGCCTCCTTGACCACGGCGCTCGCCACCGAGGGGGCGACGTCGCGGTTGAAGACGCTGGGGATGATGTAGTCCTCGGCGAGGTCGTCGTCGGCGACCGCGGCGGCGATGCCGTGGGCGGCGGCGAGCTTCATCTCCTCGGTGATGCTGGGGGCGCCGGCGTCGAGAGCGCCGCGGAAGATGCCGGGGAAGGCGAGCACGTTGTTGATCTGGTTCGGGTAGTCGGAGCGACCGGTGGCCATGATCCGCACGTAGGGCGCGGCATCCTCGGGCATCACCTCGGGCGTCGGGTTGGCCATCGCGAAGACGATCGCGTCGTCGTTCATCTTCGCCAGGTCGGGTCCCTCGATGATTCCGGGTCCGGAGAGGCCGACGAAGAGGTCCATGCCCTCGATTACGTCGGCGGGCTGCCCTTGGATCTTTTCCGGGTTGGAAATCTCGGCGTACCAGCGCTTGTTGGCGTCCATCGCCCCAGAGGCGTAGTCCTCGCGCTCGGTCGAGAGGGCGCCGCGGCGATCGCAGCCGATGATGTGGGTGACGCCGGAGGCAAGCATCATCTTCGTCACCGCTACCCCGGCGGCGCCGAGGCCAACCATCAGCACCCGCAGCTCCTCGATCGGCTTGTCGACGATTTTCAGCGCGTTGAAGAGGGCGGCCATCGTCACCACCGCGGTACCGTGCTGGTCGTCGTGGAAGACGGGGATGTCGAGGCTCTGCTTGAGCCGGTCCTCGATCTCGAAGCAGCGCGGGGCGGAGATGTCCTCGAGGTTGACGCCGCCGAAGGTCGGGGCCATCAGTTCGACCGCGTGGACGATCTCGTCGGCGTCTTTGGTGTCGAGGCAGATCGGGAAGGCGTCGACCCCGGCGAACTCTTTGAACAGCATGCACTTGCCCTCCATCACCGGCATCGCCGCCTCGGGGCCGATGTTGCCGAGGCCGAGCACGGCGCTGCCGTCGGAGACGACCGCGACGGTGTTCTTCTTGATCGTGTACTCGAAGGCTTTGCTGCGGTCGTCGTGGATGTCCATGCAGACCCGGGCGACGCCGGGGGTGTAGGCCATCGAGAGGTCGTCACGCGTTTTCACCGGGTACTTGTTGCGCATGTCGATCTTGCCGCCGCGGTGCATCTGCATCGTGCGGTCGACGTAGTCGAGCACCCGCGCCCCCCGGGTCGAGCCGATCCCGCGCAGAATCTGCTCCCAGTGCTCGCGATCCTGCGCGTCGATCGTGAACTCGCGCACCCGCTTGCCCTCGCCACCGGC
>DASSLT010000036.1:0-39842 GCA_035689305.1 Solirubrobacterales bacterium | reverse complement strand
AGGCGGCCAGCGCCAGGTCATAGGTCGGTTGCAGCTGAACGGGATCCGGAGGCAGGGTGACCCCCTGGATCCCCATCGCTTCTTCGTAGATCACCGGCGCCGCGGCGTCGATCGCCGCCGCTCCGAGGATCGGCGCCCGTTTCGCCACGTAGAGCTGGAGGAAGTCGTACCAGCGGTTGAACGTCTCCGGGTCGAGCGAGTCGACGTGGGTGCCGTTGGTGAAGGTGAACCATTTCCTGTCGGTGCCGGTGAAGTGCTCGGCGAGTGTCGGACAATGGCCGCCGGTCTGCTCGTCGGTCCACTGGCAGGCCATGAAGGTCGGCACGTTGATCTTGTCGACGAAGGTGACCGGCGCGAGCGGGTCGGCGACCGCGGGCTTGTAGTGGCTGTTTTCTTCGATCTTTTTCAGCAGGTTGACCGCTTCGGGATGGAGCGCCTGGTTGGCGGCGCAGGTCCCGTCGCCTTCCTGGATCCGTTTGTAGGCCCAGGCCTGGCCGTGGCCGGGGGACGCCGCTTCGGCGTCGTGGATCCGCTCTTTCGCCCATTCGAGCGCGAAGCCGGTGTTGAGGATGCCGCCCGGGTAGAGCGTCGTCTGCGTATTGTCGATCACCGACAGCGGCGAGATCGCGGCCAGGCTCGGCGGCCGGGTGGCGGCGGTGAAGAGCTGGCTGATGCCGCCGTAGGAGATCCCCATCATGCCCACCTTGCCGTTAGCGACCCAGGGCTGGCGGGCGATCGTCTCGACCACGTCGTAGCCGTCGAGCCCCTGCAGCGGCTCGAAGAAATCGAAGGCGCCGCCGGAGCAGCCGGTGCCGCGCATGTTGACGTCGACGACGGTGAAGCCCATCAGGTTGGCGATCAGCGCGATCCCGCTTTCCGGGCCTTCCGGGTTGGCGTAGCCGTAGCCCGAGTACTCGATCAGGGTCGGCGTCGGCGGGGTCGGGAGCGTCGGCAGTTCGGCCCCGGGGTGTGCCCCGATCGGCAGTTTCGGCAACGGCGTGCCGAGCAGTTCTTCCAACGGTTCGCTGACCTGTTTCGGCAGTTCGGCGCCAGGCAGGACGTTGAGGACGTCCTGCGGCGGGTGGACGTCGATCGCCAGCTTGGTGCCGTCGCGGGTGGTCAGGTAGCCGTAGCCGCGGGAGGGGATCGACTGGTTGTAGACGTCGGTGCTGGGCGGTGAGGATTTCGTCGTCAGCACCCGCAGGGCCGGCGATTTCGTGCCGCCGGCGGCAACGCGGTAGCCAGGGCCGGGCGCGACTTCGCGGAAGAGAACGCCGCCGAGGTCGTCGGCGCTCTTGGCCTCGACTTTCTGGCCGAGACCGTCGTAGAGGACGACCTGGGCGCCGGGGTTGAGCCCGGTCGCGTAGACCTGTTCGACGCTGCCGCGCGCTTCGAACGACGCGGCCTTGGCGGTCGTCGCCAAGGCGAGAGCCGCCGCCAGCGCCAGCAGGGCGCATCCCAGCGCCATTTGCAGCGATCCCACACGCCCACGACCCCGTTCCCTCATCGCACTCCCTTTCGTCTCCTACCCAACATTAGGTGAGATTATCTACCCAAGATTGGGTAGTTGTAACACGAAACGGCGCAATCGTCATCTCCCATCTAGGATCGGAACCCGGCATGGGGAGAAGATGGAAAGTGCTGAGCGGGGTCGTCGGCGTGCTCGTCGTGCTGCTCGCGATCAACACCCTCGTCGTCGAGGACGAAACCAAGCCGGCGGTCGTGACCGTCGCCGGCGGGCGGATCCTGCATCTACCCGGCGGCGACATGCAGGTGCTCGAAAAGGGCCCGCGCGACGCACCCCCGATCGTGCTGGTCCACTGCTACACCTGCTCGATCGCGTGGTGGCAAGGGATGATCCCCCTGCTTGACCGGCGACATCGGGTCGTCGCGGTCGACCTGCGAGGGTTCGGCGGCTCCGAGAAACCCTCCTCCGGCTACGCGATCGAGGACCAAGCTGCGTTCGTCGCCGAAGCCCTCACCCGGCTCGACGTGCAGGAGGCGACCGTCGTCGGCCAGTCACTCGGAGGCACGGTTGCGACCGCGCTTGACGACGTGCCCGGCGATTTCGTAGCGCGGCTCGTGATCATCGACCAGGCGCCCGAAGAACGGTTCTCGAAGGGTCTGGGCTTCACCGCCGAACTGAGCACGGCGCCGGTGCTCGGGCCGGCGCTTTGGCAGGTGACGCCGGACTTCGCGGTCAAGGACGGCCTGCAGGTCGCCTTCGCCCCGGGATACGAGGTGCCGGACCGGTTCGTCGACGAATTCAACCGGATGACCTACACCTCCTATGACTCCGACGGCGCCGAGGGCGAATACATGGACGCCGAACCGCTGGACCGCCGGATCGAAGCGGCGGGCACGCCGCTGCTGGCGATCTTCGGCGCCGAAGACCAGCTCTACGACGCGCGCGGAGCGCTGGCCGCCTACGCAAAGGTGCCAGGGGCGAAGACGGTCCTCGTCCCCGGCGCCGGGCACTCGCCGAACGTCGAAAAGCCGGCCCGTATCGCACGACTGGTGCTCGGCTTCGCGCGCTAGCCCCCGGGGCCGACGAAGCGTGGTTGTCAAGCTTTGAAGTGATGGAGCTCGTCACTCACCTCGGCCTCTTCGCCGCCGTCGTCGCGACCTGGGTCGCGGTCAGCGGTCCCGGTGAGGCGGCTCTGCCTTTCCTCGATGCGCGCACGCGCGCGCTCCTGCGCAGCGAGAAGATCGCCCAGCGCCACCGCTTCCTCGGCAGCGGCCTTTCCGGCCTGGCCTGGACCCCGACGGTCGGCCTCGGCGCCCTCTTCGTCGGTCCCTCTCTGGTCGCTCAGCTCGACAGCGTCGGCCGCTGGCTGGCGGTCGCCGCGGCGGTCGCGCTGGGCATCGGCTTCCTCCTGTTCCACCCCCGGCGTCGCGGCGACGCCGTCGCCGCTTCCTAGCGCAAGGCCAGCGTTTTGACGGCGGTGTCGTGCGAGCCGTCGGCGGCGGTGCCGGTCACGGTCAATTTGGCGTTGAGGTGATCGAGATCGAGCAGCGCCGGCCGGGCCTTCCAGAGGAAGCGGATCTGGGCGTTGATCGTGATCGGGGTGAGGACCAGCGGCGTGCCGATGCCGCGGGCGATCACGGGGTTGGACAGGCCGAGGCGGTGGGCCTCGCCGCCGGAGACGCGCAGCGTCGCGTTGATCGTCGCCGCCGCGGAGAAGGTGATCGGGACGTGGATCGGCACGCCCTGGACGGCGCGGTTGAAGCCACCGGCGATGAAGGCGGGGCCGTCGACCGAGACGTGCAGCGGCAGGGTGCCGACGGTGTCGCGCGGCGGCGTGCTGCGAGCGCCGGAGACGATCTCGCATTCGGGTTCGATCGTGTCGACGTCGTCGACGACGACCGCGTCGGTGCCGCCGCCGCAGTCGTCGATGTCGGCGTAGAAGCCGCTGAAGTCAGGGAGGAAGTCGGGCGTGGAGACGATCACGTCGTTGCCCCACTCCGGCACTTCGCCGTACCAATCGCCGTAGATGAAGTCGGGTCCGCCGCCGCCGTCGACCGCATCGTCGCCGCCGCCCCCGACCACTCGGTCGAGGCCTTCGCCGCCTTCGAGGTTGTCGACGTCTTCGAGGCCGAGGACTTCGTCGTTGCCGGCGCCGCCGTCGATGTCGTCGGAGTTGACCGAGCCGTAGATCACGTCGTCGCCTTCGCCGCCGTCGGCGACGATCCGCGGCTGCACGTCCGAGTAGGGGTTGGCGACGAAGGTGTCGTTGCCGCCGCCGAGGTCGACCTGCATCGTCACGTGGTTGCCGTCGTTTTCGTGCAGCGAGGGGGCGCCGCATTCGACGACCACTTTCGTCACGTGCGGCCCCCGCACCCGGTGACAGCCGTGGCCAGCCCGCAGCACATGGCCGGGCTCGACATAGAAGGCAATCGAGTGCAGCGGGTCCATGGCGGCGTAATGGATCGAGTCGCCATCGCCGTCGGAGGTCAGCTTCATCGTGTTGCCGCTGCGGGAGATCCGCGCGTCGGCGCCGGCGAAGGACGGCAGGCAGAGCAGGGCGATCGCGGCCCCGATCCCCAACCAGATCAGCTTCCTCGTCCGCTTCACGGTCGGGAGCAGAGCACCGCCGCCGGACGGTGTCAAGCGCCCTGCTCCCGATCCGGACTAACTTCCGATCGCTGAGGCGACCGCGTCGGCGGGTTTCTGCTCGAGGTACTGGGCGATCCACTCGCCGGTGATCTGCCCGGTCGCGACGTTGAGCCGGTTCCAGGCGTTGATCGAGGCGATCGAGAGCACGAGCGAGGCGAGCTCGTCGTCGTCGTAGTGGCGAGCGGCCTCCTCCCAGACCTCGTCCGGGACGGGGTCGGGACGGTCGGCGAGCCGGGTCGCGGCCTCGGCCAGCGCCAGCGCCGCCCGCTCGGCGTCGGTGTAGTAGGCGGAGTCCCGCCAGGCGGCGACCAAGGCGATCCGCTGGTCGGACTCGCCCATCGCTTTCAGCGCCCGCGAGTGGATGTCGACGCAGCCGCTGCAGCCGTTGATCTGTCCCGCCCGCAGCTTCACCAGCTCGTGCGTCGCCGCCGGCACGCCGGCCCGTTTGATCGCCTTCTCGAGCTGCTGCAGCGCGTCCATTGCGCCCTTGACGGTCAGGGCGGGGTGGTCGATTCGTGATTGCATCTTGCGTCCTCCGGGGTGTCGTGGGTTTCCGATCCCTTGACAAGCCTCGGCAGGTAGCTGTGACAACCGATCGCGAACTGTCACAACCCGGCCCGCTGTGCTGTCTTAGTGTTGATGGCCGAGCGTGACCGACTCCTGGACGAGCTGCGCCCGGTCGCCTTCGCGGTCGCCTACCGCATGCTCGGCAGCGTCTCCGAAGCCGAGGACGTGGTCCAGGAGTCGCTCTTGCGGGTACACCAGGCACTCGACGCCGGCGAGCAGATCGAGTCGCCGCCCGCCTACGTCACCACGATCGCCACCCGCCTGGCGATCAACGAGCTCCGCTCCGCCCGTGCCCGCCGCGAGAGCTATGTCGGCGAATGGCTGCCGGAGCCGATCGTCACCGACGGCGAAGACGATCCCGCCCGCCACGCCGAGACCGCCGACTCGCTGTCGCTGGCGCTGCTCGTCCTGCTCGAGAGCCTCTCGCCCGAGCAGCGCGCGGTCCTCCTCCTGCACGACGTCTTCGACTACGACTACCCCCAGATCGCCGCGATCGTCGGCAAGAGCGAGGACAACGTGCGCCAGCTCGCGTCCCGGGCCAGGCGCCACGTCGAGCGGGGCCGGCCCCGCTTCCAGACGACGCCCGAGCAGCGGCAGGAGCTGGCCCGCCGCTTCTTCGAGGCCGCCGAGCAGGGCGACCTCGCCGGGCTGGAGGCGCTGCTCGCCCACGACGTCGAGCTGACCGGCGACGGCGGCGGCAAGGCACCGGCGCTCGCCCGGACCCTCCGCGGCCGCAGTCGCGTCGCCCGCACGCTGATCGAGTGGCTCAGCCCGGAGACCCGTCTCCCGGGCATCTCCTTCCGCCCGACCGAGATCAATGGCGGCCCCGGAATCCTCGTCCTCGACAGTCAGCAGCGCCTGGTCGGAGTCACCGCCCTCGACGTCGCCGACGGTGAGATCAAGGCGATCGGCTCGATCTCCAACCCCGACAAGCTGAGGCACCTCGGCCCGGTCGGCAACCTCGGCTGGGTGATCAGATCGGAGTGGTGATAGATTCATAATAGTTATGAATCTGCAAGTATCTCCGCCGCTGGAGATCCACGAGCTCGACCGGCGCCGCCGGGTCGGGATCCTGCTGATCTGCTGCCTCAGCCTCTTCATCGTCGGGCTCGACGTCACCGTCGTCAACGTCGCCCTGCCGTCGATCGGCAGTGACCTCGACACCGGCATCTCGGGGCTGCAGTGGACCGTCGACGCCTACACGGTGGTGTTGGCGAGCCTGCTGATGCTCTCCGGCTCCGTTGGCGACCGCTTCGGCCGCCGCCGCATCTTCATCCTCGGCCTGGGCCTGTTCGCCGCCGCCTCGGGACTCTGCAGCCTGGCGCCGAGCATCGGTCTGCTCATCGCCTTCCGCGTGCTGCAAGCGGTGGGCGCCTCGATGCTGAACCCGGTCGCGCTCGCAATCGTCACCAACACCTTCACCGACCCCCGAGAGCGGGCGCAGGCGATCGGCGCTTGGGCCTCGGTCTTCGGGATCTCGATGGCACTTGGGCCAGTTGTCGGCGGCGCCCTCGTCTCGGCCCTCGACTGGCGAGCGATCTTCTGGATCAACATCCCGGTCGGACTGGCCGCGATCGCGCTAACGCTGCGCTACATCCCCGAATCGCGGGCGCCGCGGGCGCGCCGCTTCGACCCGCTCGGCCAGGTGCTGGTGATCGCCCTGCTGGCGACGCTGACCTCGGGGATCATCGAGGCGCCCGACCGCGGCTGGACCTCGGCGGCGACCCTGATCACCTTCGCGATCTCGGCGGCGGCGCTCGCCGGCCTGCTCCTGCACGAGCCCCGGCGCCAAGACCCGCTGATCGACGTCCGTTTCTTCCGTTCGATCCCCTTCGCCTCGGCGACCGCGACCGCGATTGCCGCCTTCGCGGCGTTCGGCGGCTTCCTCTTCCTCAACACCCTCTACCTGCAGGAAGTCCGCGGCTTCTCGCCGGTCGAGGCCGGGCTCGCGACGCTGCCGATGGCGGCGATGACCATGCTATTTGCCCCGATCTCGGGGCGCATCGTCGGCCGCCGCGGCCCGCGCCTGCCGCTCACGATCGCCGGCTTCTGCCTGCTTTGCGGCTGCCTGATGCTGACCGGGCTCGAGCCCGACACCCCGCTCGCCTGGCTGCTCGCGGCCTACGTCGTCTTCGGGATCGGCTTCGGCTTCGTCAACGCGCCGATCACCAACACCGCCGTCTCTGGCATGCCCCGTGCCCAGGCCGGCGTCGCCGCGGCCGTCACCAGCACCTCGAGACAGGTCGGCCAGACCCTCGGCGTCGCCATCGTCGGCGCAATCGTCGCCTCCCACATCGGCAACTCCGCCGACGCCGAGCTCGTCGCCGCCAGCCATCCCGCCTGGTGGACCCTGGCCGCCGCCGGCGCCGTCGTCTTCGTCCTCGGATTCCTCGCAACGACGACCCGGGCCCGCGCCTCGGCCCAACGCACCGCCGCCGAGCTCAATCCCGAGGCGCTGCTCCCATAGCTTCGACAAGATGGCCGGCCCCGACAAAAAACCCTCCCCCAGCGACGTCGCCGGCGTCTGGCTGCTGATGCAGGACCTGGTTATCGACAACGCCCGCCGCCGTGAGGTCTCCGATGCGCTCGGCATCAGCTTCGCCCGCGCCCGCGCCATCCGCCGCATCGCCCGCCGCCCGATGTCGATGGGCGAACTGGCCACCGCCCTCAACATCGATCCCCCCAACGCAACCGTCGTCGTCGACGAGCTCGAGGACCTCGGCCTCGTCACCCGCAAGCCCCACCCCGAAGACCGCCGCGCCAAGCTGGTCGAAGCAACCCCCAAGGGCCGCGACCTGGCCCGGCGCGCCGACGAGATCCTCGCCACCCCCCCACCAGCGCTGAGCGAACTGAGCGAGAAGGACCTCGAAGCCCTGCGTCGGATCCTGTCCCAACTCGCGACTTAGGTCGCCAACGCGGAGGCCGCGACAATCGAAACATCGTCATCGGCGATGGCCCCCTGCTTCTGCGCGCGAGCCGTCACCAGCACCGGCTTCTTCCCCGCCGGCGAAACGTCGAGCACGAACTCGATCCCGAGCTGCCTGACCGCGTTGATGATCGTGTCGACCTCCGGATTGTGCTCCCCGGACTCGAGCTTGACGATCCGAGGCTGAGACACCCCGAGCATCTTGGCCAGAGCCCGCTGGCTCAGCTCGTCTTCCGCGCGATACCGCAACAGAGTCGCCGCGAACCCTCGAGCCGGAGCGAGCCGCTGCCACTCAGCCCTGAAGCTGGGATCGGCCAGCTGCTCTTCCGCAACCAGCGCATCGAAATTCTTTCCAGAGGCCGCCATCGGCTTTGATAATAGCAGCGTTATCAGCCTAGACGATAGCGCTCGAATCGCTGGGCAGGGGGCCTGTGAGGCGCGGCCAATCTTTCAATCGCGTTGTCGCTGAGGCGACCCTACGTGCGGCTTGGCGATCGGTTTGTCGTCAAGGCGGTCTTCAACGTGGTGCAGAAGCTGAAGGATCTCGGGCCGGATCTGCCGTCGCCGCACATGAAGTCGTTGAAGGGCGAGTTCTGGCGGTTGCGGCGAAGAAGAAGGATGCGGTCCCCTCGCGACTTCACATCCTCAAAGTCGATGACGGCGTCGCTATCGAAATCGACAAGCCAAATCTGAGGTCTCTTCCCCATCCTGGCGACCTTAGAGACGAGTTCGGACTCAACTTTTTGTCTGTATTCCAGTGCAGCCGCTGGTGAACCTCATCTCTACGGATCGACCTCACGCAGCAGCCCGGCGAGGTTCTGCAGCCCAAGCCCGTGCTCTCGGCGTACCTGGCTCTCAGTCGCCTCAGCCTCTGCAGGAGGTGCCGGTGGTCTCGGCTCGGACTCCGCGGCGTCCGGCAGCTTCGGCGTGGTCGGAGGCGGCGGTTTCAAGTCCTGAACGAGGTCGCGGTAGAAGTCAACCGTCTGCCGCCTCACCTCCTCGACAAACGATCCCGCCCCGTTGCCGGCTTTCGCTTTGATCGGCTTGGTCAGGGCAAGGAGGAAGGAACGCGGCTGGCAGGAGGGATCGCCCGCGAGGAGGAGAACGCTCGGATCCTCGCGACAGTCGCGCAGGAGCGCAGAACTGCCAATCTTCCGATTCGGGAAGCGGACGTCGACGCGAAGGTCCGCCGGGGCGTCACGCAACTGCCGCAGGAGCCAGTTGATTGGAGTCAGCGCCCGCTTTCCGTCCGCCGGTGCATCGAGAGGTACGCACGTCGTCAACTGTTTTGCCTTCAGGTCGGCGACGACGTCGATCGGCCCAACCGCACCTGGAACGGCGACCGAGCCATGAAGCGTTGCGTTCTCGGCAAACGAGCGTGAGGCCTCTGCCACGCGATCGGCTGGCTTCTTTGCTCGCGGGTGCTTCGCGCGGACGACGACTCCGAGCTCCTGGCTCAGGTTCAGGCAGAGGTACTCGACGAGTTGCTCCCAGCGAGCGGAGGCCGCTAGGGCCTCGGTGCCACTGGAAGGCAGGGTGCCGTCCCGGGCACCGTCGCGGACCTTGACCCAGCTCTCCCCCATGCCGAGAAAGCCGCTGGCGCCTGATCGTTCGTCGGTCAAGAAGCGGACCAACTCGCCGAGGGTCCAAGCCTGGTCGGGATCGTCGACACCGCGGAAGCGGTGCTGGATGATCGCCTCGGTCAACACCTGCCACCAGGAGAGGTGACGTACGGTCAGCTTTCCGATCTTCTGGCCATTCACCTTGTATGGCAGCTCTTTGGGATCGGCGACGATCTGGTTGGAGACGGTGAAGAGGGCGTCGAAGCCATAGCGACGGGCGAGATCGAGGTAGCGAAGGACCTGGTCAGCCGGCACCTCATTCCGTCCGGTCTTGACCTCCAGCAGAGCGCTCCATCGCCGGCTTCCCTTTTCGATCACTATCGCGCCATCGGGAACGTGAGTGACTCCGTCGCCATCCCGTAGACGAACCTCGGTGAAGGCGGAGATCAGACCGGCCGGGGCATCAAGCGTTTTGAGGAGCGCGCGCCCAAAAGAAGGCACCGCCGGGAGGACCGAAAGCAAAGCCGAGGTCGCACGCGGCTCCTGCTCCTTGGTGCCGCTGATCCCGACAGTCGGGAACAACCGTGCCCTCTGCCAGAGCTGTTGATCCTGGGGCTCAGGCATCACACTCAGCCCCTGCCGATTCTTGGGTTTCTCTCATCACGCCCGCCTCCCATGGCTAGTCAGTGAACGCAGAGAACCTAAGTGGTGAACTCCGCCAGCGCAATGACCGAGGGACCAACGCAGCCACCAAAACCGCCCATTTACAGCGACGTCAAGAGGGGTGGCAGACGGGATTCGAACCCGCGACCGCCGGCACCACAAGCCGGAGCTCTACCAACTGAGCTACTGCCACCGCGCGGGGAGGAAATCTAGCGCTTGTGGGTGATCAGGACGGTGCGCTTGCTGTGCTGGGCGACGGCGGCGGCGACCGAGCCGAGGACGGCGTGTTTGATGCCGGAGAGGCCGCGGGAGCCGATGATGATCAGGCTGGCGTCGCGCTCGTCGGCGGTGGCGACGATGCGCTCCCAGATCGGCGCTCCGGGGGCGACGACGGGCTCGGGGTCGAGGCCGGCCTCGCGGGCCAGGTCGCAGCCCTCCTCGGCGGTCTTCTCCGCGCCGCTGGTGGCGGCGTTGATCAGCGTCTCCATCGTGTCGTCGTCGACCGGGAGGCCGGCGGCGCCCATGAAGGGGATCTTCTCCAGCGGCTCGGTGACGGTGAGGATCAGGGCGGCGCGGCCGGGTCGGAGCTGGCGCCCCGCTTCGGCAATCGCCTCCTTGGCGAAGTCGGAGCCGTCGTAGGCAATGAGAACCGGGTTCTCGGGGCTCATGCGTCGATCCTAGTCACTCGGCCTCGTCGGGCTCAGATGAGCGCCGGGGCGACCTGCCGCCCCATCAGCTCGACCGCGTCGAGGTCTCGGTGCAGGAGGTGCTGGCCCATGATCCGGGTCAGCCCCGCCCGCTCCAGCTGCCGCAGCTGCTCGGCCGCTTCCTCGACCGTCCCCTTGATCGCCTCCGCGCGCAGCCCGGCGAGGAAGGCGTCGCCGTCGCCGCCCTCCCCTTTCCACTCCGAGAGCCGCGCGGCGCGGTCGCGGAGGTCATCGGCGTCGGCACCCACCAGCCAGGTGGTCATCATCGAAAGCGGCAGCGTCGCCGGGTCGCGCCCCTCGGCCTCGCATGCCTGGTCGAGGCGCGCCCGGATGCCGGCGACTTCCTCCGGCACCGCCATCACGCAGTTGTACTCGTCGGCGTAGCGGGCGGCGAGCCGCAGGCTGCGGGGACCACCGCGCCCACCGAGGATTAGCGGCGGCCGCGGCTGCTGGACCGGCTTCGGCAGCGCGTCGAGTTCGCGGGCCGAGAAGTGCTTGCCCTCGAAGCTGAACGGGCCCGGCCCCCAGTGGCCGCGGATGATCTGCATCTGCTCCTCGAGCGCGTCGATCCGCGGCCCGACCGGCGGCAGGTCGAAGCCGTAGAGCTCGTGCTCGCGCTCCCACCAGCCGGCCCCGATCCCGCACTCGACCCGGCCGCCGGAGACGTGGTCGGCGGTCACCACCGCCTTCGCCAGCACCGCGGGATGGCGGAAGGTCGCCGGCGAGACCATCGTCCCCAGCCGCAGCTTCCGGGTGACCGCGCCGAGCGCGGTGATCGTCCCCCAGGCGTCGAGCGAGCCGCGCTCGCGGCGGTCGTCGACCGAGAGGTAGTGGTCGGAACGGAACATTGCCCCCACTCCGTGCTCCTCGCAGGCCCGCGCCAGCGCCAGCCAGTCCTCCCAGGTCACGTCCTCCTGCCCCTCGATCATCAAGGCGACTTCCACGGTGAGCAGCCTATGGGGTGAGGGTCGCCGGCTCGAATCGAACCAATTCGCCCCCGCCCCGTATGCCGGTCGAACCGTGAACGGGATCCGCCGACACCTCACCTACGCAAACGTCGCCGCGACGCTGGCGCTGTTCCTGGCCCTGAGCGGCGGCATCGCCTTCGCCGCCACTAAGTTGGCGAGGAACTCGGTCGGCGCCAATCAGCTCAAAGCCGGCGCGGTGAGCACGGCGAAGATCAGAGACGGCGCCGTGACCGGCGACAAGGTGGCGCTATCGACTCTCGGCAAGGTTCCGAGCGCGACCAGCGCCGACAGCGCCGCGAACGCCGCCGCCCTGCAGGGGATGCCGGCGAGTGCCTTCCTGCGCGGCGGCGGCCAGTTCCTCAGCGCCCGGCGCGAGCTCGCCGCGGGCGAACAAGCCAAGCTCCTCGACATTCCGGGAATCGGCCCGCTGATCGCGATCTGCGCCGCCGGGACCACGGCCCCGAAAGGCAGGTGGGACATTCCCAACCAGTCGGGCGCGACCGTCGACCAGACGCTCCAGTACGGACCGGGCAACGACGGCGGGCTCTTCGAAGCGGGCATGACGATGGGGATTGGCTTCGAGGAATTCGTCGGCGCCTGGACGGTTCAGTTCGCCACGCGCGCGAACCCTTCGACGCTCGCCACCTTCGACCTCTCGATGTCGCGCAAAGGGAATGCCGCCAACAGCGGCTGCGTGATGTTCGCCCAGGGCACCGTCGCCGCCGCCTGACCCGCGGCGCCTACTCCCCCGCGTTGAACTCCCAGATCGCGATCGCCAGCACCGCCATCCCCAGCGCGAAGACGGTGAAGATCGAGAGCGCGACGGGGACGGTCCAGCCGAACCAGGTGACGCCGGGGTTGAGGCTCGCTTCGGCCGCGGCGCTGAGGTCGAGGTGGGCGAAGACGAGGGTCCGCATCGGCTCGACCGCGTAGGTCAGCGGGTCGAGCCGGTTGAGGACCGCGAGCCAGCCGGGCAGGTCGGCGACCGGATAGAGGGCGCCGGAGAGGAAGAACATCGGCATCACGACCAGCTGCATGACGCCCATGAAGGACTGGATCTGGCTGATCCGGGCGGCGACCATGACGCCGAAGGCGGTGATGCTGAAGGCGAGCAGCAGCTGCAGGGCGAGCACGCCGAGGACGAGGGTGACGCTGTAGGGGACGCCGACGACGGGCGCGAGGGCGATCATGATCACGCCCTGGAAGCCGGCGACGGTGGCGCCGCCGACGCACTTGCCGATCACGATCGAGCTGCGCCGCACCGGCGCCACCATCATCTCGCGCAGGAACCCGTACTCGCGGTCCCAGACGATCGAGGCGGCGGAGAACATCGCCGTGAACATCACCGACATGCAGAGGATGCCGGGATAGATGAAGGTCTTGAGGTCGACGCCGTGGGTGCTGGCCGAGGAGAGCTGTTCGAGCCCGGCGCCGAGGACGAAGAGGAAGAGCAGCGGCTGCACGAGCTGGGTGACGATCCGGACCCGGTCGCTGCGGAAGCGGATCAGCTCGCGGTACCAGACGATCTTCACCGCCCGCAGCTCGCTGCGCCAGCTTCGCGCCGGGACGTGGACGCGGACGACAGGGGCGGCGGCCGTGCTCACCGTTTCATCCCCGACAGCATCTGCGCCGCGATTTTCTGATCGCCACGTCCGAGCTCCTCGGCGTCGCGGATCGTCGAGCCGGTGTGGGCCATGAAGACGTCGTCGAGGGTCGGCCGCGAGACGCTGACCGAGCGGATCGGGACCGGCAGCTCGGCGAACAGGCGCGGCACGAACTCCTCGCCCTCGGAGACGGCGAAGCTGACCGCTCCCTCGGAGATCGTCGCCTCGAGCCCGAAGGTCGCCGCGATCGCCTCGATCGCGGCGCCGTCGTCGTCGGTCTCGATCCGGATCCGGTCGGCGCCGACCCCTTCCTTCAGCGCCTCGGGCGTGTCGAGGGCGACGATCTCGCCGTGGTCCATGATCGCGATCCGGCCGCAGAACTCAGCCTCGTCCATGTAGTGGGTGGTCATGAAGATCGTGATCTCCTCGCTCTCCTGGAGCTGGCGGATGTAGCCCCAGATCGAGCTCCGCGTCTGCGGATCGAGGCCGATCGTCGGCTCGTCGAGGAAGAGGACGCGCGGCGAGTGCATCAGGCCGCGGGCGATCTCCAGCCGCCTCCGCATGCCGCCGGAAAAGGTCAGGACCTGGGCGTCGCGGCGCTCCCAGAGACCGACCATCTCCATCACCTGGCGCATCCGCGGCGCCACCGCCGCCTTCTCCACCCCGTAGAGCTCGGCGTGCAGCCGCAGGTTCTGCTCGGCGCTGAGGTAGCCGTCGAGGGTCGGGTCCTGGAAGACGAGGCCGATGTGGCGGCGAACCTCGTCGCGGGCGGTGACGACGTCGTGGCCGGCGACCGTGGCGCTGCCGCCACTCGGCTTCGCCAGCGTGCAGAGCATGTTGATCGTCGTCGTCTTCCCCGCCCCGTTGGGGCCGAGAAAGCCGAAGACCTCGCCGGTCGCGACCTCGAAGTCGACGCCGCGGACGGCCTCGAACTCGCCGAAGGATTTGCGCAGTGATTTGACCGAGATCGCTGAGGGCATCAAGCGCCGTACGTCGTACGGGCCAGCCACTGTACAGTGTACGGCCAGTGGACGTCGTCCAACCCGAGAAGTCAGCGCTGCGGCGAGAGGAGATCGTCGAGGCGGCGGTCGCGCTCGCCGACGCCGAGGGCCTCGACGCGGTCTCGATGCGCAAGCTCGCCGAGCGCCTCGGGGTGGCGACGATGACCCCCTACTCGCACGTCGCCGGCAAAGACGAACTGCTCGACCTGATGCGCGACCGGGTCGCGCTCGAGATGCTGGCGCCGGAACCGCTGCCGGTCGGCTGGCGGGCGGCGCTGCGGGCGATCGCGTTGCGGACCCGCGACGCGATCGAGGCCCATCCCTGGGTGCTCGACGCGCAGGCGCACAGCCCGCGGCTGCGGATCAACCTCACCCGCCACATCGAGCAGTCGCTGAGCGTGGTCGAGATGATGGGGATCGAACCGGAGCAGGGCGGCGCGGTGCTGATGGCGATCGACGACTACGTGGTCGGCCACTGCATCAGGCACCGGGCACGCCAGCGCGCGGCGCGGGCGATGCGCGCGGCGCAGGCGGCCGGCGAGCCCCGGCCGGAGCTCGACCCCGCGGTGAAAGCGGCGTTCGAGACCGGCGAGCTCGACCTGCTGAAACGCGCCTTCGGCAGCCACCGCCGCCAGCCCAGCCGCTTTGGCCTGCCGCCGGAAGCCGACTTCGAACAGGGCCTCGAGTGGATGCTGGACGGGATCGAGGCGATGGCGGCCTGAAACGGGCGCCGCTATTCGCCTTCGGTGCCGCAGACCTCGAGGCCGTAAGCCACCGCGATCGCGGTGGCTTTCGCTTTCAGCTTGCCGGTTTCGACCGTGAGCGCCGAGAAGGTCTTGTAGTCCTTTTCGCGGAGCGCATCGACGGCTTCCTCGGTCAGGCCGACCTGGTCGTCAGCGGTCGAGAGCATGTTTCCGATCAGCGAAGCGTCACTCGGCGGCGGAGTGAGGTCCTGGAGTTCGCCGTACTCCGCTTCGGCGCTGCCGGCGGCTTCGGCAAGCAGGTCGGCGAGTTCTTCTCGAGCCTGGTCGCTGCCGGCATTGACTTCTTCCGCGAGTTCGGCCGCCTGTTCCTGAAGCTCTTCCCTTTCGGAAGCGTGGTCTTCGCAGATCGCGTCGGCCTGCTCGATGAACTCCGCCTTCGTCAGCGCCTCACTGGTCCCGCCCGTCGCCGTCTCGGCCGCGGTCGAATCCGAGTCCGAGCCGCCGCAGCCTGCGAGCGCCGCCAGCGCCGCAAACAGCCCCGCCAAAGTCAGCAGCCTCCGCATCGCAGCGGACCCTAACGACGGCCGGCGACGATCCCGGCGAACGCCTCGAAGCCGGGAGTCGTGCGGACGATCAGCTCACCCTCCAGCGCCTCTGCCCGCCCCGGCAGCGCTGCGACGCCCACCTCGCCGATCGCCGCCAGCGCCTCGTCGACCATCTCCCGCACCCCGAGCCAGGCCTCGACCAGGGCGTAGTCGGCCTCCGGGTGGAAGAGCACGCCCCAGGCGTTGCCGAAACGGAACGCCTGGTTCGCGGTCAGCTCCGAGGACGCCAGGTGCGTCGCCCCGTCCGGGAGCTCGAAGACGTCGCCGTGCCAGTGCAGGACCTCCGCCCCCGGAGCGAGATCGCCGAGCACCGGGTCCTCGGCGTCGGTCACCTCGACCGGGGCGAAGCCGATCTCCTTTCGCTCCCCGGGCCGGACCTCGGCCCCCAGGGCCCGCGCCAGCAGCTGTGCGCCGAGGCAGATGCCCAGCACCGGCAACTCCCGCTCCACCGCCGCGGCCAGCCACTCGCGCTCGGCCGCCAGCCCGGGGAAGCGCTCGACTTCGTCGACGTTCATCGGCCCGCCCATCACCACCGCGCCGACGACCTCGTCGGGCGCCGGCAGCGCCTGGCCGGCAAACGGTTTGACGGTGTGGACCGCGAGCTCGCCGCAGGCGTCGAGGATCCGGTGCGGCGTCTCCCAGGGAACGTGCTGGATCGCCAGCAAGGTGGGACGGTCGTCCATGCTCATGAGTCCGTCAGGCTAGAGGGGCTACCGTTCCGACGATGGTCGACAAGAAGAAGCAGAAGGCGCTGAAGAGGAAGGCGAAGGCGCCGCCCGCGATCTTCCGCCGCGAGATCCGGCCCGCCACGGCGACCGGCGCCTCGGCGACCGGCACCGCGGCGCGCGGCAACCTCGCGATCGGCGCCTTCGCGATCGGCGCCCTCGCGATCGGCCGGCTGAAGATCAAGCGCGCCCAGATCGAACAGCTCGAGGTGAAGAGGCTGAGAGTCGAGGAGCTCGAGATCGGCCGGATCACGGTCCGCGAGGGCTGGCCGGAGAAACCGGCGTGACACTTTCGACTTTTGGGCTCCTCTGGGGGCCACAAAGTCGAGAGCGGTGGATGCTCGCCGTGCTCGCAGCGGCGGTCGTCGCCGCGCTCGCCGCCGCCCCGGCCCAGGCCGCCAGCACCGACCTCGGCACCTGCCAGGTCTTCCCCGACCCGCCCGCCTCGCTGCCGGCCAACGCCCCGTCGCTCGGCGACGAGGCCGCCTGGAACCAGGACGTCTCCAAGGCCCCGCGCGACCCCCGCTCCGCCGCGTACATTTCCTACATCAACTCCCACGGCGGCACCTTCCTCCACCCCGACTTCGGCTCGCCCCGCCCCTATGGCTTCCCCTTCGCCGTCGTCGGCCCGGGCCAGCCTCAGCTGCCGGTCCACTTCACCGCCTACGGCGACGAGAGCGACCCCGGCCCCTATCCCGTCCCCGGCGGCGCCTTGGTCGAGGGCGGCAACGGCTCCGACGGCGACCGCCACGTGCTCGTCGTCGACCGCGCCGACTGCAAGCTCTACGAGCTCTACCGCGCCTTTTTCGTCGCCAAGCCGAAGCCGCACTGGAACGCCGACCAGGGCAGCGTCTGGGACCTCGAATCGACGGCCCTGCGACCCGAGGGCTGGACCTCGGCCGACGCCGCGGGGCTGCCGATCTTTGCCGGCCTCGTCCGCTACGACGAAGTCGCCGCCGGCCATCTCGACCACGCGATCCGGGTCACCGTCGAGAGCACCCGCGACGCCTGGATCCATCCCGCCTCACACTGCGCCGGCGACACCTCCAGCCCCAGCGCCCCGCCGATGGGCCTGCGCCTGCGGCTCGAGCCCGGCTACGGGCTCGGACGCTTCAGCGGCGCCGCCAAGGTGATCGCGACGGCGATGAAGCGCTACGGGCTGATCGTCGCCGACAACGGCTCCAACTGGTACTTCAGCGGCTCCAGCGACCGCCGCTGGGACGATGAGAACCTGAACCAGCTGAAGCGGATCCCCGGCAGTGCCTTCGAAGTCGTCAAGAGCGCCGCCGGCGCTCACGCCTGCTGAGCCTGCCGCGCCTCGCGCCGCTCGCGGCGCCGTTCGGAGCGGGTGACGAAGCGCCAAATGCCGCGCACGATCGAGATCAACACGAAGGCGATGCCGAGCCCGATCGCGCCGAGCACGATCAGGAAGACGATGAAGGCGATGATCGCCACTGGGATTAGAAGAACTTTCACGAGTCCGGACCTCACCGACAGTTCTAACGCAAAGACGAAGTCAACAATCGCCCACTAAGGTCCGCGGGGGGATGGGTTCGGTCATGAAGGTCTCATTCAGACGCACGCTGGCAACCGCCGCGACGCTGCTCTGCCTGGCGCTCGCGACTTCGTCCGGCGCCGCCGCCGCACCATCCACCGGCGAAGAAAATGCGGCCCTGAACGTCCTCGGCCATGCCGTGCTGGCGGCGATCGGCGGCAACATGCCCAACCACGCGGTCACCGCGATCGGCAACAGCCTCGCGCTGCTCGACGCCCGCTTCCGGATCGAGAACAGCGCAGCCGCCGACGCCGGGGCGGGCTCCGCGGAGCCGAAGCCCGCAGCGCCGGCGTTCGACGAAGTCGTCGAGGACCCCTCGGAACTGCCCCCGGCCTCCGCCGGCAGCAACGGCACCGTCGTCCCCCACACCTCGGCGATGAGCCGCGACGAGATCTTCGCCCACACCCGCGGCGACGGCGAATCGAGCGCGATCCTGCTCAGCGGCGTCGCCCTGGCGCCGCCCGACGCCCCGGAAGCCGTCAAAAACGTGGTCAACAACGCCAACACGATCGTCGGCCGTCCCTATATATGGGGCGGCGGCCACGGCTCCTGGTACTCGCACGGATACGACTGCTCGGGCTCGGTCAGCTTCGCCCTCTTCGGCGGCGGCCTGATCCCGCGGCCGCTGACCTCCGGCGAGCTCGAGGGCTGGGGCGCCCCCGGGCCCGGCAAGTGGATCACCGTCTATGCCAACGCCGGCCACACCTTCGCCGAGATCGCCGGCCTGCGCTGGGACACGGTCGGCGACGCCCAGGGCACCGGCCCGCGCTGGCACCTCGCCAGCACCTCGACCGCCGGCTTCGTCGCCCGCCACCCACCGGGCCTCTGAGCGGCGACCGATCGCGACATCGGACCAGCCGCCCCCGAGGTGGCCTCGAGGGCGGCTGGTCCGCCAGCGGCGACGAGGAGCTCGAGGAAGGGGCGAGATCCCTGCGCGCGGAATTCACCTGATTTTTACCAAATAATTAGTAGGGACCGCGTGTGAAATCCGTTGGAGGGATGGCGTCGGCGGAATTACCGGAAAGTTCGACCACCCAAAACCCTTCGGTTCAACCACGTTGCGAGCGGGAGCGAGTGGCCGAATGATCGGGACCGATCATGCGCCGACCGACGATCGCAGGGTTCCAAAGGCACTGACCCTGGTCTGCTGCTTGCTGGCGGTGCTCGTCGCCGTGCCGGCCGCGCAAGCCGCGCCGCCGCTGATCGGCCAGTGGCCGCTGGAAGCGTCAGGGCGCCAGAGGCAGCAGGGCTGACCCCGGTCAGCGTCTCGCTCCCCTCCGGGGAGGTGCATCACCCCCGGTCGAGCGCAGACTCAGCCGTCGACGTCCTGGCGGACGCAACCAGATCCCCGCAGGCAGTATTCAGGCCCGAAGCCGGGACCAGCCAATGGGATCGGGTCCAGGCCCGGGAACTGAACCGAGAGGTCCCCTTCCCAGGTGAAAACGGATTCGGGGGTGCGAGCGAGGGTGCCGGTGCCGCTGAACGGTGGGGGCGGCGCGAGGATCAGGTGCTCGGGATGAGCGTCGCGGAAGGTGGAGACGGGAGCGGGAACCGAGATATGCCTAAAGATGGTGAGGGGAGGCCGGTCGGAATCCCGGTCGAACGCTTCACCGGTTTCGGCCAGGAAGATGACCTGGCCGTCTTCGAACACGCCTGGCCGGTACTTCCGCGCGAGCAGGTAAGTGCCTACGCCGACGGTCGAGAACTTGCTGACCCAGTCACGCTGACGGGGTTTGGGTTCGAATCTCACTCCGTACCGGCAGAGCCAGCCCGTCGGTTCTTCGATCGCCGCCTCGGCTTCACCCACCTTGACCTGGGTGTATTCACGCTCACCGACGAACCTGATGGTGCCGCGGACCACGCCCGGCTGCACCGCTGGGCGCTTCTTCCTTCCACAGCCAGGGAGCAGCGGGTGGCGGACCGGCCCGTGCGGGTGAAACCGCACCGAGATCGTGCCCAGGCCGAGCAGCCGTGCCTTGATCCGATCGGCTTCGGCAAGAAGATCTCGAGTCATGTATTCGGCGGAGAACCCCTCCTTGCTCACCTGCAGGATCAGGTGCCGGCGTGGATTGACGCTGATGTGAATGGCGTAACCGTTGGAGCCCTCGAGCGCGACGTCGATCCACTGTTCGGCCGGCGGCCCGCCGTGTCCGGCCTTGGCCCCAGCGCCCCCCGGGACACAGAGGAGCGCGATCAGCGCAAGCGCCGCGACGGCCCACCGCATCCTCATCGCAGCGCCCGCCCCAGGCTCGCCGGCCTCTCGTCGGGCGGCGGCTCCCGCGTGAAGAACTCACAGCCGTCCCTGTCTCGCAGGGGGTTGACCACGCAGAGGTGAACGCGAAAGTCAGGACCGATCAGAGGCAGGTTCAACCCCGCGGAACTGATGCCGAGGTTGCCGGTCCAGGCACGGGACTCCTCCGAATAGGACGCTTTCCCGTAGAACGGTGCCGGCGGCGCCAGCGTTGCCGTCGCGGGATGGGCTCCGGGCTGGCTGGTGAGCAGGGTCCCGGGAGGCCCCTCCAAGTAGACGCCATGGCCGATCACCATCCCGCGCCGCGGTTCGACGACTGCCAGCTGGACGACCGCCCCCGGCGGGGAGCCCTCCGGATGCGCGGCCGTGATCCCTATGTAGCGCCCGTGACTGTGGGTGAACGCGTAAAGAAGGGCGATGCTCTCGTCGTCTGCAGACAAGGGGACGGGCGTGACGTATCTGCGCAATGACCTCGGACTCGGTTCCTCTGCCTGCCCCTTCTCGCACCTGAGGCGAGGCTCGTGGTCCAGAGCGGCCCTCCCCCCGGCGGAGGAGACGTGAAAGTAGTTGCCCTCGCCGTGGAAACTGAGGTGGCCGGCGAACCTGCCGTATTCGGTGGTCTCCGCCGCCCCTTCGCACCCTGGCTGCGGATCGCGCTTCCGCACCAGCCCGCCTGGCCGGAACCGCAGCGACACACGGCCCATCGAGCCGAACCGCGCCCGCACCACACCGTGCCCCAGGTTCCCCAGATTACGGGCGACGTAGGCGCTGTAACTGAAGCTGAGCCCGTCGGAACCCTCTGCCTTTTCAGCGCGGATCGCATAGAAGATGGCGATTCGCTCGTTGGGCATGGAGAGAGCGATCCTGTAGCCCCTCTCCCTTCCGAGAAACAAGACGCCGACAGTGTTCGCCTTCTGGACTTCGAACTTGCCGGCGTGGCGCAGCTCCGCCTCCCCCGAACCGGTCGCGGCGAGCAGCAAAGCCGCGACCGCGAGACCAACGACCAACGACAGGCGCCCGCTCCCCATCCGCGAACACTATCCGTACACCCACAAGCGCCCCCGGCAGGATTCGAACCTGCGACATCCTGCTTAGAAGGCAGGCGCTCTATCCAGCTGAGCTACGGGGGCGTGGCCCTAGATTAGTTTCGACGCCCGCCGCAGGGGGCGTTTACTCGGCGTCGGTTCTCGGCGTCCGCAGCTGGCGCGGAGTCGGGAAGACCATCGTCACCGAGAGGGTCGGGATCGTCGCCTCGTTGCGTTCCTCGACGGAGAGGGGCGCCAGGCGCCGGACCGCGTTCGCCTCGATCTCGAGCGCACGTTCGTAGCGCTCCGCTTCGAGCTCGCTCATTTCTTCGTAGCCCTGCTCGTCGAGCGCCAGCGGCACCCGCAGGAGACAGCGGTAGAGGGTCGAGTCGAAGGTCCCCGCCTCGAGCGCCTGGTGGACGTTGGCGAAGATCAGCTGGAGCGTGTAGCGGGTCAGCGCGTCGCGCTGCTCCGGCGACATCTCGGCCCAGTCCTCGTCGCTGGCGAACGGCCGCGCCGTCGCCCGGTAGAAGTGCTCTGTGGCGCCGCGCACCTGCCGGGTATCCACCAGCTCGATCACGTTGAACTTCTGCAGCTGGCGGACGTGGTAGCTGACGAGACGCAGGTTGAGACCGGTCTCGGCGGCGATTTCGTTCGGGCTGGCGACCCTCTCGTTGAGGACGACGTAGGCGGCGACGCGAGTGGGATGGGCGACGATCGCGTTCAGCGTCGACTCGATGCTTCCCCTGCTCTTGGTCGCTTTTTTGGTCGCCTCGGACACTTTGGTCAGTCCCGCCTTTTCCCTTTGCAGGCTGAGATGGCTCCATCGTAGTGCACGATCTGACCATTCGAGCGCACTTTTTGGTTAATTCAAACTTATTAAGGGAATCACCTCCACCGGTCTCGCGGGTCGCTCCAAACGAACGAGTACCCAAAGGCCAAGGGAGGTGAACTAGTGAAGATCGTCGTTGAAAAGGGACCCCTGCCGAACATCGGAATGATTACCAAGCCGTCCTAGCCGGACCGCGCCGCGCCGGCCCTCGTCCTGGGGCGAGGGCCGGCAGCGGCCCTAGGACTGATTGCGAAACCCCCGCCCATTCGTCGAGCCCGGCGGCAGCGTTAAGATCGAGGCGTGCCCAAAGCGGGGGTAGCAGGCATCGAGCTGTACTGGGAGCGGACCGGAGACGGTGAGCCGCTGCTGCTGATCCAGGGGATGAGCGGCACCCACGCGGCCTGGGGCCGTCCCTTCCTCGGCGCCCTCGAGCAGAGCTTCTCCTGCATCGCCTTCGACAACCGCGGAATTGGTGGCTCAACTGCGGTCGAGGAGCCGTTCACGATCTCCGAGCTGGCCGCCGACGCCGCCGGGCTGCTCGACGCACTCGAGATCGAGCGCGCCCACGTGCTCGGGATCTCGATGGGCGGAATGATCGCCCAGCAGCTTGCGCTCGCCCACCCTGAGCGGCTGCTTTCGCTGACCCTCGGCTGCACCTACTGCGGCGGGCCCGGTTCGCAGGTGATGGACGGCGCCGACTTCCAGCAGCTCGCCGAAGCGATGGCGTCCGGAGACGAGCAGCGCGTGTTCCGGGCGATGTGGGACCTGAACCTCTCCCCCGGCTTCCGCGCCGACGAGAACCGCTACGCCGAGTTCGTGGCGATGGCCGAAGCGGTGCCGGTGCCGCAGCAGACGGTCCAGCTGCAGCTGCAGGCGATCGCCGCCCACGACACCCAGGCGCGCCTGCCGGAGCTGCAGACGCCGACGCTGGTCATCCACGGCACGGTCGACCGCATCCTCCCCTACCCCAACGGCGAGCTGATCGCCTCGTTGCTGCCGCACGCGCACCTGCAGACGCTCGAGGACGTCGGCCACATGTTCTGGTGGGAGCAGCCGACCCGCTCGGCCGAGCTGATTCGCGCCTACGCGCCGGCCTCGGCCTGAGCCCGCGCCTCAGCCCTTGCTGTTTTCGGGGCAGCCCCCGGGATCAAGCTGGCCCTTGACCTTGAAGACGTAGTCGGGCTGGGGAACGATGTCCTTCTCGGCGATCAGCAGTTGCAGCGCCGGGTCGTCCTTGACCCACTTGTAGATCGGGTACCAGAATTCGGCGCCTTCGACATCCTGGGTCGCTTCGCTGATGATCAGGTATTCGTAGTTACCGGCGTTGATTTCGCGGCGGAAGGCGGCGCAGGTGGTCGCCAGCCGGTAGGTGCCGTCGGGGCCGGGGACGCCGACGAATTTGACCCGGTTGCTGGCGTCGTTGCCGTAGAAGCCGTACTGGCCGAAGATGATCTCGCTCGAGCCGGCGATCCCGATCCGGGCGTCGTGCAGCTTCTGGGCGAAGGCGTACGCTTTCTGCGGCCCGCCTTCGCCGAGGAAGAGCGTCGTTTTCGTGTAGTGCTGATCGGCGTACTGGACCTGCTGCGCCCGTCCCAGCACCACCGCCAGGAGGACGACGAGGGCGATCGCGGCGCCGACGATCGGCCGGCTGACCCTGCCCCGCACCCGCCCGAGGCTGAGCGCCGACGGCACCCAGACCAGGGCCAGGGTGATGAAGATCGTGCCGAACAGGTAGGTCGGGTACCAGCGCGGCGTCGTCAGCACCGTGATCGCGTAGACGGCGGTGAGGAAGAGCAGGGTCTGCCAGGCGCGCTTGTCAGGGGCCCGCAGCGGCCGCGCGATCGGTAACAGCGCCATCGCCAGGACCAGGCCCGGCACCAGGTAGCGGGTGTTGGTGAAGAAGCCGGTCGGCGAGCCCTCCTGACCTGCCGCGGTCAGCGGCGTGAAGAGGTAGACGACCGCCGTCGCCAACGCCCCGACCGCGAGCACACGCAGGATCTTGTTGCGTGAGCGCACCGCGATGAAGACCACCGCGGCGACGGCGACGATCAGGATCAGCGGCCACAGCGGCCCGAAGGCGTTTTCCAGCTCGGGGAAGAACCATCTTCGGTAGATCGTCGGTTCGGTCAAGTAGTGCGAGACGGAGAAGCGCGGCCGCGGGTCGAGCGGCATCTGGTCCGGCTGCGGCAGGTGCAACGGCCCGAAGCCGCTGACCGGCAGCGGATTGCCGCCGCTGTTGAACGCCGCCCGCACGTACCAGTAGCCGCCGACCACGAATGCCGACAGGCCCAGCACCCAGGCGGTGGTGAGGCGGCGGCCCCTGCCGCTGAAGACGATGACGCCGAGCCCGATCGCAACGACCGGAATGAGGAAGGTGATCTTGACCGAGGCGGCGAGGCCGGCGGCGACCCCGGCCATGACCAGCGGGCCCTTGTCGAGCAGCGGCGCGTTGCGCTCGGGTTCGTCCTGGACCGCACCCTCCTTCGGCGCTCTTCGCTGGTGCCCGTTGATCAGGAAGGCGGCGAACGCGATCAGGAAGGCGAGGCCCATGATGTCGTTGCGGCCCTCGCCGGGCTGGGTCTCGATCATCACCCCCGAGTCGAGGATGATCGCGGCGGCGACCAGGGTCGCCGGACCGACCTTGTACGGGCGGCCGACGCACCAGGCGGCGAGCAGCGCGATCGCCAGCCAGACCAGGTTGATCAGCGGTGAGAGCCAGTCGCTCTTGAAGATCACGATCGCGGCGCCGTGGACGAGCTCGGAGCTCTGCGGGTAGAACCAGGCGGCGAGCCGCAGCGGATCGGTGAAGTGGAGGTGGGTCGTCGAGTGTTCCTGGGCGATCGACGCCGCGAACGGCATGTGGTACCAGGTCGTGTCGCCGCCGAACATCCCCTGGTCGAGGCTGAGCTGGGACGGGAAGGTCCACTCGGCCATCGTGAAAGAAGCGACCGCGATCGCGATCACCAGCGCCACGGTGCTGACTTTCGGCGCCGGCACCGCCTGGCCGTTGCGCGGCGCTTTTTTCCACCCGAGCAGCGCCCCGAGCAGCCCGAGCGCGATCGTGCCGACGATGATCCAGCCCTCGTAGAGGAGGCTGAGGGTGCCGAGGATCTGGAGCGCGACGATCAGCAGCGCGACCGCGATCGTGGCGTCGGCGAGCCGCGCCAGGGCGCCGGAGAATTCCGGCACGATCCAGCGCCGCAGCCAGTAGCCGCCGAGGCCGAGCGCGGCGACCATGCCGATCAGGGCAAGGCAGCCGCCGATGTAGGAACCGAAGGAAGGCGCCACGAGCGCCGGATGCTATTGGCCGCGCCCGCCGCCCGCCGCCGCGGCCGGGCCGCGGCGGTCAGTCTGCGGCATTTCTACGCTGCCGCGGTCGGAATCCGGCAGGAGACGCCGGTGCCTTTCAGGCCGCAGTAGCCGTTGGGAACCTTGTGCAGGTACTGCTGGTGGTAGTCCTCGGCGTAGTAGAACGGCCCGGCGGGCTCGATCTCGGTCGTGACCGATTCGCGGCCGGCGCTGCGCAGCTCCGCGTCGTAGGCGTCGCGAACCATCTCCGCCGTCTTCTTCTGGGCGTCGTTGACGAAGTAGATCCCCGAGCGGTACTGGGTGCCGACGTCGTTGCCCTGGCGCATGCCCTGGGTCGGGTCGTGCTCCTCGAAGAAGACCTTGAGCAGGTCCGCGTAGGAGACCTGCTTCGGGTCGTAGGCGACGAGGACCGCCTCGGCGTGGCCGGTCATGCCGCCGCAGACCTCCTCGTAGGTGGGGTTCGGCGTGGTTCCGTTCTGGTATCCGACAGCCGTCGTGTAGACGCCGTCGAGTTCCCAGAACAGACGCTCCGCGCCCCAGAAACAGCCGAGCGCGAAGTAGGCGGTCTCGATCCCCTCCGGGAACGGAGGCTTGAGCGGCGTGCCGAGCACAGCGTGGTTCTCGGCGATCGCGAAGGCGGGCTCGCTGCGGCCGGGCAGCGTCTCCTCAGGTGCGGGCATCCGGGTCTTGTCTGGATTCAGCATCTCCATCAGCTTTCCGAGTCTGTTCATTCACGTTTCCTTTCCACCCGAAACGTTACGCCCCACACCTAACGATTCGATGACGAATCACGCAACTCAAGGGTCCCCGGATCCGCGAGGTTGCCAAAACCGTCGCTATGCGTCGGGAAAGGCAACCTCGGTGAGTTCCTCGGAGACGGTCCAGAGGCGGGCGGCGGTGCCGGGGTCGCGGCCGCGCTTGACCGGCTGCGTCAGCTTCGGGTGGCCGCGCTGCTCCTCGAAGCCGTCGGGGCCGATGAAGAGGCCGCCCTCGAGGTGGGAACGGGTCGCCGCGTAGAGCTGTGGCAGCGCCCCCATCTCCGCGCTCTGGGCGAGCAGCCGGTTGGAGAGGGCGAAGACGGCGCGGTCGAACGCCGGCGGCGCCGCCGTCTGCAGGTTCGTCGCCGCGTAGCCGGGATGGGCGGCGAGGCTGGCGACGGCCGAGCCGCGCTGGCGCAGGCGCCGGTCGAGCTCGCGGGCGAAGAGCACGTTCGCGAGCTTCGACTGGCCGTAGCAGCGCCAGCGCCCGTAGCTGCGCTCGCTCTGCAGGTCGTCGAACCGGATCCGGCCGATTTTGTGGGCGGTGCTGCTGACGGTGACCACCCGCGCCCCCTTGCGGCCCTCCATCCGCGGCAGCAGCAGGAGCGTGAGAGCGAAGTGTCCGAGGTGGTTGGTGCCGATCTGCAGCTCGAAGCCGTCGGCGGTCTCGCGCCGCTGGCCCGGCGCCATCACGCCGGCGTTGTTGATCAGCAGGTCGAGGCTCTCGCAGCCGGAGACGAGCCGCTCGGCGCAGGCGCGCACGGAGTCGAGGCTGGCGAGGTCGAGGGGTTCGACGATCACCGAGGCGGCCGGCGTGCGATCGCGGATCTCCGCCGCTGCCAGCTCGCCCTTGGCGGTGTCGCGACAGGCGAGGACGACCTGAGCGCCGGCCGCCGCCAGCGCCCGCGCCGTCGCCAGCCCGAGGCCGCTGTTGGCGCCGGTGACGACCGCCGTGCGACCGGCCTGGCTCGGCATCTGCTCGGCGGTCCACTTCTCCGCCATCGCTCAGCGCACCAGCTGTTTGAGGATGCCGCCGCTGTCCATCTCGTCCCAGGCCTGGACGATCAGCCCGTCGCGGACCCGCAGGATCGCGGTCGAGGTGAATTCGATCCGGCGGCCGCTGCCGGCGACGCCGAGGAACTCGCCTTCGTGGGTCCCGACCCAGCGCTGGTGGGCGGCGACGAGCTCGCCCTCGGCGAGGATCTGCTCGATCCGGTGCCCGAGGTCGGGGAAGGCGGCGAGGAAGTATTCGACCGCCTGGCGCTGGCCGGTGCGGCCGCGCGCTTCGCCGTTGTGGATGAAGTCGGCGCTGAGCAGCCGCTCGCAGGCGCCGGCGTCGCGTTCGCGGATCGCCTCTCGGTAGAAGCGGCGCACCAGTTCCTTGTTCTCCTCCGCCCGCACCCGGGCCTTCTCCGTCTCCACCCGCACGACCGTAATCGATTCAGCCCAACCGCCGCAGGCGATACGGTCCGCCCGTGGGTTGCTTCGTCGTCCTCTTCGCCCTGATCTCGCCGCGCCTGGCGCTGTTCTTCGTCTGGCTCTTCTCCGACATGCTGAGCCGCGCCTTCGATAGCTGGATCATCCCCTTCCTCGGTTTCTTCCTGCTGCCCTGGACGACGCTCGCCTACGCGGTGATGTGGAGCGTCGGCAGCGACAAGGTCTCGGGCTTCGAGTGGTTCATCGTCATCCTGGCTTTCCTCGTCGACCTCGGCTCCTGGGCCGGCCGCGACCGCTTCCAGAAGAGCCGGAGCTGACGCCGCAGCAGCGCTACTGGCGCGGCGACGGGGCGGCGACCGGGTAGGCGACCCGGATGTGGCGCTTGTTGATGACGATGAACGGCCGTTCGCTGACCTTGCCATCGACGAGGTTGGTGATTTCGGCGTGGGTCAGCGGCACGAATTCGAGGTCGTCGCGGTTGAGGGAGTCCGAGAAGCGGCTCTGATACCCGGCTGGCGGCAGGGTGACGTCGCCGACGATCAGATGCCGGTCGGTTTCGAAAGCGGCGCGCTCGACACGGCGCTCGATCTGATCGACCGCCTCCTCGTTCATCCCAGCCACGAAGCCAAGTATTCCCGCGCCGCAGGATGGCCAAACTGACATTCGAGCCCCCGCCCGAACATACGTCCTGCCGGGGTGGCGTCCGGGAGGCCTACTGCGGCTCGATCAGGCCTTCCCGACACGCCTGCGTCAGGAATTCCGATTCGACGTAAGAGGCGAAGCAGGCGAAGTAGCGTTCGAGTTCGGGACTGGAGCCGGGTTCGGTGGGTTCTTCAGCGGGTTCGATCAGTTCGACCCCACTCGTCGTCTCTGGTTCTTCTTCCCCGCTGGGGGTGATGATGTTGATCGTGACCGCCTTTTCGGGCTCGTCCGAGAATGACTTGACGGCGGCCGCGCAGGCAGTCCCGACCGCAGCGGAGCCCACGATCGCCTCGACGCTGTGGCCGCGGTTGAGGCCGACGACGATCGCGTCGACCCCGGCGGCGCCGAGCGCACAGCCGCTCGAATCGTCCTTGCCGAGCAGGACGAAGGCGAGGACTGCGAGGCCGATGAGAATCGCGCCGCCCCAGAGATAGTTCCTGCGTTTCCTGGCCTCCGCGTCCCCCGCCTCCACGGAGCGCACCATACGTGCATTTCCGTCAACTAGTCAAACGGACACCTGGACCGTGTCGTTTTCGATCCCGCTCGTTCGTCGCCCTGTATGAAGGGCCGATCGCGACGGAGCCCGGCCCACCCGAGACAGGAGAAGACAGATGAGATTCATGATGTTCATGTATCCGCAGATTTCGGAGGAGGACTGGAAACCCTCGGCCGACGACATGGAGGCAATGAGCCGCTACAACATCGAGCTCCGCGAAGCCGGGATGCTGCTGGCGCTGGACGGGCTGCGGCCGCCGTCGGACGGGGCCTCGGTCGTCTTCGAGGGGCGTGAGGCGCGGGTCGTCGACGGCCCCTTCGCCGAGGCCAAGGAGGTGGTCGGTGGCTACTGGATCATCCAGGCGGATTCGACCGAGGAAGTGCTGGAGTGGGCGCAACGGTGCCCCGGGGTCGACTGCCGGGTCGAGGTGCGGCCGATCTGGGAACCGGACGACCTCCCGCAGGAGATTCAGGAGGTCTACGACCGCCGGCTCCACATCGGCGTCGAGGATCCTTCGGCGTCAGCTCCCGAAGCGGGCTGACGCCGGCGCCGTCACGGCGTTGGAGACCCCACACCCTGCGGTCGCTTCAGGGTCCACCGGATGTGGGCCGGGATCCCCTTCGACTTCCAGCCATTCTCCTCGGTGATCAGAACCGTGTCGATAACCGTCTCCCCAACCAACTCCCAGCCCTCGGCGCCGAACTCCTGCAGAACCTCGAGGTACCAGGTGGTCTGGGCCTCCGGGTTATCGGAGTCGTTGCCCAGTCGCGTCTCGGTGCCTGCTCCGGGCCTGTAGATGTAGAACTGGGACTTCCAGATGGTCCGGCCCGGATCTGGCGGGGTGAAGTTCCATTCGCGCGTGTACACCCAACTGATCGTCATGTACTCCCACGCCTGGATCATCGGCACAGAAGCAACAGAAAGCCGACTTCTTCCTCCTCGGCCTGCATTTCGGCGACCATGCCGGGGTGCGGGCCGCCGGGGAAGATTTCGGTGGCGGGGTTGAAGGGAGGCGGTGGTGGTTCGGGCGGAGGATTCATGACGGCAGCCTATTTTGATCACACCAGAGCTGATTGGTCGAGAACGCGCCGGAGTTACCAGCCATCCGACCCTGGCCGAAATCGGGGTGCCCGGATTCGAACCGGGGACCTCTGCCACCCAAAGGCAGCGCGCTACCAGGCTGCGCCACACCCCGACCGGCCGAAGTGTAGAGCGGGCCGGCGGCGCCGGGCGGGCCTCACCCGTTAGCTTTCCGGCCGATGGCGGAGGTGCTCCCGATCAACGCGCTGCACTACGACCTGGCCAAGGTCGGTTCGCTCGACGCGGTCGCGGCGCCGCCCTACGACGTGATCGACGCCGCCGGCCGGTCGCGGCTGCTCGGCCGCTCGCCTTACAACGCGGTCGCGATCGACCTGCCGAAGCCGTTCGATCCCGCCGACCCCGACTTCGAACCCGAGGGCGACCCCTACGCGAAGGCGGCGCAGACGATCGCCGGCTGGCGCGACGAGGGCGCCCTCGTCGACGACTCCGAGCCGGCCTTCTGGGCGCTGACTCAGGACTACACCGCCCCCGACGGCAACTCCTACAGCCGCCACGGCATCCTCGGCCGGGTCCGGGTCGAGGACTACGAGACCGGCACCGTGCGCCCGCACGAGCGCACCCATCCCGGGCCGCTCGAGGACCGGCTGAAGCTGACCCGCGCCACCCACCTCAACCTCTCGCCGATCTTCTCGCTCTCGACCGCCGACGCCTGGCCGCTGGTCGAGCCCGCGGTCCAAGGCGAGCCCTGGGGCGAAGCGACCGACGAGGACGGCACCGTCAACCGCGTCTGGCGGGTCGCCGACCCGGCGATCGTCGCCGCCGTGACCGAGCGCCTGGCCAGCGCCCAGCTCCTGATCGCCGACGGCCACCACCGCTACGAGACCGCCCGCGCCTACCGCGACGAGGTCGGCGGCGAGGGGCTCCACAACTACACCCTGATGGCGCTGACCGGGCTCGACGACCCCGGCCTCACCGTCTTCCCCACCCACCGCCTGCTCTCCGGCTTCGCCGACGATCCCGAGCGCCAGCGCCGGCTCGGCGGCGGCCTGCGCGAGCTCTTCGACGTCACCGAGGTCAGTCGCGAGGAGATCGATCCCGGCGGCGAGGACGGTGTCGGCGTCTTCGGTCTCTACGACTCCTTCCACAAGCAGGCCTACCGGCTGCGGCTCAAGGACACCGCCGAGGTCGACCGCCAGCTGGCCGGCAAACCCGAGCCCTACCGCCGCCTCGACTCGGCGATCCTCGAGACCCTCGTCCTCAAGGGCCTGGCCGGCCTCAGCGACCACGACATCGACGCCCGCAACGGGCTCGAGTACGCGAAGAGCGTCCCCGACGCCCTGGCCATGGTCGACGGCGGCGGATTTGATGTCGCCCTGATCCAGCGACCGGTCCCGGTCGAGCAGGTGAAGGCGATCGCCGAGACCGACGAGAACATGCCGCCGAAGTCGACCTACTTCTTCCCCAAGGTGATGACCGGGATGGTCTTCAGCCCGGTCGGCTGAGCGGCGGGACGGGCCGGGCGCCCGCGTAGGATGGGCGGCAGTGGTCAAGATCTACACCAAGAAGGGCGACGACGGCACCACCTCGCTCTGGTACGGCGGCCGCGTCCCCAAGCACCACGCTCGCACCGACGCCTACGGCACCCTCGACGAGGCCTCCTCGGTCCTCGGCGTCGCCCGCGCCCTCTGCGCCCCCGGCGAGGCCGAGCTGGCGGCGGACATCCTCCGCCTGCAGGACTACATCTTCATCGCCGGCGCCGAGCTGGCGACCGCGCCGGAGGCAGCCGGGCGGCTCGAAGACGGGGTCAGCCGCACGACCGAGGCGATGGTCGCCGAGCTCGAGGAGCTGATCGACCGCTACATGTCCGAGGTCGATCTCCCACCGAACTTCGTCATTCCCGGCGGCAACCAGCTCTCGGCCCAGCTCGACGTCGCCCGCACCGTCGTCCGCCGCGCCGAGCGCCGGATCAGCGAACTGGCCGAGGCCGGCGAGCTCGCCGACGAGACCGTGATCCACTTCGTCAACCGCGCCTCCGACCTCGTCTTCGCGATGGCGCGCTATGCCGACGTCGACGACCCGGTCCTGTTCGAGGGCCGCGGCCGGCGGGCCTGAGCCGCCGATGCGGATCCTCGCCAGGCGCCTCACGGGGATGGCCCACGAGGTCGACCTCGAAGGCGGCCACGAGATCATCGTCGACGAGCCGCCCGACCGCGGCGGCACCGACACCGGCCCGCGACCAACCCAGCTGCTGGCCGCCAGCCTCGCCGGCTGCACCGCGATCACGATGGAGATGTACGCCGACCGCAAAGGCTGGGAGCTCGGCCCGCTCGAGGTCGACGTCGAGATGGGCTACGACGGGCCGGTGCCAAACAGCTTCGACGTCCAGGTCCACCTGCCGGCCGAGCTCGACGACGAGCAGCGCCGCAGGCTGCTGGTGATCGCGACCAAGTGCCCCGTCCACAAGGTCCTCGCCGGCGAAGCTTCAGTCACCGTTTCCGAGCGCCTGAAGGCGGCCTGATGGCGGGGATCAGGCAATGAACCTCGGCCTCGCCGGACGCGCCTGCGCCGTCACCGGCGCCAGCCGCGGAATCGGTCGCGAGACCGCGGTCCAGCTCTGCGCCGAGGGTGCCAACGTGCTGCTGGTCGCCCGCGACGAGATGCGCCTGCGCGAGGTCCAGGAAGAGGCCGGCGGCGCCGGTGCGCCGGCCGGCGGCCGCGCCGCGATCCTCGCCTGCGACGTCACCGACGAGGACTCGGGCGAGCGCATCCTCGCCGCCGCCAGCGAGAGCTTCGGCGCCCTCGACGTGCTCGTCAACAACGCCGGCTTCGCCGGCTGGCGCGACCTCGACGAGGTCGCCGACGAGGACTGGCGCGCCCAGTACGAGATCAACGTGATGGCGCCGCTGCGGGCGATGCGGGCGGCCTGCCCGGCGATGGCCGAGCGCGGCTGGGGCCGGGTCATCAACGTCTGCTCGACCTCCGCCAAGCGGCCCTCGGCAGCGATGGCCGAGTACTCGGTGGCGAAGGCGGCCGAGCTCTCGCTCTCGCGCCTGTTCGCCGACCGCTACGCGGCCAGGGGCGTTCTCGTCAACGCGATCTGCCCCGGCCCGACCGAATCGGAGATGTGGATGGCCCCCGGCGGCCTGCTCGACCAGTCCCAGCAGATGACCGGCGCCGGCAGCCGTCAGGAGGCGCTCGGCATCGCCGGCGGCAAACGCCCGATCGGCCGCCTCGCCGAGCCGGCCGAGATCGCCGGCGCGATCGTCTTCCTCTGCTCCGAGCGTGCCTCCTACGTCAGCGGCGCCGCCTGGTCGGTCGACGGCGGCACCGTCCAGGTGATCATCTGACCGAGCTGGCGGAGCTGCTGCTCGACCCGGCGCAGGCCTTCGCCGAGGACGGCCGCGGCGGCACCGAGGCGGCGGTGCTGCTGGCGATCTACGGCTGGCCCGAGGAACCGGGCCTGATCTTCACCGAGCGCCGCTCGGACCTGCGCCGCCACGCCGGCGAGATCTCCTTCCCCGGCGGCCGCCGGGACGCCGGCGATGCCGACCTGGCGGCGACGGCGCTGCGCGAGACGCGCGAGGAGATCGGCCTCGACCCGGCCGCGGTCGACGTCCAGGGCGCACTGCTGCCGGTCTCGACCTTCGTCACCGACTACCTCGTCCACCCGCTCGTCGGCCTCGTGCCCGAGCCGCGCACGCTCGGCCTCGAGCCCAACCCGGCCGAGGTCGAGACCGTCCTCACCTTCTCGCTGGAGCTGCTGCGCGGCAGCTACGAGATGCGGCGCCTGGTTCGCCGCGGGGTCGCCGTCCACACCCCGACCTACGAGGTCGAGGGCCAGCTGATCTGGGGCGCGACCGCCCGGATCCTCGGCGACCTGCTGGCCCGCCTCGGCTGAGGCGGGCCGGGGTCACGCCCGTAGACCTACTTGGGCTGCGGGACGATCCGGATGTAGGGCTTCGGCTCTTTCCACTCGCCGAACAGCTCTTTCGCCTGCTCGTTGTTGACCGAGCCGGCGATGATCACGTCGTCGCCCTGTTTCCACTGGGCCGGGGTCGCGACTTTGTTTTTCGCGGTCAGCTGCAGCGAGTCGATCACCCGCAGCACCTCGTCGAAGTTGCGACCGGTGGTCATCGGGTAGACGAGGATGAGTTTGACTTTCTTGTCGGGCCCGATGACGAAGACGTTGCGCACCGTCTGGTTGTCGGCCGGCGTCCGCTCCTCGGAGTAGCCGGTGACGTCCTCGCCCAGCATCCCGTAGAGCTTCGAGACCTTGAAGTCGGCGTCGCTGATGATCGGGTAGTTGGGGGCAGTGCCCTGGGTCTCCTCGATGTCGCTGGCCCAGGCCTCGTGTTTGTCGAGCGCGTCGACCGAGAGACCGATGATCTTCACGTTGCGGCTGGCGAAGTCCGGCTCGATTTTCGCCATGTAGCCGAGCTCGGTCGTGCAAACCGGAGTGAAGTCCTTGGGGTGGGAGAAGAGGACTGCCCAGGAGTCGCCGATCCAGTCATGGAAGCTGATCGGGCCCTGGGTGGTCTCGGCCTCGAAGTCTGGTGCTACATCGCCGATTTTCAACGTCGTCATCGAAACTGCTCCTCTACATATGCGGTTTTCGGAATTTCCCTAAATTCGTATCCGAGTTTATCTATTTGCCTTCGCCGGCCGGCGAAATGGCTCTGAGAGTGGCATCCGACATCTCCATCGCCCAACTCGAAGGATCACTCGGATCGCTGCTGACGATCTCACAAGGGATCCGCCACGTCATCCCCGCCGTGCGGACGATCTCGGCCCCCGCCTCGAGCAAGATGGCATCGACGCTCCCCGCCGCCTCGTAGACGAAGCCGCGGACCGGGGTGTCGACGAGTTTTTCCATCAGCCGCTCGAGCCGCGGCCCGTGGATCGCCTCCAACAGCTCCGCCTCCCCCACCGCCGAACCGAGCAGGTAGTGGACGACGGTGACGTCGCCGACCAGGTCGAGCAGCGTCCCCGGCCGGTCCGGGTCGGCGAGCGCGGGGTCGATCCCCGCCTCGAACAGCAGCGGCAGCTTCTCGTCGTAGCGACTCGTCCCGCGGACCGCCCAGCCAGCGTCGATCAGGCGCTCGCCGAGCAGCCGGCCGCGGCAGCCGCAACCGACTATCAGCGCACGAGCCACGCGCGGAACTCTACGCCGCGCGCTCCTCCTCGGCGCGCTCAGCCTCGCGTCGCTCGCGGAGCTCCGCATAGCGGCGACGCTGCGCCTCGTTGGCGCCGGGCCCGGGGCGGCTGTGGATGTTGCCGCGGTGGACCTTGCCGCCGCACTCCGAGCAGGTCGCGACCATGTGGAAGGGGTGCCCGCACTCCTCGTGGACGGTCTCCAGCGGCGGCCCCTCGGGACCGGCCGTGTAGCGGTCGCCCCAGGCCAGCATCGCCAGCAAGATCGGCTGCAGGTCCCGGCCCTTCTCGGTCAGCCGGTACTCGAAGCGCTCGGGGTGCTCGCTGTAGCGCCGGCGCTCTGCGATCCCTTCCTCGACAAGCGTCGCTAGCCGCTGGCTGAGCACGTTGGTCGCCACCCCCAGCGAGTCCTGGAATTCCTCGAAACGGCGGCGGCCGAGGAAGAGGTCGCGGACGATCAGCAGCGACCAGCGCTCGCCGAGGAAGGCGAGCGGTTTCGCGATCGAACAGTTGAAGTCAGCGAATGCCTTGATTGCCATGAACGCAGTCTAGCTCGTTACTTTTCTTTTGCAAGCCACTTCTGCTAGGGTGCCTTGTGATTTGCAAGCGACCCGAAACGGAGTTGGTATGGCGCATCGCTGGAAGGTCCTCCTGATCGTCTCGATCGGTCTCTTCATGTCGAGCCTCGACCTCTTCATCGTCAACATCGCCTTCCCCGACCTCGCCAGGGACTTCGACGGCGCCTCGCTCTCGAGCCTCTCCTGGGTGCTGAACGCCTACGCGATCGTCTTCGCGGCGCTGCTGGTTCCGGCCGGCCGGATCGCCGACCGCATCGGCCGCAAGCGCGTCTTCGTCACCGGCCTCCTCGTCTTCGCCGCTGCCTCGGCGCTCTGCGCGGCAGCGCCGACGGTCCCCTTCCTGGTCGCGGCGCGGGTGCTGCAGGCCGCCGGCGGGGCGATGATGATCCCGGCCACGCTCGGCCTCATCCTCCCCGTCTTCCCGCCCGAGCAGCGGGCGCTGGCAATCGGGATCTGGTCGGCGGTCGGCGGCGTCGCCGCCGCCCTCGGGCCGCCGATCGGCGGCCTCGTGCTGGAGCTGAGCTGGCACTGGATCTTCCTCGTCAACGTCCCGATCGGGCTGATCACGGCGCTGCTCGCGATCCGTGTCCTCGACGAGGTCCGGGAGCCGGAGGACGGCCGCCCCGACCTGCTCGGCGCGGTCGAGCTGGCGCTCGGAATCGGCGCCCTCACGCTCGGCATCGTCAAGGGCTCCGAATGGGGCTGGGGCGACGCGCGGACGCTCGCCGCCTTCGTCGGCGCGGGGCTGCTCGTCGCCGCCTTCCTGCGCCGCTCGGCCCGCCACCACTCGCCGGTGATCGAGCTGCCGCTGCTGCGCGTGCGTTCGTTCTCGGTCGCCAACCTGGCGGCGCTGGTCTTCTTCGCCGGCTTCGGTTCGATGCTGCTCGGCGGCGTCCTGCTGCTGAGCGAAGTCTGGGGCTACTCGGCGCTGACCGCCGGCTTCGCCCTCGCCCCTGGTCCGCTGATGGCGGCCACCTTCGCGATTCCCTCCGGGCGGCTCGGCGGCCGCATCGGGCAGCGCCCGATCATCGTCGCCGGCGGCCTCCTCTTCGCCGCCAGCTTCGCCTGGCTGCTGCTGACGGTGACGCCCGACTCCGCCTACCTGACCAGCTACCTGCCGGGCAACCTGATCGGCGGCGCCGGGGTCGGCATGGTCCTCGGCACCCTGCCGGCGGCGGCGACCGCTTCGCTGCCTCCCTCCCGCTTCGCGACCGGGACGGCGGTCTTCAGCATGGCGCGCCAGCTCGGAGTCGCGATCGGCGTCGCCGTCCTCGTCGCCCTGATCGACGGCAGCAGCAGCCTGCTGTCGGGCCTGGAACGAGGCTGGTGGCTCTCGCTCGGCGCCGGCGTCGCAGCCGCGGCCCTCGCCGTCGCGATCGAACCGCTTCGGAGCCGCGCACCGAAACCGGCGTCTGTACCGGTCGATGCGGCAATTGAGCCCCTATAAAGGGTCGAACTGCCGCCTCACCCTCTCAGGACTCGAACGGCCCCTGCCCGCGCAGCCTGAAGCGCTCGTCTTCGACGACGGCGGCGTCGATGTCGGCCTCAGTCAACTCGGGAGCACCGCGGCGGCGGCGCATCTCGTTCTGCGCTTCGAGCATCTGGCGGACGTCGTCGATCTCGTTCTGGGCCTCGACCTCGGGCGAGCGGGTCGGTTCCCAGTGGACGAGGTCGGCGGAGGAGCCAGGGTAGAAGCGGCCGACGAGCAGCAGCGCGCCGACGATGAATGCCAAGACCCCGATCGTCCCCAGAACGAACAGCACGAATACAGGGTAGCCTCGCCGGCGTGAGCGAGGGCTTCGAAGAGCTGGCCAGCGTCGACGGCGAGGTCACCCCGACCGGGGCAGCGACGATCGGACTCAAGGACGACGGCCTCTACCGCGGCGACGGCGCCTTCGAGGTGATCCGGCTCTACGAGGGACAGCCCTTCGCGCTCGGCGAGCACCTCGACCGGCTCGGCCGCTCGGCGGCCTCGATCGAGCTCGAGTTCGACCGCGTCGCGCTCGCGCGCGAGATCGAGGCGCTGCTGGCGCAGGCCGGCCCGGTCGACGGCCAGCTGCGGCTGATCGTCACCCGCGGCGGCCGCCGCATTGCCGCCACCGAGCCGGTCCCCGAGCACGCCGAGACCCTGCGCGTCGCCACCGTCACCTACACGCCGACGATCATCCTCACCGGGGTCAAGTCGATCTCCTACGCCGCCAACATGCAGGCGACGCGGCTGGCCAAAGCGCAGGGCGCCGACGAGGCGATCCTGGTCCAGCCCGACGGCAGGGTGCTGGAGCCGCCGACCTCGACGATCTTCTGGGCCTCCGCCGACGGCGAGCTGCGGACGCCGGCGCTCTCCAACGGAATCCTCGACTCGATCACCCGCGACCGCCTGGTCAAGGCGCTCGACGTCGCCGAGGGCAGCTGGCAGGTCGAGGACCTGTTGGCCGCGAGCGAGGCCTTCCTCGCCTCGACGACGCGCGAGGTCCAGGCCGTCGCCGCCGTCAACGACACCGAGCTTGCCGCCGCCCCCGGTCCCCGCACCCGCGAAGCGCAGGAGGCCTTCGCCGCGACCCTGGACCGAGAGCTGCAGGAGGGCTGAATGGATTTCCAGCTGAGCGACGAGCAGAAGCTGATCGCGGAAACCGCGCGCCAGTTTGCCGACAAGGAGATCCTGCCGCGGGTCCGCGACAACGACCGCGCCGGCCGCTTCGACCGCGAGCTGGCGCGGAAGATGGGCGAGATGGGTTACCTCGGCGCCCCCGTCGCCGAAGAGTACGGCGGCCGCGGCCTCGACTACATCGGCTACGGGTTGATCGTCGAGGCGATCGGCCGCGCCGACTCCTCGGCCCGCACCGTCGTCTCGGTCGTCACCTCGCTGGTCGGCGGCTCGATCGAGCGTTGGGGTACTGAGGAGCAGAAGCGGGAGTGGCTGCCGCGGCTCTGCTCCGGTGAGTCGCTCGGCTGCTTCGGGCTGACCGAGCCCGACACCGGCTCCGACGCCGCCAACCTCCGCACCCGGGCGACCAAGACCGACACGGGCTGGTCGATCAGCGGCCAGAAGATGTGGATCTCGCTCGCCAACTTCTCCGACGTGGCGCTGATCTTCGCCCAGACCGACCCGGAGAAAAAGCACCGAGGGCTCGCCTGCTTCCTCGTCCCGACCGACAGCGAGGGCTTCACCACCCAGGAGATCCACGGCAAGCTCGGCCTCCGCTCCTCCGACACGGCCGAGATCTCGCTCGACTCGGTCGAGGTCCCGGACGAGGCGCTGCTCGGCGAGGTCGGCGACGGCTTCAAGGTCGCGATGAGCGCGCTCGACAACGGCCGCTACAGCGTCGCCGCCGGCTGCGTCGGGATCTGCGACGGCTGCGTCGACGCCTCGGTCGAGTACGCGAAGGAGCGCAAGCAGTTCGGCGTCCCCCTCGCCCGCTTCCAGCTCGTGCAGGAGATGATCGCCGACATGATCCTCAAGCGCGACGCCAGCCGGATGCTGGTCTTCCGGGCCGGGTTGCTGAAGGACGAAGGCGCGCCGAACACAATGGAGACCTCGGTCGCCAAGCTCTACGCGACCGAGTCGGCGGTCGAGTGCGCGAACCTGGCGATCCAGGTCCACGGCGGCTCCGGCTACGTCGACGACTACCCGGTCGAGCGCTACCTGCGGGACGCCCGCGTCACCACCCTCTACGAGGGCACCTCGCAGATCCAGAAGCTGATCATCGGCCGGCTGGCGACGGGGGTCAACGCGATGCTCCCGTTCGAGGAGAGCTGAGCGTGGCGCCAGCGCTGGTCGCGACCACGGTCGACGAGCACGGCGTCGGACTGGCCCGCCTCGACAGCCCCGAGACCCGCAACGCGCTCTCGCTCGAGATGCGCGAGCAGCTGACCAGCGCGCTGGAGGCCTTCGACGCCGACGAGGGCGTGTACTGCATCGTCGTCGCCGGCTCCGACAAGGTCTTCGCCGCCGGCGCCGACATCAAGGCGATGGCGGTACTCGAGCCGGGCGAGCCGGCGACCCCCGACGGCGGCGCCTTCTGGCGGCGGCTGGCGGCGCTGGAGACGCCGCTGATCGCCGCGGTCGCGGGCTACGCCCTGGGCGGCGGCTGCGAGCTGGCGCTGGCCTGCGACATGATCGTCGCCGACGACGGCGCCCGCTTCGGCCAGCCCGAGATAACGCTCGGAATCATCCCCGGAGGCGGCGGCAGCCAGCGGCTGACGCGGGTGCTCGGCAAGCAGCGCGCGATGGAGCTGGTCCTGACGGGCCGCCGCGTCGACGCCGCCGAGGCGCGTGAGCTCGGCTTCGTCAACCGCGTCGTCGAGGGCGAGGGCTGGCTCGACGCGGCGCTCGAGCTGGCCGGTGAGGTCGCCGAGCAGCCCCCCCTGGCGGCTCGCCTCGCCAAGCAGGCGGTGGTCGCCGCCGAGGAGACGACGCTCTCCGCCGGCCTCGAGGAGGAGCGCCGCCTCTACGAGCTGGCGATGGCGACCGAGGACCGGGTCGAGGGGATGAAAGCGTTCCTCGAGAAGCGCGAGCCGAAATTCGAGGGAAAGTGATGGCGAACCTCTTCGATCCGGA
>DASSLT010000035.1:0-32023 GCA_035689305.1 Solirubrobacterales bacterium | reverse complement strand
TGGCGCATCTGCATCCTCACGCCGTTCGGCGCCCGCGTCCACGCTCCCTGGGCGATGGCGCTCGCCGCTCGCCTCCGCGACGCGCTCGGTCTCGAGGCGCAGTCGATCTGGTCGGACGACGGGATCGCCCTGCACCTGCCGGAGGCGGACACCGCTCCGCCCGTCGCCGATCTTCTCCTTCCGCCCGACGAGATCGAGGAGCTCGTGGTGCAGGAGGTCGGGCAGACGGCGCTCTTCGGCTCGCGTTTCCGCGAGAACGCCGGGCGCGCGCTCCTGATCCCGCGCCGCCGTCCCGGCCAGCGAACGCCGCTCTGGCAGCAACGGCTGAAGGCGCAGTCCCTGCTTCAGGTCGCGCGGAAGTACGGCTCGTTCCCGGTGATCCTCGAGACCTACCGCGAGTGCCTCCAGGACGTCTTCGACCTGCCGTCGCTGCGGCGGCTCCTCCAGCGGCTCCGCACGAGGGAGCTCGATCTGGTGGACGTCGAGACGCCCTCGGCGTCTCCGTACGCGGCAAGCCTGCTCTTCGACTACATCGCGACATACATGTACGAGGACGACACGCCGCCGGCCGAGCGCCGGGCGCAGGCGCTGTCGCTCGACCGCGACCTCCTGCGCGAGCTGCTCGGCCAGGAGGAGCTGCGCGAGCTGATCGACCCCGAAGCGCTGGAAGAGGTCGAAGACCAGCTCCAGCACCGGACCGAGGCCGGCCGCGCCGGCGACCGCGACGCCCTCCAGCAGCTGCTGCGCAACCTCGGCGACCTGACCGCCGAAGAGTGCGAGGAACGCGTCACCGAGGGCTACTCGGCCGCTTCGATGCTGGGCAAGCTCGAAGCCGAGCGCCGCATCGCCAAGGTCCGGATCGCCGGCGAGGAGCGCTACGTCGCCGCCGAGGACGCCGGCCTCTACCGCGATTCCCTCGGTGTGCCGCCGCCGGCCGGCCTGCCGGACACCTTCCTCGAGGAGCACCCCGACGCGATGCGGGCCCTGGTCCGCCGCTTCGCCCGCACCCACGGCCCGTTCCCGACCGCGCGCCTGGCCGAGCGCTATGGCGTCGACCCCGGCCCGGCCCTGCGTGAGCTGGAGTCCGAAGGGGCGCTGGTCCGCGGTGAGCTCCTGCCCGGCGGCTCCGAGCGCGAGTGGTGTGACTCCGAAGTCCTGCGCCGGGTCCGCCGCGCCAGCCTGGCCCGGCTGCGCAAGGAGGTCGAGGCGGCCGACACGCGGGAGCTCGCCCGCTTCCTGCCGAGCTGGCAGAACGTCGACGCCTTCCGGCCCGCCGGCGCCGGCCTCGACCGCCTGCGCGAGGCGCTGGTGCCGCTGCAGGGGGTGGCGCTGACGCCGAAAGTCTGGGAGCAGGACGTCCTCCCGCGCCGCCTCGGCTCCTACTCCCAGACCTGGCTCGACGAGCTCTGCACGAGTGGCGAGCTGGTCTGGATCGGCGCCGGCGCCCTCGGCCGCTCCGACGGCCGCGCCGCCCTCTACTTCCGCGAGGACGTCCGCCTCGCCGGGCCGCCGCCGGCCAACGCCAAGCTGGAGCCGGTCACGGGCGAGGTCCACGACGCGATCCGCGCCCGACTGGAGGCCGGCCCCTCGTTCTGGCTCGACCTGCTGGCCGACCTCGGTGAGGTCCCGGCCGAGGAGCTCCACAACGCGCTCTGGGACCTGGCCTGGAACGGCGACGTCACCAACGACGCCTTCGCGCCGCTGCGGGCGCCGCGGCTGCGCGCCGTCGCCAACTCCGAGCGGCCCGGTCGCCGCTTCGCCCGTCGCCGCTCGACCACCGGCGCCGCGGTCCAGGGCCGCTGGTCGCTGACCGAGCCGCTGTTCGCCAACGCCCCCGGCCCCGGCGCCAAGCTCCGCGCCCAGGCCGAGCTGATGATGGAGCGCTACGGGATCGTCACCCGCGAGACCGTTCTCGCCGAGGGCATCCCCGGCGGCTTCGCGACCCTCTACGCCGAGCTCGGCAACCTCGAGCTGCTCGGCACCGCCCGCCGCGGCTACTTCGTCGAGGGCCTCGGCGGCGCCCAGTTCGCCCTCCCCGGCGCCGTCGAGCGGCTGCGTTCGCTGCCGGAAGCGGACGGCTCCTACCTGCTGCTGGCGGCCACCGACCCCGCCAACCCCTACGGCGCCTCGTTGCCCTGGCCGAAACTGGAGGGGGGCCGCCGTCCCGGCCGCACCCCCGGCGCCCACCTGCTGCTGCGCGACGGTGAGCCGGTGGTCTTCGTCGAGCGCGGCGGCCGTGGCGTCCTGCGCCTGAAAACGCTCGAGGAGAGCGAGCTGCAGGAGGCGATGCAGGCCCTCGCCGACGCCGTCAGCGCCGGTCACCTGCCGAAACTGGCGATCGAGAAACTCGACGGCGAGGCGGTGATCGGCTCCGGCCACGAGGAGGCGCTGATCGGGGCCGGCTTCAGCCGCGGGCCGCGCAAACTGACCGCCTCGGCCTAGGCTGTACGGTAGATACGTACATCACTGTATGCTTTTGCCGTACACTGAGCTGCGGTGAATCCGTTCGACTACCAGGGGCCGGTCTCTCCTCGCAGCCTGATCGACCGCCGCGGGGAGCTCGACGCCTTGCAGGCCGCCGCGGCCGACCGGGTCGCGATTCGGCTCGCGGCTCCCCGGCGCTTCGGCAAGAGCAGCCTGCTCGACGCGCATGTGGCGGCGATGGAGGAAGCCGGACATCGGGCAATCCGGGTCGATTTCTCCAAGGTCGCGACGCTGGGCGACGCCGCCGCCCGGGTCACCCGCGCCTACGCTTCGCTGCCGCCCGACCCCCACCGGATCGTCCGCCGCTGGGCCGCGCGGCTCGGGATCTCGGTTTCGGTCGCCGGGGTCGGCCTGGGGTTGGGCACGCGCCCCCAGCGGCTGCCCCCCGATCAGGCCCGCACCGCCCTGCTCGAGATCCTCGACGTCCCGCAAGCGCTGCACGAAGTCGACGGCGAGCTGACCGTCGTCTGCTTCGACGAGTTCCAGGACCTGCTGGTGGCCGACGACGCCCTCGACGGCCTTGTGCGCTCGGTGATCCAGCACCATGGCGAGGCGGCGTCCTATGTCTTCGCCGGCAGCCAGCCCTCGCTGATGCAGGCTCTCTTCTCCGAACAGGAGCGGCCGTTCTACGGCCAGGCGCGCCCGCTCGAGCTGCCGCCGCTGCCCATGGCCGAGGCCGCCGGCGACATCGAAGAGCTGCTCACCGCCGAGGGATTGGAGCCCGCGGCCGCCGTCGACGAACTGCTCGAGTTCACCGGGGGGCACCCGCAGCGCACGATCCTGCTCGCGCACCACCTCTACAACGTCCTGGAGCGCGAGGAGATGACCGAAGAGCCGGGGGCGGCGGCCCTCGCCCTCGCCCTCGAGGAGACCCGCGACGCACACCAGGCGCTCTGGGACGGCCTCGGCAGGAACGAGCGTGTGCTGCTCGCGGCGCTCAGCGACGGCCAGGCGCCGACCGGGAGCAGGGTCGCCGACGAGCACCGGATCGCCCGCTCGACCCTGCAGGAGGTGCTGGGACGGCTGCTCGCCGACCAGCGCCACGTCAAGCGCGACGCGGATGGTGCCCCGCGACTGCTCGACCCCCTCTTCGCCGAGTGGCTGCGGCGTCGCTGAGCCGCGTCGGCTCGATTCGACCCGGCAATCGGACACCCGATCGCCGTTCGATTGCCGCATCGACAGTCCGTAGGCCATAATCGCCTCGGTGTCCGACCGGGAGCAGAGCGCAGTCGAGCTGCTGAAGAGCGTCACCCTCTTCGCCGATCTCGAAGCAGACGAGCTCGAGCGCTTCTCCCATGTCGCCGTGCCGCGCTCGTTTCCCGCCGGCACCCGCGTCTTCCACGAGGGCGACAGCTCCGACGCCTGCTACATCGTCAAGGAGGGCAGCTTCCGGGTCACCCGCGAGCACTCCGACGGCCGTGCGATCACCCTCGCCACCCTCGGCCCCGGTGAGATCTTCGGCGAGCTGGCGATGCTCGACGGCGACAAACGCTCGGCCAGCGCCGAGGCGCTGAGCGACGGCGAGCTGCTGGCGCTGCCGGCCGGCGACGTCCGCTCGCTGCTGGCCCGCCACCCGGAGATCGCGCTGAAGCTGGTCGCCGGCCTCGTCCGCCGCCTGCGCGCCGCCAACGTGCGGCTCTCGCGCCAGTCGTTCCAGACCGTGCCCAGCCGCGTCGCCGGGATCCTCTCCCAGCTCAGCCGCGAGGCCCAGGACGAAAACGGCGGCGTCGGCGAGGTCACGATCCGGATGAACCAGACCGACCTCGCCCAGCTCGCCGGCACCTCGCGCGAGAGCGTCAGCCGCTTCCTCGCCGAGCTCGAGCGCGCCGGCGTCGTCCGCTCCGGCCGCGGCCGGGTCACGGTCCTCGATCCGCCCAAGCTGCGCAACTACATCTATTGACGCTGGGCCGGCTCTCGATTCCGTTCGAGCGCCGCGGCGCCACCGGCGTCGTCGACGCCGAGGTTGGCGTCAACGACGACCCGGCGGCGTACGGCTGCCCCGAGTTCGCGCGCGGCTTCGCCTGGTGCCGGGCGACGGTGACGCCGCCCGCCCGCGGCTACGCCGACGCGCTGGGCTGGATCCAGCTGATCGACTGGGAGCAGATGGAGGGCGGGGACGGCTTCCTGATCGACCCGTTCGCGCCGCTCGGGGAGGTCTCCCATCCCTTCGGCTTCTTCGGCTTCGCGCCGACTATGTTCGACGCCCCCCACACCGACAGGCCGCTGCAGACCTCCGACTTCGTCGCCCACTCGTTCCTCTGCGGACTCGGCCCCGAGCCGCTGGCCGGCCGCTTCGAAGCCGACGCCGTCCTCGGCTTCAGCTGGGGCTTCCGCGTCCGCGAAGGTGAATTCGAGATCCAGAGCCCCGCCCTGCTCGGCCCCGAAGACTGGGACCGCCACCACGACTACCTCACGGACTCGCACCCCGGCTGGACCTTCCTCCCCGGTTTCACCTAGACCTACCCTAGGTCGCATGAGCGACTACGCCGAGCGGCGCGCACGGATGGTCGAGCGGCAGCTGCGGGCGCGGGGCATCGACGACGAGCGAGTCCTGGCGGCGATGGCGGCGGTGCCGCGCGAGGCGTTTCTGCCAGCCTGGCGCCGCCACCGCGCCTACGCCGACTCGGCCCTGCCGATCGGCGAAGAGCAGACGATCTCCCAGCCCTGGATCGTCGCCGCGATCTGCCAAGCCCTGGAGCTGGGCGGCGACGAGCGCGTGCTCGAGATCGGCACCGGCTCCGGCTACTCGACCGCGGTCCTCGCCCGGCTCGCCGCCGGGGTGATCAGCGTCGAGCGCTACGAGCGTCTCTCGCACGGCGCCGGCGAGGTGCTCGACTCGCTTGGGATTGGGAACGTCGAGCTCGTGGTCGGCGACGGCAGCAACGGCCTCCCGGGCCGCGGTCAGTTCGAGGCGATTGCCGTCCACGCCGCCGCCCCGGCGCCACCGCCGGCGCTGCTCGCCCAGCTCGCCGAGAACGGCCGCATCGTCGTCCCGATCGCCTCCGAGTCGGTCGACACGCTGACCGTGCTCTGGCGCCGGGGCGAGGGCTTCGAGGCCGCCTCGCTCGGCCCCTGCCGCTTCGTGCCGCTGATCGGCGAGGGTGGGTTCAGGGAGAGCAGCTAGAGCCACGCGGGTCGTTGCCGTCGCGCTGGACCTCGTCGTCGCCGGACCCGCACTCGATCTGCTTGTCGCGCTGGCCGTCGAGCGCTTCGATGAAGTCGTCGCCGCCCTTGCCGACGAAGACGTCGGCGCCGAGGTGCCCCATCAGGCTGTTGTCGCCGCCATCGCCGACTAGCACGTCGGGGCCGTCGGATCCCTCCAGGCTCTCGTTGTCGCCGAGCACCCGGTCCTGGTTACCGCAGCCGGCCGGCCCGCCGCTGCCGCCGAGGGTGATTCGCAGGTTGTCGTTGGAGCGGGCGTAGGAGACGGTGTCTTCGCCGCTGCCGCCGTCGTAGGTGTGGCCCTGGCAGGTGGCGACCGAGGAGACCAGGAGGTCGTTGCCGGCGCCGCCTTTGAGCAGGTCGGGGCCGGGGTCGGCGTAAAGGACGTCTGAGCCGGCGTTGCCTTCGAGCCGGTCGCTGCCGTTGTTCGGCCCGTTGTAGTTCTCGCCGGCTTCGAGCACGTCGTCGCCGGAGCCGCCGACGATCACGTCGGAGCCGGCGTTGCCGTTGATGCGGACGTGGTCGCTGGCAGGGACGCTGGGGTCGATGACGAGGTTGTCGTCGCCGTCGCCGCCGGTGATGACGATCAGCGCCAGCGAGGGGTCGCCGGGGCAGCTGACGACGGTCGGCTGGCCAGGCGGGTTGGCGCAGCCGCCGCCGGCGAAGATCGGGACCGTGTCGGAGACGACCCAGCCGCCGGCGACGAGGCCGACGTGCAAGTCGTCGGGCCCGGCGCTGCCCTGGACGACGAGGCTGGAGCCGTCGAGGCCGAGGTTGAGGATCACGTAGGCGCCGCCGGGCGGCGGGCCGGCTTCCGGCCCGCACGAGTTTTCGACGGTGAAGCCGGTGCAGTCGTCGCTGCCGGGGCCGCCGAACGCTTCGCCGCCGCCACCGCCGCTTTCCAGCGTGTCGTCGCCGACGCCGCCGTCGAGGCGGTTCGCTTCGCCGTCGCCGGTGATCGTGTCCGCCTGCGGTGAGCCGACCACGTCCTCGAAGCCGCTGAGGTCGTCGTGGCCGTCGCCTTTGGCCCTCTCGGCGGCGAGGTCGACGATGACGGGGCCGCGGGTGGCCGAGGCGTAGGAGACGATGTCGCCGCCGCCGCCACCGCCGGCGAGGGTGTCGGTACCGGCGTCGCCGCGGACGACGTCGCCGTCCCCGTCGCCGCCTTCGATGTCGTCGGTGCCGGCGCCGCCGAAGATCACGTCGGTGCCGCCGCCGCCGTCGAGGTCGGAATCGTCGCCGGGCCCGCCTTCGATCCGGTCGTCGCCGGGTCCACCGTCGATCTTGTCGTTGCCCTTGTCGCCGATCAGGACGTCGTTGCCGGCGTTGCCTTCGAACTCGTCGCTGCCCTGTTCGCCGTCGAGCGTGTCGTCGCCGGCTCCGCCTTCGAGGTCGTCGGGGCCCTTGGCGCCGATCAAGAGGTCCTCGCCGCCGCCGCCGTGGAGGTTGTCGGCGCCTTTGGAGCCGCTGAGGCGGTCCTCGCCGCTGCCGCCGTCGAGCATGTCGGAGCCGGTTTCCCCGGCGAGCTTGTCGTCGCCGCCTTCGCCGATCAGCGAGTCGTAGCCGCGGCCGCCCGCGATCACGTCGTCGCCGGGGCCGCCGCAGATCGTGTCGTTGCCGTTGCGGCCGCCGCCGATGCGGTCATCGCCGCCGCCGCCGTAGATCACGTCGCTGGCGCCTTTGCCGACGAGCACGTCGTCGCCGGGCGTGCCCATGATCGTCACCCGCTTGCCGTTACACGATTTCGCCGCCGCGGAGCCGGCCAGCGGCAGCGCCAGCAGCCCGGCCACACAGGCGAGGAGGGCGAGGAGCGTCCTGGTCCGAAGGCGAGGGTGGAGCACGGTCCACCCATCGGTCCGACCGCACCTAAACTCGAATCAGGGTCGAACATTCGTCCACCCCCCGCCCGTGGGGGAGCGACTCGCGCCCTTCCTATACGCTCGCGCCTGATGAGAAGCGGCATCTACGTCCTCAACTTCTACTCCGCGGTCTTCATCGACCAGCTCAAGCGTGGCCGCAAGACGGCGACGATCCGGCTCGGCGACAAGAGCGGCAAGTACGAGCGCGGCCAGGTCGTCTGGGTCACGGTCGGTTTCCGCCACAGCCCGCGCGAGAAGATCTTCACCGCGGTGATCGACGAGGTCGAGGTCAAGCGGGTCGGCGAGCTCTCGCGCCGGGACATCGAGCACGACAACCCCGAGTTCCGCCGCATCGAGGAGGCCAAGCGCTTCCTCGAGCAGATCTACAGCCGCGCGATCGGTGACGACGACCTGGTGACGGTGATCCGCTTCTCGCAGATCGTCGAGCCGCCGCGGCCCCATCTCGGCAATGGCGAGACGCCGCACCACAACTGAACCGCGCTCCGCCCGGCCGCGTAGATAGGCGCGATGGCCGAGTACGCCTTCCTCACCACCTGGCTCCTGGACGCGCCGCGCGAGCCGGTCTGGGAGGCGGTCCACGACCAGGCCCGGTGGCCGAGCTGGTGGCGCGGGGTCGAGGAGGCCGAAGAGCTCCGGCGCGGGCCGGGCGACGGCGACGTCGGCACCGTCTCCCGGATGGTCTGGAAGAGCCTCCTCCCCTACCGGGTCTCCTTCGAGGTGACGACGACCCGGGTCGAGCCCCAGCACCTGCTCGAGGGCCACGCCGTCGGCGAGCTCGAAGGGGTCGGCCGCTGGCGTTTCTACGAGCAGGACGGGGTGACCGCGGTGCTCTACGAGTGGAACGTGGCGACGACGAAGCCGTGGATGAACCGGCTGGCGCCGCTGCTGCGCCCGGCCTTCGAGTGGAACCACGACTGGGTGATGGCCCGCGGCGGTGAGGGGATCGCGAAGCTGCTCGGCTGCCGTTTGCTTGCAGCCGACTGAGAGACCTCGCTATCTTTCAGTTGTTGGCACTCCCACACGGAGAGTGCCAAGGCCGCCAGGGAGCTGGAAAGGGCTCTAGAGCGGCGTTTCCCGCACTTTCACCAGCAAAACCACCACTTACCGATGACGGAGGTCAACGAATGAAGCTGAAGCCCCTCGGGGACCGGCTGATCGTCAAGCCGATCGAGGAGGAGGAGACGACCGCCAGCGGCATCGTCCTCCCCGACACGGCCAAAGAGAAGCCGCAGAAGGGCAAGGTCGTCGCCGTCGGCGATGGCGCCATCAACGAGGACGGCAGCCGCCGCCCGCTCGACGTCGCCGAGGGCGACGAGGTCCTCTACTCCAAATACGGAGGCACCGAGGTCACCGTCGAGGGGGACGACCTGCTGGTCCTGCGCGAGTCGGACGTCCTGGCCAAGCTCGGCTAGACCCGCCCACCCGGACTTAGAGAACCTAGGAGAACAGGAGAATCATGGCTCACAAGGAGCTGAAGTACGCAGAGGAGGCGAGGGGATCGCTGCAGGCCGGCGTCGACGCCGTCGCCAATGCGGTCAAGGTCACCCTCGGCCCCAAAGGCCGTTACGTCGTGCTCGACAAAAAGTTCGGCGCGCCGACGATCACCAACGACGGCGTCACCATCGCCCGCGAGGTCGAGGTCGAGGACGTCTTCGAGAACCAGGGCGCCCAGCTCGTCCGCGAGGTCGCGACCGCGACCAACGACGTCGCCGGTGACGGCACCACGACGGCGACCCTGCTGGCCCAGATCATCGTTCGCCAGGGCCTGAAGAACGTCGCCGCCGGCGCCAACCCGCTGGCCCTGCGCCGCGGTATCGAGAAGGCCGTCGACGCGGTCGTCGACAACCTCCGCGACAAGCAGTCGAAAGAGGTCGCCGGCAAGGACCAGATCGCCCGCGTCGCCGCCATCTCCGCCGCCGACGACGACATCGGCAACGTGATCGCCGACGCGATCGAGAAAGTCGGCAAAGACGGCGTCGTCAACGTCGAGGAGGGCCAGACCTTCGGGATGGAGCTCGAGTTCACCGAGGGCATGCAGTTCGACAAGGGCTACATCTCGCCTTACATGGTCACCGACCAGGACCGCATGGAGGCCGTGCTCGAGGAACCGTACATCCTCATCGCCAACCAGAAAATCGGCTCCGTGCGGGACATCCTGCCGGTGCTCGAGCAGGTGATGCAGGGGGGCAAGCCGCTCCTGATCGTGGCCGAGGACGTCGAGGGCGAGTGCCTCGCGACCCTGGTCGTGAACAAGCTCCGCGGCACCTTCACCGGCGTTGCCGTCAAAGCCCCTGGCTTCGGCGACCGCCGCAAGCGGATGCTCGAGGACATCGCGATCCTCACCGGCGGCGAGGTGATCACCGAGGAGATGGGTCTCAAACTCGAGAACACCCAGCTCGCTCAGCTCGGTAAGGCCCGCCGCGTCGTCGTCTCCAAGGACACCACCACCGTGATCGACGGTGCCGGTGCCGGCGACGACATCAAAGGCCGGATCAAGCAGATCAAACAGGAGATCGACAACACCGACTCCGACTTCGATCGCGAGAAGCTCCAGGAGCGCCTCGCGAAGCTCGCCGGAGGTGTCGCTGTGGTCAAGGTCGGCGCCGCCACCGAGACCGAGATGAAGGAGAAAAAGCACCGCGTCGAGGACGCCCTGCAGGCGACCCGCGCCGCGCTCGAGGAGGGCGTCGTCCCGGGTGGTGGCGTTGCTCTGCTCAACGCCCAGGCCGGTCTGGACCCGGACAAGCTCACCAAAGATCCCGACGAGATCACCGGTGCCCGGATCATCCACCGCTCGCTCGAGGAGCCGGTCCGTCAGATCGCCGAGAACTCCGGCGAGGAGGGCTCGGTCGTCGTCAACAAGGTCCGCGACCTGAAGGCTGGCGAAGGCCTCAACGCCGCGACCGGCGAGTACGGCGACCTGATCAAAGCCGGCGTCATCGACCCGACGATGGTCACCCGGTCGGCGCTGCAGAATGCGGCCTCGATCGCGAAGAACATCCTCGTCACCGAGGCGATCATCGCCGAGCCGCCGGAGGATGGCGGCGCCGGTGGCGGCATGCCCGGTGGCATGCCCGACATGGGCGGCATGATGTAAGCACCCCTCCTACGAGGGAATTGCTTCGAAAAGGCCCGGCTTGCGCCGGGCCTTTTTCGTGGCCAGGGACCGTGGTTGAGGTTCGTCGCGGATAGCGCGACTAACCTCAACCACGCCTATTTTTTCTTTTCCTTGGGCGGCAATGCCGGGAAGAGGCCGGCATTCCATTCGGCGTAGGGGAGGAAGCTTTCGCGGCGGATCTTCTTGCGCAGGGTGTTGGTGGTGCGCGGGTAGAGGCCGAGGTCATAGGTGTTGCCCTTGCCGAAGCCTTGGTAGTAGACGAGCATCCGCACCCGCGGCCGCTTCACGATCCAGCTGATCACCTGCTTGACGAAGCGCGGTTCGTCTTTGCCGGAGACCGCCCACTCGGTGACCGAGACCGGCTTGCCCTTCCACTGTTTGCCTTCGTAGAAGCGGTTGAGGTCGTCCCAGACCGGATATTCGGAGTAGAAGTCGGTGCCGACCCAGTCGACCCAGCGGCTGCCGGGCCAGTAGTTGCCGGGGAAGTTGCCTTTGACCCGTGGCGAGCCGCCCGGCAAGGGGCTCCAGATGATGCTCACCGGCGCTGCGGGCAGGCTTTCCGGCGGCAGGCCTTTGGTCCGGTTCAGCGGCGGCAGCCCGATTTCGGCCAGGGTGTTGTTGAGCCCTTCCAGCGTCTGGCCGCCGCGGACGATCGCGACGATCCGGCGGAAGGCCTGTTTGTACCAGCCGGTCGTGTGTTCGCCGCCGCGCTGGGTGCCGTCGCAGTAGACCGCCGACCAGGCGTTGAGACAGCGGTTGGGCTCGCCCAGCGGCCGGATGTAGGCGGGCAGGCCGCGCGTCGCGAAGAAGGTGTTGAGCTGCAGCAGGTAGTCGTCGCCGTAGCCGAGCGCGATCTGCTGCGGGGTGATGATCTCGGCCAGGGTCTGGTCGTCGGCGGTCGAGATGTGGAGGATCGGCCGGGTAGCCGTTTCGCGCCAGCGTTCGTAGGCTTCGTTGAGGCTGTTGCCCCAGGGGTGGAAGGTCTCCAGCAGCGCCGGGTGCTTGCCGGTCAGCGCCGCGAATTCGTTGAATTCGGTCGCCGAGCCGCGGTCGGAGACGCCGAGGTAGACGTCGGGCTTGGGCGGCACCAGGGTCTGCGCAGCGGCAGGGGGCGCGAACAGCGCCGTCAGGGCCAGTGCCAGAACTGCGGCGCGTCGAGCGCCTCTATTCAGCCTCCAGGACATCGCTCATCCTTCGCGGTCGAACGCCGAGGGCCTGCGCGTCGGCCGGTCCGCGCTCGCTCACCATCGACACCTCCATCAACTCGGCCTCCTCCCAGGTTGCAAACACGGCCTCCCCGAAAACGGAGCGGAGGCCGATCAATCCCGAGCGCACGAGCCCGAGCGGCAGGTGGACGAGTGGACGAGGCCGGCCGGCGATCCGGCTGACCAGATCGGACATCTCGTCGTAACTGAGGGTCTCCGGGCCGGCCAGCTCGTAGCGGGGGCGGGGCTCGGCGGCGGCCAGCGCCGCGACCACGCACTGGGCGACGTCAGCCGACCAGATCGGCTGGAACTGCGCCTTGCCCTCGCCCGAGACCGGCAGCACCGGCAGGAACGAGAAGCGGCGCAGGAGCGTGATCCATGGGTCGCTGCGGTCGTAGACGATCGAGGGCGCGAAGACGGTGGTCCGCAGGGGGGAGGAGAGGACGGCCTGCTCGGCCAGCCACTTGGCGCGGAAAAAGCGCGTGCGCTGGGCGGCGAAGGCGTCGAGGGCGCTGAAGAAGTGGAAGCGCTCGACGCCGCTGCGCTCCGCCGCCCGCAGCAGCCGCACCGTCGCCAGCCCGTTCAGCTCCTCGATCCCTTTCGGCGGCTGGTCGCGGATCGTCGCCGCCAGGTGGATCACGGTGTCGACCCCGCGCAGCGCCTGCCGCACCAGGTGGGGGTCGGACATCTCGCCGAGGTCGCCGAGCGTGATCTGCACGTCGACCCGGCGCTCGCCCAGCCGCCGCGGCTCGCGGACCAGGCAGCGCACCTCCTCGCCGCTCTCCAAGAGCAGCGGCAACAGCCGCGATCCAATGCTTCCGGTGGCCCCCGTCAACAGCAGCATGTGCTGCCGATGCTAGCTGCGGCTCTGCTTGGCGCGGCGGGCCACCGGTTTCGGCCCGAGCTTGAGGCTGACGACGCCACTTGCGGCGACGGCGCCCGCGGCCGGCGAGGACGACTTGACGACCAGCGGGCCGAGCTTCTGGCTCGGTTTCGCCTTCGGCTTCGTCACCTTGCCGAGCTTGCAGAGGGCGCGCGTGATCGCGCTTTTCGCCTGCGCCAAGGTCTTGCCGGCGAGCTTCGGCACCGTGCAGGAGCTGCTCGTCGGCGGCGGGTTCACCGGGGGGTCATTGGTGATCGGACCGGTCAGCGTGCTGTTCGTGTAGGAGATCGGCGCCGAGCATTCGGACGGGTTGCCGGCGGCGTCGGTGGCGGTGGCCCAGAAGGTGGCCGTGCTCGAGCTTGGCACCGAGACCGGGATCCCGAGCGTTTGCAGCGCTTCGGCGCCCGCGGTAACGGTCGGCGTGCCGGTGCAGAGCTGGTTCGAGTACACCCGCACGATCGAGTTCGCCTCGGCGCTGCCGAGGATCCGCGGGGTCGCGCTGGCGCCCGGCGACGTGGGGTTGGTCGCGCTCAGCACCGGCGGCGCCGGCGGGGTCGTGTCCGGCGGCGGCGTTTTCTCGGTGTAGGTGATCGGCGCCGAGCATTCGGAGACGTTGAGCGAGGAATCGGTTGCGGTGGCGGTGAATTCGGTGACCGAGTCTTTCGGGACCGTGACTTTCAGCCCCGGGGCTTCGAGCTGGGCGGCGGTGCTGATCTGCAGCGGCGAGCCGGAGCAGGAACCCCCTTTGAAGAGCCTCACGGTCGACCCCCCCTCGGCCGAGCCGAGGATCAGCGGTTCGGTCACGTCGGTCCCCGAGGGCGGGTTGGTCGAGCTCAGGCTCGGCGGCGTCGGCGCCGTCGCGTCGAGGGCGTTGAGCGCCAGGTTGGCGTCGAGCCGCCCGCCGCTGACGGTTTTGTTGGTCAGACTCGCTCTCGCGACGACTCCCGCCAAGAGCGCTTTGCGCACCCCGGTGACGGTCGCGTTGGGATGCAGCGAGAACAGCAGCGCCGCGGTTCCCGAAACCTGTGGGGCCGCCATCGAGGTGCCCTGCAGGAACGCGTAGCCTGGCGCGACGCTGGGCGGCTGGTAACAGATCAGGGAGAGGTCGTCGAGCCAGACGCCGTTGGTCGGTTCCGGCGCTTCCTTGGCTTCGTAACGGAAGCGGATCTTGACGTTGCTGCCGGCCATGCCGCTGATTGCTTCGGTTCGGAACGCCTGCATTTCCGCGCCTGCGGTGTTGCCCGGCTGGGATTTGAAGAGGGGGGTCGGATCCCCTTCTTTGATGATTTCCTGGGTGAAGATCCCGTTTTTCCCGCCTTTGCCCAGCAACGAGACGAAGCGCCGGCCTTCGAAGCGGCAGTTGGCGTAGCCGGCCGGGACCGGGACCCCGGTGGTGAGGGTCGATTCGCGCACCGAGTTTGCGACCGGCGCTTCTTCCGGCGAATCGCTCATCCCGAACGAGGTCAGGACCCCTTCTTTGGTCCGCCCGAAGCCGCCGTCGCCGCCCGGGCTCCATTTCGAGTTGAAGTCTTCGGCCTGGAAGTTTTCGCCGCCGACACCGAGCAGGTCGTCGAACGTGTAGGTGCTGAGGATCTCGGTCCCGGGAGCAGCGAGGTCGACGCTGTTTTTGCCCCAGTCGGAGAAACCGGCCAGCTGATCGGCCTGGGTGGTCGCGGCGACGCAGACGACGTTGTCGATCGCGCCCGGGACCGACGTTTCGGTGGCGGGGTTGTAGTTGCAGGGATAGTGGGCTTCGATGTCGTTGTCTTTGGCGTCGTTGCCGGCCGAGATCACGTACAGGGTCCCCGGGTTTTTGGCCAGTGCTTCGCGGGTCGCAGCGCTCGCCGATTTGCTGGTCAGCGAGATGTTGGCGACGCGGGCTGCGTGGGCGCCGGCGAAGTTGATCGCGGAGATGATCGAAGAGATCGGGCAGGCGAGGGAGTTCGGCGGGGAAGATTTGGTCGAGTTGGCGCAGACCCGGAGCGGCATGATCCGCGCGTCCATCGCGACCCCGGTGATCCCTTCGGCGTTGTTGCCGGCGGCGCCGATCGTCCCTGCCGTGTGGACGCCGTGGCCGCCGGAGATCGAGTTGTCGTCGGTCGGGTCGGCGTCTTCGGCGGGGCTGTCGGCGTTGGCGCCGACGAAGTCGTAGCCGTGGACGTCGTCGACATACCCGTCTTCGTCGTCGTCTTTGCCGTTGCCGGGGATCTCGCCGGGGTTGGTCCAGACCACGGAGCCGAGCTCGTTGCCTTCGAAGCGGTAGCCGCTGTCGATATCGGCGACGACCGCGCCGGCGCCGGGAAGGCCCACGAACGGCGACCCGAACTGGTCCCAGGCGCTGGTCGCGTTGATGTCCGAACCGGCGACCGAGCTGCTGACACCGTCGATTTCGGCGCCGGTGTTTTGCAGAGCCCAAAGCTGGTTGAAGAGCGGGTCGGTGGGGGTCAGGGCCGGGTAGACGAGGGCGTCCCGTTCGGCGATCGCGACGGCGGGGTCGGAGCGCAGTTCGGACAGGGCATCGGCGGTCGACTGCCCGGGCTGGGTTTCGACCAGCTGGAATTCGCTGCTGCCAAGGCTGGCGCTGGAATCGACTTCGGCGTCGTCGCGGGCCGCCGCCTTTTCGCCGCGGCTCACTCCTTCTTCCCAGACGACGATGATCTGGCCGGTCGCGAAGGTGGTCGCCGGGGTGGTTGCCGCAGCGTCAGCGGGGCGGGCCGGGGTTTCGCCGGCTCCCAGCGCAGGCGCGACCGAGGCGAGCGCAGCCGCCGCCGAGCACGCGAGCAAGGCAAGTGATCGCGAAGCCAAGACCCCTTACGTTACGGATCTCGATCCGGCGGCTCAACCGGGAACGGGAATTCCCATCGCAAGTGCCGCCGAATAGACCCTCCGCGAGCCACATCCCTAGAATGTGCGTTCGCTTTTGGCGGGGGCCTCTGGCCTCTGTACCGGCACCAAATCGACTCAGGAGAATCATCGAATGACCTACGTCATCGCCGAGCCGTGCATCGGGACCAAGGACAACTCGTGTGTCGAGGTCTGCCCGGTCGACTGCATCCATCCGACTCCGGATGAGGCCGACTACGACTCGGTCGAGATGCTCTACATCGATCCCGATGAGTGCATCGACTGCGACGCCTGCGTCGAGGCCTGCCCCGTCGACGCCTGCTTCGCCGAGGACCAGCTGCCCGCCGAGTGGGCCAAATACGCGGAGATCAACGCGAACTACTACAAGAGCAAAGCTGCCTAGGCCGCGCTTCGTACGAGCTTCGAGAAGGGCCGCCCCGGGGCGGCCCTTCGTCGTTCCGGGGCCGGCGGGACCGCTGCCTAGGATCGGCGACGCCGCATGATCCACGTCGACACCGAGTCCTTCTTCGTCATCGTCCTCGCCGCGGCGCTGGCGGCGGTCACGGTGGCGGTGGTCCCCGGTCGCTTCGTCGCCCCGGTCGTCGTCGTCGAGATCGCGCTCGGGATTCTGATCGGGCCCCAGGTCCTCGACATCGCCCGTCACGACGACTTCATCGACTTCTTCGCCACCCTCGGCCTCGGCATGCTGTTCTTCTTCGCCGGCTACGAGATCGACTTCAGCCGCATCCGCGGTCGCCCGCTCGAGCTCGGCGGCGCCGGCTGGGTGCTCTCGATCCTGATCGCCTTCGCGATCGGCGCCGCGCTCGAGGCGGCCGGGGTGATCGACTCCTTCCTCTACGTCGGCGCCGCGATGGCGACGACGGCGATGGGGACGCTGATCCCGATCCTCCACGACCAGGGCGAGGTCCACAACCGCTTCAGCTCCTACCTGTTCGCCGCCGGTTGCGCCGGCGCCTTCGGCCCGATCGTGCTGGTGACGGTCTTCCTCAGCACCGACCACCCGCTGCACGAGGCGCTGATCCTGATCGCCTTCGTCGTCCTCGCGGTCGCCGTCGCCCTCGCCTCGACCGGGATCGCGCTGCGCCACTGGCCGGCGCTGGAACGGACGATCGAGGCCTCGAGCCAGCTCGCGGTCCGGGTCACCGTCGTCCTCGTCTTCGGCCTCGTCCTGCTCGCCGACCAGATCGGCCTCGACGTCCTGCTCGGCGGCTTCGTCGCCGGGATGATCACCCGGGCGGCGCTGGAGGGGCGCGAGATCCGCGTCTTCGAGTCGAAGCTGGCGGCGGTCGGCTTCGGCTTCTTCGTCCCCTTCTTCTTCGTCACCAGCGGCATCGCCTTCGACCTCGACGCGCTCGGCAGCGCCGGCGCCCTCGCCAAGCTGGCGCTCTTCTTCGTCCTCTTCCTGGTCGTCCGCGGGGCGCCGGCGCTGCTGCTCTACCGCCGCGTCCTCGACCGCCGCGACCGCACCGCGCTCGCCCTCTACTGCGCGACCGAGCTGCCGCTGGTGGTCGCGATCACGACGATCGCCGTCGACGCCGGCCACATGCGCAGCTCGACCGCCGCCGGCCTGGTCGGGGCGGGAATGCTCTCGACCCTCGCCTTCCCGCTGCTCGCCGCCGCCCTGCGAGGGGATCGGCTGCGAGCAGCGGGGGCCTGAGCCAGGGTCAGTACCCGACCGGGTGGCGAGCGATGAAGCGGCCGCCCGCCGCGGCGGTGAGGCTTTCGTGCCAGCGCGGGCCGGTGCCTTCGGCGCTGCTGTTGCCGGCGGTGTCGAAGCGCAGGCCGGCGATCACCGCGTAGGCGTGGCCGGCGTTGGCGTAGACGGTGATCCACTTGCCGGGGCCGGGGGCGCCCCAGGTCTGCATCGAGCCCGAAGGCAGCGGGCTGGTCAGCAGCTTGGCCCCGTGCAGGGCGAAGCTGACCGCCCCCGAGCAGTCGTAGCCGCTGTCCCACCAGCGGCCGTGGCCGCCGCCGTAGATGTAGGGCTTGGAGCGGATCTTGTTCGCCGCGGCGATCACCCTGCGGACCGCCGGCGGTGCGTCGAGCGGCGCGATCGCCCGCCCGTTGACCAGCATCGCCTTGCTCGGTTCGGCCGTCGGTTCGGTCCCGGTTTCAGTCCCCGTTTCGACCGGGATTTCCGGTTCGTAGGAACGGGCGGAGACCCCACCCTGTCCGTTGGCGGCCCAGGCGCGGGCGCCGGGCATCATCGCTATCGCCGCCATCGCGAGCATGGCTAAAGCGGTGCTGAGGGCGGCATACGCGGCCGCCCTGCGGACGATCGTCATTCAACTTCCTCCTTCGTCGGCCGGCGGGGTTAGCTGACGGGCTGGCGCTGAAGGAGTCCTGCGCTCCCACCAAGAGGTGGATTCGCCCCGAAAACATGGGTCCCCCGCTCCCCGGTTATTAGCCAGGGATTGGGCATCTATGTGCGTTCGCTAATAAACAACCCTAGCCGGACGCGAAGGTTGCGGTCGTCCGAGCGGGCTACTGGGCCATCGGCAGCGGCGTGCCGCTGACCGGCGCCATTTCCGCCGAGGCGGGGGTCGCCTGCAGGACCGGCAGCTCCTGCGGGGTCGCGGCGATGATCCCGCGAGCCGCCTGGCGGATTGCCTGCGAGGCGGGGGAGTCGGGGTCGGCGGTGACCAGCGGCGAGCCCTCGTCGGCGTGCTCGCGCAGGGGCTCGGAGAGCGGCACCTTGCCGAGCAGCGGCAGGTCGAGTTCGTCGGCCAGCTGCTGGCCGCCGCCCTCGCCGAAGATCGTGAAGCGCTCGCCGTCCGGGGTCGTGAAGCCGGACATGTTCTCGATCACGCCGAGGATCTCGAGGTCGAATTTGGCCGCCATCTCGGCGCCGCGGCGGGCGACCGACTGGGCTGCAGGCTGCGGCGTCGTCACCAGCACGAACTTGGCCTGCGGCAAGAGCTGTGCCAGCGTCATCGAGACGTCGCCGGTCCCCGGCGGCAGGTCGAGCAGCAGGTACTCGAGCTCGCCCCAGGCGACGTCCTCGAGGAACTGCTGGATCGCTTTGTGCAGCATCGGGCCGCGCCAGACGACGGCCGCGTTCTCCTCGACGAAGAACCCGATCGACATCACCTTGACGCCGCCGGCCGCCTCCAGCGGCAGGATCTTGCGCTCGCCGTTGACTTCGGGCTTGGCGTTGACGCCGAGCATGCGCGGGATCGAGTAGCCGTAGACGTCGCAGTCGAGGGCGCCGGCCGGGTGCCCTTCGGCGCTCAGCGCGGCGGCGAGGTTGGCGGTCATCGTCGACTTGCCGACCCCGCCCTTGCCGGAGGCGACGCAGATCACGTTTTTGACCTGGGCCAGGGCGCCCTGCGGCAGCTTGCCGCGGCCGAGGGTCTGCTGCAGCTGGCCTTTCTCCTCGTCGGAGAGGACGTCGAAGCCGACGCCGACGGCGGTGACGCCGTCGAGCTCGCCGACGCGCTGGGCGACGGCCTGTTCGAAGTGGGAGCGGATCGGGCAGCCGGCGGTGGTCAGCGAGACGACCACGTCGACGCGACCGTCGTCGTGGATCTCGATCGAGCGGACCATGCCCAGCTCGACGATCGAGCGCCGCAGCTCGGGGTCGATCACGGCGCGCAGCTGCTCGGTCACCTGCTCTTGGCTTGGAAGTGGCATCGGAGCCATTCTCGCAAAGCGGCCCCGGCGACCGCCCGGTCGGGTGGGGGAGAGTCGCCCCGGCGCCGCCCTTGAGCACCTTTGTGCGATCGAACGAGGGAGGGCTGATGTCGGGGACGCGGGGTGGATTCGGGCGGTTGCTGGCGATGGGTGTCGCGCTGGCGCTGGCGCTCTTGCTGCTGGCGGCGGGCGAGGCCCGGGCCGGCAAGTACGCGGTCGCGCAGTGCGGCTGGTACGCGGGCGCCGACGCCGACTGGGCCGAGACGACGGGCGGCGCCAAGTTCCGGCCCGAGACCTTCTGCGTGCCGCCGCCCGGGGCGGACCCCTTTGCCGGGACCCACCTCAGCAGCTTCACCCGCGATGGCCAGGGCACCGTCTCCGGCAACCGTTTCGGGCGCTGGCGCTGGGTCGCCCCCGGTGGCACCGTGATCACGGCCCTGCGGGGCAGCTGGGCCCACGCTCTCCGCGACGGGATGCAGCACCGGATCGGCGGCGTCGACGGGGCTGGCGGCTTCACGCCGGTCCTCGTCGCGGCAGCGAGCGAACCGGCGCTCGCCGAGTTCGCGATCGGCTTTCCGAACGGGGCCCTGGCGGTCGAGGACCGGCTGCTCTGCGCCCGGGGCGAGAGCAACTGGTGCTCGACCGAGCCGGGCTCCTGGTCGGGGGCGAGGGCGCTGACGTTCACGCTCGAGGACATCCGCCCGCCGGCGGCCGGGATCGGCGGCGAACTGCTCGCCGGCGGTTGGCGTCGTGGTGTGCAGAGCGCTGTGGTCTGGGGCGCCGACGTCGGCGCCGGCCTGCGTTATGCCGAAACCATCCTCGACGGCGCCCGCGTCGGTTTCACCGAGTTCCCCTGCGCGAAGGCGCTGATCGGCGGCGAGTGGAGGGCGACGCTGATGCGCCCCTGCGGCTCCGAACAGGTCGCGACGCAGCCGTTGGCGACGACTAGCCTCAGCGATGCCCCGCACCTGGTCATCGCCTGCGTCACCGACTTCGCCGGCAACCGGGAATGCACCGCCGCCCACCCCGTCCTCGTCGACAACAACCCGCCCGCGCACCCCCGCTCCCCGCAGCTCGCCGGCGGCGAGGGTTGGCGCCGTGGCAACGACTTCGACCTCTCCTGGACCAACCCCGACCAGGGCCTCGGCAGCCCGATCGCCGGCGCCGGCTGGCGCGTTACGGGTCCCGGCGGCTACGACAGCGGCGCCCGCTTCGCCGCCGGGCGCGAGATCGCCAAACTCTCCGACCTCACCGTCCCCGCGCCCGGCGCCTACGTCCTCCGGCTCTGGCTGCGGGACGAGGCCGGCAACGAGGCGCCGGCGTCGGCGCTGACGGTGCCGCTGCGCTTCGACGACCGCCCGCCGGCCGTCGCCTTCGCCGGGGCGGAGGGGGGAGCTCCGCCGGCGCAGGTCACCGCCGAAGTCGAGGACCCGCTGGCCGGGCCGGCCGCGGGCCAGATCTCCTATCGCCGGGCCGACTCCGAGCGCTGGCTGGAGCTGCCGACGAAGCTGGCGCCGACCGCGGCTGGGCGGGCGAGCCTCGTCGCGGCGGTCCCGGAGCTCGACCCGGGTCTCTATCTCTTCCGGGCGGAGGCGAGCGACGCCGCCGGCAACACCGCGACCACCACCCTGCGCGCCGACGGCACCCGGATGGAGGTTCGCGTCGCCGCTCCCGTGGTGGCGCCGAAGGCGAAGACCAGGCTCTTCGCCCGCCTCGGGCGCGCGGCGCGCGGTGGCGGCGATTCGCTGACCGTCCCCTTCGCGGCGACGGCTCCACTGAGCGGCCGCCTCATCGCCGCCGACGGCGAGGCCCTCGCCGGTCGCCTGCTGCGGGTCGTCTCGCGGCCCTCGCGCGGTGCTCTGGTGACGGCGACGAGGACCGCGGTGCGAACGGGCGAGCGCGGCGGCTTCGAGCTGAGCCTGCCTCCGGGGCCCTCGCGCCAGGTCAGCGTCGTCTTCGCCGGCGAGGACGGGCTCGAGCCCGCCAGGCGGAGCTCGCTCGACCTGCGGGTCCGCTCCGGCGTCAGCCTCGAGGCAACGCCGACGGCCCTCGCCACCGGCGAGACGGTCACGCTCAGCGGCCGGGTCGAGGACCGGGCGGCGCCGATCCCGCGCCGCGGCAAGCTGGTCGCGATCCAGTACCGGGAGGAGGAGACCGGACGCTGGCGGCCGGTCCTCGTCATCCGCAGCGACCACGACGGTCGTTTCCAGACCCGCTACCGCTTTCGCTACGTCAGCGGCAGCGCCGCGATCCGGTTGCGGGCGACGGCGCTGGCCGAGGAGCGCTGGCCCTACGCGCCCGGCTCCTCGCCGCCGGTCACGGTCCGGGTCGGCGGCTGATCGTCCCCCGGCGCCTGGTCTGTATAGGGTTCAGGCAGATGTCGCGAGCCACCCTCCACACCAGCGCCGGGGCGATCGTGCTCGAGCTGCACGACGACGACGCCCCGAAGACGGTCGAGAACTTCCGCAAGCTCTCCGCCGACGGCTTCTACGACACGCTGGTCTTCCACCGCGTGATCCCGGACTTCATGATCCAGGGGGGCTGCCCCGAGGGGACCGGGACCGGTGGTCCCGGCTACACCTTCGAGGACGAGTTCAACGACCACAAGGTCGTCCGCGGGGCGCTGGCGATGGCCAACGCCGGGCCCAACACCAACGGCTCCCAGTTCTTCATCGTCACCACCGGCGCGGCGCCGTGGCTCGACGGCAAGCACACCGTGTTCGGTGAGGTCGTCGACGGCATGGACGTCGTCGACGCGATCGAGTCGACGCCGACCGACGGCCGCGACAAGCCGGTCGAGCCGCAGACGATCGAGCGCGTCGAGTTCGACGACTAGTCCCCGTGTCCGAAGCGGACATCCGGCAGCTTTCGGTCTAACCAGGGCGGCATCGCCCAGGCGGCGCGACCGGCGAGCCGCATGAAGACCGGCAGCAGCAGGAGCCGGACCGGGAAGGTGTCGAGGAGGACGGCGACGCCGAGGATCACGCCCATCTCCTTCGGCGGCAGCGGCCCCGAGAGGGCGAAGGTGAAGAAGACCGCGACCATCACCACGCCGGCGGCGAGCACGACCCGCCCCGAGCGCGCCAGCCCGCCGACCATCGCCTCCTTCGGGTCGCCGGTCTGCTCCCAGCGTTCCCGCGCCGTCGCCAGCAGGAAGACGGTGTAGTCCATCGCGATCGCGAAGATCATCGCGAAGAAGAAGACCGGCCCCCAGGCGTCGAGAAAGCCCTGCGATTCGAAGCCGAGCAGGCCGCTGAGGTGGCCGTCCTGGAAGATCAGCTTTGCGACGCCGAAGGCGGCGGCGGTCGAGAGCAGGTTGGCGAGGACCGCGATCGCCGCCACCAGCGGGGCCTGGAAGGCGATCAGCAGCAGCAGGAATCCGAGCCCGACGACGAGGCCGATCGCGAGCGGGACCTTGGTTCCCAGCGCCGACTCGAGGTCGTGGTTCTCGGCAGCGCTGCCGCCGACCATGGCCGCGGCCGGCAGCTCGGCCCGTAGTCGTTCGATGGTGGCGTCAAAGGCGGAGCTGGCGGCGGTGGCAGTCGGCACCGCCCCGATCAGGACCCGGTCGCCGGCGCCGGCGACCGGGTCGGCGAGCGAAGCGATGCCGGGGTCGGCTTCGAGCTTGTCGCTCACCGCCGCCACGCCGGCTGCCGGCACGGTCACCTGCAGCGTGGCCGGGACGCCGGGGCCGAAGCCGGCGCTGACCTGCTGGTAGCCGACCCGCGACTGGTCGTGCTTGGGGACGACCTTGATCGACGGCATCCCCGTCTTCAGGCTGAGGGCGGGCAGGGCGAGGCCGACGAGGAGGACGAGGGCGGCGCCGCCGAACAGCAGCGGCCGCCGCCAGAGCAGCTCGCCCCAGCGCGCGAGCCGCGGCGAGGCGCCGTCGCCGCTGCGCCGGGCCCAGGGCAGCGAAAGCCGGTCGATCCGCGGGCCGAGCTTGGCCAGGACCGCCGGCAGCAGGGTCAGCGTCGCCGCCAGCACGAACAGGACCGCGACCATGATCCCGATCGCGACCGAGCGGAAGGCGGGGCTCGGGACCAGCAGCACGGCCGAGATCGAGACCAGCACGGTCAGGGCCGAGAAGAGGATGGCCTTACCGGCCGTGTCCATCGTCTCGGCGACCGCCTCGGCTGGAGTCCGTTTGCTGCCGGCCAGGGCGCCGCGGAAGCGCATGACGATGAACAGCGCGTAGTCGATGCCGAGCGCGAGCGCGAACATCAGCGCGAAGTTCATCGCCCAGATCGAGATCGGCGCGACGAGGCTGCCGAGGTAGAGGACGCCGGCGGAGGCGACGAGGCCGGTGATCGTCAGCATCAGCGGCAGGCCGGCGGCGACGAGGGAGCCGAAGGCGAGGACGAGGATCGCCAGCGTCACCGGCCAGGAGATCAGCTCCGACTTCAGCATCGCCTCGCGGTTGGCCTGGTTGAAGTCCGCCCACATCGCGGCCGAGCCGGTCAGGTTCGCCTCGGTTCCCGGCGCGGCGGCGGCGGCGACCTCGGAGCGCAGGCGCTCGGCGGCGGCGACCATCGCGTTCGGGCCGCGGGCGGCGGTGCCGACGACGATCGCGGTGCGGCCGTCGGCGGCGAGCGAGGTTCCCGCGCGCGGTGGGACGACCGTGGCCACGGCGGGGTCGGCTGCCAGCACCCGTTCGGCGGCGGCGACCGTGCGATCGAAGCCCGGGGCGCCGACGCCGGAGCTGGGCGAGTGGACGACGACCTGCAGCGCGTAGGCACCGGCGCCGCCGAACTCGCGCTGAAGCTGCTCGCGGACCCGGACCGACTCGGAGCCGTTGGCCTCCCAGCCGGCGCCCGAGAGTGCCGTCTCGACCCGCGGTGCGAGCAGGCCGAGCCCGACCGCGATCAGCGCCCAGACGATGAAGACGGCGCGGCGGTGGTTGGCGGTGAACCGCCCCAGGCGTCCGATCGGTCCCAGATCCTTGTGCGCGTCCATCGTTTCTCCCCTCACCAATTCACAAATGTACAGTTACACAACTTAACAGTTGTAGAGAGTACAATAACACGATGAACGCGACCCCGCCGAGCAAATGCTGAAACCGACTCCGGTGACTCCCGAGGCCGCCGAGCTGATCGCGCGGCGCTTCCGTGCCCTCTCGGACCCGACCCGGCTGCGGATCCTCGATCTCCTGCGCCGCCGGGACGAGGCCTCGGTGGGGGAGATAGCGGCGGCGGTCGGGGGTTCTCAGCAGAACGTCTCCAAGCACCTCGGCGCCCTGCACGCGGAGGGCTTCGTCGCCCGGCGCAAGCAGGGGACGAGCTCGATCTACCGGATCGCCGACCCCGGTGTCCACCAGATCTGCGACGGCATCTCGGCCGGGATCGAGTCGCAGCTGGCGGCGATGGAAGCCGCGCTCGCCGGCTGAGCCAGGCGGCTAGCTGGCCGCCGAGGCGTCGCCGGCGTCGCCGACGTTCTCGCCGCGCCGTTCCTGGCGTTTGCGCAGCCCTTCGCCCGGGCGCCAGAGGCTGACCAGGCCGGCGACGAGGGTGACGAGGAAGATCTGGCCCATCATCATCTCGATGCCGGAGATCATCTGGCCGGGCTGGCCGGCGGGGACGAGGTTGCCGAAGCCGGTCGTGGTCAGGGTCGTGTAGCTGAAGAAGAGGAAGTCGCCGCCGTGGGTGTGCGGGACGCCTTCGAAGAACGGGTAATCCTGGATCCGGGCGACCGTCGCGTAGACGTAGGTGAAGAGGAGCCCGAGGACGGTGTAGACGCTGAGCGCGCCGAGGATCGTGCGCGAGCCGACCTCGGGGGCGGAGACGACGCGGCGCAGGACCGCTGCCATCGCGATCGTCAGCAGCAGGACCTGGATCAGCGCCGCCAGGTTGAGCCAGGTCTGGCTGCCGCCGGCGGCCTCGACCACGGTCAGCGCCAGTGAGAGCAGGGAGAGCCAGATCGCCAGCCTCACGAAACGGTGTTTGGTGTGAGAGCTGGTCAGCGCCACGACTGAGGTGGCGGTGGTCGAGACGCAGATCAGGACCGCGGTCCAGCCGTGGTCGGCAAGCAGCGAGGTCAGGACGTAGGTGACGAGGACGAGGAGGAGGACGAGGCCGAAGGCGTCCCTGACCCGCTCGGCCCTCTCGACCCAGCGCTGATTGCGCCGAGCGCGCATGGCGGAGCGGTCCATATACGGGAACGTTCGGCCGGCCGCCTGCGTTTCCTGCTCCGCCGCGGCCGCCCCTACAGCCGGTTTCTCCGTTTGGTTCAGACTTCCTAAGCAATTCGCGAAGGGGGCAAGCGGCGGGGCCGAGTGAATACGACCGTCTTCATCAACTACCGGAGAGCGGAGTCATCGGGGTGGGCTCGGCTGCTCTACGACCGGCTGGCGAAGGAATTCGGGGCGGAGGCGGTCTTCCTCGATCAGGTCAGCCTCGAGCCGGGGGTCAAGTGGCTGGGGGAGTTGCGCTCGCGCAGCGGCGGCAGCGCCATCCTGCTTGCCCTGATCGGACCCGAGTGGGCGGCGACGATGAGCCGGCGGGCGGCCAGCGAAGACGAGGACTTCGTTCGCTCCGAGATCGAAGCGGCGCTGCGGCGCGACTCCGGCGTACACGAGGTGATCCCGACCCTGGTCGACGACGCGGTCCTGCCCGGCGAGGACGACCTCCGCTACCTCGGCGGCGTCCACCCGCTGCTGAAACGCCAGCAGGCCGAGCTCCGGCCCGGGCACTGGGACGCCGATCTGCAGGCGTTGATCGAGCGCCTGAACGAGCTGCAGGCGGCGGCGCCTGCGCCGCCGCCTGCTGGGCCAGCGGTTGCGCCGATGGCGCCGGCCGCCGATCCCGAGCCCTCGGTCGCGCCGCCGCCCGAGGGCGGCCACTACGAGGAGGTCGTCCGCCTGCTGCTCGAGGAGGGCTCGGTCGTCGTCCCGTTCCTCGGCCCCGGCGCCAACTCCTGCGACCGCACCGAGCCCTGGCGCGAAGGCGACTCGACCTATTTGCCGGACGCCGACGAGCTCGCCGCCTACCTGGCGCTGAAGCTCGACGCGGCCGAGGGCCAGGCCGACCTCGCCAGCGTCTCCCAGAGCGTCTCCGTCGCCAAGGGTCCCGGTGACCTCTACATGGCGCTGCGGCGGGCGCTGCCCTCGGGGCCGTCGCCGACCCCGGTCCACCGCTTTCTCGCCGGCCTGCCGGCGGCGATGGCGAAGCTGGGCCAGGCCGACCGCTGTCAGCTGATCGTCACCACCAACTACGACGACGCGCTCGAGCGCGCCTTCGACGACGCCGAAGAGCCCTACGACGTCGCCGTCTATATCGCCCGCGGCCGCGACAAGGGTCGCTTCGTCCACGTTCCCAACGACGGCGAGCCGCGGGTGATCGCCGACGCCAACGGCTATGCCGATTTCCCGATCGACGCCTTCGGCCGGGTCGAACGGACGGTGATCATGAAGATCCACGGCGCCGTCGACCGCGCCGGCGGCCCGTACTCGTGGCGTGACAACTACGTCATCACCGAGGACGACTACATCGACTACATGAGCGTCGGCGAGATCGAGTCGATCGTCCCCCAGCAGCTGCTCGGCAAGCTCCGCGACTACGGCCACTTCCTCTTCCTCGGCCACGCCGTCCGCGACTGGAACCTGCGGGTCTTCCTGATCCGGATCTTCGGCGGCCAGCAGCAGCCGAACACCTCGTGGGCGATCCAGCGCCAGCCGAACCGGCTCGACGACCGCTTCTGGCAGCGGATCGGCGTCGACCTCTCGGCGATCTCGCTCGACGAGTACGTGCGCGAGCTGGGCGCGAACCTGGCCCGGGCCGCCGGGCCTCAACAGAGCCAGGCCTGATGGAGCCCTACGTCGGCCTCGGTCACTTCACCGAGGACTTCGCCGATCGCTTCTTCGGCCGCGACACCGAGTGCTCGCTGATCATCGGCAACCTGCGGGCGGCGCGGCTGACCCTGCTCTACGCCGAGAGCGGCGTCGGCAAGAGCTCGTTGCTGCGGGCCGGCGTCGTCGCCCGCCTGCACGGCTTCGCCGAGCACGACGTCGAGGTGCGCGGCCGCCCGCGCCTGGTCCCGGTCGTCTTCAGCACCTGGAGCGAGGCGCCGGTCGCCGGCCTGGTCCGGGCGCTGGCGGAGGCGGTGCGGCCCTACCTGGATGACGGGGCGGAGCTCGACCTGCCCGAGGACGACCTCGAGCGGGCGCTGGAGCTGGCGAGCGCGGCGCTGGAGGCAACGCTGCTCGTCGTCCTCGACCAGTTCGAGGAGTACTTCCTCTACCCCGAGCCGGGGCCGGAGGAGGAGCACGTCGCCGCCCAGATCGCCCGCTGCGTACATCGCCGGGACCTGCGCGCGAACTTCCTGATCTCGATCCGCGAGGACTCCTACGCGCGGCTCGGTGACCTCTTCCGCGGCAAGCTGACCAACGTCTACGCCAACTTCCTCCACCTCGACTTCCTCGGCCGCGACGGTGCCCGCGAATCGATCGAGAAGCCGATCGAGCGGGTCAACGAGCTGAGCGCCAACGGCCACAGATACGAGCTCGAGCCGGCGCTGGTCGAGGCGGTCCTCGACGAGGTCGGCCGCGGTCGCATCGAGGCCGACGAGGACGGGCAGCGCGGCGGCGATGAGGACCGCGATGAGATCGAGACCACCTACCTGCAGCTGGTGATGCGGCGGCTCTGGGCGGAGGAGACCGGCGCCGGCTCCGAGCGGCTGCGGCTGGCGACGCTGGAGCAGCTCGGCGGTTCGCAGGCGGTGATCACCAGCCACCTCGACCGGGCGATGGACGACGAAACCGACGGCGCCAGCCTCAGCCCCGGGCAGCGCTTGGTCGCGGCCTCGATCTTCCACTTCCTCGTCACCAGCGGCGGCACCAAGATCGCCCTCACCGCCCAGGATCTCGCCGACCTCTCCGGCCGGCCGCGGGCGGAGATCGAGCCGGTCCTCCGCCACCTCTCCTCGCCGGCCCTCCACATCCTGCGCCCGGTCGTCTCCGAGAACGGCCAGGGCGAGCCCCGCTTCGAGATCTTCCACGACGCCCTGGCGCGGCCGATCGTCGAGTGGCGGACGCGGGTCGAGGAGACCGAGCGCGACGCGCGGCTGGAGCGGGAGCGGGCGGAGAAGGAGAGAGCTCAGCGCGCCGCGGCGGAGGCGGAGGAGCGCGAGGAGCGCGAGCGCAGGCGCAAGCGCCTGGCCCTGGTCGTCCTCGGCAGCGCCGTGGTCGCCCTGCTGGCGATTGCGATCTATCTTGCGATCGACCAGCGCGAACGGGCCGATCAAACGGAAGCCGACACCCAGTCCCTGCGGGTGCTGCAACGGGTCTCGGAACTCTCCGCCTCTCCCTCCTTTGGGGTGGCGATGACCGCGGTCGCGGACGTCGAGGCCTACCGTCTCTCGCCGATCGCCGAGGCGCGATCCAGAGCCCTGGCGATGCTGCAGGACGATCCCTCGCTGGGGCGGGTGGCCACCGGGCATACGGACTCCGTGCAGACGGTTGCCTACCTACCCGGCTCGAACAGGCTCGCGTCGGGGGGTGACGATCGCGCCGTCCGGTTGTGGGATTCCAGTGGACGCGAGTTCGGCCCGCCACTGAAACTACCCAAGCCGGTCGTCGGACTCGCGGTCAGCAAGCCGCGCGAAGGCCGCTGGATCGTTGCCGCCGGGCTGAGGGACGGGTCGATCGAACTCTGGTCGGTCAGCCGCGACGGGACTCACCGGTGGCTACACCGCATTTATGCGGGGGACGCCCGCTCGGTGGAAGGGCTCGCCTTCAACCCCCGGTGGCCGACGATGCTGGCGGTCGGTGCGCCCGGCAATCGGGTCACGCTGTGGGACCTGAAACATCCGCGCAGCCCGGTGAAGATCGACGGCAGGGATACCGGCGGCGAAATCACCGACCTCACCTTCGACTCTGGCGGCACCGGCTTGCTGGTCGCGAGCGAACAGGGTCAGCGCTGGGCCGTCGGTCCCTCGGGCTTCACTGCCCCGAATCCGGAAGTCCTCGTCCGCGAATCGGTCTGGTCCGTCGCGGCGGCGGCCGACGGCTCCTACGCCTTCGTCACTGCCGAAGGGATCGATCTCAGGGACGTGATCCGCCGCCGCACGCTGCATCTGCCTGTAGCGGAATTCGTCGAGTCGGTCGCCTTCGCCCGGCGTGGCGCGGTCCTGGTGGCGGGGGGCGACGACTTCAACGTGACGACCTGGGACGTGGCCAGCGGTCGCCCCTTCGGCCCGGTTCGGGTAGCGCACCTGCCCGTCGAGGACGTGGCGGTCAGCCCCGACGGGAGAACGATCGCCGCCGCCCGGGGAGACGACCTCGTCAGCCTTTGGGCACTGGCGCCCGAGCACGAACTGGCGACCACGGTCGGGGCGCTGCGGCCGCGGAACGACGCCTCCGAAGTCGAGGGCCTCGCGACCGGAGCCGAAGGCCGCTTCGCGGTGGCGGCCGGCGCCGCTGGTACCTCGCTCTGGAGGTTGCCCGGTAAGGCCGGCGCCGGGTCGTCTCCGCGGCCCTGGGCCCAGATCCCCGGTGAGAGCCACGCCGTCGCCTATCGCGGCAACCTCCTCGCCGTGGCGCGGGGGAAATCGTTCGTGCTTTGGAGCACTGGACCATCCTGCCCGCGGATGCCGGCCCACCCCTGTCGGCTTGGTGCCCCGACCGCTCCCTTCTCTGACGGCAAGGTGCATAGCCTCTCGCTCGCGAAGTACGGGGACGAACTGCTTCTTGCCTCCGCCGGCATTCGCGGCGGAAGGGGCGTGGTCAATCTCTGGGACGTGTCCGATACCGCGAAGACCGGCGAGGTGATCCATAGCTCCACCCGCGAACCGCATCACAAGGCGGACACCGAGGACGCGAGGACCGTGATCAACCAAATCGCCTTCAGCCGCCAGAACCCGCTCCTCGCCGTGGCGGCGATGGACGGCAAGACGCGGGTCTGGGACGTCAGCGACCCGGAAGACCCAGAGGGGATCCACATCGCGCACGCCCGCGGCAACGGCGACCAAGCGGTCTTCGCGGTCGCCTTCTCCCAGGACGGCAAGCTGCTCGCGTCCGGGGGCCGGGACGAGCAGGTGGTGCTCTGGGAGGTGACCTGGCAGCCGGGGGGTGAGACGAACGTGGATCTGACCGCGAACCCCCTGTTCCAGACCCAGGTCGTTCGCTCGATCGCTTTCAGCCCGAACGGAGAGACCCTCGCCGCCGGCGGCAGCGAGGGTCGCACCTGCGTCTACGAAGTCAGCAACCGGACCCGGATCGGCAGCGCGAGCTGCTTGCTGGGTCACATCCCTCTCTACAGCGGTGGCGCCGCGATCGCAGACGTTCGCTACGGCCATCCCGTCCGGGGCGCGCCTCCCCTGCTGACGGCCGGGCCCGAGCAGCCGATCATCGCCTGGGACCCGATTCTCTGGAACCTGAACGACGTCGACTGGATCAACGAAGAGGTGACCGAAGACGCCTGCGCCCTCGCGGGAAGGAACCTGAACGCCGACGAGTGGGACGCGATCTTCGGCGCGACCAAGTTCGAAAGCGATCACCCCCACGAGACCTGCCCCGAATCCAGCGACGGCGCCGACTAGTCCAATCCGCTGAGCAACTGAGCCGAGCCCGTCCAGACTCAAGCGAGGGCCGGTCGCCCCCGCCCATCGCTGTTGGCGATCCGGCAGGCTTGCTCAGCGCCGACGAAGGGAGCGAGGGTCATGTAGCTGATCATCGGCGCCAGGCTCGGCAGGGAGCTCGGCCCCGAATCCTGTAGCCGTCTGTAGATCAGGGTGAAGACCGCGCCGACGATCGCCTCGGGGGCGATCCGGGGAACGGTCGAGTCGCGCTCGAAGCCTTCGCCGATCACCTCTTCCAGGGGCCGAAGGCCTTCGGTGCGGCGTTCGACCGCCGTCGACCCGGCCGCGTAGATCTCGACCGCGATCAACTTGGCCAGCGCCGGCCGCGAGGCGAGGAAGTTGCAGAGCGCGCCGAAGCCGGCGCGGACTCCGGCCGGCCAGTCGTTGGCGCGACGGAAGGCAGGGAGAACCGCCGCCATGATCTGGGAGCAGGCGGTGTCGATGGCGGCCAGCATCGCGTCGTCCTTGCCGTGAAAGTGGGCGTAGAAGGTCGTCGCCGACATCTGCGCTTTCCTCAGCACGGCCTCGATCGTGGTGGCCACATAGCCCTCTTCGGCGACGACGACGGCGAAGGCGCGCAGCGCTCGCTCGGCATGGTCGTGCCCTTCGATGACTTCCGGCCCGAACTTGGGTGCGCGGCCACTGAGGCGCAGCGGCTCGGGCGGCGGCCGGTAGGCGAGGATCAGGCTCCAGACCTCGTCCATCAACTTCGGCAGTTCCGCCTCCATGCCGCGCAGCAGCCTGATTCGCGTGATTTCCTGCTGGGCGCCGATGTGAGCGGAAACGATCTCGGTTGGGAGCTCGGCCCGCTCCGGGGACTGCTCGAGCATCTTCCGCGCCAGATATTCGAAACCGGCGACCGCGTTTTCGATCAAGACCACCGCGTTGGCGCCGGCCGGGTAGGCCTCCAGCAGCGCGAGGCGCGCGGCGCCGGGCTGGCGCCTGACCATTTCGGCGAAGGCGTCGACGCCGGATCGCGCCCGGTGCTCCCAGCTTCCGCTCTCCTCTGAGCTCTGCGCCGCATAGGTGATCGCGGCTTCGATGATCGCTTCCAGGGTCGCCACGAAGCAGGCCTTCTTGTCGGGGAAGAGGTCGTAGAAGGTGCGGCTCGAGACCCCCGAGATCTCGACCAGGTCGTTGACCGTGGTGGCGATGTAGCCGCGCTCGGCGACGCTCGCGACCATCGCCCCGAAGAGGCGCTCGCGCTGGTTGGCGACGACCT
>DASSLT010000034.1:0-19562 GCA_035689305.1 Solirubrobacterales bacterium | reverse complement strand
CGGGCGTGCTCCTTGCCCTCGCGGCCGAGCTGCTTGCCGAGCCCCGGGTCGCGGAGTATCTCCAGGCAGCGCTCGGCGCACTGCGAGGGGGAGTCGACGAGGTAGCCGCTGACCCCGTCCTCGATCTGCAGCGGGATGCCGCCGACGTTGCCGGCCACCGTCGGCCGCCCCTTCCAGAGCGCCTCGGTTACGGTCAGGCCGAACCCCTCGCGGATCGACTTCTGCAGGCAGATGTCGGACTGCGACTGGAAGGCGTTGACCTCGATCGCGCCGACGTTGTTGAGGTTGCTCAGGATTTTGATGTCCTCGTCGCCGCCGGCGTATTCGAAGGTCTTTTGGAAGTACTCCATGCCCTCGGGGTCGTCGGTCGCCATCGAGCCGACCATTGCCAGTTGCGCCTCCGGCACCCGCTCGGTCACCTGACGGTAGGCGTCGATGACGCCGATCGGGTCCTTCCAGGGGTCGAAGCGCGAGACCTGGGTGATCAGCGGCCGGTCGACGTCGATGCCGAACTGGCGGCAGACGAAGGCGGCGTCCTCGGGCGAGAAGGCCATGTTCTTCGGCGAGAGCGGGTCGATCGCCGGCGGGATGATGTTGACCGCCTCGCGATGGCGGCCCATGTCGTTGGGCACGTATTGCTCCATGTGCCAGACCGAGGCGTCGTACTCTTCGATCATCGGCAGCAGCCGCTCGATCGGCGCCGGATTCGGCGTCGAGAGGTCGATGTGGCAGCGCCAGATCCACCTGCCGCCCTTCTCCCGGGCGCCGCGCCGCAGGCCGATCGGCTGCGGGTCGTGGACGATGATCACGTCCCACTCGCCCTGCAGCCCCTCGGCGTTGATCTGGTTGATCTCGTCGAAGATCTCCCACTGCTCGTCCGTCAGGGTCTCCTCCGCCCCCTGCAGCGAGTTGTGGAGGAGCTTCGTCGCGTTGAAGAACTCCTCCTTGCCGAAGATCACGTGCCAGTGGGCGTCGAGGCCGACATCCCGCATCAGCGGCACGATCGTGTAGAGGATCTCGGAGACGCCGCCGCCGAAAGCGGTGGCGCTGACGTGGAGGACGCGCTTGCCCTTCAGCGGCTCGGCGAACTCACGGATCTGCTCCGTCAGCTCTTTGCCGACTATGTGGGTGTAGTCGGTAAGGGTCTTCTGGCCGAGTGCGACTTCCTGAAGCAAGGCCGGAGTTCTACACGCCGGGGCGGCTGTGTGCGATCCAGCTGGACGATCGATCTCTCCACACCGGGATCACTAACCTTCTGAGACCGAGTCCGGACGCTTGCCGAGGGTCACCTCGACCTGCTCTCGCTTGTCGTCATGGAGCACGGTCAGCGTCACCTTTTCGCCTGGCTTGCGGGTGGAGACGAGGCGGGCGAGGTCGTCGGGCTGGACCACGTCGTGGCCGTCGATTTGGAGGATCACATCACCGCCGACGCGGTATTCGCCGGCCTGGAACTGAAGCTTCTTGTCGCCGCCTTCGAGGCCGGCCTTCTCGGCCGGGCCGCCGGGGACGACTTCGGCCAAGAGGCCGCCGAAGGTGGTGTCGAGGCCGAGCTTCTCCGCCAGCTGCGGGTAGAGAGCCTGGCTGGAGACGCCGATATAGGCGTATTCGGCGGTGCCGTCTTCCTCGAGCTGGGCGACGGAGCGTTTGATCGCCGAGATCGGGACCGCGAAGCCGACGCCGTCGTTGGCGCCCGAGCTGGTCTCGATCTGCTGGTTGATCCCCAGCACCTGGGCGTCGCCGTCGAGCAGTGGCCCGCCGGAGTTGCCGGGGTTGATCGAGGCGTCGGTCTGGATCGCCCCCTCGATCTGGAACTGGGTCAGCGATTTGACCGAGCGGTCGACGGCGGAGACGACCCCCACCGAGAGCGACGAGGGTTCGCCGAAGGGGCTGCCGATCGCCGCCACCGGCTCGCCGACGGCGATGTCGCGGTCGTTCCCGAGTGCCAGCGCGTGCAGGTCGAGCCCGTCGGGGTCGACCTTGATCAGGGCGACGTCGGAGAAGGGGTCGAAGCCGACGATTTCGGCGGGAACGACGTTGCGGTTCGGGAACTCGACGAAAACTTCCTTCGCCGGTTTGCGGCTGCCGCTCGATTCGTCGGTGACGACGTGGGCGTTGGTGACGATCTCACCGCTCTCGTCGTAGACGAAGCCCGATCCCTCGGCGCCGCCGGCGGCGCCGAAGATCGAGCGGATCGTGACCACTCCGGGCAGCGCTTCGCGGTAGACCTTGGCGGCGTTGAAGCCGTCGGCGGCGGTCTCGACGATCACCGTCGGCTTTTCTTTCCGTGCCGCCGCGGTGACGGTCTTGGTCCCGTCGTCGCTGGAGCCACAGCCCGCGATCAGGGCAAGGCAGAGCAGCAGCGCCGCGACCGACGCCGATCGCTTCATGACCCGAACCCGGCGGCGACGCGGGGAGGAGTTTGCTCACTGACTTCGCGGGCCGGCGGCAGGCCGAGCGTGAAGGCGGTGTAGCGGCGGCTGGAGCTGATCGTGATCGCGCCGTCCATCCGCTGCGCCAGCTCGCGCGCGATCGCCAGGCCGAGGCCGGAGCCGCCGGCGGTGTCGGCGGTGTAGAAGCGCTCGAAGATCCGTCCCTGGACTCGTTGCGGGATTCCGGAGCCCTCGTCGGAGACGGTCAGCTCGGCGCGGCGTTTGGCGGAGTAAGTGGTCACGGTCACCTTGGTGCCCTCGGGAGTGTGGGTGAGGGCGTTGTCAAGCAGGATACGGATGATCTGACGGACCCGATCAGGATCGCCGCGGGCGATCGTGGGTTCGTCCGGGGTGCGCAGCTCGAGGCGCGATTCGTGCAGTTCGGCGCGCGCGCCGAACTCGCGCGTGACCTCGCGCGAAAGCGCGGTGAGGTCGACGTTGCGGGGTCGCATCACGACCGCGCCGGCGTCGAGCTGGGAAAGGTCGAGGAGGTCGGCGGTCAGCTTCGTCAGGCGGTCGATCTGTTGGCGCATGGTGCGGATGAATTCGGCCTGCTCCTCCGGGCTCGGTTCCTCCTCTTCGAGCAGCTCGACGAAGCCGCCGAGGCTGAAGATCGGCGTCCGCAGCTCGTGCGAAGCGTTGGCGATGAACTGCTTGCGGGCGCTGTCGAGCTCGGCCAGGCGCCGCTGCATCTCGTTGAAGGTGCGCGCCAGCGGAGCGAGTTGCCCGGCGGAGGCGACCGGGATCGTGGTTTCGAAGTTGCCGTCGGCGACCTTGCGGGCCGCCTCCTGGAGTCGCCGCACGTTGCCGACCGTAGTCTGCGCGTAGTAGAGGCCGATCGCGGTCGCGATCGCCAGCGCGATCAGGCCGCCGATCACGATCTGGGTTTTGACCGCGGGGTCGTCGGCGGCAGCGCCGCCGATCGTCACCGTGTAGAGGTAGATGACGAGGACGGTGCCGAGGCAGACGCCGACCACGGCCACGGTGATCCGACTGCCGAGGCTCCTGAGTCTGAACCGGCGCAGCCGCTGCCAGACGCCGTCCATCGCCTACTCCTTGAAGCGGTAGCCGACGCCGCGCACGGTGAAGAGGAACTCGGGCTCCTTCGGATCGCGCTCGAGCTTCTCGCGCAGGTGGCGGATGTGGACGTCGACCGTGCGCGGGTCGCGGTACTCGGAGTCGCCCCAGACGTGCTCGAGCAGGATCTCGCGGGTCAGCACCCGTCCCGGCGAACGCGCCAGGGCGCCGAGGATCTCGAACTCGACGTAGGTGACTTTCACCTCGTCCTCGCGCAGGGTCACCATCCGGCGGCTGAAATCGATCGTCAGCCCTTCGACCTCGATCGCCTCCTCCTCGGTCGTCTCGGCGGCCATCCGCGAGCGGCGCAGCGCCGCTTTGACCCGGCTGCGGAACTCGCGCATCGAGAACGGCTTGGTGATGTAGTCGTCGGCGCCGACCTCGAGCCCCGCGACCTTGTCGGTCTCGCTCCCTTTCGCGGTCAGCATGATGATCGGCACCTGGCTGCGCGAGCGCAGCTGGCGGCAGACCTCGACGCCGTCGACGCGCGGCAGCATCAGGTCGAGGATGACGAGGTCGAACCGGCCCTCTTCGAAGCGCTGCACCGCCTCGCCGCCGTCCAGCACCGAGGTGACGTGGTAGCCGTCCTTGCGAAGGGGATAGCTGAGCAGCGTCTGTATCGACTGCTCGTCGTCGACGAGGAGGATGCGGGCCGACCCGTTAGCCACGCACGAAGGGTAATGCCGTGGGAAAGAATTGCTGCAAGAAGCGGAGTCTGGGCGCGGTTGCAAAAAACCTTGGACGCATGTGCGAGTACCGAGAACTAATGATCTCCAATCCAAAGCCGATAATGAGGGCGATGCACCCACAGGAACTGAAAAGCCTGGTCGAATCCGGCCTCTACAAGCCAGATCCGTCCCTGATCGCGTCGGCGATGCTGAGCCGCCGCGGTGTCCGCGAGCTGCTTACCACCGCTCCGGAGATGAGCGGAGCTGGTCATAACCAGCAGCCCTCAGCAGCTCCCCGTCAGGCAGCCTGATCTCGAGGCCCTCACCGGCGCCCACCTCGCCAATCGGGGTCAGCATCGTCTCCGCGGCTTCACCGATTGCGCTCGAGGCTGCGCTCAGCTGCTGGGGCGGCAGCGCCGCCAGCAGCTCGTAGTCCTCGCCGCCGCTGGCAGCCAGCTCGAGCGGGTTCCGCCCGGCCGCGGCGGCGATCTCAGCGACTCCCCGAGCCAGCGGCAGCGCCGCGGCGTCGATCCGCAACCCCGCGCCGCTGGCGGCGGCGAGGTGGCGGGCGTCGCCGGCGAGGCCGTCGCTGAGGTCGATCATCGCCCGCGCTCCTGCCGCCGCCAGGGCCTGTCCCGTGCGCAGTCGCGGCATCGGTTCGAGCTGGCGGCGGCGCAGCCGCTCGGCGGTCTCGGGTGGCACCGCGGCGGCCAGCTCGGGCCGCTCGAGCAGCAGCAGGCCCGCGGCCGCGCCACCGAGCTCGCCGCTGAGGACGAGGGCATCGCCGGGCTCGGCGCCGACCCGGGTGATCAGCTGTTCGGGGCCGGGGGCGTGGCCGACCACGGTCAGCGCCAGGGTCAACACCGGAGCCCGGATCAGGTCGCCGCCGGCCAGCGTCGTGCCGGTCTCGGCGGCCAGGGCCAGCATCCCGTCGAGCAGAGCGAGGAACTCTTCCTCGCCGAGGTCCGGCGGCAGGCCGGCGACGACGTAGGCCTCTCCCGCCTGCGCTCCCATCGCCGCCAGGTCGGAAAGCGCCGTCGCCAGCGCCTTGTGTCCGATCTGTTCCGGATCGGCGTCGCCGCGGCGGAAATGGACGCCGTCGACGACCGCGTCGACCGAGGTCGCGGTGGCGCCGCCGGGCACGGTGACGGCTGCGTCGTCGCCACTGCCGACCGCAACTTGCGGCCCTGGCGCGGGTAGACGCTCCAGAAGTGCCGCCAGCAGCTCGAACTCACCCATCGGCTGACTATCCCAGACCCCTACTAAGGTGAGGGGTTCGTGGATCGCGGCCAACCACTTCTGCACCGCATCGGCGAGGCCGGCGCGCGGGTAGGGACCAAGCCCCCGCGCAGCAAGCGGGTTCGCCTTGCCCTCCAGATCGGGCTTGCCGTGCTCATCTTCGGCTTCCTGGTCCTCACCGTCATCGATCAGTGGTCGGAGATCCAGAGCGAAGGCGTCCACTTCCACGTCGGCTGGCTGATCCCGGCGATCATCATCCTGCCCGCCTTCTACGTCTTCAGCGCCCTCGGCTGGGACCTGACCCTGCGCTTCCTCGACCACCCGATCGGGTTCGGCCGTGCCCAGGTCGCCTGGGGACAGCCGCTGCTCGCCCGTTACGTTCCCGGCAGCGTCCTCTACGTGCTCGGCCGCGTCCTGCTCTCCGAACGGGCGGGGGTGCCGCGCCGGATCACGGTCGCCAGCATCGTCTACGAACAGGCGATCTCAGCGACCTCGGCGATCGTCGTCGCCGCCTACTTCATCATCAACCACCCGGATCTCCAGGGGGACGCGATCCGCTGGGCGGTGCTGCTCCTGATCCCGGCGGCGATCGTGCTGCTGCACCCGCGCGTCTTCGGGCCGCTGGCGAACAAGGTGCTGGGCGCCTTCGGCCGCGAGCCGCTGCCGGCGGTGATCCCGCTGCGCGGGATCCTGATGCTGATCGTCTTCTACTCGCTGAACTGGCTCGTCGTCGCCTTCGGCATCTACTGCGTCGCCCGCTCCGTCACCTACATCCCCTACGACGACATCCTCCTGGTCGGCTCGGCGCAGGCGATCGGCTACTTCGCGGCGCTGGTGACGCTGGTCGCGCCGGCTGGCCTCGGGGTCCGCGACGCCGCCTTCGCCTGGGCGGTGAAGGCGGCGCTGCCGAGCAAGAGCTTCGCGCTCGGCTCGCTGATCGCGATCGCCGTCCGCGGCGTGATGACGGTTGGCGAACTGATCTACGTCGGCGCCGTCACCGCCCTCGGTCGCCGCGAGGGTTGGAGCATCCAAACCGGCATCCTGCATCCCTCCAAAGAGGAGGAAGAAGCGGAGCGGGCCGAGCCCGAACCGGCGCGCCACTCTCCCGAAATTCTCTAGCTCAGAGCGGGATCCGGGCGCCGAGCTGGTAGGCGGAGAGGGCGAGGGTGAGCAGCTGCAGCGGGCGGTCGCGGGAGATCGCCGCGAGCGGCAGTGCCCAGACCAGGTACCAGGGCAGGAGCCAGGAGGTGGCGAGCAGGAGGCCGAGCGCCGCCCAGCCGGCGGCGCGGACCCAGTCGCCCCCGCGCCAGGTCCAGAGCAGGAGGCCGACCAAGGCGGCGCCGTAGATCGCAAGCGCGACCGCGCGGACCGGGTCGGCGCCGAACCCGGTGAGGCGAGCGAGGGTGATCGGGATGCTCAGGTGGCTCGTCCGGTCCTGGTTTTCCCCCGCGAGCCCGAACGCGTGCGTCCAGTCCCAGCCGAAGCCGAGGTAGGCGGCGAGGCCGATCACCAGGGCCGCCGCCAGGGCTCCGGCCGCAAGTCGCACTGCCGGGTCCGCGCGGGTGTTCGCTATTCGGACACTGGCGCGGACTCGCGGGCGGAGGGTCTCGACCAGGGCGAAGGGGACGAGGAAGGCGGCTGAGGCCTTGACGGCGGTGGCGGCGACGAGCGCCGCGCCGCCGCTCGCCTCGCGCCCGACCAGCAGCGCGGCCACGGCGACCATCGCCAGCAGCATCGTCAGGCCGTCGTTGTGAGCGCCGCCGACGACGTGGACGAGGACCAGCGGGTTGAGGGCGACGAAGGCGGCGGCGCGCAGCGGGTCGACGCCGCGCCATGCGGCCAGCCGCGCGATCAGGGCCGCCAGCGCCAGGACCGAGAGCGCCGCGACGCCCTTCAGCACCGCGACCGCGAGGCCGACCGGCAGCCAGGCGAGCGGGTAGGTCGCGAGCGTGAACAGCGGCCCGTAGGCGCTGGTCGTTTCGGTCCAGGTGACATCGGCGTAGGCGGGGTCGGTGGGGACCGCGTCCGGGGCGTGGACGTAGGGGTCGAGCCCGTGGACGACTCCCAGACGGGCGTAGTCGACGTAACTGAAGACGTCGTGGGAGAGCAGCACGGGCGCCAGCGCGAAGGCGGTTACGAAGAGACCGATCAGCCCCCAGACGACGCGTGCGCCGAGTGCCGGCGCCGCGACCAGCACCCCGAGGTAGGCGACGAAGCCGGCCCAGACGAGGCCGTAGGCGAGCCCGGCGTCGATGCTCAGCTACCCGCCTTCGCCGGCCGACTCGCCGCCGCCGAGACTGGGTGGCGGTGGCGGCAACGGCGCCGGTTCCTGTCCCGCCCCGGGCGCGTAGGCGTCGGGGTCATAGCCGCCGACCGCGCCGCTCCCGTATGGCGCTTGTCCTCCAGTGTCGGTGCCGTCGGTCCCCCCGCCCTTGCCGGGCTTCGTGGCCGGGTTCGACTGCGTGAACGCGCCGTAGCCGGGGGCCCAGCTGATCTTCTGCGCCGGTTCGTGAAATTCCTCACAGGGGATGCCGCCTTCGGAGTAGAGCGAGTGCCAAATTTCGGCCGGGAAGGTGCCACCGAAGACGATGATCCCGTGAACGCTCGACATCGAGACGTCGTTCGATTCCGGATATCCGACCCAGACCGCCGTCGCCAGGTTCGGCTGGTAGCCGGCGAACCAGGCGTCGGTGTATTCGTCGGTGGTCCCGGTCTTTCCCGCCTGGCCGGCGCAGCCCGTATAGGCGGCGGTGCCGGTGCCTTCGGTGATGTTGTCGTGCAGGAGCCGGGTCACCTCCCAGGCGACCGGCCGCGACAGCACCCGTTCGGGGTCGGCCGGTTCGGGGCGGTCGACGTGGCCGTTGGGAAAGACGACTTTGGTGACCGCCACCGGGTTGTGGTGGACGCCGCCGGAGGCGAGGGTCGCGTAGGCGTCGGCCAGCTCCAGCGGCGAGACTCCGAGCCGCAGGCCGCCGATTCCCTCGGCCGGGATGCCGTCGAGCTTGGTCGTGATCCCCATCGATTTCGCCGTCTGCGCGACCGCTTTCGGGCCGACGTCGAGGTCGAGCTGGGCGAAGACCGTGTTGTCGGAGGTGACCGTCGCCTGCTGCAGGTTGATCGTCCCCTGGTAGCCCTCGTCGGCGGTCGAGACTTCCCAGTGACCCCAGTAAGGCAGGTTGAGGTCGAGGTGTTTCGAGGTGTAGTAGGTCGAGTAGGGGTCGATCCCCTGCTTGATCGCCGTCGTCAGGACGAACGCCTTGAAGGTCGAGCCCGGTTGGCGGTGGCCCTGGGCGGCGAGGTTGAACTGGCTCTGCGCGTAGTGGGAGCTCGAGACCATCGCCCGGATGTGCCCGTCGCGGGGGTCGATCGAGACCAGCGCCGAGGCCGGGTCGGTCGAGTAGGGAAGGGTCCGGCGCATCGTTTCCAGCCCGATCCGCTGCAGGTCGGGATCGATCGTCGTCTCGATCTCGAGGCCGCCGCGTCGCACCGTGTTGACGCCGAGCCGTTCGATCAGCTGGTTCTCGACATAGTCGAAGAAGTAGGGCTGGCGGTGGCCGAAGTAGCTCTCCGAGGGGTCGACCCGCAGCCCGCTCGCCATCGCCGCCTTGGCGCGGTCGCGGTCGACGTAGCCGAGCTTCGCCATCTGCCGCAGGACCTCGTTGCGCCGCGCTTTCGCCAGCGCCGGGCTCAGCAGCGGGTTGTATTCGGAGGGCGCCTGGGGGAGGCCGGCAAGCAGCGCCGCTTCCGGCAGCGCCAGCTTCCAGACCGGTTTCGAGAAGAAGATCTTCGAGGCGGCGCCGACGCCGACCGCGGTCGCCCCCTCGACCGTCCCGTAGGAGGCGATGTTGAGGTAGGAGCCGAGGATTTCCTTGCGGCTGTGGCGGTCGGCGTACTCTTCCGCCAGCTTCGCCTCGATGATCTTGCGTTCGAGGCTCTTCTGCGGGTTCTGGATGCAGAGGTTGCGGACCAGTTGCTGGGTGATCGTCGAGCCGCCCTCGACCGCTTCGCCGGCTTCGAGGTCCTTGAGCCCGGCGCGGATGATCCCCTCGGGGTCGACGCCGCCGTGTTCGTAGAAACGCTGGTCCTCGATCGCCACCGTCGCCAGCTGCACGCTCTTCGGAATCCGCTCGATCGAGACCGGGCTGCGGGCTTCGCTCGAGCTGATCACGCCGAGCTTGCTGCCGTCGGCGGCGTAGACGGTCGAGTTGCCGCCGTGGTCGACCGGCTTGCAGCTCGAGAGCGGCGGCGCGTCGGCGGCGACGCCGAGCACCCAGGAGGTGACGCCGATCACGGCGACGATCGCGAGCACGAGGACGACGCCAAGCGCGAGCAGCAGCTTGGCCCCGATCCCTCCCCGGCGTCGCTGACGTCGACGCGTGCGCTGCGTCATCGACCAGAGGGTACTTCGCGCTCCCCGGCCGGAAAGTTAGGCCTGCGTGTCCCCGACCGAGTGGTTCTGGACGATCCCTTCCAGCAGGATCTGGTTCGGGATCACGACCGAGCTGCCGTCGCCCGGGTCGACGTAGGTGTAGGAGAGGGTGATGTCGGTGACCCGGCCGTGGGTCTTTTCGTCGAAGGTGATCTGGTCGCCGATTTTGAACGGCTGCGAGACGCCGAGCTGAACGCCGGCGACGAGGTTGCCGATCGTGTGCTGGGCGGCGAAGCCGACGATCAGCGCGATCACCGCCGAGGAGGCGAGGACGCCGGCGGCGAGGCGCTCGAGGTCGGTGAACTGACTGAGCGCGATCATCCCGACGACGACGAGGATCATGGCGAGGACGAGGCGGCGCAGCAGGCGCAGGCGCGTCTTGGTCGAGCGCGAGACCTGTGAAACTGCCGGCGACATGGATGGCAACTTAGCTGCGGAGGAGGTCGCGCCGCGGCCGCTCTCCTTCCCCTACTCTAACTGGGGGCCGGTGGCGGCGGTGCTCGGCGTGATCCTGGCACTGGGCGCCGGTGTGCTGCTCTCGATCCCGGCTGCGGTCCTCGGCCACAAGGACAATGGCGACCTGACGACGGCGGGCAGCATCGTCGTTCAGATGGCGACCGCGCTCGGTTTCCTGCTGACGCCGATGGCGATCGCCTCCTGGCGCGGCGCCGCTGACTTCCGCGAGATCCTCTCCCGGCTCGGCGTTCGCAGCTTCAAGCCTTCGGCGCTGAAGTGGATGGCAGCGGCGGTCGGCGCCTACCTGCTGTTTGCGGCCATTTACGTCGCGATCGCCGGTGAACCGAAGCAGGAGGACATCGCCGAGGGCTTCGGCGCCCTGCCCTTCCAGATCCTCCTGATCGTGATCGCGGCGCCGATCAGCGAGGAGGTCTGCTTCCGCGGCATGCTCTACGGCGGCCTGCGCGAGCGGCTGCCGCGGATCGGTGCGGCGCTGCTCTCCGGGGTCATCTTCGGCGGCTTGCACGCGCTGACCGGGATCAGCGCGGTGCCGCCGCTGATCGCCTTCGGCTTCATTCTCTCGCTGCTCTACGAGAAGACCGGCTCGATCGTGCCGGGGATCATCCTGCACATGCTGAACAACTCTGTCGCCCTCCTGGGTCAGTAGGATTTCGCCGGTGATTCGCCGCCTCGCCCCCCTCGTGGCTGCCGCTTGCATGCTGCTTCTGCCTGCCGCAGCCAGCGCCGCGCCGAAGGCCGAAAAGGTCCCGGCCAAGGAACCGACCCCCAAGGCGACGGTCAAGATCGAGGTCGGGGGCCTGCACGGCGGCAGCGCCCCGATCTGGAGCACCGTTCCGGTCAGCGGCACCGTCTCGCCCTACGTCCCGGGCGAAAAGATCGAAGTCGTCTTCTACTTCAACGGCCACCGGCTGGTCGCCCGCAACGTGCCCGTCCAGAAGGGCCCCGGCGAAACCGGCACCTTCGAGGACAGCGTCATCCTCCGCCAGAACGGCAAGTACGCGGTCAGCGCCCATCACAAAGCGACCCCGGAGCTGGGCGGCGACACCACCGTCCGCAAGAGCTGGCGGGTCAGCTTCCCGTCGCTGCATCCCGGCGAATGCGGCAAAGTCGTCAAGGGGTTCAAACAAGAACTGGCGAAGATGGGCTACGTCTCCGGCGGCGGCTCCTGCTTCAACGGCCGGCTCGGCCGCGAGGTGCTCGCCTACCGCAAAGTCAACGACATGAACCGCAACCAGCAGGCGGGGGCGGCGCTGGTCAGAAGGGTCTACGCGGGGCGCGGCGGTTTCCACCTCAAGTACCCGAACGCCGGCGAACACGTCGAGGTCTCGATCCCCAAGCAGGTCCTGGTCCTGGCCAAGAACGGGAAACCGTTCGCGATCTACCCGGTCTCGACCGGCAAGTCCTCGACCCCGACGATCACCGGGCACTACTCGATCTACCGCCTCGAACCGGGCACCAACTCGCACGGGATGGTCTACTCGGACTACTGGCACAACGGCTACGCGATCCACGGCTACGCCGAAGTCCCGAACTACCCGGCCAGCCACGGCTGCGTGCGGACCTTCATCGCCGACCAGCCGCGCATCTACGAACAGCTGCATCTGGGCGAGAGCGTCTTCGTCTACTAGGAGGGATTGGCGAAACCCCCGCCCGCGCCCGGCGGCGGCGGACACGGCGCGGCGCGGTGTCCTCGGTCGGCCAAATAGCGCCGCTATTCGGCCTCCCTGCGTCCTTGCCCCGCTTGGTCCGGCGCTCGCCGGATCGCAGACGCGGGTTTCGCCAATCCCTCCTAACCGAGTCTCTACCCTCAATGTATGAGGGAGACGCTTGGATCGAGCGTGCGCGCCGCGGCGATCGTCGCCTTTGCGGTCGGGCTGGCGATGATGGTGCTCAACCCGTTCTCGCTGGGGCGGATCGGTTCGTTTCTGAGCCTGCTGGCCGGGATCGTCGCGTTCGTTCTGGTTGCCGCCCTGGCGGCGGTGCTGGTGATCGACGACGAGATGCCCGAGGCGGAGTTTCGCCGGATCGTCGACCGCAGCGAAGAGCTGGCCAAGCTGCCGCCGTCCGAGCAGCCGCTGAGCGAGTTCGACGAGATGGTGATCGCCGCGATCGACGATCTGCCGGAGGACCTCCACGAGGTGATCGAAGGGATTCCGGTCCTCATCTCCCACCTGGGCAGCGAACACCGTGCGTACGGCCACTACATCGGTGACACCGCCGCTCGCGACGACTTCCGGGACCACATCGTCATCTACCAGGACACGTTGGAGCGGGACTTCGGGCACGACCCCGATCTGCTCCGCGCCCAGGTCGAGCGCACCGTTCGCCATGAGGTCGCACACCACCTCGGTTGGAATGAGCCCGGAGTGCGCGCCCTCGGACTTTGAGGCTAACGTCCGGCCCAAGCGGAGAACAGGAGGCGCAGGTGAAGGTCTTTGTTGCGGGGGCGACGGGCGCGATCGGGCAGCCGCTGGTGCGGCAGCTGGTGGCGGCCGGGCACGAGGTGACGGGGATGAGTCGGAGCGAGGAGCGGGCGGCGTCGGTGCGGGCCGCGGGGGCCGAGGCGGCGGTCTGCGACGTTTACGACACCGAGGCGCTGGACGCGGCGGTGGCCGCCGCGGCGCCGGCGGCGGTCGTCCACGCCCTGACGGCGCTGCCGCCGGCGTTCAACCCGCGCAAGAACTACCTGGCGGCGACCAACCGGGTCCGGACCGAGGGGACGCGGAACCTGATCGCGGCGGCGCAGGCGGCGGGCGCGCGGCGGCTGGTCGCCGAGAGCGTCTGCTTCTTCTACCGCCCCGACGGTGACTGGGTGAAGGATGAGGAGGCGCCGCTTTACGAGGAAGCTCCGGGCCACTTCCGGGAAGGGGCGGCGGCGATGCTCGACCTCGAACGACAGGTGACGAGCGCCGAGGGACTGGAGGGGTTGGTGCTGCGATGCGGCTGGCTCTACGGGCCCGGCACCTATTTCGCCGCCGACGGCTCCAGTGCCGAGGAAGTGCGGCGACGCCGCTACCCGCTGGTCGGCGCCGGGACCGGCACCTTCTCGTTCCTCCACGTCGAGGACTGCGCGGCGGCCTTCGCCGCCGCCCTGGAGCACGGCGCTGCCGGTGCCTACAACGTCTGCGACGACGAGCCGGCACCCGCCCGCGAGTGGATTCCGGTCTACGCCGAGGCGCTCGGCGCGAAGCCGCCGCGCCGCGTCCCGCTCTGGCTGGCGCGGATCGTCGCCGGCAGGGCGATGGCCGAGTCGGCGGTGCAGCTGCGCGGCGCCGCCAACGCCAAGGCCAAGCGCGAGCTGGGCTGGCAGCCGGCCCACCCGAGCTGGCGCCAGGGGCTCCCCGGGTCAGTCGCCTAGGATGCGCGCGGTGACCGACCTCGCCGCCGCCAAGCAGACGCTTCTCGCCGAGCTGCGCGAGCACTCGCTGGTGCTCGGGGAAGTCACCCTCTCCAGCGGCGCGGTGGCCCAGTACTACGTCGACGCCCGGCGGGCCTTGATGCGGCCTCAGGGGTTCCAGGCGGCCGGGGAGCTGATCGCCGCCTACGCCGACGAGTTCGGCGCTGAGGCGGTCGGCGGCCCGGCGACGGCGGCGATCCCGCCCGCCTGCGCGGCGCTCGCCGTGGCGGCGGCCGACGGCGCCAGCCTGGTCGCCTTCTTCGTTCGCAGCGAGCGCAAGGAGCACGGGCTGCAGCGCTGGGTCGAGGGCCCGGTCGAGCCCGGCGCCCGTGTCCTCGTCGTCGAGGACACGGTGACGACCGGCGGCTCGACCGCGCAGGCGATCGAGCGGATCCGCGAGGAGGGGCTCGAGGTCGCCGGCGTGGTCGCGGTCGTCGACCGGCTTGCCGGCGGCGCCGAGCGGATCGAAGCCGCGGCCGAAGCCCCCTACCGGGTGCTGGTCACGATCGACGAGCTCTACCCCGACCGGCCGGACCGCGGCTGAGGGCGGCCCGCCCGGTGGAGCCCGACGCTGTCGAGATCCGCATCGTCGGCTGCCTGGTCGAGAAGCAGCGGACGACGCCGGACGCCTATCCGCTCTCGCTCAACGCGCTGCGGCTCGCTTGCAACCAGTCGACCAACCGCGACCCGGTCGTCGATTACGACGAGCAGACGGTCAGTGACGCCCTGCGGCGGTTGGCGCTGCGGGGCTGGACGCGGCTGGCGAGCGGGGCCGGCAGCCGCGCCCGCAAGTACCGCCACCTGCTGCCGCAAGCCCTCGGGGTGGACGACGCCGAGCTTGCGCTGCTGGCGGTGCTGATGCTGCGCGGCGCGCAGACGCCAGGAGAGCTGAAGCAGCGCAGCGAGCGCCTGCACTCCTTTGCCGACCTTGGCGCCGTCGAGGAGACGCTGGAGCGGCTGATCGAGCGCGAGCTGGTCGTCCGCCACGAGCGCCGGCCGGGGCAGAAGGAGGAGCGCTACTCACAGACGCTCGGCGGTGAGGAGGAGGCGCCGACTGCGGCAGCCGAGCCCGCCGCCCCGCCACCGACTGCATCCGCCTCTGAGTCGGCGACGGACTCCGCTCCGGAGCCGGTGGCGGATGAGCCGGTTGGCGAGGATCGCCTCGACCGGATCGAGCGTGAGCTGGCCGAGCTCCGGGCTCAGGTCACGGCGCTGCGCGAAGCGCTCGGCGGCTAGCCCCCGACGCCGATCACGACGACCCGGCGGCCGCCGGGGATCGCCGCGATCAGCTGCGTGCGCAGCTTGTCGTGCTGGCGCAGCAGCGTCCGGCCGCCGGCGCTGAAGGGAATGACGAAGGCGTGGGAGCGCTCGCCGGTCAGTTTGAAGGGCCGGCGGCCGAGTGAGCGGGTGACGATACGGGTTCGCACCGGGCGGCCGCGGCGGTGGGGGAGCGGGACTTTGATCCGGGTCCGCAGCGCCAGCTGGCCGGGGCAGAGGGTGCCGGCAGGCCACTCGCAGGCGATTCGCAGGTGGACGCCGTGGCGCGTGGCGCGAACGTTGCTGAGCGTGATCGCAACTGGGATCGTCACCCGCTTGCAGCCGAGCAGGGTGTCGGTGCCGGGGCCGATGTTGGTGGCGTAGACGCAGACCTGTTGCGGTCCCGACTTGACCGTCGCCATGCGGGCGTCGAAGCCGTGGCGGCTGCCGGCCTGGGGATAGCGGGCGGCGACGTCGCTGCGGGCCCGGCTGGCGATCGCGCCGAGGTCGTATTCGGCGGCGCCGGGGGTGCCGGCGCGACCGCCGACGACGAGGTGGACGTCGATCGGGGCCAGCGGTTCGTCGGGGTCGTAGGCCCAGCCCTTGACCCGGACCTGTCCAGGCCCCGGCGCGCCGGTGAGGTCGAGGAAGCCGACCGGGCCGGACGCATCCGCCGGCAGCGTCGCCGTGCCGACGGTCGGCCCGTCGACGTAGTTGTTGTCGATGTTGATCGTGGTCCCGCCGTAGGTCTCGTCGTGGCCGCCGCGGTACTGGTGGATCCGCTGGTGGTTGGCCCAGGCGTTGGCGGGGACCTGCGGGTCGGCGGTGTTCTGCTGGCCGTTCCAGTTGGCGATCCAGAGGGCGTCGGGCTGGACGTAGTCGGTGCCGATCTCGTCGGCGAGGTCGGCGATCCCGGAGGAGCTGCTGCTGTAGACGCCGGAGACGTAGCCCAGCGCATGGATCTTGTTGGTCCAGCCTTCGAGGAAGGCGAGGGTGGCGGCGCTGGCGCTCGAGGTCAGCGTGTACGCCTCCATGTCGAAGTAGATCGGGCTGCCGGGACCGATCGCGATCGCGCTCGCCTGGGCGACGGCGTCGATCGCTGCTTCGGCGCCCTGGGTGGCGGCGGTGGTCTGTGAGGTGCTGAGCAGCGCGCAGCTGCTGCAGGCGCTGGTCGGCGCCTGGCGACCGACGTAGGTCGGGATCAGGTGCCAGCCGGCGGCGGTCTGGGCGCTGACCCAGCTCGCGGTCAGGTTCGGCTGCGAGCAGGCCCGGTTGAGACCGCCGATGTAGACGCCGATCGCCCGGTAGGGGGAGTCGGCCCAGGCCGCCATCGCCTTCGAGGAGGGGGCGCTGCAGGCGTCGAAGCCAAGTCCGGTGAAGACGCTGCCGCCGGCCGAGGCGCTGGCCCGCGGCCGTTGCGGGGGCAGCGCCGAGCGCTGGGCCCGGTCAGCCGCTGGGTCGATCAGGATCGCCCGTTGCCGTCCCACCGCGACCCCGGCCGGGCAGCGCTGGTTGGCGGCGGGGGAGCCGAGGTAGACCGCGCGCCGGTCCATCCGCACGCACATCCCCGGGTGCTCGGCGAGGCGGTAAACCGGCCAGGCGCCGGGCACCTGCACGGTCTCGCCCCGGAAGCTGAGCTGGCGGATCGCAGCGCTGGCGGGCGCCGCCGCGCTCAGGCAGGAGGCGATCACCAGCAGCAGCGCGAGCGCCACCGCCGGGCCCCTGCGCCCTCTTCGCGCTTGGCTCGGTCCGGTCATCGACTGCACTCTCGATACAACGACGCCACTAGGGGGAAAGTTGCTCCCCCGCGGGCGAAACCCTGCAGATGCCCGCTCCGCCGTGGCAAACACCAGGCTAATAAGCGCCGTTACGATGGCGCGGAGATGGCTGGGCGTCAAAAGCTGGCGGTGATCCTGGCGATCGTGTCCACCTTCCTGATCGGGGTGCAGGCCGCCCAGGCCGTCGTTCTGCCGAGCGGCTTCAACGACCAGGTCGTCTTCTCGGGGCTGCAGGAACCGACCGCGATCCGCTTTACGCCCGAAGGCCCGATCTACGTCGCCGAGAAGACCGGGATCATCGTCTCCTACCAGGGCCTCGGCGACAACACGCCGACCGTCTTCGCCGACCTGCGGACCGAGATCTATGACACCTTCGATCGCGGCCTGCTCGGCCTCGCGGTCGATCCCAACTTCCCCTCCCGGCCCTACGTCTACGCCCTGTACACGTACGACCACATTCTCGGCGCACCCGCGAACGAAGTGCCGAAATGGGGCAAAGCCGGACAAAGCGGCGACGGCTGTGACGCAAAGCCTTCGGGTACCGGGGTCGACGCCTGTCCGGTCAGCGGCCGCGTGGTGCGGCTCACCGCCGATGCCGCCAGCGGCTACGAAAAAGCAGTTACCAGTGGCGGCCAACCGGCCGAGAACGTGCTGGTCGAAGGCTGGTGTGCCCAGTTCTCCTCGCACTCGGTGGGTGCTCTGCAGTTCGGGCCCGAAGGCGCGCTCTACGCGAGCGGCGGCGAGGGCGCCGACGCCAACAACGTCGACTACGGGAAACTCGGGTGGCCGAACAAGAACCAGTGCGGCGACGCTCCGGTGCCCGTCGGCGGCGACCAGACGCCGCCGACTGCCGAAGGCGGCGCTCTCCGCGCACAGGACGCGCGGACTCCGTTCAACCCGAACGCCGCCAGCCCGGATCCGACCGGCCTCAACGGATCGGTGATCCGGATCAACCCGAACACGGGCGAAGGCTGGCCCGGCAACCCGATGGCCTCGAGCGTCGATGCGAACGAGCGCCGCATCATCGGCTACGGCTTCCGCAACCCCTACCGCTTCGCAATCCAGCCTGGGACCGGCCAGCTCTTCGTCGCCAACGTCGGCTGGAACAACTACGAGGAGATCGACCGCTTCAAACCCGATCCCAGCCGCGCCTACAACTCGGGCTGGCCCTGCTACGAGGGCCCGTTCGTCAATTCGAGCTACCAGAACCTGAACCTGAACCTCTGCAAAAACCTCTACGCCGAACCGACCGCGACGACCGCCCCGTTCTTCTATTACAGCCACGGCTCCGGAGTCACCCCCGGCGACACCTGTCCGCGCTCGGAAGGCTCGGCGGTCTCGGGCAGCGCGATCTACGATGGCTCCACCTACCCGGCCGCCTATAAAGGGGCGTTGTTCTTCGCCGACCCGGTCCGTGGCTGCATCTACGTGATGCGGGCCGACGCCAGCGGCGAACCCGACCCATCGACCACCGCCCCCTTCCTCACCCAAGGCGGCAAATACCCAGGTGTCGACCTCGTTGTCGGACCCGAAGGCAACCTCTACTACGTGAGTCTGTTCAGCACCGTCGGCGGCAACGAATTCGGCGCTGGCGCGATCCACCGGATCACCCACGGCTCCAACGCCCCGGTCGCGGCCTTGACCGCCAGCCCTGAGTCAGGCGCCTCGCCACTGCAGGCGCAACTCGATGCAAGCGGCTCCCGCGACCCCAACGGCAAACCGCTGAGCTACGCCTGGGACCTCGACGGCAACGGCTCCTTCGAGACGTCCGGAGGTGCCCAGATCGCCAACACCTACACCGGGTCGAGCAACGTCGAAGTCGCGGTCCGGGTCACCAACTCCTCGCTCGAATCGGACATCGCCAAAGTCACGATCTACCCCGGCGACACGCCGCCGACCCCGGTGATCCAGGAACCCGGCGAAGCGCTCACCTGGCGGGTCGGGCAGACGATCAACTTCAAAGGGATCGCCGAAGACGCGCAGGACGGAACGCTGCCGGCTGCACGAATCTCCTGGGCGACGCGGATGTACCACTGTCCTGAAAACGACAACGACTGTCACGTCCATCCCCTGCAGAACTTCCCCGGCACGACTTCCGGCAGCTTCCGGGCTCCGGACCACGACTATCCCTCGCGGCTCGAACTGATCATGACCGCGGTCGACTCCCGCGGGCTTTCGGCGAGCAAAGCGATCCAGCTGCTGCCGGTCCGGGTCGATCTGCAGCTCGCCACCGAACCGCCGGGCCTGACCGTCACCGCCGGCCTCGCCAACAAACCGACGCCGTTCACCCTGCCCGTCATTGCCGACGGCAACGTCACCCTGACGGCACCGGCCACCCAGCAGGTCGACGGTCACACCTACACCTGGCAGAGCTGGTCGGACGGCGGCGAACGGGTCCACTCGGTGACCGCCAGCACCGCGGCGACCTACACCGCGGTCTACGCCGAAGGCGAAACCCCGACCCCGACCGCCAACGCCGGCCCCGCCCAGACCGTGGCCTCGGGAGCGAGCGTCACCCTCGACGGCTCGGCGTCGAGCTCCGGGACCGCCCAGGCGCCCACCTACCAATGGACCCAGACCGCCGGCCCGGCGGTGACCCTCTCCTCGGCCACCGCCGCCAAACCGACCTTCACCGCGCCGAGCGGCCCGGCCAGCCTCAAATTCTCACTCGTCGTCTCCAACGGCTCGAAATCGAGCGCCCCGGCAAGCGTCGAAATCACCGTCAGCGCACCCGGCTCGCCCTCGAGCACCAACGTCGCCCGCCTGGCGACCGCCACCGCCTCCTCCCAGGAAACCGGCCAGGCCGCCAAA